>JBOFGV010000095.1:0-114870 GCA_051649305.1 Beijerinckiaceae bacterium
GAACCAGTAGGCGATGTGATCAGCACAATGCCCCGGCGTATCGAGCACGGTCGCCACCAGCGAACCAACCTTGACGCTGTCCCCTTCGCTGACGACCTGATCCACCACAGGCACGCCGGTGGATTTGCGCGGAGCCACCACGCGGCAGCCAAAGCGTGCCTTGAGGGCTGGAATGCCTTCGATGTGGTCAAAATGCTCGTGGGTGACGAGAATATCGGTTAGTTTCCAGCCGGTCTCGTTCAAGCCCTTCATAATGGACGCTTCATCTGGCGCATCAAGGGCCGCTGTCGCCCCCGTTTTGGGATCATGGATGAGGACAGAAAAATTATCCGTGCGGCTTAAATATTGACGTATCATAGCCATGCTTCACCTTTGGATGTGGTATCTGTAAACACTGTCTCTCTGCTACACGGTCAAGGCAAAGCATGTCCATCGACATCGTCGATCTTCGCAGTTTCTACGCCAGCCCGCTCGGCGAGGTGACGCGCGACCTGTTGCTGACGGCGATACGCAATCGCTGGGAAAACCTCAACGGCATGGTGGTGATGGGCCTTGGCTATGCCACGCCCTATCTCGGCCCGTTTCGCGAGGAAGCGATCCGCAGCATTGCCATGATGCCCGCCGCACAAGGCGTGGTGAACTGGCCCTCCAGCGGCTTGTCGTCCTCCACGCTGGTGGATGCAGACCAGTTGCCGCTCCGGGATGGTTCGGTTGACCGGATTATTCTCGCCCACAGCCTTGAAACAGCGCATCAGCCTGCCGCCCTGCTGGCGGAATTGTGGCGCGTGCTGTCACCGGGTGGACGGCTGATCGTGATAGCGCCGAACCGCGCTGGCCTCTGGGCGCGCATGGACCTGACGCCCTTTGGCCATGGCCAACCATTCAGTCGCGGGCAGATCACGGCCTTGATGCGCCAGGCTCTGTTCACGCCGGTGCACTGGGGTGAGGCGCTTTATGTGCCGCCGGTGAAAAAGCGCCTCTTGCTGAAATCCGCCAAGGCCTGGGACCGCGTTGGCAGAGCGCTCGGTCTGCCATTCGCAGGTGTGCATGTAATTGAAGCCACAAAGCAGGTGTTTCAGCCCGCTGTGCTCAAGAAGTTTGCCCGCTCGCTGCAGCAGGCTGAACCATCGCTGGTTCCCACCAACCGGTCCGCTGTCAGCGAGTGACCGTGACGACGGTGCCGACACGCACCTGATCAAACAAGTGCACGATATCCTCGTTCAGCATGCGTATGCAGCCGTAGGAAGCAGCTGTGCCAATGGAGCCGCGCATGGAAGCGCTGGTGCCGTGGATGGCGTATTCTCCCGGCAGCGACAGTACGCGCGCTCCCATGGGATTGGTTGGATCACCGGCCTCGATCACGTCTGGCAGCCATGGCCGGTCTCGCTTCACAGAGCGCGGCGGGGACCAGGCGACCTGATGATACTTGGCGACGATGGCGGTGCGGCCAGACCATTGCTTGCCTGCCTTGCCGACGGCCACGCGGTAGCGCAAGGCGGTGCCATCTCCCAGCACGAGATAGAGCTTGCGCTCGCTCTGGCGGACGACAATTTCACCGGCGTGATGAGGGCCCGAGAACAGCACCCGCTCGCGCGCCTGCGCTGTGCCAACGCCAATCGTAAAAACAGCGGAGAATGCCGCCGTAACTGCCAAGCCGGATTTACGCATGATACGCACCTTACAAAACCGGTGCATTGTGATGCATCAGGCTTCAACAGAGGTGAATCATGCGCGAGTTTTCATAACTGTGGTTAGCAAGTCTTTGCTTCACGCCGCCTGCATGAAAGCCGTGACTGCAGCCACCGTTGTTGGCGCATAGAGGATGCGCCTGTGGCCAAGCCCCGGCATAGGCTGCATGGTCACAAAGGTTCCGGCTTTTGCCAGTGTTTCGGCACTGGAGAAAGCCACTTCCTTGTCATCGGGCGCATGCAGCACCAGCGTTTTGACCTTTGCTGAGCGCAGAAGGTGCTCTCCTTCAAAAGTGTCAAGAGCCCGACCAGCAAGGCGCATCACATTGGCGTTGAAATGTGCATGTCCCCGCTCTGACAAGCCGACTGTATCGCCAAACCAGCGGAACAGCGCTGGCATGGATGACGGCGTCGCAATCAGCACCAGCCGATCCAGCCAGACTGACGGGAATCCTTCCACAGCACCTGCCACAAAAGAAGTGGCCACTGCACCTCCGAATGAATGGGCGACGATGGCATACCATGGGCCAAAACGTTCACGCACAGCATGCAGGGCAGCCACACCCAAGGGCACATGAAGGTGCTTGCCGCTGGACTTGCCATGGGCTGGCATGTCTAGCGCCAGCACATCAAAGCCAGCTGATGTCAAAGGTTCAACAAAGGCCGACATAAAAGCCGCCTGCCCGGTCCAGCCATGCACCAGCAGGATTGTGCCACGTATCTGCGCCTCGCCGGTTCTGAAGAGATAGGTCTCCACCTCTCCGCCCTCAAAAGGCACCCGGGCACGCTCGGACGCTGCCAGACGTGCTTCGGCCCGCTCTGTCATCTTGCGCTGCTTTTCGTCTACTTTAGCTTTGGGAGGCGTACAGAAGAGTCGGAAGGCCGCATTCCCGGTCATTTTTGGCGCAATGGCAGAGCCAATCTTGACAAATGGACGAATGACCTTGAGCGCTTGATGTGACATTCTTTGACCTCGCATTAGTTCAATGATGAACATATATGTTCAATCTTGAACATTTACAAGGACCATTTGTGGGTAACGCTCTGAAACCGGATATGGCAACCGAAGCACAGTTTGATGTGCCATGGGATATGCCGCGCTTTCGCAACTGGGTTGCCGTTGCCAAGGTTCATGCCTTGGTCGAGAAAGCCATGGGCAACGCGCTTGCTCCGCTTGGTCTTAAACTGCCGCATTATGACATTCTGGCGAACATCTACCGCTATCCGGATTTGACACAGCAGGATCTCGCCAACCGGTTGCTGGTCGGGCGTTCCAACCTATCCATGCTTTTGCCGGAACTGGAAAAGCGCGGCCTGGTGCTGCGGGTTGCCGACAGCAAAGACAAGCGCGTGCGCCGCCTGCAATTGTCAGAAGAAGGCAAGGTGCTGACCCGTCAGGCGCTAGCGGCACATTCCCGGGTCATTGAAAACATGATGCTGGCGCTGGCTGCGGAGGAATGCGAACAGCTGGGGGATTTCATGCGGCGCATAGGCAGCCATATGCTTGGCAGTGCGGCCAAGCAGTAAGGCATCAGCCACCAATCAGGCGCTGCAGCAGCGTGCGCTCGTCTTTGGATGGCCCCTGATTTTGCTGGTTGAACCGCAGGGGGCTTGCATCACCATCAGCCGGGGCAGCAGGTGTAGCAGGGCGCTGTGCAGCCCGCACTGGTGCATTCTGTGGGGTACCCACCGAGCCGGGCGGGAGTATGGGGCCAGTTGAAGGTATGATGCTACCAGCGCCGCGCCATCCCAATCCGGGCAATCCTGCGACAGCAATATTGGCATGCGCTTCTTTCATGAACCGTTGCCAGATATCGACAGGCGGACCGGAGCCGGTGACCTTCTTCATTTCCTCGCCGTCATCATTGCCAAGCCAGACAGCCGTGACGAGATGACCGGTATATCCAACAAACCAGGCATCCCTGTGATCCTGCGTTGTGCCGGTTTTACCCGCCGCAGGCCAACCGGGAAGATCAGCTTTTTTGGCTGTGCCCGATACAAGTGTTTCGCGCAGCATCTGGTTCATCATGCCCGCCTGCTCCAGCGTCATGGTGCGGCCGAGATTGCGGTTCTGGCGGGTGTAGATCACCTTGCCAGACGCGGTTTTCACCTGAACAATGGCGTGGGGAATGACGGCAGTGCCGCCATTGGCAAAGGCAGCATAGGCGGCGGTCAGTTCCAGCGGTGTCACTTCTGATGTGCCAAGGGCGAGCGATGGCAAGGCCTGCAACGGCGATGAAATGCCGAGCCCCTGCGCAGTGCGCACGACGCTGCGTGGTCCCACTTCCTGAATCATGCGCACAACAGGTGTGTTGAGCGAGTGCGCCAAGGCTTTCTGCATTGGCACTTCGCCAAAGAACTCACGTGTATAGTTCTCTGGCTTCCAACCCTTGATGTTGATTGGAGCATCAAGAAGTGGTGATTCAGGCGTAAACCCGCGCTCGATCGCTGTAAGATAGACAAACGGCTTGAAAGCAGAACCGGGCTGGCGCTTGGCTGCTACCGCGCGGTTAAACTGGCTTTCGCTGTAGTTGCGCCCACCAACCATCGCACGAACAGCGCCT
The DNA here is from genome assembly GCA_051649305.1 of Beijerinckiaceae bacterium. Taxonomy (GTDB): domain Bacteria; phylum Pseudomonadota; class Alphaproteobacteria; order Rhizobiales; family Beijerinckiaceae; genus JADCCX01. Next base: position 4,253 of record JBOFGV010000095.1, read on the forward strand.
TCCGGTGTCATGGAGACAATGGCACCCTGCTCGATATCAAGCTTGCTGCCCTTGCTGTCGAGCTCGCTGACCAGCGCAGCCTCAGCCAATTTCTGCATCGCGGGATCAATGGTTGTGGTGACGATGATATCCTGCTCAACAGAGCCGATGAAATCATCAAGCACGTCCATCACCCAGTCTGCGGCATAGTTCATGGAGCCTGCGCCCGCCTGGCGGCGTGATCTTGCTGGCGCACCAAGGGCCACCTTGGCATCGGCATCCTTGATTGCCCCATCGCGCACCATCGCTGAAATCACGAGGGCCGCACGCTCGGCTGCCCCTTCAGGGTTGCGGTTGGGGGCAAGACGTGAGGGAGCCTGCACGAGGCCGCCAAGCACAGCGGCTTCCGCAACCGTGACAGAGCGCGCTGACTTACCAAAGTATTTCTGGGAAGCCGCTTCAACACCGTAGGCACCCGAACCGAAATAAACCCGATTCATGTAAAGTTCGAGGATCTGGTCCTTGCTGAAGTTGCGCTCCAGCCAAAGGGCGAGAATCGCCTCCTGCACCTTGCGGGATGCCGTGCGCTCCTGTGTGAGGAACAGGTTCTTCGCCAACTGCTGGGTCAGCGTGGAGCCACCTTCCGACAATCTGCCGCCGGTGATGTTGCGCATGATGGCGCGGGAAATGCCGATGGGGTCAATGCCGAAGTGGCTGTAAAAGCGCCTGTCTTCAATGGAGACAAAAGCCTGCGGCAGATAGCGCGGCAGTTCCTTGATGGTGACAGTGCTGCCCCCGGTTTCGCCCCGGTTCGCGATCAAGGTGCCATCACTCGCCAGAATGGCGATGTTGGGCGGGCGCTTGGGAACCGCCAACTGGTCAATCGGCGGCAGCTTCATCGCGTGGTAGGCAAAGAACCCCAGCAGGCCGATGAAGGCCCAGACGCCAAGCGTGAAACCCCAGTAGAACAACCGTCCGAAGAACGAACGCCCCTGCCGTCTGCTGCCTGAGCGGCCCCGGCCAAACGAGCGGCGGTCACGGCGTGGTGCGGGACGATCATCGTCATGCATATCAAAATCATCGCGGCGCGCAGAATCGCGACCTTCGCCATCAAAGCGTGGCTCAATGCGATTTTTATTCCGGGCGCGCGCCATAGTGCTTCAGGCTCTCTGACAGGAATTCATTATCCTGATACTGAAAATGCCTGATATCACTTTAAGGCGAGTTTAAGGTTGATGGTTAATTGCGTTGAAGGCGCGGAATTCTGCACAAAACAGAGGGTCAAAAGCTCAGGACAAGCCGCGCGCGAGCGGAATGAAGGCAAGGATTGTGGCAATCGTCACAATGGCTGCAACGACAAGATGCTGGATGCCAGATTTTTGAAGATCGTGATGCATAGTCAAGCCCCGAATCAGTACATTGCCTAAATCGACCTGAAATATGTCTATTTGCTGGCAAAAAAAGGCTGCCAGTGTGGCCTGCCCCGCCGTTTGCCGCAAAATCAGTTACTGCGGGCGGAAAAGATCCCAAAAACTGCGCTGCGGCGCTTCTACCGGCACGGGGGCTGGCTCAAACCCACCGGTTGCCTGTGATGGCATTTCACCCTGTTGTGGCTGACGCGGTGCCGAGCGGATGGCTATCGGCTGCCCGCCACCCTTGGAATCAAGATCGTAGATATCTGTTCTGAAATGCGCTGTGCCGTCTGGCATGCCGTAGCCTGTGTAATAGGTCCACGCAACCGGCACGGCGCGCGACAGGCGCACATCCCTGCGCTCGCCTTCTGCTATGGCTTCATCCGTGGCGTTGCGGTCCCAGTTGTTGCCGGAAGCGAGCAGCCAGGTGGCAAGATCACGCACACCGTCTACGCGCACACAGCCAGAGGAGTGGAAGCGGTTATCTGCAGCAAAAAGCCCCTTGGACGGCGTATCATGCATGTAGACGGCCAGATGGTTCGGCATATCAATCTTGATCTGGCCCAGAGAGTTTCCTGTGCCGGGGTCCTGACGGAGCGTGTAGTTGGCTGCACGCTCAGTGGACCAGTCAATCGAGCGTGGATTGATCTCCTTGCCGCGGCCATCGAGAATGCGGATCTTGGACCGGGTCAAATAGCCCGGATCCTTCTGCATCTTCGGGATGATATCCTTCTTGATGATCGAGGTGGGCACGGTCCATGTCGGGTTGAAGTTCACGCTGGTGATGCGCGTTTCAACCGGCGGTGATGCACGGTCTGCCTTGCCGACAATCGCGACATAGCGACGGCGGACTTCCCCGCTCTCGATCGCTTCAACGGCAGCAGCAGGAATATTGACCACAACGTAGCGCTCACCAAAGCCAAAGCTTGAGGCGCGCATGCGGCCAAGGCTGGCTTCAAGCTGGCGCAGGCGTGTCTGGGCAGGCACGTTCATGGCTGTCAGCGTTGCGCCGGCCACAACGCCAGTGTCGCGCAATCCGTGGCGGATCTGAAAACGGCGCACGCCTTCGCGCACGGCTGTCTCACCGGCGCGCAGATCGCCCTCGATGGAGAGACGTTCGCGGATTTGGGCAGCATTGCCCGGAGAAACGCGGCCCCAGCCGCCATCAGCCACAATGCGGCGGTAGCGGGCGACAGCAGCTTCTGTAGATTCAACGGACTGAGCCGTGAATGTCGGGCGGCTGTCCTTTGGCAAGGCGGTTGCGCGCACGGGTGCGGGTGGTCGCTTCTTGCGGGCAACACGTCTGGCAGGCTGGGCAGGTTCTGCGCCTGTTGGTGCAACATCAGTTGAAACAGCTGGCGGTGCTGGCGGCAACGGCTGACCGAAAGAGCCGGACTGCGGAGCCGGCGCTACCGGAGTAAAGCCCTGCGCAAAAACACCTCCGCTTGTGAGCGAAAGTGCCATTGCTGCGACCAGAAGATGAGAAAATCCCGCTTTCAAAGCTGTTTAACCTCATTACCAAGCTGCTTTATCGCACACACAGACCGGCAAGGTCTATGCATGTGCGGCATTCCTGCCAATGAGTCACACTTCAGCAACACTTTAGTGAATCGTTGGCACAGCAGGCGAACCAAGACCACGCGTGGTTGTGGCCAGCCAGTCGACAACGCTGCGCAGCGCTTCTTCATTGGTCAGCCCGCGACCGCGTGCATCGGTTTCCAGCGCGATCTGCTGATCGGCGCTGGTGCCAAAACTCAGAATATCACGCGCTGTTTCAAGCTCTGCGACGCAGTCCAGAGCCACAGCATCTGGCATGACCATATCAATCATTTCAGCAATGATATCCGCCAGCGGGCGCACTGTTTTTGTAGCAGCATCAATGAAGGCACCATGGATGCCGTGGCGCTGCGCGATCCATTTATTCTCAACCGCAATGGCCCTGTCAGCCGCGCCAATGTCGCGGTTGAGCGCCTCCTCCCGCACCAGATGGCGCACAAGGCAGCGATAGAGTGCTGCAATGGCAATGGTGTGCTCAACGCGGGTGCAGCTGTCGGCAATCCGCAGTTCAAGTGTTGGGTATTTTGCCGATGGCCGGATGGCCCACCAGATATAGCTCTCATCGGGAATGGCGCGGGACTGCACCAGCGCATCGACATAGCTCTGATAGTCCGCATGATCGCGAAAAAGCTCCGGGATGCCCGTGCGTGGAAGTTCATCATACGCCGCGAGACGATAGCCCATCAGGCCGGTGCGCCGGGCCTGCCAGTAGGGCGAGGATGTGGAGAGCGCCAGAAAGAATGGCAGGTAAGGCGTCAGGCGACGCATCAGTTCAACACGGCCTGCGGGATCAGGCACAGACACATGCACATGCAAACCGCAGACGATGTTTCTGGCACCCAGCATCTGCAACTCATGCATCAAGAGATTGTAGCGCGTCTTGTTGTTGGCGCGCTGGATATCCCAACGGGCCAGAGGATGCGTGCCTGAAGCGCTGACGAGCAGATCATGGTCATCACCAACAGCTGCCAGCAGACGGCGATATCCTGCCAGCAATTCCTTTGCTGCCCCCATGTCGTGGGAGGGTGGGGTGGCAACTTCTATCTGCGATTGCAGCATTTCAGCCCGCAGTGCATCGGGCAAGACGCGGCTCAGATCGTTATGAAAACGCTTTGGTACATTTCTCGGCGTGAGCCGCGTTGCCTTGTTGGAGACGAAATATTCTTCCTCAATTCCAAATCGAAAATAATCGAGCATAGGCTTGTTCTCCTTTGGGGATAACACGCACAGGCGCAAAGCACCCGCACCGGATTTGAGGCGCAGTGTGTCTGAAAATGAGCCTGAAATGGGGCGCTTTACCGGCACAACGGAGGCCGGGCATGATGTCTGCTAAAGACAAATTCTCTGGCTAAACGCGCAGATTCTCGATCATTCTGGCCAAAGTTCCCAAGAACCGCAGTCTTTCTTCTGTGGTCATGCCCTGCGTTGCGCGCTCGTTGACGGATTGAACCGCTTTTGCCGCTTCGCGATAAAGCGCATGGGCCTTTGGCGTGGCCGTGATATGCACAACACGCCTGTCTCGCTCGTCAGCTACACGCAGAATCAGCCTATCCCGCTCCATGCGGGCCAATGTGTTGGCCATGGTTGGTTGCTCGACATCCAGCCGCTCGGCCAGATCGCGCTGGGTGCGTCTGCTGCCATCCGCCAGATCAATCAGCACCATGAACTGCGCTGGCGCAAGGCCAAGCGGACGCAGGGCATTCTGCAGGTTCATCGAGAACAGCCGCGATGCCTGGCTTGCGAGGAAGCCAGCGGACGTCATGCGCGAAACCACAGCGCCTATCCCTTTTTGAAAAAGGCATCAGCCGCGTTCTTGGCAGCATCCTTGGATGAAGCCGCAAGTTCCAGTCGCGCCACTTCGGCTTTCAGCATGCCGATGCGCTCTTGCAGTTCGAACACAGACAACAGCGAGAGATCCTGTCCAATGGCATGAACAGGTGGCTTGACGGGGCGGTCATCATCTTCACGGGCCAAGGGGAACTCCTGCATTATCTTCATCAACAGGATACGAAATTATCTCAGGAGGACAAGCCGTGTTGAGCCACCGGCTGACAGTCTCTGTTCATATTGCAGATTATAACAGAGGCTTTGCAATTGGCCTTTACGCAATCTATAGGCAATTGGGCGGAGTTTATGGGGCCAGTTATGCAAATTCAGTTGCGGTGTTTGTTCGTCGGCGCGAGCCTGATTGTGTCATCGGCTGCCTATGGGCAAGCTCCTGCACGAATTGCCGACAGCCTGTGCGATGCCCGCAAGATGCAACCGCGCGACTATACAGAATGCCTGAGGAAAGCGCAGGAAGACAGCGACCGCACCATGCGTGACCGTGTCTCCGCCATTGCTGCTGTCATTGACCGCACAACCGGCATGCCCAAGGCGCAGATTACACGCTGGAAGAAAGCCCTTGAAGACAGCCAGTCTCTCTGGATCCGGTTTCGCAACGGCGAATGTCAGGATATGACACCGTTTGAAACCACCGCGAAAAACCGTGTAGCGGAAGAGCAGAGGGTTTGCATTCTCGACCATAACGAGCGCCGCATGGGCGAATTGGCCAAGCGTTATCCCGGCGCGGGCGCTTGATTTACTGCAATCTCTCGTTCTTCGTCATCTGAAACAGCACCAGCGCGCCCATGCCCATGGCCGTGATGGCGATGGGCAGCAGCAGCGCTGAGAGATGGAGGGTAGCCCCCAGCACTGCGCCGACAACAGCCGCAAACGACATCTGGATAAGCCCCTGAAGGGATGAAGCCGCCCCTGCCCTGTCCGGGAATGGCATCATGGAGCTGGCGTTCACCTGCGGCAGCACAAGCCCAACGCCTGCCGTATAGAGTGTCATCGGGATAAGCACCTCCAGCATATGCCCCGTGCCGATGAGCATCAGCACCAACATGGTGAGGCCGCCGGTTGCGAGGCAAAGGACGCCGTATCCAATGGTGCGGTCCATGCCCACGCGCAGCACAATTTTTTGCGCCACGATGGTGCCTGAGATGAAGCCGAGAACACAGAACGCGAAGCCAAGCCCGAAATGCAGCGGAGACAGGCCGTAGACCTTCTGCAACACAAAGGATGAGCCTGAAATGAAGCAGAAGAGGCCTGCATAGGTGAAGCCCGCCAGCAGCACATAAACACGGTAGCCCTTGTGGCGCAGCAGCACCCCAAAACCACGGAAAATGCCCATGATTGAAATCGGCTCCGGGCGTCTTTCCCGCAGCGTTTCAGGCATCATGAAAAACACGATCAATGCCAGCGCGGCACCCGCCGTCAGCACGGCCCAGAAATTGGAACGCCAGCCAAACAGAGGTTCCAGCACGCCGCCGATCACCGGCGCGATGGCAGGCACGAGCCCCATGATCATACCCATGCGGGAAAGTTCCTGCCCTGCGCGCGGGCCTTCATACATATCCCGCACCATCGCCCGGCCCAGCACGATAGGCCCCGCCGCCCCCAGCGCCTGCAGGAAGCGCGCGGCAATCAGCATATCGATGGAGGTGGACAGGGCACAGACCGCGCTGGCCAAACAATAAAGCAGCAAGCCTGTGAGAACCGTCGGCTTGCGCCCTATCCGGTCTGACACCGGGCCATAGAAAATCTGCCCGAAGGCAAAGCCAAAGAGATAGACCGAGAGCGTTAGCTGCACATTGGCAGCACTCGTGCCCAGCGCCCTTTCCATGGATGGCAGGGAGGGCAGATAGAGATCGGTTGAAAGCGGGCCTATGGAGGTCAGCAGCGCAAGCACTGCTGTCATGCCGATGGTGTTGGGGCGTAATAACATGGCGCTGACGTATATGGCTTCAGCGCTGCTGTCGAGTTGCTGAAAAGGCAACGCATGGAGGGGGGATTGACGTGACTGGGGCAGTCTCGAGTTTGTGGAGACGTTCACTAGAAAATAAAATCGTCCCCTGTCAGGCTCGCCTTCGCAATCTGGAAAAGCAGAAGCTGGTTGCCCCCGCCAAAATTGATCACGGAGGTGCCTGAGGTTTCCGTCGTCGCCGCAAGGATTTCTGCGATCGTATTGAAGCTCGCACCAAGCGCACTGACATTGATCCTGTCGTCTGCCACACCACCGGTATCAACAAAATCGAGGATAGCATCAATCTTTGAATTGAGGGTCACGCGGAAGATATCTGCGCCTGCATCGCCGTAGAAAAAATCATCGCCATTGCCGCCTGTGATCGTGTCAGCCCCTGACCCGCCCTGAATGACAACAGCATTTGCGCTGCCTGTAGCGTTCAGCACATCGTTGCCGTTGCCGCCAATGACATACTCTGCATTGGCAGCTGTGATATCAAGCGTCACGCCGTTGTTGTCATTGAAGACCACAACAACATCATTGTTGCCGCCGCCTGCATCCACAACAGTGTCAAAACTGTCGAAGTAGAGAAAATCATTGCCAGAGCCGCCACGCAGGACGTCTGCTCCGTCGCCCCCAAGCAGGGCGACACTCACGGTTGAACTGGAGCCATTAAGGGTGTCGTTGCCAGTGAAGCCTACAGCAAATTCTACCTGTGACGCGAAGAGATTGACTGCGGTGCCAACCGTGGTCTGAATGTAAACCGCGTCAAAGCCAGCTCCACCATCCATGAAATCCTGCTCATCGATGTAGAAGAAGTCGTCGCCGTTTGCGCCAAAGAGGCTATCTACGCCAAAGAGACCATTGAGGTTGTCTGAACCACTCCCACCAGTCATAAAATTGGCAAGCGAGTTTCCAAAAAGTGTGCCACCGGAAGTCCCTATGTAGGTCATGTTTTCGAGGGTATTGCCAGCGTCAAGTTGGGTAAAGTCTGCGGTTGTGAAGACTGTATCCATTCCCTCGCCAGAAACCTCCACGATTCCGTCGAGATTGCTATCAACAACGAAGGAATCGTTTCCTAGGCCTCCAATAAGGATATCATTGCCAGCACCACCGTCGAGCGTATCGAATCCAAGCCCGCCGACCAAAGTGTCATCGTCATCACCGCCTTGAATGAAATCGAACATTGTGCCTCCAATGATGACATCATTGCCCGCGCCGCCCCTAAAGGAAATTCCAAGAGTGAAGGTGTTGGACAGCGTAATCGTGTCATTGCCACCCAGCGACGAAAAGAGATCGGGCAAATGGAAATTTGAACGATTAAAGGTGTTAAGATCAATAACATCATTCCCTTCTGTGTAGGGTGATTCATTCTGGGCCGTCACATTGACGGTCAGCTTGAAACTGCCGCCTGTGTTGCGGAAGAAATTGATATCGCCATCGAATTCGCCAACAAAGGCATCCTGATCGCCATCGCCATCAATGTCGGCGAAAGTGGGAACGCTGCTATTACCAATGTTAATTGCATTGAACGGATTGTTTGCGCCGGTTTGCAGTGTGAAGACAGGTGCAAGTGCTGTACCTGTGTTGAGAAAGAAATTGATGACGCCATCTACTTCACCGATCACAGCATCCTGATCACCATCGCCATCGACATCAACAAAGCGGGGGGAGGAACGAAACCCGATATCTACTGTATTGAACGGATTGAGCGCACCGGCTTGCTCCGTAAACACAGGCGCAAGCGCTGTACCAATATTACGCAAGAAATCGATTTTGCCATCGAAATCGCCAATGAAAGCGTCCTGATCGCCATCACCATCGATATCAACGAAGCTCGGATTTGCAAGATCGCCAATATCAATTAAATTGAGCGGATTGCCCACACCGGTTTGCTCCGCAAACACAGGCGCAAGCGCTGTGCCCGTGTTGCGGAAAAAACCAATACTGCCGTCGTTTTTGCCAATGAAAGCATCCTGATCACCATCGCCGTCGATATCAACGAATGTGGGGGCGGCAGATGTTGTAATATTGAGAGTGGCGTCTTTTAAGGGGTTGTTTGCATTCGATTGCAAAACGAAGACAGGGGCAAGCGCAGTTCCCGTGTTGCGGAAGAAGTTGGTGTCGCCAGCTTGATTTTGGCCAATGAAAGCATCGAGATCCCCATCACCATCAATATCAACGAAGGCAGGTATGGTGTTTTGGCCCACCGCCACCACACTCAAGGGATTGCTTGCGCCGCTCACCGCGACGAATTGCTGTGTTGAGGGCGGAGGCGTGTTGTTGCGGAAATAATTGATTGTACCGTCGCCTTCCCCGATTACGAGATCAAGATCACGGTCTCCGTCGATATCGACCAATGTAGGGGTGCTCTCAGAACCAACAGTTACCCCATTAAATGGGTTGGATCCCGCTACTTGTTCTGCAAACACAGGTGAAGTCGCTGTGCCTGTGTTGAGGTAATATATGATAGAACCATTCTGATTTCCGAAGAAAGCATCCTGATCGCCATCATCATCGATATCACCAAAAGTCAGGGTACTTTTGTTGCCAATATCCACGCCGTTGAACGGATTGGCAACGCCTGTTTGTATCGTGAAAACAGGCGCGACAGCTGTACCTGTGTTTCTGAAATAGTTGATGATACCATCGGTTTCCCCAATGAAGGCATCAAGGTCACCATCCCCATCCACATCAACAAAGGCAGGACTGCTGCTTGAACCAACGTCAAAACCATTGAACGGGTTTGCAGCACCAACCTGCTCGGTAAAAGCGGGGGCGATTGCTGTGCCTGTATTGCGGTAGTAATTGATGGTTCCACTCGTTTCACCAACAAAAACGTCAAGATCACCATCGCTGTCCAAATCGGCGAAGATCGGTGCGCTATCAAAATCCACATCAATCCCGTTAAACGGGTTTGCAACACCAACCTGTTCAGTGAAAGTAGGGGCAACTGCTGTGCCTGTATTCCTGAAGTAGCGTAGCGTTCCGTCCGCTTCACCAACCAGCATATCCTGGTCACCATCACCATCAAGATCGGCAAAAGTGGTGGCACTGTCTGCCCCGATATCAATGCCAGTGAAGGGACTGGAGACACCTGTCTGTTCGGCAAAAACCAGCGGTGCCTGTGCCGCTGCGCCTGCAGCATCGCTGATGCTCAGGTAAAGATCGCGCGACGCTGTTGGTGCGTTGGAAGAATTGGCATAGGTAAGGTTCTGCACGAGCGCATCAATCGCCGCTGTGGTGGCGCTAGCATTGAACGTGACCCGTAACACCGCACCTGCTGCGCCACCCGTAAAGGACGCAAAAATCGTTCCACCAAAAGTGACGTTACCGCCAGATACGCCAATTTGTCCTGCCGCTATGCCTTGATTGCGGATGCCAATCGTATCTTCAACCAAGGCACCACTCACCACCAGTTGCCCGGCCGTAAAGATACCATCTATATCAATGAACGTAATGGAGGGGTCGATGAGTTGCGGCCCGGCATTTACCAACTGTTCCTCAAATGTGGTGTTGCTGGTGAGGTTTATCAGTGTCGGAACGGAATTTGGCATGTCTGCCTCCCTCGAATTGGATGCATCACACGACCCAAGCATCCCCTGTTCTCAGACATTAGACCTATGGAAACAGCTTCCGCGCCATCGGAACCGATAGGGTCGGTTGTCATATTTTGTTATATTTGGGGATTTTTGCAGAAAGACTGGCAGTCAAATCATAGCGTACGATTTGGCTTCACTACAGGTCGCCTGCAATGACAATGGTCCGCCTATGGCAAGGCGCTGCGATAGACCTGCGCCAGCAGGGCGGCCAGACTGGTTGCCCCTGTCTTGGAATAGACATGCTGCATGTGGAAGCGGGCCGTCGCCTCCGTGATGCCTACAACCCTTGCGGCCTCCACAATCGACTCTGTGCGCATGAGAGCCTCAACAAACCGCAGTTCGGCTGAGGTCAGCCGGTAACCTTCAGCGAAGGGCTTGAGGTTAAGCGCTGTGCGCTCATCAGGATCCACCACATGCAGGAAGGCCGTCGCCATAGGCATGCCAAAGCTCTTCTGGCCCGGGCGCACGCCTATGGGAGGCTGCACCCGCACAAACAACGGGGACTGGCCGTTGCTGCGGGGAATGGCCAGGGCATACTCTGCAGTTTCATCGGCTTGCCCGGTTTCAAACAACCGCAAAATGGCATCAAGTTTGTCAGCTATCTCATCCTGCACAGCACGCAAGCGAAAGTTGACGCGCTGCAAGGGTCCGTTGGCGGCCAGCACGCGCTCCCCGCCTTTGTTGGCATAGAGGATGATACGGTCCTGTCCCAAAATCATCAGGCCCTGCGCCATCTGGTCGAAGGCTTCTGTCACCCAGCCGTTCTGCGCCTCTGCCATGTTGATGCGCAGCCAGATGTTGAAAGCGCGCACGAGGTGCGGCATGTAAGGCACGATGATGCTCGTGGCCTCGCGCGGGTAAACGCCATTATCAAAGTGCCGTGGAATAAACAGTGAGACGAACTGGCCTTGCCTGCGGGCCAAGGAGATGACCATGTTGTCGCTGTAGCCGGAAGGCTTCTGCCAGTCTGTGTAGAATTTGCTGTCAAAGTAATAACGTTCGTCAACAGCACCAGACCCTGTCGTGACATAGCCAAGGGGCATGGCTGAGAGGCAACTGATCATCGGGTTTTCATAAACATAGTGCTGCAGATAGGCCTGCTCGGTGTCCGGCTCCACATTGAACTTGGCCAGAAGTTCAACAGTCACAGGCGCAATGGAGTGTTTTAAAACTCCTGCGCACTCTGCATTCAGGGCTTTGACGAGCGGACGAAGCACCGCCTCCCATGGCAACTCATCCATGGCGCACCGGTACACATCATGCACCCATGCATCACTGAGTGGCTCTGCATGGCCAGCCGTGCTTGGTGAAAAATCAGCAGAATGACCAAGTGACATGGACAGCCCCAAAGACGAGGATCACTAACTTTTACAATCTTTGTTTCAGAATTATGAGGCCTTGTACAGTCTTGCAAAGAGAGGCTTACCCGTTGCGGCATGATCGTGCATGTCGGAAACTGCGAAGTACGGTGATCACGCGTTTAATTCAGATATCTATACATACATCTCCCCACCCCCTTAGTTCCGATACCTCTCCTCCCACTGCCGCTCACCAATGCGGCAGTTCACCTTGGGGCGCTCGGGCGTTGAGTTGACCGGCACAACCCGCACGCCATCGGGCAGGATGGTGGGGGCATCGGCGATCTCGCGCAGGATCTTGGTGCGGGTGGCTGCCACAAACTGGTCGCGCCCGGTGATCGCAATCATGAATGAGCCCGGCCCTCCGATGACGCAGTCGGTGTAATAGTCATCGAGATCGCTCATATCGAACACGGAGCGTCGGCCATTGTTGATCATGATTGGCAGGCCATTGATGACAATGCCGGCCTTGAGGGCGCGGTCGCGGGCGGTTTCCACCAGAAGTCCGTGGTTGTTCGGCCCGTCGCCGGAGATATCCATGACGCGCCTTACGGCATCAAAGCCGTTGTTTTCAAACATCTCCTGCCCGAACTGGATGGCCCCTGAAACGGAGGTTCTGTACCAGCGTGAAATCGGCGCTGCGGCGAGCTTGGCGACAAAGGCATCAGCGGTTTCCGGTCCGTCAATCACCTGCCAGGGCACAATGATGCGCTGGAAGCCTGCGCCTGCCCATTCAAAGTATGACACCGCAATCTTGCCCACGGCACCCTGCCGGATGGCGTTCAGCACCTCGGGCGAGGTCAACGCCTTGATATAGCCCTCGCGCTGCAGACGCTGCTCCTCGATATCCATGGAATAGGAGACATCCACAGCCAGCACCAGTTCGAGATCAACCTCGTTTGGGCCGTTGCGGGCCTGGGTGCGGTCTGCGATGGCGAAAAGCGCGAGGAAAAGGGCCAAACAAACCGGCAGTTGCCATCGAAACCAACGCCCTGAAGACACCTTCAGGATCAGATTGTCGCGTTGCATCGCCTGCCTCCCGTCGCTTGATCAACGGGAACACCCGTCAGATGTTTTGGCCGTCGTGGTCCACCGCCATTTTCTCGGCGGATTGTTTGACACCCTTGAGATGCGGATTGATCTTCAGCGCCTCGCGGAACGCCGCTAGCGCCTGTTTTGTGTTGCCGCCCTGCTGGAAAATCATGCCGATGCCGGCCAGCGCCTGAAAGTGGCGCGGCTCAAGCGCCAGTGTCTGGCGGAGGTCCCGCATCGCGGCATCCATGTCCTTGCGCTGGAAATGGATAGCGGCGCGGCGGTTGTAGGCCTCTGGCCAATCCGGCTTCAGGGCGAGAATAGAATCAATGAGGTCCAGCGCCAGCACAGCGTCTTTGCCTGCCAGCGCCTGTTTGGAGCGGTCCAGCAGCAGGTCCAATGTGTCACTGCCAGAGCGGGCCCAGACACGGTTGATCTGCTCGGAAAAGCCTTCCGCCTCCGCCTCGTTGCGCGATGCGGCCAGGCGCTCGAACAGTTGGTCAACGCGGGATTGATGGCGGACATCGGGGGAACGGCGCTGCGGCTCCTGCGGCGCAGCAGGAGCAGGCGGCGCAGGCTGCTGCCGCGGCTGCTGGGCCTCTAAAGGTCCGCAAAGAATGGCTGTCAGCAGTGTGGTTGTTACAAACGTCAAAACGCGCATGGAACGAAGCTATCGTTCCTTGCGCGTGAGGTCAAAGGGTCACGTAAAAAGTGATCAGGTTTTTATCCGGCGAAATGCTGCGAAGTCATTTCAAGCCGCAAAAATCAGCCCTGACGCGCCTTGAAGCGCTTCTGAGTCTTGTTGATGATGAAAACACGGCCCTTGCGACGCACGAGCTGGTTATCACGGTGGCGCTTCATCAGCGACTTGAGAGAGTTGCGAATCTTCATTTTCAGTCTCGTCGAATGGTATTGGTGCGAACAAAAAGCGCGCCAAGCCGGCGCGTTTCCTGAATTCCTGACGCGTCTAAAAGCACAAAGCAGCACGCAGGACAAGCGGAAATGCACCTTGGCCACCGCGATTGATGCTGAAGCCGGGAATTCTAACCCTCCGTTAACCATAAGCCTTTACCCCTTTGAAAGGATGAAAAGGGTGAAAAAGGCAATTACGGGTGTGAAAACCAAGGCATCAAACAGTTTTGGCGCTCTTCTGCTTGCTGGCACCATGCTTGTGGCATCGCAGGCGCATGCGCAAAGCCTGCGCGGAACTGTGGATGAAGACCCCATCGCACGGATTGGCCGCACAGCCTCGGAGCGTGAGCGGAATCAGCCATTGGTGACGCCAACTGGTACAAGGGCAGATAGCGCGCGCCCCTTGCGGCAACGCACGGTGCGCAGACGCACAGCAACCCAGCGAAATGCACCTGCCGCTGCAGATGATCAGCGTGGTACCGCGCCCTTGCTGCTGGATGCACGGCGCCCGCCGCAACAGAATTTCCGCACGCTGGAACGGCCCGTCAACACCGCCGTGGTCAATCCAAACGGCGAGCAGCTGGTCAACCAAGGTCTTCTGCCGCCTCTGACACCGCGCCGCGTGCGGGCTTCGGTTGTTGATCCCTATGCGCCGCTTGGTTTGCGCACTGGCAGCTTTCTGGTGCTGCCGACAATTGACCAGCAGTTTGGCTATGATTCCAACCCGGAACGTGCGGCCTCTGGACAACGCAAAAAAGGCTCGGCGTTTTCACGCACAGAAGCTGGGTTCACCGCCCGCTCCGACTGGTCCAGCAACGAGGCGGTGGCTGAGTTCAAGGCTGGTTACAGCAAGTATTTTTCAGCCCCCAATGCGGACAGGCCAGATGTACAGGCCCGCCTTGGCTATCGGCACGATGTATCAAAGGACACGGCGCTGGACTTTGAGCTGCGGGGAAGGCTCGATACGCAAACGCCGGGCTCAACCAACCTGACAGGCGCGGCAACCGGCCGCCCGCTGACCTATCAGACCGGCGCTTCAACCGGCATTACGCAGCGGTTCAATCGCCTTGCGGTATCGGCCCGTGCCTCTGTGGATCGCTCGGACTTTGCTGATGCCAAGCTTGGCAATGGCCAGACGCTTTCGCAGAAGGACCGTAACTTCACGCAATATGGCCTGCGGCTACGCACCGGCTATGAAGTCACGCCCGGCATCATCCCGTTTGCGGAAGTGCTTGTGGATACGCGCCAGTATGACACGCGCACAGACAGCTCAGGCTTTGAGCGCAACTCGAATGGCATGCAGCTGCGGGCCGGAACAAGCTTTGAGCTGACCCGCACGCTGACAGGTGAAGTGCTGGCCGGTTATGGCCTGCGCCGCTTTGAAGACCAGCGCCTGCGCGAATTGCGCGGCCCGGTGGTTGAAGGTTCGCTCGCCTGGGCTGTATCACCGCTGACCACAGTGCGCCTGCGCGGCACCACAGAGTTTGAGGAAACCACACAGGCCGGTTCATCGGGATCAGTAACCCGTCGTCTCAGCGCCGAACTCAGCCACGCTTTCCTGCGCAATCTTGTGTTCAACACAGGTGCCAGCTTTGCGCGGGCCGATTTCAACGGCATCACCCGTCGGGATGATACACTGCGGGCCAATTTCGGATTTGACTACAGCGTGAACCGCAATCTGGTGTTGCGCGCGAATTACGCTCACGAGCGCAGCACGTCCAACGTGGTGGGCAACAATATCTCATCCAACATCTGGCTGTTTGGCGCACGCTTACAATACTGAGGTTTGCAGTATTGAGATCAATCGCTCTCAGGCTTTTGAGGTGAGAGAATAGACCATCCAATGGACGCCTTCGCGATCAAAGACGTCTTTTGGTTTTGCGCTGTATGAAATGGCAAGGCCATTGGCATGCGCCAACGCCTGTATCTCAGAATCAGGCACATCAAACATCACCCGTCCTTCAGGCACCGGGCCATAGCGCAATGAGAAGACAAGCTGTCCCTTCGGTGCAAGCAGACTGGCCAGAACTGCGAATGCTGCTTTTCTTTCATTCACATCGAGATGCATCACGACAGCCGTCAGCAGAATCAGATCAAAAGACTGACCCAGCATCACAGTTGCAGGCAATGCAGGCAGGTGATCATCCAGCCATGTGATGGCCGGACTGGCATGACGCATGCTGCCAAATTCCCGCAGTTCCTTCGTTGGCTCCACAGCAACAACAGTATGCCCCATTGCCGCCAATGCCGCTGCATCCCGGCCAGTGCCAGCACCAACATCCAGAACAAGGGAAGGATGCGCGGGATAGAGATGCAATCTGTCGCTGTGTGCAACCTGAAAAGGCACACTTTCATACTGCTGAATCAGGGCTTCAGCATGTTCGCTGTAGCCCTCTGTGCCCGAAACGGACATCAGGCCGTCATCACAGCGCTGTCGCCGCATCCAGCACACCGGCCATGCATCTCGATCACCTGTCCGCGAGGCGCAAACTGCATGCCTCTGGCAACGCTGGCCAAAGCCTTTGACACTGCATCCGAGGTTGATTCCTCAACCCGTCCACAGGCATCACAGATCATGAAAACAACCACTTCGTGCGTGCCGTGCTGGTGCGGGCAGGCCACAAAAGCATTCCGGCTTTCGATCTTGTGGGCAAGCCCCGCCTCGAGCAGAAAGTCCAGCGCGCGATAGATCGAAATAGGGGCAAGACGCTTATGGCCCTGACTGGCCAAGGCATCAATCAGATCATAAGCGCCCATGGCCTGAGGCGTCTGGGCCAAAGCCTCAAACACCTGACGCCGCATATCAGTCAGCCGCAGCCCACGGGCAGCACAATGTGCCTCAGCTGCTGCGACGGCATCCTGACCATGGCTATGTCCGTGATGGTGACCACCGGCATGGGAGTGGTCGTGATCATGCGCCAAAATGGCCTCCTGAAAAGACTTAAGCTAGCTTCTGTTTATGCGTTGCCAGACAAGGATAGCCGCCGCGATATCCTCAATGGCCGTTCCAACAGACTTAAACAGCGTTACATCATTTGATTGACGCTGGAAATGCACATCTCCCCTGCAAAGCTCGGCTAGTTCTCCCAGAACATCACCGGCTAAAATCGCGCCAGAAGCAATGGCCTGCACGATATCACCACCTTCTTTCATGGCGCCGCCCCGGGTATCGACAAAAATTTTGGCCTTGCGCATGCAAGTATCATCGCTTTCGCGCATAGCGGCACTGAAAGCACCGACCAGATCGACATGGCTGCCAGGTTTCAGCCAATCCCCCAGCACCAGTGGCACGGAAGAGAGCGTGGCTGCAGAGATGATATCTGCTTCGCGAATGGCCGGTTCCAGAGCATCGGCAACAACAATCTCAAGAGCGGAGGTTTCTGGTTCTGCGCGCAGCGACTGCGCCAGAATTTCAGCCTTGGCACGATTCTGGTTCCATAAAGTGACATGCCGAATGGGCCGTATGCTGGCATGCGCCCTGATCAGAAAGGGGGCTAGCGCCCCTGCCCCGATCATCACCATGCGGGAAGCATCAGTATGGGCCAGATAACTGGCGGCAAGCGCTGAAGCAGCAGCCGTCCGCCAGGCTGTCAGGCGTGTGCCATCAATAGCGGCAAGCGTTTCGCCGGTTTCGCCGGACATCAAAAGATAGGTGCCGTAAATGCTTGGCAGGCCCTTCTTCCCGTTGTCCGGAAAGACATTGACGACCTTGGTGCCGAGATAATTGACACCGTCGTTGTTGGTCCAGGCAGGCATGAGCAGATGGGTAGCAGGTGCCGCACCTTGCCGCTCCATGGTGTGGTGATGTCGAACGGGCACAGTGACTGTGCCGGCAAACGCATCCTTCAGCGCATTGATCAGAGAGGGGAAATCAAGCGACGCATCAATTTCTGCAGCAGAAACAACGCGCATTACCGCGCCCTGAGCGCAGGAAGGATCATCTCTCCGCTGGCAGGCTGCAAGGCTTTCAGCCGATCAGCCTCGGCTTTCAGGCGTTCAGCCTCCTTGCGGTACTGGCGTTCCGCGCGCCTGTGGCTGCCCTGCGCCAGCCATGTGGCCATACCGCCGAGCACCACGCCAACCATGAGGGCCAGCATCAGGCAGACAAACAAAGGCAAACTGAGTGAAAACTCTCCGCCAAGTTGCTGCGGCCAATAAACAAGCTTCACTGCCCCACGGTTCAGCACTGCCAAACCAATGATGGCAATGCCAAGTGGGATAATCAGCAGGAGTTTAAGATACCGCAGCATAAGCACTCCAGAGAAAAACTGATGCAATCAATGCCCTGATATCAGGCGTTCTTGACAGCTTGTGGGCGGTTCAGGCGCAAACGAAGATCCTTGCCGGTTTTAAAGGCGGGAGCGAGCTTTTGCTCAACCTGCACTTTTTCCCCTGTACGAGGGTTGCGCCCAAGGCGGGCCTTGCGCTGCTTGGCAGAGAAGGCACCAAAACCGCGCAACTCAACACGGTCGCCGTTTTTCAGCGCATCGGTAATCGTCATCAGCAGCGTGTTGACGATGGTCTCGATATCGCGGTGATAGAGATGCGGATTGCGCTCGGCTATCTTCAACACCAGCTCGGATTTGATCATTGTGTCACCGCTTTGGTATGTTGCATCTATCGTATTGAAGTCTTTCAGTTTTCAATGGCAGGTTGCCAAACAGCAATCAACCCGTCAAGCGACAGAATTTCTGCACCTGCACCAAATCGTTCCAGCGATCCCGCAAGTTGCTCGAATCCAAAGCCCCGGACAAGCCGCGCTGCTGTGCCAGAGAGCCCCAGTTCCTCAAAGCCTGAACGCTTGCGCCATTCACGCACGGGCAGGTTCTTTGCGAGATTCTTCTCTTTCTCCAACCAGGCGATGGCCTCTTTCTCGCCACCCACTTCGTCAATCAGCTTCAGGCCAACAGCCTGACGGCCCGAGAAAACGCGGCCATCAGCCACAACAGCCAGTTCAGCATCTGTCAGCGTGCGGCGCTCTTTCACCATGCCCTTGAACCAGTCATAGCTTTCCAGCACCAGCGCATTGACAGCTGCCCGCGCCTCTGGCGAGGTTGGCTCAATGCCAGATGGCGCAGCTTTCAAAGGCGAAGAACGCACGGTTTCCACCTTGACGCCTACGCGGTCCAGCAGTTGCGAAACATTGGGAAACTGGAAAAGCACGCCAATGGAGCCAACCAATGATGTCTGGCGCGCCACGATACGATCCGCCCCCATGGCAGCGATGTAGCCACCTGAAGCCGCGAGATTGTTGACCACGGCCACAACAGGCTTCTTTGTCGACAGCGCCCGAATGCTCTCATGCAAGGCTTCTGATCCCGGAACTGTGCCGCCCGGGCTGTCGATGACTAGCACAACGCCTGCAGCGCTGGATTTTCC
Organism: Beijerinckiaceae bacterium; assembly: GCA_051649305.1. GTDB lineage: Bacteria > Pseudomonadota > Alphaproteobacteria > Rhizobiales > Beijerinckiaceae > JADCCX01. The sequence goes on from JBOFGV010000095.1 coordinate 23,274, forward strand.
AACATTTTCAAGCAAACGCAGAGAAGCCCGGTCTCCAGTGATGACACCGCTGACTGTGACCCGCGCGATATGCTGGCCGGAACCTGTCAGGTTACTGCGGCCAATCAGGCCAACTGCTAACCCAATTATAGCGACGCAACCGGCAACAACCGCCAGCACACGCCACATGGAAAGCTTGCGTGTCAGGCGACGACGTTCCGCCATGGTATCCGCACTCAGATTCATCTCATGCTCCTGTACGCCCCGAACCCTGCTCTCATGACCTGCATGTCAGATCAAGCAATCCAATATTCAAGGCCTTAGTATCAAACCAGCTTTTGTAACCGTGATGACAGCAGATTCATCGCCTCGCGTGCAGCATCCTGCACCGAGCAAAGATGGATGACCGCATGGGGCATGCCTTTCAACAAATCCATGGTGTGGGGATGGTCCTGCCGTTTGCAATTCTCTCTGAAATCCAGCGTGTCTTCGAGAAGACAATCACATTCCGCCCCAAACAAGGCAAGCGGCGGCAAACCTGACAAATCCGCGTTCAGCGGCTCGGCTATCGGATCGTAGGAATCCCCCCTGCCCTGCATTAGCTGGTCCCAGAACCAGCGCATGCGGTCTGAGGACAGGCCGTAGCTGCCGTCACCATAGGCATGGTGCGACCATGTGTCGAAGCGCCGGGCATACATGCCGTAGATCAATCCTGCGGCTTTTGGCTGCGGCAAGCCAAGCGCGCGCAACGTCAGCATCGCGCCCATGCAAAGATGAGCGCCTGCCGAATCACCCACAAAGGCAATGCGATCAGGATCAATGCCGAACTTCTTCTGCCATTGTGCGCCACGCATGGCAGCATAGGTGGTCAGTGTATCCTCGATTTGAGCGGGATAGGCATGCTCTGGTGTGCGCCGGTAGTGCACGCCAAACACCACCATGCCGGTGGTGGCGGCAAGATGGCGGATGACATGATCATGCGTCTCGAGATCACCAAAGGCATAACCGCCACCGTGGCAGTAGAGCATAGCGGCGCAACCTGCCTTGGCACCATGCGGCACAGCCACCTTGACCGTGAGTTCATGCCCCTGAAGCGCAGACAGAGTTTCGACCGAGACTGCTTTCACCTCAGCTCGCGGCGCAGCGATGGCCTCGAAATACGCAAGGTTGCGGCGGCGCGCTTCCTCTATACCAACCACCGCTGGCTCCGGTGTAGCCAATCCCCTTGCAGTCAGATCAGCCAGAAAGGCTGATATCTCGGGCCAGATGGTGGCTTTCACGCGGTCTGTCTGTTCGTCGCAGCGGGCACACATATTTGATGGCTCTGGTTTGGCATTCAGTAATCAACACCCTATATCGCCAATCACAAGGTTCCAATCTGCAATTCAGCACAAGTGAAAATCCCTGATATGACCGGTTCTCTCTCGCCTCTGCACCAGCGTTATGGTGCCGGAAACGCACCTTCTGGTGTGTTTTCCAACCCGATGATTGAACTGATACTCAACCACCGTTCTGTGCGCAGCTACAAACCTGATCCGCTTCCAGCAGGTGCGCTGGAAACAATCATCGCGGCGGCGCAATCCGCAGCCACCTCGTCCAATCTGCAGACATGGAGCGTGGTGGCGGTCGAAAACGCCGCAACACGGGCCACCTGTGCGGCGCTGGCAGGCGGGCAAAAGCACATTGCCGAGGCACCGCTGTTTCTGCTGTTCATGGCTGATCTGGCAAGGCTGAACCGCGTGGCAGACGCTGTCGCCATTCCGCGCGCGGGCACGGATACATTCGAAGTGCTGCTGATGGCATCCATCGATGCGTCTCTTGCCGCGCAAAACGCTGTTCTGGCAGCGGAAAGCCTTGGGCTCAGCACGGTTTATATCGGCGGCATGCGAGACAAGCCGGAAGAGGTGGCTGCCTTGCTGAACCTGCCTGCATCAACCGCCGTCGTCTTTGGCCTCTGCATTGGCTATGCGGTTGAAGGGAAGGATGGCGCGATCAAGCCGCGCCTGCCGCAGGAAGCTGTGCTGCACCGCGAGACCTATGATCTGGCAAGGCAGGACGAAGCGGTTGCCCGTTACAACACCGCGATGGATGCGTTCTACGTTGAGCAGGGCATGCGCGTGAACGGCAACTGGTCACAGCATTCCGCCAAGCGCGTGGCGGGACCGGAAAGCCTGTCAGGACGGGACAAGCTGATGCAGGCGTTGCGCCGCATGGGTTTCCTCAAGGCAGAGAAATAACGGGCGCACTACCGAAACTCTCTCCATGACAAACCTCCCGAACTGTCCTAAAATATAGGACAGGGAGACTGTCCAAATGAAACTCACCTCCGTTCTCATTGCCAACCGGGGCGAGATCGCCTGCCGTGTCATCCGCACGGCAAAGCGATTGGGCATGCGCACCATCGCGGTTTACTCGGAGGCAGATGCGAAGGCACCGCATGTTTCACAGGCGGACGAGGCCTATCTGATTGGCCCAGCACCTGCGCGCGACAGCTATCTTCGTGCAGATACGATTCTTGAAGTTGCCAAGAAGGCGAAAGCCGACTGCGTGCACCCCGGCTACGGTTTCCTGTCCGAGAATACGGATTTCGCAGCGGCCTGTGCTGCAGCGGGTATTGTCTTCGTTGGTCCGCCCTCCTCTGCTATCGAGGCCATGGGTCTTAAGGATGCTGCAAAAGCGCTAGTGGAAAAAGCCGGTGTGCCGGTTGTTCCGGGCTATCACGGCTCCAATCAGGACCCGGCATTTCTGAAAGAGAAAGCCTATTCCATCGGCTATCCCGTACTGATCAAGGCCGTGGCTGGTGGCGGCGGCAAGGGCATGAAGCGCGTCGACAAGCATGCGGACTTCGAGGAGGCGCTTGCCTCGGCACAGCGCGAGGGCAAGAACTCTTTCGGCGATGCCCGCGTACTGATAGAGAAGTATGTGACCGCGCCACGCCATGTGGAAATTCAGGTCTTTGGAGACAGCCACGGCAATGTGGTGCATCTCTTCGAACGCGACTGTTCAGCCCAGCGCCGCCATCAGAAGGTGATTGAGGAAGCGCCCGCTCCCGGCATGACCGACGAAGTCCGCGCAGCCATGGGCAAGGCCGCAGTCGATGCTGCCAAGGCCGTGGGCTATGTGGGTGCTGGCACGGTGGAGTTCATCGTTGACGGATCACGCGGCCTGCGCACGGACGGCTTTTATTTCATGGAAATGAACACGCGCCTGCAGGTGGAGCATCCCGTGACAGAGATGATCACAGGATTGGATCTGGTGGAGTTGCAGTTCCGTGTCGCCTCCGGCGAGGCGCTGCCCTTCAAGCAGGGCGACCTCAAAATTCAGGGCCATGCCGTGGAAGCCCGGGTTTATGCCGAGGACCCGGAGCATGACTTTCTGCCGTCCACGGGGAAGTTGTGGGCGCTGCGGTTGCCGGAGGAGACGGCAACAAGGCCAGGTGATTTTCCCTCCCCCTTGCGGGGAGGGTGGCGCGAAGCGCCGGGTGGGGGTGATGCAGACCTGAGCGCCATGGCATCAGCCACCCCCACCCCTGGCCCCTCCCCGCAAGGGGGAGGGGAAGTACCCGGCATTCGTGTTGATTCAGGTGTGATCGAAGGCGGGGCCGTGACGCCGCATTACGACCCAATGATCGCCAAGGTCATCGCTCATGGTGCCACCCGCCACGAGGCGCTGGACCGGTTGTCTGCCGCGTTGACGCAGACGATTGTAGCCGGACCCAAGAGCAACGTGGCGTTTCTGAAAGCGCTGGCAAACCATCCGGACTTTCGCGCGAGCAAATTGGATACGGGGTTGATCGAGCGCGAGAAGGTGGCACTCGGAGCGGTTGAGCAGCCGGTGGATGCTGAGGCGGTGGCGGCGGGAGCAGATATCCTGTTCACTGTAGGTTACCAGAGTCGAGATCCCTCACCGAATTGGATCAATGTCGATAGACCGTCCTTCTGGTGCTACGATCCATGGATAAACCACGATCACTTTGCGCTTGGCGGTCCTCGTAAGACCAATGCAAAACTTGTAGCAAATGGACGCATCTTGGATGCTGTGCTCACCGGCCGGATTTACAGCCCGCATGTGACAATTTCGGCATTGAACTATGCCGGAACACCTAGTGTAGTATGGCCCGATGATGAGTACGAACAAATCAAAGGCGATCCCAACTCACGAGTTGTCCGACTTGACGACGCCGTCCTCGTTATCCGCAACAACCGCCAAACCCGCGTTGCGCTCTTCGATCCTTTCGATGTCGATCTCGATGCCATGGACGACACCGGCGGTGCATCGGTCAAATCCCCCATGCATGGCAAGCTGGTCGCCCTCATGGTGCAAACAGGTGATGCCGTGACCAAGGGGCAAAAGCTTGCCATCGTGGAAGCGATGAAGATGGAACATGCACTGGTCGCGCCCCGCGACGGCACGGTGGCTGAGGTGATCGGCGCTGTTGGCGCACAGGTCGGCGAAGGCGCACGGGTTGTCGTGCTGGCGGAGGTGGCGTGATGTTGCAGAAGCAATGTGCGTCCTTCGAGGCTCGCAAGCTCGCACCTCAGGATGAGGTGTTCAGGGCCTTGCACGATGCTCCTCATCCTGAGGTGCTTTGCGCAGCAAAGCCTCGAAGGACGCACATTGTCCTCGCCGCACTCACCACCCTCTTCTTCCTCTCCCCCACCCTGGCCCATGCCTGCTCCTGCATCAGGATCGCACCGGAAGGGTTCCGTCAGCAGGCGGCAGTCATCATTGAAGGCAAGGTGATGAGCGTGAAGCGCGAGGGTGATATCAATGGGCGCGTAATCGCGCGCATCGCTGTCAGCAAGCTCGTCAAGGGGCAAGCCCCGCGCACCGTTACGGTCAGCACTGGCGGCAACAGCGCGATGTGCGGTGTAACGTTCAGCAAAGGTCAGCGCGGCGAGTTTTTGCTGGCGCGGGAGAACGGGCGTCTTTCCACCAACATCTGCCTGATGATGGGTGCGAAACGCTGACGTTTTCCATAAGGTAATGTCATAGCGCTATACCTTGCGGCGAAGCCAAAGGGCGTTCATCATTGAGGTCCATTCCTCGTGAGTCCTTGCCATGACCTCTGCCTCCTCCCAGCTTCCCGCCGTCCTCAAACAGATCGATGCCCAGCTTGAACCAAGCCTGGAACGGCTGTTCGATTTCCTGCGCATTCCCTCGATCTCGACCGACTCAGCCTGGAAGGCAGATTGCGCCAAGGCGGCAGACTGGCTGAACAAGGACCTGACGTCGCTCGGCTTCACATCCGCTGTTCGTCCGACACCGGGACATCCCGTGGTTGTTGGTCACGCAAAGGCTGCGAAGGGTGTTCCCCATGTGCTTTTCTATGGTCACTACGACGTGCAGCCTGTGGACCCGCTCGACCAGTGGAACAGCCCGCCGTTTGAGCCAAAGATTGTTGAGATATCGAAGGGCCGCAAAGTCATCGTGGCGCGTGGTGCCTGCGATGACAAGGGTCAGGTGATGACCTTTCTGGAAGCCTGCCGCGCCTGGAAGGCCGTGACCGGTTCGCTGCCTGTGGGCATCACCGCCATGATTGAAGGTGAGGAAGAGAACGGCTCGATCAACCTGCCCGCTTTCGTCAAGGCCAATGCCAAGGAGCTGAAAGCTGATATGGCGCTGGTGTGCGATACCGGCATGTGGGACCGCACGACACCGGCGATCACCACGTCGCTGCGCGGCATGCTCTACGAAGAAATCATCATCCGCGCGGCCGACCGCGATCTGCACTCCGGCCTGTTTGGCGGTGCGGCGGCCAACCCCATCCACATCCTGTCACGCATTGTTGCTTCCATGCACAAGGCCAACGGCAAGGTGGCGGTGCCCGGCTTCTACGAAGGTGTGAAAAACCTGCCTGCGCGTGTGAAGCAGGGCTTGGCTGATCTTGGCCTGACAGAGAAAGACTTTCTGGGCACAGTGGGCCTCAAGCATTCCATCGGCGAAAAAGACCGCATGCTGATCGAGCAGATTTCCACGCGCCCGACATGCGATGTCAACGGCATCTGGGGTGGCTACACTGGCGAAGGCACGAAGACCGTGATTGCCGGCGAAGCGCGCGCCAAGATCTCGTTCCGCCTCGTGGGCGAGCAGGACCCTGCTGCTATTCAGAAGGCCTTCCGCGCCTATGTGAAGGCACAGGTTCCCAAGGATTGCTCGGTAGAGTTCATTGGTTACAAGGGCAGCCGCGCGCTGCAACTGCCGTGGGAAAGCCCTGCCCTCAAGGCAGCCGAAGCCGCACTCAAAGCCGAATGGGCCAAGCCCGTCGCCATGGTTGGTTCGGGCGGTTCCATTCCCATCGTGGGCGATTTCAAGCGCGTGCTTGGTATGGATTCGTTGCTTGTCGGCTTTGGACTGGATGATGACCGCGTACACTCGCCCAACGAGAAGTATGACCTCTCGTCCTTCCACAAGGGCACGCGCAGCTGGGCGCGCATTCTGGCGGCATTGGCGGATGGTTGAAGCCTCCGGGCCTACACTGCCATATTATCGATGAGGCGCGTGTTGCCGATTTTTGCCGCCACCAAAATGCGCAGTGGCCCATCGGTCAACGCCTTGACCTGGGCCAATGTTGTGGCGTTGCGCACCGCCACGTAATCAACGGCATAGCCTGCTTTGGTGAGAACTGACGCTGCCTTTGCCGCTGCCTTGTCGGGCGCAGTGCCAGCATGGATTTCAGCGACTGCAGCCTTCAAACTCTTTGGCACAAGGGCAGCCAGTGCACGCTCTTCGCCTGTGAGATAGCGGTTGCGCGAGGACATCGCGAGATCGTCTTTCTCGCGGATTGTTGGACAGCCGACGACATCGACGCCGAGGTCAAGGTCTCGTGCCATCCGTGTGACCACCTGCAACTGCTGATAATCCTTCTCGCCGAAGAAAGCGGCATCCGGTCTGCACTGGGTAAACAACTTGGCGACGACTGTTGCCACACCATCAAAGTGGGTGGGACGAAAAGCATCTTCCAACCCTGCCTTGGCAGGGCCGCCAAGGGTGACTGTGGTGACGAACCCATCGGGATAAATTTCCTTGGGTTGGGGCGCATAGACTAGATCGCATTTTGCGTCAGCCAGCATGGCGCAATCATTGTCAAAGGTGCGGGGATACTTTGAAAAATCCTCGGTTGGAGCAAACTGTGTGGGGTTCACGAAAATCGAGGTGACAATCCGCATCCTGCGCTTGCGCGCGGCTTTCACAAGACTCACATGCCCTGCATGCAACGCGCCCATGGTGGGCACCAGCGCCACACGCTCGCCAGCGGCGTGCCAGGCATTCACCTGTTTACGCAACCCAGCCACAGTTTCTACAACGGGAATAACCACTTCAACCTGCCATCAATCTTCACTAAATTTCTATGTCAGCATAGAAAGAAGTCGATCAAGACACCATCCCTGAATGGAGAAAGCGTGACATCAAACGTTCCTGACATACCATCCAAATTATATTCAATAATTAAGTTGATTGGTTTCTGCGATGCACTCACATCGAGATATTTCTGCCAGAGACCTTTCTCCACAATGCCGGGAAAGCAGGTGTGAATAGAAACATCGATCAATTCATCAAGTCGGCGACCTGTCATATCCCTTGCCGCTTTATTGGCCCCGATAATGATACCTGAGGTGATGGTATTGCTTTCATCCCGTGTGAACTGAAGCGCAATAATGCCGCTGTTTCTGGCGCGTGCTGCAGCCAGATTGAACTCATGATCAAGGTCAAGAACCCTGTTCACAACATAAAGAGCGCTGAACACTTCCTCCTTTGCAACAGGCAGAATAACCCGCTCCCACATGGGGCGCTCTTTGAAATGACCAAGGCGGTGAACCGTACCCACGGGATGCGGATCGCGCATCACCCTTTCATAGATATCCTGATAGAAATCACCCAGAGCCCCTTTGAAATCCTTCACACGCTTCCCGCTCATATCAAAGCCGGCATGGAGAGCGATACGAGAGCCATAATATGAATAGATAAGGTCACCGGCTTCATCGGGCTTGATGATCATGACATCCTGTTTAAGCCAGTCGAGCGATGCTATGTCGAAAGCACTTTCTTCCGGCATGGCTTTGCCACGCCTGCTGATAGTCCAGTGGCTCAAGGCAAAGCTTGCTTCTGGATTGCGCAGTTTTGACTGGACGTCTGTTTCAAAAACCTCAGAGTAAAGAGTAGACAAAAATGACATCCCTCTGATTCATGGCACAACTATAAGACGTGTAACCCATCAAGCCAAATGCCAAAAATTGTGCATCCGCCCTCAAGAGACATCATCATCAGTGAAGTTGGCCCAAGGGATGGTCTGCAAAGTATTGCGCTTGCCATGCCTACACAGGCGAAGATACGGTGGATCAAGGCGTTGGCTTCGGCTGGACTGCCAGAGATAGAGGTGGGGTCTTTCGTATCACCAAAGCTTCTGCCACAGATGGCGGATACCGCAGAGGTTGTGGCGGCTGTCAGTGGTTTGCAGGATACAACAGTGCTGGCGCTGGTGCCCAATCTGAAGGGCGCAGAACGTGCGTTTGAGGCGAGCGTCCATCGCATCACGGTTCCGGTCTCAGCCTCAGAATCCCATTCCCGCGCCAACATCAACAGAACCATTGACGAGGCAGTGGCAGACGTAGCGCGCATCTGCACCTTGCGTGATCAGCGTGTGCATGAAGGCCACAACCGACAGGGTGTCGAGGTAGGCATTTCCACCGCTTTTGGCTGCACCATGGAAGGTGCTGTCTGTGAGGACAGCGTGATTGCTCTGGCCGTCAAACTTGCGAGAGCCGGCGCTGACAGCGTTGGTCTTTCTGACACCACGGGCATGGGCAACCCGGCGCAAGTGAAGCGCTTATTCACGCGGGTTCGGGCAGAGCTTGGAGAGCGGGCGGGCGGCGCACATTTCCACAATACACGCGGACAAGGCCTTGCCAATGTTGTGGCTGCTCTGGAGGCAGGTGTAACCACCTTTGATGCATCTCAAGCTGGGCTTGGTGGCTGCCCCTATGCGCCGGGAGCCACTGGCAATATCGTGACAGAAGATCTGGTTTTTATGCTGGAAGCCATGGGCCTGCACACAGGTGTCGATATGGAAAAACTGCTGGTGGCACGGGCAGTGCTGCAAGCAGGTTTGCCCGGTGAGCCGCTTTATGGCCATGTGCCAGATGCTGGCCTTCCCAAAGGCTTCACCTATGCCCGCAAAAGAAATGCGCCATGACGTCTTCCAATGACAACCCACCGCCCCTGCCGCTGGCAGGCCTTAAGGTCATCGAGTTTTCACACATGGTGATGGGGCCGTCCTCTGGCCTCATCCTCGCTGATCTCGGCGCAGACGTGATCAAGGTTGAGCCAACGGGCGAAGGCGACAATACGCGAAAGCTGGCTGGCTCTGGTGCTGGTTTCTTTGTCTCGCTCAACCGCAACAAACGTTCGATACAGCTCAACCTCAAGACACCGCGCGGGCTGGCTCTGGTCAAACAGTTGATCGCTACCGCCGATGTGATGACAGAGAATTTCCGCCCCGGCGCACTGGAAGCGATGGGCCTTGGCTACGATGCGCTCGCTGTAGCAAATCCGCGGCTGATCTATTGCTCGCTGAAAGGCTTTCTCACGGGCCCCTACGAAAACCGCATGGCGCTGGATGAGGTGGTGCAGATGATGGGTGGCCTCGCCTATATGACCGGCCCGCCCGGCAAGCCGCTGCGGGCAGGTGCCTCTGTCAATGATCTCATGGGTGGCATGTTCGCCGCCATCGGCATTCTGGCTGCCTTGCAGCAACGTCACGCAACCGGGCGCGGACAGCTGATCAAGAGTGGCCTTTTTGAAAACAACATGTTCCTGATGGCGCAGCATATGATGCAGTTTGCCGTGACGGGCAAAGCGGCTGCACCCATGCCAAACCGCGTTGCAGCATGGGCGATTTACGATGTGTTTGATACGGCAGACGCCAGCCAGGTGTTCGTGGGCGTTGTCTCTGATCTGCAATGGGCTGCATTCTGCGATGAGTTCCAGCTGGCTGATCTGAAAGCTGACCCAGCGCTCGATACCAACCGCAACCGCGTGCTGAAGCGGGACAGTTACATGCCACGCGTCCGTACCCTGTTCTCTGGCCTTAGCCGCGCCAACATCCTTGCGACATGCGAGCGCATTGGCCTGCCCTTTGCGCCCATCAACCGGCCTGAGGACATGTTTGACGATCCGCATCTGAAGCATCCCGGTGCCATGTTGGAAGTGACGGTGGCCAAAGACCGCAAGGCATTCGTCCCTGCCCTGCCGCTGGAGTTCGATGGTGTCAGGCCGAGCCTGCGCCTTGATGTGCCCGCGGCTGGCGCGCACAGTGCCGACATCGCGCTGGAGTTGGGATTGGACGAAACTGAGATTGAGGCACTGGTTGCAGAAGGTGTGCTGGGCATTTCCGACACCAAGGATTAGCCCTTGTCGTCAGCCAAAATTCCTCCGATAAAGTTGCTGCTTCCGATAAAAGCTCATCAATCAAATCCGGACCATGACCATGTCTCTTTCCACTGTCGCCGCCTTCTCTCGCATTGGTGAGGAAAATGCCTTTGCCGTTCTGGCGCGTGCCACAGCGCTGATGCGCGAAGGCAAGGACATCATCAACCTTGGCATTGGCCAGCCGGATTTTGCCACACCACCCAACATTGTTGAGGCAGCGATCAAGGCGCTGCGCGATGGCCATCACGGCTACACACCGGCCAACGGCATCCTGCCATTGCGCGAGGGCGTTGCGGCTGATTTGCACCGTCGGTTTGGCGTGTCGGTGTCGCCTGAAGAAGTGATGATCATGCCTGGCGGCAAGGTGACAATGTTCATGGCCATCCTGATGTTCGGCGAGCCCGGCGTCGAGATCATGTATCCTGATCCCGGCTTTCCCATCTATCGGTCGATGATCGAGTTTACCGGTGCCACGCCCATTCCTGTGCCAGTGCGGGAGGAAAACGGCTTTGCTTTCTCGGCTGAGGAAACACTGGGTCTGATCACACCACGCACGCGGTTGCTGATTGTCAATTCACCGGCCAACCCAACCGGCGGTGTCACGCCAAAGTCCGAAGTGGACAAACTGGTGAAGGGCCTCGCGAACCGCCCCCGCGTCGCGATCATGTCTGACGAGATCTACGACCAGATGGTCTATGACGGCGAGAAGCATGTCTGCCTGCTGAGCTATCCCGAAATCCGCGACCGCACGATCCTGCTCAACGGCTGGTCGAAAACCTATGCCATGACTGGCTGGCGTCTTGGGTATTCCGTCTGGCCCGGCAAGCTTTACGAAGCTGCCCGCAAGCTGGCAGTGAACTCCTTCTCCTGCGTCAATGCTCCCGCACAATGGGCAGCGCTTGAAGCGCTCACCGGCCCACAGGATGCGGTGCACAGCATGGTGGCGGAGTTTGACCACCGCCGGAAGGCGGTTGTGGCTGGCCTCAACGCCATTCCCAATGTCAGTTGCGTCACACCAAAGGGCGCGTTCTATGCCTTCCCCAATGTTTCCAAAACCGGATGGAAAGCCAAGCCGCTGGCCTCAGCGTTGCTGGAGCAAGCAGGCGTCGCAACAATTGGCGGACCAGACTTTGGCGTGCACGGCGAGGGTTACATCCGCCTGTCCTATGCCAACAGTCTGGAGAACATTGAGCTGGCGCTGGGAAGGATTAGGGAATTTCTGGCGAAGGGGTGATCACGCCTTCTTCAGAAACTCTGTCCGAAGCACCAATCCCTTCACCTTTTCAACCTTGCAATCCACTTCTTCGGGATTGCCGGTCAGGCGGATGCCGCGCACCATCGTGCCGCGCTTGAGGGTGACGGAGGTGCCCTTGACCTTGAGGTCCTTGATCAGTGTTACGTTGTCACCGTCAGCCAGAATGGTGCCGTTGCTGTCGCGTGTTTCGTCTGACATTTCATCATTCCATCAATGAGAAAGGCCGGATGCCCTGTTACAGGCTCCGGCCTTTTGTTGTTGTGATATCGCTTTGATTACGAACGTGGCGTCGTAACGAACTTCATCTTCGGTGTGTTCTCGACGTCAACCGGCACTTCAAAGCCCTTGCGCGAGGCATAGGCGATGAACTGCATGTGCAGAGGTGCGTAGACGACATCAGCCTGAATTTCCTTCCAGATATCGGCGATGGTGGCGTTGCGCTTGGCAATATCCACTTCCGAGTTCAGGCTGTCGATCTTCGCATCAAGCGCTGGCTTGGAATAGCCTGTGCCGTTCCATGTGCCTGCTGTTGCTGTCTTCGTGCGGTAGAGATCGTTGAAGACATAGTGGCTGTCAAAGGTCGGGATGCCCCAGCCGAGCAGATAGAAATCATACTCGCCCCTCTGGATTCCGGGGAACTGCACGCGCAGGGACTGCGACACGAGGTTCACCTTGATGCCAATCTGGCCAAGCATGGAAACAGCGGCCTGGCAGATGCCTTCATCGTTGACATAACGGTCGTTCGAACAGTGCATCGTCATCGAGAAGCCGTTTGGATAACCGGCATCTGCCAGCAGCTTCTTGGCAGCGGCGACATCATACTTCGGGAACTGATCAATTTCCTTGGTGTAGCCGTTGATGAACGGCGTACCGATTGTGCCCTGCGGGGTGGACTGGCCACGCATCGTGACGCGCTGGATAGCATCACGGTTCATGGCGGTGTTGATCGCCTGACGAACCTTGAGGTCTGCCAGCGGGTTCTTGCCCTTGACGTCCGAGCCGCGCAATTCAGGGATGCCCTGATTCATGCCGAGGAAGATCGAGCGGTTTTCAGCAGCCGCGCTGACCTTGATGCCATCGGTAGTCTGAAGGCGCTGGATATCCTGCGGAGGCAAATCCTGCACGAAGTCCACTTCGCCAGAAAGCAAAGCGGCGATGCGTGTGGCATTCTCCTTGATCGGACGATAGACGATCTCGTCAAACTCCAGCGGCATGGAGCCCTTGCCCCAGTAGTTGTCGTTCCGCTTCATCACTGTGCGCACATCTGGCTCACGCGCCGTGAGAACGTAGGCACCGGTGCCCATGGCCTGCATGGTCGCGCCGTTCTGCACGGATTCTTTCAGGTTCTGCGGATCAGCGGCGTTGTTTGCCTCAGACCATTCCTTGTCCATGATGAACAGGTTGGTGAGGTTGTTGACCAGCAGAGCGTTGGGGCCCTTGGTCTTGAAATGCACTGTGAGGTCATCGACCTTGGTGATGGATTCAACCGAGACGAGCAGCGACTTCATGTCAGCCGCTGGCTTCATGGCGCGCTGCATGGAGAACACGACGTCATCAGCCGTAAAGGCATTGCCATTGTGGAACTTGACGCCGGGGCGCAGCTTGAATTCCCAGACGGTTGGATCGCTGGGGAGGGTGCGCCATGATACGGCCAGAGCGCCTGCGAGCTTGCCGTCAAAGCCGCGGATCACCAGTGGATCGTAGAAGTTATGGGCCAGAACGTGGTTCGGGCCTGTGTTGCCGGAATGCGGATCCAGCGTTGTTGCATCCTGTGAGCGCGACCAGCGCAGTGTTTTGGCATCCACAGCCACAGTTGTGAGCAGGGTGCTGGCCAGCAAGGCTGCTGTCAGAACGAAGGTGTTTTTCATGAAAGACTCTCCCGGTTAAACCGGACGTGCCGGTGTTAGAGTTGCGATGTTAGCGGCGTTTTTGGGTTTGTCACCTAGAAGACAAGCAAATCTTGCGCATGGTGAACTTATTGAAGTTTCGGGTTCAATGCATCCCTCAGCCAGTCACCCAGCAGGTTGACCGCCAGCACAAGAATGGCAAGCGTAAAGCCTGGGAAAATCACCACCCACCACTCACCAGAGAACAGAAACTCGTTGCCGATGCGGATGAGCGTGCCCAGCGAAGGCTGTGTGGGTGGCAGGCCAACACCGAGGAAGGACAGTGTCGCTTCCGTGATGATGGCCAAGGCCAGATTGATGGTGGCAATGACCATGACAGGCCCCAGCACATTGGGCAGCACATGACGAAAAAGGATAGTCCTCTTCGACAGGCCAATCAGGCGGGCAGCATGGACGTAGTCCTTGTTGCGCTCGACCAATGTGGAACCGCGCACGGTGCGGGCATATTGCACCCAGAAGGAAAGCCCGATGGAGACCACCAGCACCCAGAAGATCAGGGCCTCCGATTTGGCAGAGCCGACCAATGCCCGCATGGTGCCGTCAATCAGCAGGGCAATCAGGATGGCTGGGAAGGTGAGCTGCACGTCAGCTGTCCGCATGATGAAGCTGTCCGCAAAGCCACCGAAGTAACCTGCAATCAGGCCAAGGCCGATGCCGATTGTGGCCGCCAATAACACACCAAAGAAGCCAACGATGAGCGAGCTGCGCATGCCGTAGAGGATCGACGAGAAGACGCAGCGGCCCTGCTGGTCCGTGCCCAAGGGAAAGCGCTTTTCTCCATCCGCATACCACATCGGCGGCTTGGAGCCATCCATCAGGCTCAAGGTCTGCAAATCCAGCGGGTTGTTGGGCGCTATCCAGGGGGCAAAGACAGCAGACAGGATCAGCAGCAGCGTGATGGCGGCTGCCACCATGGTGAGCCATGAACGGGTGAAGGAATAGAAGATATCGGAATCCACCATCCGCGCCAGCAGCGATGGTTCAGTCGGTTTGAGGGTGGTGTCAGGCGTGCTCATGGTGCGGCCTCACGCTGTCTTGCCGGTGATCCGGATACGCGGATCGACAGCGGAGTAAAGCAGATCCACGGCGAGATTGATGGTGACGAACAAGGCCGCCACAAGCAACAGGTAAGCTGCCATGATCGGGATATCGACAGTCTGCACAGCTTGCAGGAACATCAGGCCCATTCCCGGCCACTGAAACACCGTCTCGGTGATGATGGCGAAAGCGATGATGGAACCCAGCTGCAGGCCGGTTATGGTGATGACCGGGATAAGCGTGTTCTTCAACGCGTGGCGGAAATGCACCGCCCTTGGCGAGAGGCCACGGGCGCGGGCAAAGCGGATGTAATCTGTCCGCATTACCTCAAGCATCTCGGAGCGCACAAGGCGCATGATCAGCGTCATCTGAAACATGCCCAGCGTGACGGATGGCAGGACTAGCGAGCGCCAGCCTTCGACTGTCAAAAAGCTTGTGGTCCAGCTGCCGAGCTTCACCACGCCCTGTCGCCCGAACGAGGGCAGCCAGCCCAGCGACACCGAGAAGACGAAGATCAACAGAATGCCGATGAGAAATGGCGGCAAAGATATCCCGATCAGCGACACAGTCTGGAACACACGCGATATGATCGATGTCGGGTAAAGCCCGGTGTAGACACCCATGGCGATGCCAGCAAACAGTGCAACAAATGCCGAAACCAGTGCCAGTTCCATGGTCGCAGGAAAGCGCTCGGCAATCAGCTTCGCCACAGGTTGCTTGCTCTGGTAGCTCATGCCGAATTCGAACTGCGCTGCATTGGTGACGAAGCGGAAGAACTGAACATACACCGGTTTGTCCAGCCCCAGCTCAGCCCGCATTTCCATGCGCTGCTCCAGCGTCGTATCCTGACTCACCATCTGGTTTGTGGGATCACCAACAAAGCGGAACAACGAAAATGCAATAAGCGCCACGGTCATCAGAACGATGACAGCCTGCCCGATGCGGCGAATAAGAAAGGCGAGCATTGATTAAGCCCCTAAAAGCCCATGGCGGCAACTGCTGTCACCGCCATGGAAACGTGTTTGAAAAGCAAGAAGCAATGCTTACTTCTTGGTCACCCAGTAGAACAATGGCTGGTTGTCAGCGCGCTGGGCAATCTCGACATTCTTCGAGACACCCCAGGCGAGAGCCTGCTGATGCAGCGGGATGTAGCCCACTTCATCATGCACTGTCTTGAAGGCTTCCAGCAGCATTGCTTCGCGCTTGGCAGTGTCTACCTCAACCAGAACCTTGGTGGCCAGATCGTCAACCTTGGCGCTGCAATAGCCCCCGTTGTTGAACTGACCCTTGCCGCCCGAACCATCCGCAGTGCGGCACATCAAAAGATCGTTCAGAACGTTGTGCGCATCCATCGTGCCGGGCGTCCAGCCGAGCAGGTAGAATGGCACATTGTAAACGGGCGAGTTTGCCTTGGCGAAGAACTGGGCGCGAGGCACAGCCTGAAGATTGATCTTCACACCAATGCGCGACAACATAGCGGTCACGGCCTGACAGATTGGACCATCGTTGACGTAGCGATCGTTCGGGCAATCCAGATCAACCTCGAAACGGTTGCCTGTGCCGCCTTCACGCGGGTAGCCAGCTTCGTCCATCAACTTGTTGGCAGCAGCGAGATCAAACGGATGACGCTGGATCTGGCTGATGGGCGGGAACAGCAACGGCGAGATCAAGGAAGCAGCTGGTGTTGCGGCATTGCGCATGACCTGACGCTTGATCGCTTCGATATCCACGGCCTGATAGAAAGCCTTGCGAACACGCACATCCTTGAACGGGTTCTTGCCCTTCACGGACGATGCCGTCAGCTCAGGACGCATCTGGTCAAAGCCGAGGTAGATCGTGCGGACTTCAGGGCCTTCCAGAACGCGTGCATTGGCGCTTGCGTTGATGCGGGCAACGTCCTGCAGAGGCACGGGATCGATCACGTCCACTTCGCCTGAGAGCAGAGCCGCCACGCGGGTTGGTGCAGAGGTTATGGGGGTGAAGATGACCCGGTCAAGGTTATGCTCGGGCTTGCTCCACCACGCGGTGTTCTTTTCAAACACGGTGCGCACACCAAGCTGATGCTCGGTGATCTTGAATGCGCCTGTGCCATTGGCGTTGAGCACAGCAAAGCCGGGGGTTGCATCCTGAGGGGCGGAAGGCTGCGTGGCGTTGTTCGCCTCGGTCCATTCCTTATCCATCATATACCAGGTGTCCCAGGCGAAGTGCAGGATAGGGTTGGCGACCTTCAGTTTGAAATCGATGGTGTGGGCGTCAACCTTCACAACTTCCATGTCGCGCGGCAGGCGAACGGAGAGCTGTGAGTTGCGGGCCAGTGTGCGGGTGGCGGTGAAGACCACGTCGTCCGCATTGAAATCGTTGCCGTTGTGGAACTTCACGCCCTTGCGCAGGTGAAAGCGCCAGCGGGTGCCATTGTCCAGCACTTCCCAGCGCTCAGCAAGACCTGGAATGATCTTCAGGTTCTTGTCGCGGGCGGTGAGGCCCTCATACACATTACCCTGAAGGCCAAGTGTTGTTGTCTCGTTCAGGCTGTGCGGATCGAGCGTGTTCAGGTTGCCCTGAAACGCATATCGCAATGTCTGCTGTGCCATGGCACCGGAGGTACCAGCCAGCAATGCGGCGAACGCAGCCGCAGAAAGCATCGTCTTCAACATCAATCTCTCCCATTGGGCGCGGGGTACCAAGGACCCTCCTACGCCGATAAATGCAGCTTAGCGGGGTTTTAGACCGCGCGTCCAGTAGGGAAATCGATGTTTTCCGTCAGAAAACAGATATTGCTAATGGCTGTTTTGTTGCCCGGTCATTTTCACTGCGTTTTGCGCATTGATCGCCAGTGCCACCTCATCAGCCACGATGTCCGTCCGCTCTCGCCCGACTGGCTGCGTGTCGCTTGACCGCGCATCTGCTGCCTTCCTCATGGAAACCGCGATATCGCGCGGCTTGCGTGCCCGGTTGGGGATCATATCAGGCGTGATAGCCACCGGTGCGGTGACTTTTGCAGACTCGTGATGTCCCGCTTCTTTCCAGCGCCCTTCAGGTCGCAAAAGGACCAGAGGATTGGACTGATCTGAGATCGCATCAGGCAAGTCATCGTAAGAAAGGGTCATGTCAAAATGCGGCAGGCCATAGATGAAGATGGGGTCCTTGCCCTCGGTGATGCGAAAACCAAGCATGGACCAGAATGGCACCAGCTCTTCGCGTGCGACGCCAGACATGTGCCTGTAGCCCTTGTCCCGACAAAACGCGAAAGAGGCCTTGGCTAACCTGAACGCCATACGCGACTTGCGGTGCGTGGGGCGGATTGTCAGACGCTCGATACGGGTGAAGCCGGCGAAGTAACGCACGCGGATCGTTCCAACCGGTTCTCCATCAACATAGCCAATGAGATGGGTTGCAGAAAAGTCATTGCCATCGAAGTGCTTGCCGTAGAGGTGCTCCGGGTCTGAAAAGCAGGCGGAGGCGCGAATAGCAAAGACTTTCGCCATGTCTTCAAAGTCGCGTGCGACCTTAATTCTGTAGCCCGGATTTTCTTCTGCCTTGACATCGTAGGTGTCATAGAGCGGCAGCACTGGACTTTGCTTCTGGTCTGCCGGTGCAATTTGCTCGCTGGCATCCAGATGTTTTGGTGCCAGACCGTTCTTGTTATTCTCTGTCTCGGTGGTACGCATGATTTACAATCTCCAGTTGGGCTCTTTTGTCCCTCGACAAATCTATGCTTAATCAATTGTTAAAATGTTTCAGTAGTATTTGCGCTGTCAAAGTGGCAACACAATGCTCTTGATATGAATGCGCTATACAACTATAGGTTGCGAATGCAGAATCTTCATGACCTTGTAAGCGGCATAGCCAGTGCCATGGAAATTGCCCGCGAAGGAAGCTTTCGCGGGGCAGCCCGCAGCAGCGGTCTTGGCTTCCGAACACTGCAGCACCAGATCAAGACTCTGGAGGAAAGACTCGGTTTCATCATCTTTCACCGCACGCCAGATGGGGTAGTACCCACATCAGAGGGAAAGGTGGTTCTGGAAGAAGCGCAACAAATCGAACAGGCCCTGACCAAGATCCTGAGATTGGGAAAATCCCTTAATAATCAGGCAGAAGGCGAGGTCATGCTGGCGACAACCGAGGGATTGGGCACCTTCTGGATTTCGCCGCGCTTGCATGAATTCAACCGTATCCACCCTAAAATATCGATCCGCTTGCATCCCAGCATGACACTGGCAGACATGCGACGTTTTGAAATTGACCTGGCGCTGCAGGTGGTTGAGCCTATCCTGCCTGAGATCAAACGGGTGCGTATCGGGACATTGCACCTTATGCTTGCAGCTGCGCCCTCATATATCGCCAAACATGGTGAACCCAAGACAATCGAGGAATTGAAGGACCACACCTTCGTGTTCCATACCAGCCCTCAGTCAAGCGACCGACTGCTGATTGAGCAAAGCGTGGGCAGCAAGCTTGCGCAATCGCAATTCATCGTCATGCGCAACAGTTCAGCGCATTACATGACATTGGAACACGGGCTCGGCATAGGATTCATTCCCAGCTACGGTTTTGGTATTGATGTGAAGCTGGTGCCGCTCAACGTGCCAGTGCGCCACAGCCTTGATATCTGGCTGTGCTTCCATGCCGATGCCCGCGGCACTCCACGTATCGCTACTGTTATCGACTGGCTGAGCAGCGTGTTTGACCCCAGACTCTACCCATGGTTCCGCCGCGATTTTGTTGATCCGCGCGAGTTTGATGCGATCATCGACAGCAACGGCACCAAGGACATCATCAAGTCGTTGAGTTTGGCGCGGTAGAATTGCCCTCGGCTTAGAAAGACGCCCGCTTCCGCTCGATCGCATCCCAGATCGGCACAGCAAGATCAGGCCCACCAAGCCGCTTGATGGCGCGGATGCCGGTGGGTGATGTGACGTTGATTTCGGTCAGGTTCCCCGCAATCACGTCAATGCCGGTGAACAGCAGGCCGCGCTCCTTCAGCGTTGGCCCGATGCGGTCGCAGATTTCCTTCTCGCGTGGCGAGAGCTGCGTGGTTTCAGCAGCCCCTCCCCGCACAAGGTTGGAGCGGATATCGCCGGGCAATGGCACGCGGTTGACCGCACCCATGGCGACACCGTCAACCAGAATGATGCGCTTGTCGCCGTCCACCACCTCAGGCAGGAACCGCTGGATCACCCATGGCTCCCGCGAGACAGCTGTGAACATGTCAAACAGCGAGCCGAAGTTCGGATCATCGCCTGCCACCTTGAAGACGCCCGCACCGCCATTACCATAAAGCGGCTTCATCACCACCGCGCCATGCTGCTTGCGGAAGTCCTGGATCATTTCCTTGTCGCGCGTGATGAGTGTTGGCGGCATCAAGTCGGGAAACAGCGTGACCATGATCTTTTCAGGCGCATTGCGCACATGGGCAGGGTCATTCACCACCAGCGTTTTGGGGTGGATGCGCTCCAGAAAATGCGTGGCGGTAATATAGGACATGTCAAACGGCGGGTCCTGCCGCATCAGCACGACATCGATGCCGTCAAAGCCGCGCACTGCCATTTCGCCAACAGTGACATGATCCCCCTCGACATCGCGCACCGTGATGGGTGCCATGCGGGCCATCACAGCGCCATCGCGCATGGCCAAACTGTCCGCCGTGTAAAACAGAAGTTTGTGCCCGCGCGCCTGCGCCTCCAGCAGCAGCGCAAAGGTGGAATCCCCCTTGATCTTGATGGCGGTGATGGGGTCCATCTGGACGGCAACGGTCAGTGGCATGGGGCTCTCTCTGTTTGAACCAGATGTGGGGATGTATGGGGGTGGACGTCAAGGTGGGAGTGTGGCAATCCGTCTCGCCCTTGCCACAGGCAAATGTGTTCATATTGTGTTAATATTAGTTTACATCTAAATGGTAAAAAGCAATCATGTGATTGTCTGACGTTTATTTTTTTTAAAGGTATGTTCCATGTTGTATTTTCAAAACAAATTTCATTCGCAGGCAAAATCATTGGCTGTAGGAATATTGATGACGACCTGTTGCTCAAGTATTGCGCAGGCACAATCTGTGGTTGCATGTCCAGAACGCGTTAGAACAACTGAAGCAACTCTTGCACAACCAGCTAAAGCGACGGGCTTCACGTCCATCCTCGGTGATGAGGCTTCCCAGAGCTTTTTGCAGGATGTTGCCGTTTTCAGCGGCCCCGGTGAAGGTGCTTCCGTAAAAGGCACGGCAAAAGGTCCCAAGCGGCTTGAATGGACCTTTGATGGACAGGCAGACGTGTCAGTCGCCTGCGTCTTTGAAGGCGGCGTGACGCTGATGCGCTCGGTCGGCAAGGTCAAGACCTGTGCGGCGACCATCAACCGCAGCAGGGGCAACAAAGATGCCATGGGCCACGGCATGGAGTCCGCATCGTTTTCCTGCCGTTGATGATTCTGTTTCCCGGATAACCATTTCCTGTTTTCTCATCCCTCATTTGCAGAGCCAAACATCATGAAACATCAAGGAATTTCCTGCGCCCTCCTCGCCTTGGTTGCACTAACACCCGTGTCTGCATCAGCGCAGACGCCGCCAGCAGCGAAGGCCGGAAGCGTAACCTGTCCGGCAACACTGGAGATTACCTACAAGAAAATCGATCGCCTGCCGTTTGACGGCAAGGAATTCGACATCGCGGGGTTCACGCAGCGTTTTGCACCCGTAAACGCACGCTTGATCGGTGCGCTGGTCGCGCCGGAGGCCACCATGAAGGACAGCCGCACCAGCGACATGCCAGACAATGCTGATACCGCAAAACCTGGTCAGCCCCTGATCTACACGGTCTGGTCCAAAGATGAAAAAGCGCCTGCCTATGCTGCCTTTGCGCGCTGTGAATATGAAGGCGGATATCTGTTGCAGCAGGCCCTGCCTGCAACCACACGCAGCTGCGCAGTGGCGACGGTTAATCGCAAGCCTGCGGCAACCGACACAAGCACGCGTGAATACCACACAAGCGCTGTCATCACCTGCCAGTAAGCCGCAGTTTAAATTTGGGGGGCACGAGATGAACACGGCTTTAAAAGTCAAAGGTGTAGCGCTGGCACTGGGGCTGACCGCCTGCTTGTTGGCAACAGATGCAACCGTCACTTCGGCGGCTGCACAACCCCGTGACCGCTGCCACGACTATGCGAATGAACTGGTATCGCTCAGTCAGCGGGCCAAACAGTTGCAATGCGCTGAGTGGAAGAAGTATCTCAGCCGCAATGGCAGTTACGATCAGCATTACAGTTGGTGCCAGAAAGTCTCGCCCTCTGCGTCACAAAACTCACTCAATGTCCATAACAGCGACTTCCAGCGTTGCCAGTTCCAGGCCAGCGGAAGCCCTGCGGCCCAGCCAGCGCGTCCGACACCTCCGCCGGTACGGGCGGCTGCGAAACTGCCCGATGGACCGGGATGTCCCAAGCCCGGATCTGTGCGATCCCAGAAAACCAATCAGCCAGCGACCATTCAGATTGTGAACAGCTCGTTCGAGACACTCAAGATCTACTGGTTGAACAACAGTGGTCAAATGGTCTTCCAACGAGAGTTGAAGCATGGGCAGAGCTATAAGCAAAACACCCAGATGCGGAATTTTTGGCTTGCAGCTTCTGCCAACGGAGGTTGCTTCGAGCCGTATGAGCCCGAGATTGCCGGTGCGAACCGTATGGAAATACGTTGAAAGGAAGTGATGATTTTATGAGTATTTTCACCTTGCAAAACGGCACATCCGCAGCCGTGGGTCTTGTGGCTTTGACGCTGTTGGTCAGCATGCCCGTGACGTCAGCTCAGGCGCAAGCCCGTGATCGCTGCAATGATTATGCAAACGAGATGATCTCGATGGACCAGCGCGCACGGCAGATGCAATGCCGGACCTGGAACAAACCTAGATATACCTATCAGGGTTTTTATAATGTCTGTCAGAGGAGCTCTGCTTCAAAGACGCAAGATTTCATCAACCAGTGGGGCAGTGACTTACAGCGTTGCTCGTTTGCGGCGAGCGGCAGCCCGGCGGCCCAACCTCAGCGGCCACCAGCACGTCCAGCGGGCGCCACCTTGCAATCGGGCAACTACGCGATGATGGCAGGCACCTTTCCCGCTACGGTGACCCTGAATGTTCAAGGCACTGCTTTCAGCGGCCAGTCGTCATGGACGTGCTGCCCGGGACGACGGGTCGATCCTATCGTGCAAGGTCGTATTGCCAACGGTCGGGTCTCATTCGTTCGGGTCTGCACCGGTCAAGGCTGGCCCGGCGCATGTCGCCAGACCTACACCGGGGTTATCTCGGGAAATTCCGCCAGTGGCACATGGTCCGGAACCGGCGGCTCCGGTCGCTGGAGCATGACCCGGCGCTGAGTGGCGCTGAAGTTTCAGTCAACTTTTAATTTGGGAAGGAAATTCGGAATGAGAAAGTGTTTTTCGGTTACTGGTCTGCCGCTCGCCTTTGGGGTCGCGACAATTTTACTGACAGCTGGGTCAATGGTCTCTCCCGCGCAAGCACAACCCCGTGATCGCTGCAATGACTATGCAAACGAGATGATCTCTATGGACCAGCGTGCGCGGCAGGCACGCTGCAATGGCTGGAAAAGCCATTCCAACTACCAGAATCACTACAAGTGGTGTCAGGGTAAGTCACCTTCCGCCGCACAGACTGCACTGTCAGCATGGGGCACCCGTCTTCAGGGTTGCCAGTTCGCCGCAAGCGGAAGCCCGGCCGCGCAAGGACAGGTCGGTCGACCCGTGGCCGCCGCGCGGCCGGCACCTGCTGGCGATGCAAGCCGTCGTCGGGTCTGCACGAGCTTTGGATTGGCGGCGGCGACCTATGAGCGCAACGCCATGGCTCAGGGCTGCAGGATACAGGGGGCCAACCACACCCAGTTCAACGGCAATCAGGGCGCAGCATTCAACTGGTGCATGGGTACGTCGGATGCGTCCTTCCGCGGCCGCTCGCCACAGGCAGCTGGTCACAAGGCCGCTCTGGAGCGCCACTGCGGCACACAGCTGCGCAGGCCTGTCAGATTGTAGTTTTAGCGAAGACTGCCAACGGCAAAGGTGGAATCCCGCTTGATCTTGATGGCGGTGATGGGGTCCATCTGGACAGCAACAGTCAGCGGCATGGGCTCTCTCTCTTTGCATCAGATGTGGGGGTGCAAAGGGGGGACGTGAAGATGGGAAAGCGAAAGCTTGCTGCCGGGCAGTACCCCACGGAATAGCAGGCTCATGCTGCGGCGCGGATACAGTGCCGGCAAACTGACATAAAAAATTTACAATATCAGGGAATATACTTAGCCGACGTGCGTTTTCCTTCTGAGACCAACCTTCAGAGGAGAAGACAATGCCCTTGACAGTCCTTATTGCGCCGTCCGGCTTCAAAGAGAGCCTCGACGTCACAAGTGTCACCGAAGCCATCAGCGCAGGCATTCTGTGCGCCCGGAATGATCTTCGTATTCTCAAGGCCCCTATGGTCGATGGCGGCGAGGGTTTCACGAAGGCGCTTGTTGAAGCCACCCGTGGTGTTATTCGTCCGGTTAAGGTCACCGGCCCGGTTGGCCAGAAAGTTGATGCATTTATCGGCGTTATGGGCGGTCGCGGTCCAAAGACGGTTGTGCTGGAAATGGCTGCGGCCGCAGGCCTTTCGCTCGTTCCCCGGGATCAACGTGATCCGACAGCAACAACCAGTTTTGGTGTCGGCGAACTGATCAAGGCCGCTCTCGACCTCAATCCTGCACGCATCCTCATCGGCTGCGGCGACAGCGGGATCAATGATGGTGGAATCGGCATGGCGCAGGCGCTGGGCGTCAGGCTTCTTGATGCCAAGGGCAACGATGTTGGCTTTGGTGGTCAACACTGTGAAGCGATTGCCCATATTGATATGTCGGGAAGAGATCCCCGCCTTGACCGGGTAAAAATCGATGCAGCAGTCAACTGGCACAACCAGTTGCTTGGTCCCAAAGGGGTGGCGCGGGTCTTTGCACCACAGAAAGGCGCAACACCCGATCAGGTGATCATGCTTGAGCGCGGACTTGAAAACTATGCCCGTCTTCTCCGGAAGGTCACAAAAAGGGATATTGGGTCCTTGCCCGGTGCCGGTGCTTCCGGTGGGTTGGGTGCTGGCCTTGCAGCCTTTGCCGGAGCGACGCTGCATCCGCGGTTTGATATCGTCATGGATTATCTCGACTTCGACCGCCTTCTGGGACAGGCCGATCTCGTCATCACTGCCGAAGGCAGCCTTGACGGACAGACACCGCGCGGAAAAATCCCGGCGGAAGTCGGACGGAGAGCCAGAGATGCAGGCATCCCGGTAATCGCTCTCGCGGGGACAATCGGCAAAGGTGTTCGTGATAATTTCGATCACGGAATTGATGCCTTCGCATCGATCATCAAGCGCCCCTGCACCTTGCTGGAGGCAATCGAAAAAGCCGACAAGCTTTTGACCCGGGCTGCCGAAGATGCCTTCCGTATGGTCATGATTGGCACAAGACTTCAGCAAGCGGCACGCTGACAACAGGTATCACCGGGCAACTCTGGCCAAGGCCTGTTGCCCGGTTGATCGTCTGCAGACAGCCATTATTCCAGTAGAGAGGTCTTCAAAATGAGCACCGCAAATCCATTTCAGACAGAAATTGCAACACCTCGATGGGATGTCAGGAAGCTCGACTACAAGACCTCATTTCGCTGGGTGTTTCTGTTCGCAGCCTGGGTGTGGTTCCCGATTTTCATCGCTATATCGCCCATGGCGCTCTCATCAGAGGGGCGATGGGTTCTGGTCATTCTGGTCGGCGCAATTGCCGGATGGATCGGCTCGAAGATCAATGACACGCTCATCGCAGCTGTTGCAGGCTTTGCACTTGTTCTCTCCAAAGCGATGCCAGCGCGTGATCTGAAAGCTTCTATGGGAGCTGACATCATCTGGCTCATGGTTGCGGCTTTCATCCTGGCCTTCGCCCTGAAGGAAACCGGAGTAGTACAGAAGAGCGCCAGCCTTTTGTTCAGCCGCACAAATCGCTTCAGGGTCTTGATGCACGGCCTGACTTTTATCATCTTTTTGACGGCCTTCATGATCCCGTCAACATCCGCACGCGCGGCCCTGTTTCTGCCGGTGTATCAGTTGATTGCAACCCACCTGACCGACAATCAGAAAAAGATGCTTGCACTCGTCATTCCGACAGCTGTTCTTCTGACGGCGGTTGGCTCTGTCACAGGTGCGGGAGCGCATCTTGCAGCTATCGAATTTCTGAAGTCCCTCGGGCATGCCGCTCCCGGCTTTGGCAGCTGGATGTTGTTGATGGCACCGGCTGCCATACTGAGCGCCCATATCGCGACAGAGGTC
The DNA here is from genome assembly GCA_051649305.1 of Beijerinckiaceae bacterium. Classification (GTDB taxonomy): domain Bacteria; phylum Pseudomonadota; class Alphaproteobacteria; order Rhizobiales; family Beijerinckiaceae; genus JADCCX01. The sequence goes on from JBOFGV010000095.1 coordinate 49,205, forward strand.
ATTCTTCGCCTGTTTGCGACCTCTGACGACCATACAGTGCATCTTTCGCTGGACGCGCTGAAACAAGGCAAGGACCATTCTGGTCGCTGGCCGGTGCTTGGAATTCTGTTTGCAGTGCTTGTGGGCTGGATGTCAGAGCCTGTGCACGGCCTTTCTGCGGCTGATATCGCCTGGCTTGGTGTGATTGCTTTGCTGCTGGCACTCCCCAAGCACTTCAACTTCAAAGCAGTGCTCAAATCTGTCGAGTGGGAGCTTATCCTCTTTCTGGCGCTCACGCTTGCGCTGGGTCGGGCCATTGCCCAAACGGACCTTGATGAATGGTGCGTGGCGTTGCTTCGGCAGGCGACAGACGGGCGCATGGTTTCAGGATCAATCGGCTTCATGTGCGTGATCATTGTGGTCAGCCTGCTTGCCCATCTGGTGATCACATCAAGGACCGCGCGTGTCACCGTTCTGGTACCGGCGCTGGTGCTCCCGGCGCAGGCTTTCGGTCTTGATCCGATGATTACGGCGCTGACCATCGTCATGGCCACTGGCTTCTGCCAGACCCTGCCCGCCAGCGCGAAGCCGGTGGCGTTGTTCTCAGGTCTTGAGCCACAGCCCTACTCGCCAGCCGACCTTGCCTGTGCCTCCGGCATCCTCTTCCCGATCATGGCAATTTTGCTGGCTGTCATGGCTGGTGGCTACTGGCCTTTGCTCAAGGTGTGGCTGGTGCGGTGATTGAACCATCCATGTTTGCCGCGAAAAGCAAACACACACTCCCCTGCTCACCCCAGTTCCCCCGCATTCACCACATGGCGCGGCCACTTCCACGGCGCAACCAACACCAGGTCACAGCGGAAAGTGTAGCTGTCATCCAGTTGCCGCTCGGCACGGAAGCGGTTGAGCGCTGCTCCGAGACGACGGATTTTGTCTGGCGTTATGGACATCGCGGCCGCATCCAGCGTGCTGCGGGCTTTCACCTCCACCAGCACTACCGTCTTGCCGCGCTGCATGATGAGGTCCACCTCACCCGCTTGCGAGAGATATCGACGCGCCATCGGCCAGTAACCCTTAGCCATGAGGTAGACGAGCGCCACACGCTCGGCATCCGCGCCTTGCAGGTTGGCGACGCTGCGTTTTCTATCCTCGCCTCTCACTTGCGGCCTGTCATTTGTTTTTGCCCGCCAGCACAAGGGCGCGCGCATAGACCTCGCGCTTGGGCAGGCCGAGATCAGCTGCGGCGACAGCCGCTGCATCCTTGACTGACATGGTTTGCATCAAGGCCTGTAACCGCGTGTCCACATCGTCCTGCGTCATCGCGCCTTCAGCGGCTCCTGCCCCCACAATCAGCACAAACTCGCCGCGCGGGGCCTCGGCGGTGTAATGCGCCTGCAAGGTGGAGAGCGTGCCCCGCACCACGGTTTCATAAAGCTTGGTGAGCTCTCGCGCAGCCGCTGCCGGACGGTCGCCCAGAATGGTGATAAGATCAGCCAGTGTTTCCTCTACGCGATGAGGAGCCTCGTAGAACACCAGAGCACCCGGCACATCCGCTAGCACGCGCAGACGGCGGCGGCGGTCGCCGGATTTCACGGGCAGGAAGCCTTCAAAGAAAAACCTGTCCGCCGGCAGGCCCGCAACCACCAGTCCCGCCAGCAAGGCGGACGGACCGGGCACGGGAAAGACCGCGATGCCAGCTGCCGTTGCTTCCACCACAAGCGACGAGCCGGGATCAGACAGCAGCGGCGTGCCTGCATCGCTGACCAGCGCATAGGCGGCCCCTGCCTGAACAGCTGCGATGACCGCTTGCCTTTGCGCATCAGAGCTATGGGCATCAAACCGGCGGGTGGGGGTTGAAATGCCGTAATGATCGAGCAGACGGCGGGTCATACGCGTGTCTTCTGCCAGAATCACGTCTGCCGCAGCAAGTGTCGACAGCGCGCGCAGGGTGATGTCTGCGAGGTTGCCAATGGGCGTCGCCACGATGTGCAAACCGTTGGTCAATTTTCTGGCGACAAGCCTTTGGCCTTCAAAAGTCCAGATTCGTTCAGATTCAGTGGTGTAAGACGCTTCAGACATGGGAACACGATAGCGTTCCTCAGCGGAAGGCTCCACTGTTAACCTTGGAAAAATCTTTGGTTTCTTGTTTTAACGCAAATACGTTAATCTCTCTTAACGATTATGCGGGAAACATCCTGCATGTCCATTCTATGATCCGGAAGAACCACGCATGAGCGACTTCAACGCCCTGAACTCTCCCCTGGCTGACATGACCCGCCGCCGCCTGCTGGCAGGCACCGGCACATCCGGTCTGGCGCTCATGCTGGCGGCATGCGGAGGTGGTTCGGGCCTTGATCCCCTGCCACCTGCGGGACAACCTGCCCAGCCTGCACCGCAGCCCGGTCAGCCGCCTGTTTCAGGAGGCCCCAACATCGGGTCTGGCCCTGTGCGCGTAGGGCTGGTGCTTCCGCTTTCGGCGCAAGGTCCGGTGGGAGCAGCGGCTGGAGCCATCCGCAATGCAGCAGAACTGGCAATGAGCGAGTTTGACCGTCCAGATATCACGCTGCTGGTGAAGGACGACCGCGGCGATTCAAACGCCTCGCGCGATATGGTGCAGCAGGCGCTGGGCGAAGGGGCCGAGTTGATACTGGGGCCATTCTCCGCCGCCTCCGTGCAGGCTGCAAGCCCACTGTCCAAAACGGCAGGCCGCCCGATGATTGCTTTTTCCAGCGATACATCCGTGGCGCAACCCGGTGTCTATCTCCTCAGCTTCACGCCGCAGTCGGATGTCTCGCGCATTATGAGTTTTGCGGCAGGTCGTGGCAAGAAGTCCATCGCGGCGCTGTTGCCGGAAGGTGGTTTCGGCAATGTGATTGCGGCTGAATACCAGCAGCAGATCGCCAGACTGGGGCTGGGTGCTGGCCCTGTGCAACGCTATGCGCCGGGTCGTGCGGCGGAAGCAGCACGCGCCCTCTCAGGCCAGATGAGCGGCAGCGATGCCCTGCTGGTAACGGACCTGACGGCTGATCTGGCGCGCACGGCTGATGCTATTGCCGCCTCAGGCATCAAAGGTGTTCAACTCCTTGGAACAGGCGTGTGGAATGACCTGAGCGTGCTGCAAAAACCAGCGATGCAGGGCGGCTGGTTCGCTGCACCTGATGCCGGCGGTTTCAACTCCTTCGCCGAGCGCTACCGCACACGCTTCAAATCCAACCCCACACGCATGGCCACAGTTGGCTATGATGCGGTGGCGCTGGCGGCAGCGCTTGTGCGCACGCAGGGCAACAATCGCTTTGCGCCACAAACGCTCACCAATGCATCAGGCTTTGCCGGACAGGACGGCGTCTTCCGTTTCCGTGCCGATGGCACCAACGAACGGGCACTGGCCGTGCTGCAGGTGACAAACCGGGCAGCGCAGCTTATCAGCCCAGCTCCCAAGGGGTTTGGTGGACAGACTTAAAGTTTAGCAATTGTGCTGGCGCGATATGCTGCCGCGCTGCAGCCGCCTGACCGGGCTGGCAACACCAGCCAGGCACCTTGCGCATAGAGACGTTTGACAAAGCCGGGGCTGGCACCCCGCACGCGCGGCATTCCACCGACCGCATCCACCAACAGGCTTCCGGTTTTGGGCAGTTCTGCGAGCGTGGACGAAGGCCCAATCACGAAGACCTCGCTGGTTGGTTCCAGCAGCGGTGTCAGCAACAGCATGCCTGCAAACCAGCCTGCGAGTGCTGTAGGCAGCGCCAACAACATCCCACTTTGCACACAGGTTTGCTGAGGTCTATCAGTAGTCATAAGCGTGCTCGAAGCTGGCCCCGGCCTGTTCAAGCTGACGGATTTTATCTGTCAACTGAGCGACGGGCACAACTTCGCCAATCCGGACATATCCCGTCTTCGCCTGAAGCGGCACATTCACCAACACATTTGCGCCAGCCGGTGCTCCCGCGTTCGCACGGGAAATGGTGGTGATGAAAATCCGGTCATTGCCTGCAATCTCACGGATGCCGCCACCGGCTTTTGCCACCCGCTGCACAAATTCCGTATAGGCCCGGTAGCGCGGTGTTTCCACCCAAAGACCACCTCCCATTTCACCCTTGATCGTGACGGCGGGATCGGCGGAAAGCGCCTCGCGGCTCATGCCGGTGATGATGGTATCAATTGTGAGTTTTGCGGGAACAGCGCCAGCCAGCGCACCAATGGCTTTCGCATAGACAGACTTCACACCAAGTTCCATGGAGAGAGCGATCCGGCGCTCAACGCTGCGCACAATGGACGTTGCCCCCGGTTCGGAACCGGACCAGAGCTTTTTCAGCGATGTGAGAAACGGATACTCGTACCATGGCGTCTGGCGCAGGAAGGCGGCGTAGTCATCCGCCATGGCGATGGCAAAATTATCCTCCGGTGTGCGTGTCTCGCCCCTGATCCATTCCGTCAGGCGGCCAAGTGTGGTTTCGTAAAGGCCCTTCACCGCCATTTCACCTGAAAAGCTGATGCCGATGATATAGAGCATGGCTTTCATCTCTGAGGTGATGGCACCCTGCCGCGATGCGGTGCGGCTGAGATTGCAGAGGCTTGTCCAGAAGCCCGAGACGCTTTGCCAGTAGCCAAACTGCGATTCCCCCTTGGTGCGGATGACACCGGCAAAATCCTCGTAGGCATGCACAATCGACCACTCTGGATAGGTGAGAAGCGTATCCACGCCATTGCGGCGCGCGGCCTGCGGCAGCAGTGGCTCGTAAGGCTTGGTGGACTGGGGATAGTCCATGCAGCTCAACTCGTTGCGGGCAATCGGAATGGCGGCAACAACACCCAGCACGAGGCCAACGACAGCCAAACGTTTCACGAGGCGCATGATCCGCATGGCCCTACACCCGCTTTGCCAGCCAGAAGCCGGTGAAGGCGGCAAAACCGCCAAGGGTGATGTGCGGCAGGTTTGCGAAAACCTTGAACGTGAACGGCAGGTTCTGCACGCCGTAAATCAGAATGCCCATATCGAGGTAGCCAGACCCGGTGATCAAGCCCAGCAAGCCGTCCGCCAGATAAAGCGTACCAAAGGTGCGGAAGTAAATTTCAGAAGCGCGGCGCGATACCCAGGCAGCCACCGCCGCCCAGAGTGCCGAGGCAAAGTGCAGGGCATCGTCAAAGATATCCAGCGCAAAAATGCCAAATGCGAGGCCCTTGCTGTCCGTCAGACCGGGTATGTAGTTCGTCAGGCCTACGAAGGTGAGAACAACCGCATAGCCAACAGCAATCTTGCGAATGAGGTCCATGGTCCTGTCCTTTATTGCCCGGAGAAATAAGTGTCCCACAGGGCGTTGCGAAACACCATGCCGGGATCGTAGTGCTGTTTGCGGGCGATGAACGTATTGGTGTTGGGATAAATCCGCGCCACCTGATCGCGCCGTGCATGCAAACGGTATGGCAGATAAAAGCTGCCACCAATGCCAGCCATGCCCTCAATCAGGGCTTCTGTCACACGCATCATTTCCGCCTCGTCCTCGCCGTTCATGCGTTGCGAGAATGACATGACGGCGGCAATACGATCGGTCTTTGCATAGGCCAATGTGCTGGTTTCATCCTTGCGGACAAAGCGCAGCGTGACGTTCAAAAACTCAAGATGCGACTTCGGAATGATGGACCGGCAAACAGTCAGGAAGTCATTGAAGCGTTCAGGGGCAACGAAATACTCATGCAGAATGTCTGTACGTGTCGGGTCCTTGCCCTCAAGGTTCAGCACCGGTTCGTTCATCAGATTGTTGCGGGTGCCAAGACCTGCACCCATGGCAGGTGCTGCAGAACGCTCGGCATACCAGCGCATCCGCTTGGCGGCTTCTGAGCCGATCTGCGCGCGATAAACATCCCGCAAGATGCCGGACATGATGCCCCCGCCACGGTTGATGCCGGGCAGGCCTGCAGCCGGTGTTGGCTCGGCCCGGTAGGTGACAAGCAGGGCCTCACGGAAGAACTCTTCCCGCGCCACATTCAGGCGTCCGTAGATCATCTTCACGTCTTTGTCGGTCTCGATGGCCGCAACAAACCGCTTGGCAAAATCCTCTGCTGGCATGGCCTCAAACCTCGGCCGCATCAGGCGGTTCTCCACCATATCAACCTCAAGATCGAGAATGATGCCGACAAGGCCATAGCCACCCATAGCGAGGCCAAAGAGCTCTGCGTTTTCGGTGCGTGAGCAATTCACGATGCTGCCATCTGCCAGCATGATACGCAGGCTGCGCACAGTCGCGCCAAAGGGGCCATAGGGCATTGGCCAGCCATGGGCACTGACGCTGAAAGTTGCAGCCACGCCGAAGTCGCTGTTCGATTGCATGACGGCGGGAGAAAAACCGATTTTATCGAGATGCGCGATCACCTCGAACCAGCGTGTGCCGCCATTCACACGGAAGGTCTTTTTGGCGGTGTCAGGCTGGCAGGTGTTGATATCAAGCGTAATCGCATGGCCATCGCGTGGCAGTGCCTGCCCGCCCATGGAATGGCGCGCGGCGCTCACGCCAAGCGGTCGCTTTTCACGCACGGCAGCACCGAGTTCTGATCGCAGGCGTGCGATCCACTCTGCTTCCGGTTCCTTGTTGGCGATCCAGTGATTGAAAACAGGCGTTGCGCTCAGCTTGCTGGCGTCATTCAGCACAAGGCGCTGCCTCGCCAGCGCCTTGCCAGAACGCAACGTGCTGCCCGCCGCAAGCGCCAGACTGCCTGCAATGACCGAACGACGTGACAGGTTCTGCTTCATATCCGTTCTTTCGAATCAGTCTGATTACAAGTTATTTTATTTTGCTTGCTAAGGTGTTCACATCATCATTCTGAAAGATGCAAAGCACCCATGAAGCGGATCCTGCGCACTGGCCTCTGGTTGACAGCTCTGACACTTTTGCTTGTTGTTGGCCTGTTGCTGGTATTTCGCCTCATGGCCTTCTGGCGCGAGTTTGACGAGGTGACGGCCATCGCACCGACATCCGGCCAGTTTGTCCAGACTGAACAGGGCAAGGTGTTTGTGCAGATCAGTGGACCGGCGAATGGCCAACCTGTGTTGCTGGTGCCGGGCACAGCCGCCTGGGGCGGCTTCTGGGGTGATGTCGCAGTCGACCTTGCCAAGGCGGGATACAGACCCATCGCGATCGATCTGCCCCCCTTTGGCTATTCAGCACACAGACCAACCGCTGACTACAGCCGCAGTGATCAGGCCAGACGCCTGCGGGATGTGATTGCGGCACTGAAGCTTGAAGCCCCTCTGGTCGTAGGACACTCCTTCGGGGCTGGCGCTGTCGTAGAACTCGCCGCCAGTTACAGCAACCAGATCAAAGGCATGGTAATTGTCTGTGGTGCAGTGGCGCTGCCCGATGGCATGGAACCGCCGCCGGCAGCCACGGGTATCCTGCCCATGGTGATGGGAAATGGCATCATCATGCGCATCGGTGTTGCCGCCAGCGTGACCAACCCAGTGGCGATGAAGCCGCTCTTGCGCTCGATGCTGCATCGGAAAGAAGCCGCCGACGACCGACAGGCTGCCATTCTGCTACGCCCCATGACGCGGGGCGGAACAACTGCCGCGTATGCAGACTGGGTGCCATATCTGCTGCTGCCAGACAGCAAGGCGCAAACAGCCTCAGCCAGAGGTGTTTCCGCTATCAGGACACCCACAGCCATCATCTGGGGAGAGAAAGACAGTGTCACGCCGCTGCCGCAGGGCGAAAGGCTGAAAGGCCTGATATCAGGCGCAACGTTGGATGTGATCCCGGATGTGGGTCACATCCCGCACATCGAGGCCCCGGCAGCATTTCTGCCACTGCTGAAGCAAAAACTGGCAGAGCTGAAGGCGCGATAAAGCGCCTTATGTCTCCAGTTCGGTATCCCAGTAGAGATAATCCACCCAGCTGTTGTGCAGGTAATTGGGCGGAAACAACCGGCCATTCCGGTGAAGATCGTTGATCGAGGGCTGATACGGCTTCTGGATCGGATACATCTTGGCGACAGCAGGCATCTTGTCGCCCTTGGAAAGATTGCAGCAGGAGCAGGCCGCCACCACATTTTCCCAGGATGTCAGGCCGCCGCGCGAGCGCGGAATAATGTGATCGAAGGTCAGTTCCTCCTTCGATCCGCAATACTGGCAGATGAATTTATCCCGCAGGAAGACATTGAACCGCGTGAACGCCGGGAAACGCGAGGGTTGCACATAGGTTTTCAGCGACACAACAGATGGCAGGCGGAACTCGCAGGTGGGGCTGTGCACCACCCTGTCATATTCTGAAACGATATTCACCCTGTCGAGGAAAACAGCTTTCAGCGTGTCCTGCCAGCTCCAGAGGGACAGCGGATAATAGCTCAATGGGCGGAAATCAGCGTTGAGCACCAGCGCAGGGCAGGCTTCAGGTGGGGAAATGGGACTCACATGAATTGTCAAGACGGATCAACCTCCTGCATCCGGGAGATCCATTCTGACCAGTGACGACTCCGGGCAGAACAAACCGCACCACATGCCAACCACGCATAGGCGGACGAATCCACCCACTGTCTGTATCTAAGCCTGTCACAACAAAATTGTGAAGGTGTTAATTGAACCTTCTCTTTGGGCAGACTATGTCGATGTGAAATGCGGGAGCAGGTGATGGTCAAGAAGGCAGTGGCAGCAAACGATCTGGGCGATATGCCGGAGTGGAATCTCACGCATCTCTATCCAGCCATGGATTCTGCTGCCTATGCGGATGATTTGGCGCGCGCCGCCACGGAATCAGCCGCTTTTGCCCAGAAATATCGCGGCAAGCTGGCAGGCATTGTGGCTGGCAAGGATGCGCCGAAAAAGCTGCATGCCGCTATTGTGGCTTTTGAGGCGCTGGAAGACCTGATGGGACGCATCATGTCCTATGCTGGCCTCATCTATGCTGGTGACACCACAGACGCTGTTCGTGGCAAGTTTTACGGCGATGCGCAGGAGAAAATCACCACTGCATCATCGGACCTGTTGTTCTTCACACTTGAACTCAACCGCATTGACGACAAGGCGCTGAATGCCGCCATGGCGAAAGCGCCGCTGGCGCATTACGCCCCCTGGATCGAGGATTGCCGCAAGGAAAAGCCCTATCAATTGGATGACAAATTGGAGCAGCTTTTCCATGAAAAATCGGTTGTGGGCCGCAGCGCCTGGAACCGCCTGTTTGATGAAACCATCTCCTCACTGAAGTTCGAGGTGGACGGCGAAACGCTGGCACTAGAGCCAACACTGAACCTGTTGCAGGACACGGATGGCAAGCAGCGCCAGAAGGGCGCTGAGGCGCTGGCCAAAACCTTTGGCGACAACATCCGCCTATTCACGCTCATCACCAATGTGCTGGCAAAGGACAAAGAAATTGCTGATCGCTGGCGCGGCTTCAAGGATATCTCGGAAAGCCGCCACCTTTCCAACCGGGTGGAGCCAGAGGTGGTGGAAGCCATGGTCTCCGCCGTGCGCGATGCCTATCCGCGCCTGTCGCACCGCTATTACAAGCTCAAGGCCAAATGGTTTGGCATGGAGCAATTGAACCACTGGGACCGCAATGCGCCATTGCCAAAGGTGGAGCAGCGCAACATTCCATGGCTGGAAGCCAAGGACATGGTGCTGACCGCCTATGCCGGGTTTGCGCCAGAGATGGCAGGCATCGCCCGCCGCTTCTTTGATGAGGGCTGGATTGATGCGCCGACCCGCGCGGGCAAATCGCCCGGAGCCTTTGCGCACCCCACTGTGCCTTCAGCTCACCCCTATGTGCTCCTCAACTATCAGGGCAAACCGCGCGACGTGATGACCCTGGCGCATGAGCTTGGCCACGGCGTGCATCAGGTGCTCGCGGCGCCACAGGGCGCGCTAATGGCTTCAACGCCGCTGACGCTGGCTGAAACCGCATCGGTCTTTGGCGAGATGCTGACCTTCCGCAAGCTGCTGGCGGCGATCACAGATCCCAAGCAGAAAAAGGCCATGCTCGCCTCCAAGGTGGAGGACATGATCAACACCGTGGTGCGGCAGATCGCGTTCTACAGCTTCGAGCGCAAGGTGCATGAGGCGCGCAAGGCGGGCGAGTTGACCTCCGAACAACTGGGCGAACTCTGGATGAGCGTGCAGGGCGAAAGCCTTGGCCCGGCGATCAAATTCCATCCGGGATACGAGACCTTCTGGGCTTATATCCCGCATTTCATCCACTCGCCGTTCTATGTCTATGCCTATGCCTTCGGCGATTGCCTCGTGAACTCGCTCTACGGCGTTTATGAAAAGGCGCATCCGAACTTTGTGGAGCACTACTTCGACCTGTTGAAAGCGGGCGGCGCGAAGCCTTACGGCGAATTGCTCAAGCCGTTTGGCCTTGATGCGAAGGATCCGGCCTTCTGGCAGATCGGGCTGAACATGATCGAGGGGATGATTGTTGAATTGGAGGCGATGGGGTGAGAGTCATCCCACTATTGAAGAAACTCTTTGAGCGGGATGAGAGTGCTGTTGCCCTTCGCTTTGGGCGCTGGGGTTTCTGGTGGACGCTTCTGGCAACCGTTGCTTCATTGGTTTTTGCTGCTTTTTCCATTGGGTTCCTAATGGGGGCCGTTGAAAAACTTGCAGGGCTGTTATCTGACGAACGCTGGAGCACGTTAAGAAGCGAGAAGGCAGCAATTTTTCTTGGAAACCCTTATTCTCTTAGGGGCTTTATTGCCGTAGGCGTTTTGGGCATTTGCGCCACTTGTGCTGCAGCGAAGATGCAAGGCGTCCTGTGGCACGGATTTCTGACGCTTTACGGCGGGTTTTCATGGAAACGCTTCTGGCGCATGGGATCTTTATGGTTCTTGGTAAGCATTCCCATTACAGCCTTTTCGGTTGTTGTTTATGGCAAGGATCTGGTCTGGAGTTTCGCGGCCACCCGGTTTCCTCTTTTCATCATGACGACATTGGCATGGATTGCGCTCCAGACCTTTGCTGAAGAAGCCTTCTTTCGCGGTTACCTTTACCATGCGTGGGTCAGGGTCTTCCCATATCCGGTCCTTGTTACGGTGGTGTGGAGCGCATTATTCGCTGCATTGCACTGGACAAATGTCGACGTTCAGAGTGACCCCCTTCCAGCTATGATCGACATGATGACTTTTGCTTTTTTTGCACAGTGGCTGACCGTGCGCACAGGCTCTCTCGATGCTGCATGGGGCATGCATTTCACCAACAATGTTTTTGCCTTTCTGGCGATCAATGTGCGTCCGGGCTACAATACGGACGCTGCCATCTTTCAGTACACGGACCTCCTTCTGATAACGGGAGGAAGCTACGCCAATGATCCGTTGTACATTGTGATGCAAATCGCGAGTTTCGCGCTGACGTTCTGGGCCGTGCTTGACCGGCGGTCTCCGTTTTTCATTGAAGAGCGAAATGCCTCAATGAACAGTTTGCAAGATTCAGGAAATTGAGACGCAATTCCCCCTGATCCATCCAGCCAGATGCTCCTCACTCACGTTTCCAGCAGCCAATCCCAGAAACGTCACCACGGCATCACCATCGTCCGCTGTCAGCAGCAAACCATGTTCGATCAGGAACAGTTCCATCGCCACATAGGCCGTGCGCTTGTTGCCATCGATGAATGGGTGGTTCTTGGCGATGCCAAACGCATAGGCCGCTGCCAGATCGCAGAGGTCTGCATCAGGATTATAAGCGGCAAGGTTCTGCGGGCGACCGAGGGCTGAATCGATCATGCCCTCGTCGCGAATGCCCACGCCGCCGCCATGCTGGGCCAATTGCTCTTCGTGGATCGCAAGGATGATCTCGCGGTCCAGCCAACGATATTCTTTCATGAGAACACTCGCTATTTCGCGAGTTCGTTGAGGACATTGTGCCGCCGCCGCATGATCTCACGCGCCAGCGCCATGCGACGCTCAAACTCCGGATCGTTGCGTGTGAAGCGATAGCCCTCGGGCGAGCGCGTGATAAAGAGCTTGTCGCCCTTCTCAACATTCAACTCGTCCAGCACGTCACGCGGCAAGACTACGCCAAGCGAATTGCCGATTTGCACAACCTTGAGGGTGGTGAAGTCTTTCTCCTGAGGAGCCTGCGCCTGCTTGTTCATATCATATCTCCGTATTTACGGACGTAATAACATCAATCTGATCTCCCCGCAATGTTTGCCTTCTTTGAAGAAACCCGGATGCCATCACCACTGCTCAACGCAGCCTGCCCGCTTGACGTGATCCATCAATCGCAATAAGAACAAAAATAGAACATTAGTTGATGTGGACAAAGCAAAGCGTCCGTCGCGCGTAGCCAGTTCCATCGCTATGATGTGGGTTTGGAAATCAGGAGTTCTGCCATGGCTGGTAGCGTCAACAAGGTCATTCTCGTCGGTAATCTGGGTGCTGACCCTGAGGTCAAGCGCATGAGCAGCGGTGAGCCTGTGGTCAATCTCAGCATTGCCACATCGGAAAGCTGGAAAGACAAGCAGACCGGCGAGCGCAAGGACAAGACCGAGTGGCACCGCGTGGTGATCTTCAACGAGAACATCGCCAAGGTGGCTGAGCAATACCTGAAGAAGGGTTCGACTGTTTACATCGAAGGTCAGCTGCAAACCCGCAAGTGGCAGGACAAGACGGGTGCAGACCGCTACTCCACCGAAATCGTGTTGCAGCGCTTTCGCGGTGAAATGACACTGCTTGGCGGTCGCAACGACGGTGGCGGTAGTGGCGGCGGCGGTGGTGATGATCGTGGTCGCATGGAAGACCGCTCCGGCGGCGGCAGCGACTTTGGCCGCTCCGCACCGATGGAACGTCGCCCATCATCAGGCGGCGGTATGTCAGGTGGTGGAATGTCCGGCGGACGCCCTGACCTTGATGACGATATCCCGTTCTGAATTGGGGACTAACCCTCCTCGCTTGCGGGGAGGGAGAAGATTCAGTGCAAATTCAAAAAAGCTCAGAAATCAACCACATCGGATTGCGCGCGGACAACCTCCGGCGCTATTCCGTTGTCCGCCTTGTAGGCCGCAGCACCTGAATCGCGGAAGCGGTTGACGATGGGGTAGCGGCGCTCACGGCCGAAGGCCTTGGTCGTCACCTTCACACCGGGTGCTGACTGGCGGCGCTTGAACTCGGCGATGTAGAGCAGTCGCTCAATCTTGCGGACGGTTTCGAGGTCAAAGCCATCGGCCACGATATCAGACACGCGCATTTCGCGCTCCACCAGACGCACCAGAATGCCATCCAGCACATCGTAGGGCGGCAGCGAATCCTGATCTTTCTGGTTCTCGCGCAGTTCGGCGGAGGGTGGCTTCACCAGAATATTCTCGGGGATGACCACACCGTCCGGCCCATAGACCCAGTCCGGCTTCCAGCGGTTGCGCAGCGCGCAGAGGCGGAAAACCTCCATCTTGTAGAGGTCCTTGATCGGGTTGAAGCCACCGTTCATATCGCCGTAGAGCGTGCAATAACCGACAGACATTTCGCTCTTGTTGCCGGTGGTCACCACCATCGGCCCAAACTTGTTGGAGATGGACATAAGGATCGTGCCACGCACGCGGCTTTGCAGGTTTTCTTCGGTCAAATCCCGCTGGCGGCCCTGAAACATCGGCACAAGCGTGCTTTCAATGCCCTCAACCGCTGTCTTGATGGGCACAATGTCATAGCGGACGCCGGTTGCCTCCGCCACGCCGTGGGCATCAGCCAGGCTTTCCTTGGATGTGTAGAGATAGGGCAACATCACGCAGTGCACGCGGTCTGCACCCAGCGCATCCACCGCCATGGCGGTGCAAATGGCAGAATCAATGCCGCCGGAGAGGCCGAGCACCACGCCGGGAAAGCGGTTCTTGTCGACATAATCGCGCAGGCCAAGCACGCAGGCCTCATAGTCCGCCTCGTCGCCATCCTCGACGGGCGAAACGGGGCCGTCCTTGCAGACCCAGCTGCCGTTATTGCGGGTCCAGGTTGTGAGCGCGATGGTTTCAACGAAGGCCGGCAGCTGGAAAGCCAGACTGCGGTCAGCATTGAGACCCATGGAACCACCGTCAAATACCAGCTCGTCCTGCCCGCCAACCTGATTGACATAGATAAGCGGCAGGCCGCTTTCGGTCACGCGGGCAACGATTGTGTTCAGCCGCTCTTCAAGCCGCCCACGCCGATAGGGCGAACCGTTGGGAACGATGAGGATTTCGGCACCCGTCTCCGCAAGACACTCGACAACATCCCCACCCCAGATATCCTCGCAGATGGGAATACCGATGCGCACGCCGTTTATCGCGACAGAGCCGGGCATGGGGCCAGCGTCAAACACACGCTTTTCATCAAAGACGCCGTAGTTGGGCAGATCGTTCTTGAAGCGGACAGCGGCAATCTTGCCATGCTGGAGCACGCAGACGGCATTGTAGACCTCCATGCCGTCTTTCTGAAGGTCGCGCTCCCCCTTTGCCCTTGGGCCAACCAGCCATGGCGTTCCGATGATGACAGCTGGCCCACCATCCGCTGTTTCCCTCGCCAGCTCATCGATGGCAGCGCGGCAGGAATCGAGGAACGCAGGCTTCAGAACCAGATCTTCGGGCGGATAGGCCGAGAGGAACAGCTCCGTCAGCACCACCAGATCAGCGCCGAGACGGGCGGCTTCGGCGCGCGCCGTACGGGCCTTGGCGGCATTTCCGGCAACATCGCCAATGATGGGATTGAGCTGCGCAATCGCGATTTTAAGAGTGTTGGTCATAGAGCCTGATTTAGCGAGACGGCAGCCCGATGGGAAGAGCCGCTGTTGACGCTGTCAAACAAGTTCAGCGAGGCTTTTGATGTCCCGGTCCGGCTGGGCATCAAAATACTCATCTGGCTGGCTGGTGCGATTGACCCAGATGGTTTGCAACCCAAAGGCCGCACCACCCGCAATGTCCCAGCGGTTGGAGGAAACAAGGCAGATACTGCGGGCCGGCATGTCCAGCCTTTTGCAGAGATGCGCATAGACAGAAGGCGCAGTTTTGAACTGGCGCACGTCATCCACCGATACAACCATATCTACCAATGGCAGCACGGCGGAGGCGCTGGCGGCACTTTCCGCCATCTCCTGTGTGCCATTGGTGAAGATGGCGAGCGGATGCCCCATGCGCCGCAGCTTGATGAGGGTTGGGCAGACATCCGGATAGGCTTCCAGCCGCCAGTAGGCATCGAGCAATTTGGCGCGCATGGCCTTGTCGACAGAGGGAAAGCGGGCGAGCGCAAAATCGAGCGCCTCTTCTGTCAGGGACCAGAAATCACGATGCTTGCCCATCAAGGTGCGCACCCAGGAGTATTCCAGCTGCTTGGAGCGCCACAAGGCTGAGAACTGGTCCGCATCGTCGCCGACAGCATCACGGTAGCGCCCGATAGCCGCATGGACATCAAACAGCGTTCCATAGGCATCAAATGCATAGGCCATTGCAGACGCTTTTGCAGGCGCTTTTGCAGACATGGGCTACTCCTTGTGGGTGGCCACTCTTGCGTGAAAAACGAAAAGTATCAGCAGACAAAACTGATCAATTGTCAAAACTGATCGTGGCCATGAGAAAGCATCATGTCTCGATCTGTTGACCTTTGATCAAAGTGGTCATCGTATAGCGCAGTTGTAACAAACACGGTGCGGAGCACACAATGGCCAACTGGTCCCAGACATGGACATTTTTTGAAGGCAAATGGCACGAAGGCAATGTGCCTATCATGGGTGCACGCAGCCACGGTGCCTGGCTCGCCTCCACAGTGTTTGATGGCGCGCGCCTGTTTGAAGGCATGGCACCTGATCTTGACCTGCACTGCGCCAGACTCAACCGCTCGGCAACCGCCATCGGCCTCAATCCCACCATGACCTCGGATGCCATTCAGGCGCTGGTCAAAGACGGGTTGAAGAAGTTTGGATCTGACAAGGCGCTCTATGTGAAGCCGATGTACTGGGGAGAAGGCGAAGGCCCCTCCACCATTATTGCTGATCCTGACGACATCGGCTTTGCACTCTGCCTGTTTGAGGCACCCATGCCTGTTCCGGGCGGATTGTCCGTGACGTCCACACGGTTTCGCAGGCCTACATTTGAATCCATGCCAACGGATTCAAAAGCGGGCTGCCTTTATCCCAACAATGCCCGCGCCCTCAAGGAAGCCAAGGGCAAGGGTTTCGACAATGCGCTGGTCTGTGATGCCCTTGGCAATGTGGCGGAAACCGCGACATCCAACGTTTTCATGGCCAAGGACGGTGTCGTGAAAACACCTGTGATCAATGGCACGTTCCTCAACGGCATAACGCGCCAACGCGTCATCAGCCTGCTGCGCAACGACGGTCACAAGGTGGAGGAAGCCACCCTCACCTATGCCGATTTTCAGCAGGCAGACGAGATCTTCATCTCAGGCAATTATTCCAAGGTTATGCCTGTGCTGAAAATCGATGACCGTAGCCTCCAGCCCGGTCCGTTCTACAACAAGGCCCGCGCGCTTTACTGGGCCTATGCGCACCAGACAGGCGGGTTGTAAGCGATGTATGCCAGAGAAGAAGCGAAGGAGCATCGGGCGGAAGTGCTTCATGAGGCCATCCGCTCCATACGCTTTGGCACGCTGGTCACGGCCGATGATACCGGCGCACCGCAAGCCGTGCATGTTCCTTTTGTTCTGAAACAGACGGGGGATGCAGCCGTTCTTGAGAGCCATATTGCGCGAGCCAACCCGCTCTGGAAACTGCTGGTTGAACCACGCCCGACGCTGGTGATGTTTCAGGGGCCGCAGGCTTATGTCCGACCCGGCTGGTATCCCGCCAAGCAGGAACATGGCAAAGTTGTGCCCACATGGAGCTACGTGGCGGTGCATGCCCGAGGGCAGGCCTGCACCATGAAAGACGACAAGGCACTGCTGAACCATATCCGCGAATTGTCAGACCAGCAGGAAGCCGGGCAAGCCCAGCCATGGTCCGTGGATGATGCACCTGACGGATTCATCTCAGCGCTGTCACGCGGGATTGTCGGGCTGTCGCTGCCTGTTGATCAGTTGGACGGTGTGTGGAAACTCAACCAGCACCGCAGCGAGGCGGACAGACTTGGCATGATTGATGGCCTTGCTGCGCGCACCGATGAGGGCTCCAACCATCTTGCGATCATCATGCGCGACCTTGAAGCCAGAAAAGGCTGAAAACAGCACTTTCCCGGTTAAGCAAGGGTTACTTCTGTAACCGCGTTTTCACCAAACATCTGCACGTTATGTGAACACCTTTGTGCGACTATACTCTCACGAGGGGTCGTACGCACAGGAGTTGGGCTATGGCAAAGTTTGGCGGAATTTTACGCAGGTTCACGCGCAGCGAACGTGGAAATGTCATTATGCTCTTTGGCCTCACCTTGCCGCCCATGCTTGGCGCAGGTGGCATGGCCATGGACTATTCGCGGGCATCCAATGTCAAATCACAAATGCAGAGTGAAGCGGACGCAGCGGCTTTGGCGGGAGCAATTGCTGCGTCAAACACTGTTCTCAAAAAACTTCCGACAAACAAGGACACATTGTCAGCTGCCGCAATAAACAATGCGCAGAGCATGATGAATGCGAAATATGCTTCATCCAATGTGTCGAATGTTGCAGTAAAAGGAACTTGGATTAGCAGTGACCGTTTTGAGGTAGTTACATCTGGAAAAATGAAAAATACGGCTTCCAGACTTATCCCTGGAATTCCCGCCGAATTAGAATTTAAATCACGCGCTGTTGCATTCGTTCAAGTTGACCCAAAGCTAAAAGCTTTCAATCCAAAAATGGCTTTCCTTGATTTTGAAGCAGGGGACTACAACAGAATCTATGTCTATTGCTTTGACAAAGCGCGCAAAAATGAAGCCGACAAAGGTCGCCGTGCTGAAACAATGACAGCCATTTCAGACAATGGCGGCACTGTGTACAACAATAATATGCCGTACTGTAATACGTCGGAAACGATTTCATACAGGCTTTACAACGTACGTATGATGCGTACGACGCCCAGCAAATGGGACAACGGTCTCGCGGAACGCTTCAATCACTACACAGACACTGATCTGGACGTGAACGGTGTTGCCAATTATGAGTTCAAAAACGGCGATAGAAACAATTACGGCGTAACGTCTGAATTCGCGTTGAAACCAGAAGACGGTCTTCTGGAAACAGTGCTTTGCGACACTTTGGCTGAGTGCAAGCCTAAATCTCAGGGTGGGATTCTTCCACAAGGAAAGAATCGATCACCTGAAAGAGAGAAAAAGGCCTGCGAACCCGGCAAGTTCATGTATTATGGTTGGGAAGACCGCCCCTATTTCCACGCGGGTGCACCAGCCGGTATCAATGGCTGGACGGACCGGGATTACGACGACATCAGGCTTGTTGTTGAATGCCCAGGGCTGCCTGAATTCGTGGCCAGCATCAAACTCGTCGATTGAAGGTTTGTATCAGAGCTTAGGTACTTTCAAACCCTTCGCGATCCGATGAGATTGCGGAGGGTTTCGATTGTTGAGCGGTCGGCAATGCCGTCGACTTTTTCCGGCCTGAAATGCCGCTGGAAAGCCGTCACAACCAAGGCCGTTTCCGCATCAAACACGCCAGTCACCCTGAGGTCATAGCCATAGAGGCCAAACATGGCCTGCAGCGCCTCTATGGGTTGCCCCTCATCTCCGCTTGAGAAAAACAGCCCACTGCTGATAGGCGCAGGCGCTGTCCAGTGACCAACACCTGCCTCTGCCAATTGGGCCCATGGGAACAATTCACCGGGATCACGCTTGCGGGCGGGCGCCATGTCTGAATGGGCAATGACCCTATCAGCCCGGATGTTCCAGCGCTGTACGATATCCTTGCAAAGCCCGGTCAGCGCGGCAATCTGCACCTCGGGAAAAGGCACATAGCCATGATCATGGCCAGGATTGACGATCTCGATGCCGATAGAAGCAGAGTTCATGTCCTGCTCACCCTGCCAGCTGCCCCTGCCCGCATGCCATGCACGACGGATTTCCGGCACCAGTTGCAGGATGCGACCATCCTCAAACACCAGATAGTGTGACGACACCTCCGCCAGCGGATTGCACAGCTGATGCAGGGCTGACGGGCCATCAACCATGCCAGTGTAGTGCAACACAAGGCTGTCAGGCTGCTTACCGTCTTTCCGGTCACCGTGGTTGGGCGACGGAAAGACCTTGGTTACACAGGAGCTGTCAGCTTTGGGTCGGGGCATTGTCTTCCATAACGGTTAGTCTTCGTAGTTGCGGCTGCGGCGGCCATGGGGTGCGGTTGAAGAGCCAACAAGCCCACCCACAGCTGCACCGGCTGCCGCTCCCACACCTACGCCAAGGGTTGTGCCAGTCAATACACCACCGGCCACGCCTCCAACAGCACCGCCGATGGCAGCACCTGTCAAAGTTCTGTCTGTCCGGGAATTACCACAGGCCGCTGTGCCGCCTGCAAGAGCCACGACGGCTCCAATCAAGAGAAGTTTACGCATCACTCGTACTCCACTGAAGGCCCCCAAGCCTGCCGTGCAGTTTTGATGCAAAATGTTAAAATCTCATCAACCTTTGCCGATGGACGTCTTTGCACAAAAAAGCCCGGCCAAGGCTGATGCCGTGGCCGGGCTTCTTTTCACTGAAAGCACTATCAGCGTGGTGAGCAGTACAGCTCACCGTAGGCATCGCGGCGCAGATAAGGCGCGCGGCCTGGGCACTGTGGCTGCGATGGTGTTGTTGCTGCACCAACAATGGCACCGCCTGCTGCACCGATAGCGCCGCCAGCAAGAGCACCACCAGCGCGGCCTGTCGCCAATCCGCCGATGGCAGCACCAGCCACGCCGCCGATCAGCGCGCCGCCCACAGCCCGCTCACCGGGTGTGTTGCAGGCCGCAAGGCCACCGACCATCAGCATCACTGCGGATACTGCAAAAAACTTTTTCATAAGAACCTCCTCGTGAAAGCCACCCGATAGAACATAAACGCATGTGAATGAATGGTGAAGCAAATTGTTTTTGAGAAACAACCTGATCTCGCATTTCCTGCGCTGATGATCACCATGCCAAAATCAGACTGGTACAGCGCGCATCTTCATGATCTGGGCATAACGGGTGATTGTGAATGCAAGGCGACAGATGTCACGCGAAACGATGGGATGGCTTCTGGGGTTTATGGGAGTTGTGATCTTTGGTGGATCGCTGCCTTTCACCAGACTGGCGGTGGCTGACTTTACCCCATGGTTCGTGACCATGGCGCGCGCAGCTGCTGCAGGTTTGATTGCAGCTGCTGTCATTGTGGTTTTGCGTCGCAAAGTACCTGCCCCATCTCAATGGCGCGATATTGTTATTGCTTCCATTTGTCTTGTGATCGGTTTTCCTGCTCTGACAGCCTTTGCGATGCAGACAGTGCCCGCCAGTCATGGTGGCGTTGTGCTGGGTATTTTGCCTTTGGCAACCGCGAGCTTCAGCGCGCTTTATGCAGGCGAAAGGCCATCCTTGCTTTACTGGCTCTGCGCTGTTGCAGGGGCTGTTCTGGTGGTTGTGTTTGCATTGCGCGATTCTGACATGACGCTCAGCATCGGTGATGGCTATCTGTTTATGGCCGTTATCATCTGTGGTCTGGGATATGTTTTTTCGGCCCGTCTGGCGCGTCAGATGCCTGGATGGGAGGTCATCAGCTGGGCTGTTATAATCGCCTTGCCAATATCCATTCCGGTCACACTTTGGCTTATACCAGATAATCTTGCGGTGGTTCGCCCGTCTGCATGGTTCGGCCTCGCTTATGTTTCTATCATGAGCCAGTACCTCGGTTTTTTTGCCTGGAACGCCGGTATGGCCATGGGTGGCGTGGCCCGTGTCAGCCAGATTCAATTGCTCCAGACCTTTGTCACTCTGCTGATCTCAGCCTTCCTGCTGGGTGAAAAGGTCGATGCAGAGACCTTCCTGTTTGCCACGGCAGTCGTCGGCATTGTGCTTCTTGGCAAAACAACGTCCGTCAAACGCGCTTGACCCCTCTGGTCATCACGCCTAGGCCAAAAGGGTCAGTCGGCTGGACGGCCGCTGGGGCAACCCAGAGGAAAGTCCGGGCTCCATGGAGACACGGTGGCGGCTAACGGCCGCCGGGGGCGACCTCAGGGACAGTGCCACAGAGACATACCGCCTTTCTTGAAGGGTAAGGGTGAAAAGGTGCGGTAAGAGCGCACCGCAGGACCGGCAACGGAACTGGCAAGGCAAACCCCACCGGGAGCAAAACCGAATAGGGATAGCGCGCATGTCTTCGGATGTGCAGGCCTTGGCTCCAGGCTGCTGTCCGGGTTGGTTGCATCAGGTGGCATGCAAATGTCGCCGCAGATGAATGGCCGTTACGCCGGGGCAACCCGGCCATACAGAACCCGGCTTACAGGCCGACTGACTTTTCTCTCCAAAACGCCAGCGCCTATGTTCTCTCGTCAGAGATGACCTTGCCATCGTTGGGCAATTGGCCGGGCTTCACAAGCTCTACCGCCCCTTTGAGCTTCATCACAGCCGCCAGCGTTTCGGTGACACGGGCTGCAAGGCCGGCATCACCGCCTTGCGTTTCCGCCTTCAGCACCATCGTATCCTGTTCGTTGGCGCGTGAAATGATCAGCCGCAAGCGCCCAAGCTCAGGATAGCGTTTGCCGATCTCGTTGACCTGTGCTGGATCGACAAACATGCCTTTGACCTTGGTGCGCTGGTCCGCCCGCCCCATCCAGCCCGCAATACGGCGGTTTGTGCGCCCGCAGGGCGATGGACCATCGAGGAACTTTGACATATCGCCAGTACCAAGGCGCACCAGTGGGTATTCCTCGTTCAGGCGGGTGACGACGATCTCGCCTACTTCTCCATCCTGCACAGGGTCATTGGTGCCGGGTCGCACAATCTCGACAATCATTCCCTCGTTAACAACCAACCCCTGACGCGCCGATGTTTCATAGGCAATGATGCCAAGATCAGCTGTCGCATAGCTCTGGTAGGCATCGACACCGCGCGCCTTGATCTCAGCCTGCAAGGAAGGCGGAAAAGCCGCGCCCGATACCATCGCCTTCTTGATGCAGGAAACATCCACCTTGGCCTCGGCGGCTTTGTCGAGCAGAATTTTCAGAAAGTCCGGCGTACCGCAATAGGCAGCGGGTTCGAACATCTGGATCGCCTGCAGCTGTTGCTCGATGTTGCCGGGGCCAGCCGGGATGACCGCACAGCCCAATGCCTGCGCGCCTGAATCCATGATGAAACCACCCGGCGTGAAGTGATAGCTGAAGGTGTTCAGCACCACGTCGCCTTTGGCAAAACCGGCAGCGGCCAGCGCGCGCGCAGCCCCCCACCAATCCATGTAAATGCCTTCAGGATCGGCGATTGGACCCGGCGAAATCAGCAAGCGCGCCAGTTGCCCCGGCTTGACAGTGGTGAGGCCAGCAAAAGGCGATGCTGCCTGCTGCATGGCCATCAGGTCAGACTTTCTCAGAACCGGAATGGCCGCCAGACTGGCGCGGTCTTTCATATCCTTGATCACAATGCCCTTGAGCTGCTTGCGCAAGGCAGGCGCTTTGCTTTTGGCAAACTCCAGCAGCGCTCTCAAATCCTTGAACTGCGCCTTCTCGCGTTTGGCAGGATCAGCGGTTTCAAGCTTGTCGTGGAAGGGCATATACGCTCCTCAAAAGTAGGAAATCAGACGGCGGCCAGATTGCGCGAAATCCGCTCGATGCGCTCGGCCAGCACCGTGATGGCTTCTGCAATGCCGCGATCATGATCAGCCTGTGTCTGGTCAAAACCTGCAACAGTTTGACGAACCGCCTGAATGTCCGCCTCAGCCGCAGCGAGCTTTTTCTTCATTTCGCACACTTCATCCGTGACCGTGATGGCAGCCATGACCGCAAGACGCATATCGCCAATTTCGCCAAAAGACGCCCGCATTTCCTGCACGCGCCCGTCAAAATAGGCCGCCAGCCCCTCAAGGTGCTTTTCCTGCCCGTCATCGCAAGCCATGCGGTAGGCCTTGCCATCAATCGTGACTGTCACCTGTGCCATGGGTCAGTGTCCGTTTCCCAGAACGTCACGCACCAGCCCGATGGCGGAATCAAGACGGGCAGTCACGTCCTGCTGTGCAGCCTCAAGCGCGCGTCCACGCGAAAGAGCCTGATCAAGCAACTCAGCCAGCTTGGCCCGGTCGCCGCGCATCAATTCAAGCTCGGTAGCACGGGCGGCGTCAGCCCGCTCTGCGGTCAAACGCCGTGTTGCAGCAGCGTCCAGAAGATCAATCGCAGAACCTAGACGCTGCAAGGCGCTTGAAAGAGGCAATGACGTTTCACTCATAGGTTGTCCATATCATCGATTGGCAATGATCATTGCGAGTCAATGCGTTATAACCACAAGCTTAGACAACGCGGCAACAATCCGTCAACGCTTGTCACGGCTTTCACCTGAGAAGTTTCAGGGGAGCCATTCGCGGCATTCAACAATCGACCAATGGACAAAGGTGTGTGGAACAGTCATCTGCCATTCAGTCTGCGACAGGCTAAAGGCTTCGATCCGCAGAAGACAGGGACTTTCATCATGTCGACAGAAAGCACCAGACCGCTTGCCTACAAGGTTGCGCTCGTGACAGGCGCCTCCTCCGGCCTTGGCGCGCATTTCGCCAAACTGCTGGCGGCTGACCAGATTGGCACATTGGTGCTGGCGGCACGGCGGACGGACAGATTGAACGCCGTTGCCGAGGAATGCATGCAGCTCCGGGCTGGCCGCGTGATCGTGCTGCCAATGGATGTGGCGGATGCCCAGAGCATCTCGGATGCCTTCGCGACTGTCCTGAAAGGCGAGAGGCGGCTGGATATTCTGGTCAACAACGCCGGCATTGCTGATACAGCCGCGGCCCTTGATACAACGCTCGATGATTTTGACCGGACCATGGATGTGAACCTGCGCGGTGTCTGGGCCTGCGCTCTCGAAGCCGCGAAAATCATGAAAACACATGGCGGTGGCGACATCGTCAACATCGCATCCATTCTTGGTTTGCGTGTCAGCAACGGCCTCGCCCCCTACGCCATCTCGAAAGCAGGCGTTGTGCAAATGACCAAGGCACTGGCCATTGAATGGGCGCGGTATGATATCCGCATCAATGCGCTGGCACCGGGATATGTCGAGACCGAGATTAACGACCAGTTCTTCAACACTGAAGCCGGAGAGAAGCTGATCAAGCGCATCCCAATGCGCCGGGTGGGCCAGTTGCAGGAACTCGATGCGCCATTCCGGCTGCTGGCGCACGGTGCATCGCGCTATCTCACAGGCACGATTCTGACGGTCGATGGCGGGCATTCGATAAACGCACTTTAGACGCTTGTTTGGGCTTGCGCCGGGCCATCCATTGTTTATCATCATACCATTGAGATGATGACAAGGATGCTGACCCATGGCGCGTAAACCAACCAAGGCACAGATTGCCAAGCTGCGCTCGCGCGCATGGTTTGATAATCCCGACAACGTTGACATGACGGCGCTCTATCTTGAGCGCACCATGAACTTTGGCCTGTCGCTGGAGGAGCTTCAGTCCGGCCGCCCGATCATCGGCATTGCGCAGTCAGGTTCCGATATCGCGCCGTGCAACCGGCATCATCTGGAGCTGTCGTCCCGCATCCGCGATGGCATCCGCGAGATGGGCGGCGTGCCGTTTGAGTTTCCGCTGCATCCCATTCAGGAAACTTGCAAGCGGCCTACCGCCAGCCTGGACCGCAACCTGCAGTATCTCAGCCTGGTGGAAGTGCTCTACGGTTACCCGATTGACGCCGTCGTGCTGACCACCGGTTGCGACAAAACCACACCAGCGCAGATCATGGCGGCGGCTACAATGGATATCCCGGCCATCGCGCTGTCCGGCGGGCCGATGCTCAACGGCTGGCACAACGGCGAGCGCACGGGGTCCGGCACCATCGTCTGGAAAGCCAGGCAGATGCTGGCGGCGGGCGAGATCGACTACAAGCAGTTCCTGGCGCTTGTCGGCTCCTCCGCCCCTTCCGCCGGACATTGCAACACCATGGGCACTGCCTCCACCATGAACAGCCTGGCGGAAGCGCTCGGCATGTCGCTGCCCGGTTGCGCTGCGATTCCTGCGCCTTATCGTGACCGCTATGAGATGGCCTACACAACCGGCAGGCGCATTGTGGAAATGGTGTGGGAAGACCTCCGCCCCTCGAAAATTCTCACCCGCGCGGCGTTCGAGAACGCCATCGTCGTCAACTCCGCCATCGGCGGCTCCACAAATGCGCCGATCCACCTCAACGCCATCGCCCGCCATATCGGCGTGAAGCTCGACAATGACGACTGGGAAAAGCACGGCCATGACGTGCCATTGCTGGTGAACCTTCAGCCTGCCGGGGAATATCTCGGTGAGGAATACTACCGTGCAGGTGGCGTGCCAGCAGTTGTGGCGGAACTGATCAAACACAAGCGCATCGACAAGACCGCGATCACCGTCAACGGCAAGTCGCTGCACGACAACTGCATCGGCAAGTTTACGAACGATCCAAAGGTCATTCTGCCCTATGACAAGCCAATGAAGAAGCAGGCAGGCTTCCTCAACATCAAGGGCAACCTCTTCGATTCCGCCATCATGAAGACTGGCGTGATTTCGGAGGAGTTCCGCAAGCGGTATCTCGAAAACCCCAAAGACCCCAACGCCTTTGAAGGCAAGGCCGTGGTGTTTGACGGGCCGGAGGATTATCACCACCGGATCGATGACCCGAAGCTCGGCATCGACGACAACACCATGCTGTTCATGCGCGGCACAGGGCCAATCGGCTACCCCGGTGCAGCGGAAGTCGTCAACATGCGCCCGCCCGCCTATCTCATCAAGAAGGGCATCACCGCCCTGCCCTGCATTGGCGATGGCCGCCAGTCCGGCACATCCGGCTCGCCGTCCATTCTCAATGCCTCGCCGGAAGCAGCCACCGGCGGCGGTCTGGCGCTGCTGAAAACTGGCGACCGCGTGCGCATCGACCTTGGCAAGCGCACGGCAAACATCCTGATTTCGGATGCGGAACTTGAGAAGCGCCGGGCGGAGCTGAAAGCAGCAGGCGGCTACAAATATCCCGCCAGCCAGACGCCATGGCAGGAAATCCAGCGCAAGATCGTCGATGAACTGTCCCACGGCATGGTGCTGAAACCGGCCGTGAAGTACCAGAAAATCCATAAGAAATTTGGTATTCCAAGGGACAATCATTGACAGCACAAAGGCCACCTCCCTTCCCCCTTGCGGGGAAGGGCCGGGGATGGGGGTGGTGCAGGATGTAGCACTGAAGGCCCCCCACCCGTCACGCTTCGCGTGCCACCCTCCCCGCAAGGGGGAGGGCTCAGATCGCGGATGCGCAGCCATCGAGAATCCGCTATCCCTCGCCCAACACGGAGATTCCCATGCCCCTGATCGATGGACCACGCCTCGGCGCCAAATCCGGCACAGCGAAACAGCTTGTGGTGTTCCTCCACGGCTATGGTGCCGATGGCAACGACCTCATCGGCATCGGCAAGCAATGGGCGCAGTTGTTGCCCGATGCGGCCTTCGTCTCGCCCCATGCGCATGAGCCCTGCGGCATGAGCCCCATGGGCCGCCAGTGGTTTGGGCTCACCTTACGCGACCCCAACGAACGCTGGGTTGGTGTGAATGCTGCGCGGCCTGTGCTTGATGCGTTTCTGGATGCGGAGCTCGCGCGCCTCAACCTTGATGACGCCGCGATGGCGCTGGTCGGCTTCAGCCAAGGCACCATGATGGCGCTGCACACCGGCCTGCGCCGCAAGAAGGCCCCCGCGTCAATCGTCGGCTATTCCGGCACCTTGGTGGGCGACGAGCACCTGAAGGCCGAGGCCACCGTGAAACCACCGGTGCTGCTGGTGCACGGCGATCAGGATGAGGTCATCCCGCCGCAAGCGCTGTTTCATGCCTCACAGGCGCTTGGGGCTGCGGATATCCCGGTGGAATGGCACATGTCGCAAGGCATCGGCCATGGCATTGATGGCGATGGTTTGATGCATGGGGTGAGCTTTATGGCGAAGGCGTTTGGGGTGAGGCTGGGGTAAGGGTAATTCAGAACGATGCGGCGTCAACTACGTGACCTGTGATCAGCAATCCTCGCTCAGACATTTGCGTGGGGAATTTGCCAATCCCATCGAGGACTGTCTTTGCTCTTTCTACATCTTGCACCAATTGACCCTTCGGGACATTGCCGTTCCCTTGTTCATATTCAACTATTCGCGGGATTAGCATCCATTCTATGGAGCGTAACAAGACCGGACCATTGGCATCAACATAAGGACGTGGCGGATATAGAAAAATGGGAAAGGTGAATAACTCTTCCGCATCAGATTCCAGAAATTTGAACACGCACTTGGCTAAATTCAACTCACTACTTTCAAGCGCGGAAAACAGCTTTCGCCATTTTGTATCTGACATGAGTGAGGCTAGCGTGCGTCTTCGGATTATTCGTCCAATTTTGAGAAGCTCGTTGCGTTCATGCAGTGCCATCTGCGCACTTTCTCAGTAAGTGAGAATACAATTCCAATTATAGTGCAATTTTCAGTTCTTTGGAAACCACATCGTGCCACCTCACCCCACCTTCCCCTGCGCTTCCATAGTGCGCCGAAGAACAGCGTTGATGCGGGTTTGATAGCCTGAGCCTCGTTCTTTGAACCATGCCAGCACATCGGCATCAAGCCGCATGCCTTACGGAAACCTTTGGCGGAATGGTCAGCACTGCCATGGCCCAGTCATCGTCTCTCATTCCTGAAGCTCTGCTTCAACGTCCTGTCCGCGACCAAACACCCGCAGGATTAACACCTCGGCGTCCGTCACCACGAAAGCAATGCTCGCCTGGCGGCGGTAGCCGATAATTCGCAAGCCCGGCCGAACATGATCGCGAAGACTGCCGCGCTCCGGAAACGTCGCCAAGCTCAGACAGGCTGCTTCCAATCGCCCAACGAAATCGCGTGCAACGCGCTCGCCTGCAACTGGCAGCAGCGTGGCGAAAATGTGCCCAAGGTCATCAATCGCCTCATCAGCGAAGCGAACCTGACAGGATTTCACTTGGCGGAAGCTTTCTTCACCGCCTTATCCATGTGGGCCTGCAAGCGTTTGTGCGCCTCCTCAGCCGAAACGGTGTTGCCGAGTGGGTCGGCCATCACGCGGTCATATGCGGGAGCAACTTCTTCAAGCAGCCACTTCTCCACCGCCGCATCGCGCGCTGCCAGTGTGCGCAACCCATCCCGGATAACTTCGCTTTCGGTGGCGTATTCACCGGATGATACCTTGCTTTTCACCATCTGCGCCATTTCAAACGGCAGGGTGATGCTGAGCGATTGCGTGGTGCGCATGAGAATGCCTCCTCTAAAGTGCCATTATATTAGCAGTTTACAGGATTAAATCCTACGAAAATTGGTACGGTCTTATGTTTCCCCCCTGTCATTCCAGAACTGTGGAGCGCGAGCGGAGATGTGTCTGGAATCCAGCGCAACGGTTCGCCGAAGGCGTCAAAAGATCTTTTGAAGAAGACGTTTTGCGCTGGATACCTGCTCTCGCGATCCGGCTTTGCCGGACGCGGTCGGGTATGAGAAAGGCCTAAATCCTCACGGACCGCCCACTATCCTGCAGAAACCGCGCCCCAGCCTGTGTCACGACAACGCGGTCGGTCTGGTCTGCGTCCCTGCCACGGGTAACCAGTCCCCGCTCAATGGCATCTTCCCAGACCGTGAGCCGGGGACAGGATGTGCGCCATGCATCCATGACGTCGGCATAGCTGCGCGGCTTATTCCTGAGCCATTCGATCATGTCCAGAATCAGCGGTTCCAGATCAGCAGTCGCCATCACCACTCCTCCTCTATGAACTCCTCAATACGCGCTCTTTGCTCCCGACTTGCCACCCGCCATCGCCGCATCAAGCGCCGCGCGGCTTCCCGCCCGCAGCAGCAGGCCGTCTGTGCCAATCGACATCAGTTGATAGCCCTTGGCTGCCACTTCCGCCGCGCGCTTGCCATCGGCACAGAAGGCGGAGGCAAACTTGCCTGCCGCCTTGGCGCGGGCCACGATGTGATCCAGCGCCTTGTCCACCTCCGGGTGCAGCTGGTTTACAGTTGCGCCATTGGTGAGGGCGATGGAGAGATCGGACGGGCCAACGAACACACCGTCAATGCCCGGAACCGCCAGAATATCATCAAGGACTGCCATGGCAGCGCGTGTCTCGATCATCGCGATGGTCAGCACGAAGCTGTTCGCCTGCGCCAGATAATCCAGCGGTGACAAGCCTGTCAGCGCCAGTGCCTTATGCGGGCCCCAGCTGCGCTCGCCCATCGGTGGCAGTTTGGTGAAGGCGGCGAGCTGCCTTGCGTCCTCCACTGAATTGACCATGGGGGCGATGATGCCCGCTGCGCCTGCATCCAGCACACGGGACGCTGTGGTGAACTCCCCCACCGGCACGCGGACGATGGCGGGTTTGCCGGCCAGCGCGCAATACGAGATACCCTGAATCGCGCACATGTAGTCAATTGCGCCATGCTGCATATCCAGCACCGCGCAATCAAAGCCCTCGCGCACCATCAGTTCCGGCACCAGCGGATCAGGAATGCCGCACCATGCCGCAAAGGCTGGAGCGCCCTTGCGCACGCGTTCGGCGAAGGCAGCGGCTATATGTGTCATGGTATCCCCCTGAATGTGTTGTTTCCTCAACTGACCACATCGGAGGGGGGATTGTCCAAAACAAAAAGCCCGGCGTGTGGCCGGGCTTCATGAAAACAGTTGATCTGTTTAATCAGTGAGAGGGTATCAAACCCCAGCCTTCACCTGCTCGATGGCGGTGGCCATCATCTCTTCCATCGTGCGGCGGATGACGTGGTCAGACACATCAGACTTGCCACCGGCATTCAGATCTGCACGAATCTTGCGGAACACGTCGTCGTCGCCCGCTTCCTCGAAGTCTGCCATCACCACGCTCTTGGCGTAGGCGGCGGCATCGTCGCCGGATTTGCCGAGCTGTTCGGCTGTCCAAAGGCCCATCAATTTGGCACGGCGGGCATTGGCCTTGAAGGTCAGTTCCTCGTCATGCGCGAACTTCTTTTCAGCTGCGTCCTTGCGTTGATCGATTCCGCTCATATCTTTGCTCCAGTCCTGCTTGACGTCTTGAGATGCATATATGGGTGTGACCATGGCAAATCAACGTGACAGTTCAACCCTGTGTTCAGATTTGTGCATACCCCCGCAAATGCGTTGTGCCGGGGCGGTTGATGGTCTACGTGACTCGAAAACCGCTCTTGTAGTGCTCATCCTCGCTATTTCTGAAAGCACCCATGACCCGTCGTCGCAAAATCTATGAAGGCAAGGCCAAGATTCTTTACGAAGGACCGGAGCCCGGCACACTCATTCAGCATTTCAAGGACGATGCCACGGCATTCAATGCCAAAAAGCATGAAGTGATTGACGGCAAGGGCGTGCTGAACAACCGGATTTCCGAGTATATCTTCACGCATCTCAACACCATTGGCGTGCCCACTCACTTCATCAAGCGGCTCAACATGCGCGAGCAGTTGATTCGCGAAGTCGAGATTATTCCGCTCGAGATTGTGGTGCGCAATGTGGCCGCCGGTTCGCTGGCGACACGCCTCGGCCTTGAAGAAGGCATGCAGTTGCCGCGCTCGATCATCGAGTTCTACTACAAGAAAGACGAGTTGAACGACCCTATGGTGTCTGAAGAGCACATCACGGCGTTTGGCTGGGCCAACCCGCAGGAAATTGATGATCTGATGGCGCTGGCCATCCGCATCAATGACTTCCTCTCGGGCATCTTTCTGGGTGTCGGCATCCGCCTTGTGGACTTCAAGATTGAATGCGGCCGCCTGTTTGAAGGCGACATGATGCGCATCGTGCTGGCCGACGAAATCAGCCCGGATTCCTGCCGCCTCTGGGACATCAAATCCAACGACAAGATGGACAAGGACCGCTTCCGCAAGGATATGGGCGGCCTCATCGAGGCCTACACCGAGGTGGCACGGCGGTTGGGAATTATGTCCGAGAACGAGCGTCCGGTTCAGGCAGGACCAAGGCTCGTAAAATAAGAAACGTAATAATCAAGGGGTTGAACGACCAATGACAGAGCGCCGTACAAGCTATGCGATGGATGATCTTCTGGCCTGCGCGCGCGGCGAGTTGTTTGGCCCTGGCAATGCGCAGTTGCCCCTACCACCGATGCTGATGTTTGACCGCATCACCGAGATTTCGGAAGATGGCGGTCCCAATGGCAAGGGCATGATCCGCGCTGAGTTCGACATCAAGCCAGACCTCTGGTTCTTCCCCTGCCATTTTCAGGGCAACCCGATTATGCCCGGCTGTCTCGGCCTTGATGCGATGTGGCAGTTGACAGGGTTTTTCCTGGGCTGGCTGGGCGAGCCCGGCTACGGCATGGCGCTCTCCACCGGCGAAGTGAAGTTCAAGGGCATGGTGACACCCAACACCAAGCTCGTGGAATATGGCATCGACTTCAAGCGCGTGATGCGCGGCCGCCTTGTGCTGGGCATCGCTGACGGCTGGCTGAAGGCCGATGGTCAGGTGATCTATCATGCGACAGACCTGAAGGTAGGCCTGTCCAAGGAAAAAGCAGCCTGAGGCTGTTTTCTATGATGTTGCCGGATGTCGCGAAAATCGCGTATTCCTGTTACTAAAGCACGCTCTTCCAGAAGGATTACACCATGCGCCGCGTCGTCATCACAGGCATGGGGATTGTCTCCTCTATCGGCAACGACCAGACCGAGGTTCTGGCCTCGTTGCGTGAAGCCAAGTCTGGCATCCGGCCAGAGGCCAGCTTTGTTGAGCGTGGCTTTCGTTCGCAGGTGTCAGGCCGCCCGACGCTTGATCCTGCAACGGTTGTAGACCGCCGCGCCATGCGCTTCCACGGTGGGGGATCAGCCTGGAACCATGTGGCGATGGATCAGGCCATTCTCGATGCTGGCCTCACGCAGGCCGAAATCACCAATGACCGCACAGGCATCATCATGGGCACGGGCGGCCCTTCCACCATCGCCCTCATCGAAGCTTACGAGAAGGCGAAGGAAAGCGGCAACTCCAAGAAAGTTGGCCCCTTTGCCGTGCCAAAATGCATGAGCAGCACGGCGTCAGCCACGCTGGCCACATGGTTCAAGATCCACGGCGTAAACTACTCGATCTCGTCAGCCTGCTCAACCTCAGCGCATTGCATCGGCAACGCAGCCGAGATGATCCAGTGGGGCAAGCAGGACCGCATGTTTGCCGGTGGTGCGGAAGAACTCGACTGGACCATGTCGGTTCTCTTCGACGCCATGGGTGCCATGTCCTCGAAGTACAACGACCGCGCCTCCACCGCATCGCGCGCCTATGATGTCAACCGCGACGGTTTCGTTATCGCCGGTGGTGCAGGCGTGCTGGTGCTCGAAGAACTCGAAGTTGCCAAGGCGCGCGGCGCGAAGATCTACGGCGAGATTGTCGGCTACGGTGCAACTTCAGACGGCCACGACATGGTGGCTCCTTCCGGTGAAGGTGCTGTGCGCTGCATGAAGCAGGCGATGTCCACCGTGAAGGGCAAGATCGACTACATCAACACCCACGGCACCTCGACGCCTGTGGGAGACGACAAGGAAATCGCCGCGATCAAGGAAGTCTTCGGCGGGGCAGACAAGTCACCTTGGCTTTCCTCCACCAAGTCGCTGACCGGCCATTCTCTCGGTGCAACCGGCGTGCAGGAGGCGATCTACTCTCTGCTGATGATGCAGAACAACTTCGTCTGCGAGAGCGCCCATATCGAGGAGATTGACCCCGCCTTCGCCGACATGCCGATTGCGCGCAAGCGCGAGGACAATGTGAAGCTTGAGCGGGTGCTGTCGAATTCGTTCGGTTTCGGCGGTACGAATGCGACACTGGTGATGCAGCGGTACGAGAAGTGACCATGACCGGGCTGATGCAAGGAAAACGCGGCCTCATTATGGGGGTCGCCAACCAGAACTCCATCGGCTGGGGCATTGCTTCCATGCTGGCAAAGCACGGGGCGGAGCTCGCCTTCACATATCAGGGTGAGGCACTGGGCAAGCGCGTGACGCCGCTTGCTGAAAGCGTGGGATCGAAGCTGGTGATGCCGTGTGATGTTGAGGATATCAGCACGGTAGATGCGGTTTTTGATACACTGGAAAAGGAATGGGGCAGCCTTGATTTTGTGGTTCACGCCATCGGCTTTTCCGACAAGAACGAGTTGAAGGGCCGCTACGTGGACAACACCACGCGCGAGAACTTCAACCGCACCATGGTCATCTCCTGCTATTCCTTCACCGAGATGGCACAGCGCGCCCAGCGCATGATGCCCAACGGCGGCAGCCTGCTCACCCTCACCTACGGTGGCTCGGTGCGCACCTCCCCCAACTACAATGTCATGGGGGTGGCGAAGGCCGCGCTTGAGGCAAGCACGCGGTATCTGGCGACTGACCTTGGCGCACAGGGCATCCGCGTCAACGCGCTCTCGCCCGGAACCGTGCGCACCTTGGCGGGGGCCGGCATTGCAGATGCGCGTGCCACCTATGCCTTCCAGACGAAACACTCGCCACTCCGCCGTCCGGTAACCCTTGAAGAAATCGGTGGCTCGGCGCTCTATCTGCTGTCCGATCTCGGCAGTGGTGTCACAGGCGAGATCATCTATGTCGATGGTGGCTACAACATCATCAACATGCCGCGCATTGCGGACCTTGCGGAAGGTGCAACCGGCGAAGGCGCGTGATTCATGGGCCAGCGGCAGATTCCTGTTTCTGATCTGACACCCTTCGAGGCGCGCCTTGAGCATGGCGATCTCGCGGCTGAAATTGCCGCCCATGACAGGCGATATCATCAGGAAGATGCACCGACGATTTCGGATGCGGCCTATGATGCGCTGCGCCATCGGTTGAACGCTATCGAGGCGGCTTTTCCGGAGCTGGTAACGCAGGAGTCGCCCACTGCAAAAGTAGGGGCAGCGCCTGCAGCAAGGTTTGCCAAGGTGCGGCACGTTGTTCCCATGCTGTCGCTCGGCAACTGTTTCAGCGACGAGGACGTGCAGGACTTCGGCCAGCGCATTTGCCGCTTTCTCGATATTGCAACGCCGCCTGCGATGACGGCGGAACCCAAGATCGACGGCCTCTCCTGTGCACTGCGTTATGAGCGCGGTGTGCTGGTGCGCGCCGCCACCCGCGGCGATGGAGCGGAAGGTGAGGACGTGACCGCCAATGTCATGACCATCCGCGATATCCCGCATCGGCTTACAGGCAGCGATGTGCCTGAAGTGTGCGAGGTGCGTGGCGAGATTTATCTTACGCATGCCGACTTTGCTGCCCTGAATGCAGAGCAGGAAAAGGCGGGCGACAAGACCTTTGCCAACCCGCGCAACGCCGCTGCGGGCAGCCTGCGCCAGCTTGATTCCAGCATAACTGCGAAGCGCCCCTTGCGCTTTTTTGCCTATGCCTGGGGCGAGATGAACCCCATGCCGGCGAGCACGCAATGGGATATGGTGCAGGCCTTCAAGGCCTACGGTTTCCAGACCAACCCGCGCATGAAGCTCTGCGAGACAGTTGAAGCGCTGCTGGAGGTTTACCGCTCGATCGAAGCAGACCGCGCGAACCTCGGTTATGATATCGACGGCGTGGTCTACAAGGTGAATGACCTCGCTTTGCAGGCGCGCCTTGGCTTTGTGTCGCGCGCGCCACGCTGGGCGACAGCCCATAAATTCCCTGCAGAGAAAGCGACCACGATTCTTGAGGCTATCGAGATTCAGGTTGGCCGCACCGGGGCGCTGACGCCTGTGGCCAAGCTGAAACCGGTGACGGTTGGCGGTGTGGTTGTTTCGAACGCCACTTTGCACAACGCAGAAGAGATCGAGCGGCTTGGTGTGCGTGTCGGTGACACGGTGATCGTCCAGCGCGCAGGCGATGTCATCCCGCAGGTGCTGGGTTATCTCGATGACAAGCGGCCAGCCGACAGCGTGGCTTTTGCTTTTCCGCATCACTGCCCTTGTGATCTGAAGACGCCATTGGTGCAGGAAGAAATCGCTTCAGGTGAAGTGTCCGCCGTGCGGCGCTGCTCGGGTGAGTTTGCCTGCCCCTATCAGCAGATGGAGCATCTAAAGCACTTCGTCTCCCGCCGCGCTTTTGACATCGAGGGCTTGGGTGAGAAGCAGATCGAATTCTTCTTCAATGATCCTGATCTTCACATCAAGACACCGGCTGACATCTTCACCTTGCGCGCGCGCGATGAGGCGGAGCCAGTCAAGAAACTGAAAAACAAGGAGGGCTTTGGCGAAACCTCCGTGCGCAACCTGTTTGAATCAATCGAGACGCGCCGCACCATCGGGCTTGATCGTTTTATCTTTGCCCTTGGTATCCGCCATGTGGGCGAAACAACGGGCAAGGTGATGGCCCGCCACTACAGCGATTGGGCGACATTCGAGGCCGCGGCCCTCAAAGTCTCAACAGGCGATGCCGAGGCTCGGCTTGAAATGGATGCGATTGATCAGGTGGGTGACACAGTCATTGATGCTGTGGCGCGTTACTTTGGCGAGGCGCATAATCTGGCTGCTGTCAGGCGGTTGGTTGCCGAGATGCAATCGATCACTGAAACCGAGAAACCGGCGCAAGATAGCCCGGTTGCTGGCAAAACAGTGGTCTTCACCGGCAGTCTGGAGCGTCTCTCGCGCGATGAAGCCAAGGCTATGGCTGAACGTCTGGGTGCGAAGGTATCTGGCTCAGTATCGAAGAAAACAGATCTGGTGGTGGCTGGCCCCGGTGCTGGCTCCAAGCTCAAGGCGGCAACTGATCTGGGCATCAAGGTGATCAGCGAAGACGATTGGCTGGCGCTGGTGGGCTAGGCCTTCCCGCGCTTCCCCCATTCCACAGTTGCCCAGGCCAAAACTGAGAGTCCAAACATCATCACGGCCATTGGCAATGATGTACTGGTCGTCAACTGCGCGGTGATGTGGCTGATGATGGCTCCCAGCCCCATCTGCATGAAACCAGTAACGCCCGATGCTGCGCCAGCAGCCTTGGGGTCCACGCTCACAGCGCCAGCAATGGCGTTGGGCAGGAACAAACCATTGGCAAAGGAGGTGACAAGGCAGGGCAGAAAGATGGCAGCGGGATGCACCACCGGCACCAGGGCAAGCCCGAGCAAGGCCAGCGCACCAAAGGTGCTGATGGCTGCACCAAACAGGATCATGCGATCAACACCGAAGCGCTCGGAAAAGCGCCCGGAGCAGAAGTTGCCCACCATGTAGCCGCCCGAGAGGCAAATGAACCAGAAGCCATAAGCTGTCTTCGACATCTGCATGGATTCAACCACGAGATAGGGGGCCGCCCCCAGAAAGGCGAAGAAGACAGCGGATGTGAAGGCTGCGCCTCCGGCAAAGCCCAGAAACCGCCTGTTCTTCACCACCTGCCATGAGCGTGCCAGCATCTCGCCGGTGGATTGGCCAACAACTGCGGTTGGCCGCGTTTCGGGCAATTGCCAGATGGACAAGAGCATCGCGACAAAACCCAGCAGCGCACAGGCCACGAAGATGGCGCGCCAGCCGTAGGTATCATCCAACCAGCCACCCAGCAGAGGCGCGATCAACGGCGCGATGACCATGCCCGATGAGACGTATCCAATCATGCTGGCGGCGAGATCGCGCGGGGCCAGATCCCGCACCACAGTGCGCGAGACTGTGAGACCAGCGGTTGACCCGACTGCCTGCACCACGCGCGCCGCCACCAGCAGCGCGATGCTTGTGGCAAAGCTGGCGGCAAGGCTGGCCAGCACATAGAGCGCCAGTGACAGCAGCAACACCGGCTTGCGGCCAAACCGGTCTGCCAGACCACCGATGAAAAGCTGCGAGATCGCCTGAGCCGCCAGAAAAAGCGAGAGGGTCAACTGCACTTCCTGCCGCGATGCAGACAAGGCCGTTGCCAGTCCCGGAAGCGAAGGCATAAGGATGTTGAGCGCCAATGGGCCGATCATCGAAATGACGATCAGCACAGGCAGCAAGCGGCGCAGCTGTGTATGGGTCTGGTCTGTCTGCACGGGAGGATTACAGCTTGGCGCAGGCTGTTTTGAGCCAGTTGCGCACATCTGGCGCAACCAGAGGACCAATCACTTTCACCACCCGCGCATGATAGGCGTTGAGCCAGTCTTTTTCAGGCACCGTCAGCAGGCTCGTCTTGATGAGGCGACGGTCGATTGGCGCAAGCGTCAGCGTCTCAAAGCCAAGCATGGCGCGCTCGCCGCCCGGCACAACACGCTCTTCCACAAGCACCAGATTTTCGATGCGGATGCCATAGTGGCCGGGCTTATAATAGCCCGGTTCGTTTGAGAGGATCATGCCCGCCTGCAACGGCGTGGTGCCGGTTTTGGCGATGCGCTGCGGCCCTTCGTGCACACCCAGATATGCGCCCACGCCGTGGCCGGTGCCGTGGTCAAACTCCAGGCCCGCCTGCCAGAGAAACTGGCGGGCAAAACTGTCGATCTGCGCACCGCTCGCGCCCTTCGGAAAAACAGCCATGGAAATCGCGATCATGCCTTTGAGCACGCGGGTGTTGCGGTCCATCATCTCGGGCGTTGGCTTGCCAACAGCGATGGTACGGGTGATGTCGGTCGTGCCGTCGATATACTGCCCGCCGGAATCGATGAGGAAAATACCTTTGCCGACCTTGCGGTTCGAGGCCTCGTTCACCCGGTAATGCGGCAGGGCAGCGTTGGGGCCAGCAGCTGAAATCGTATCGAAGGATATCTCCTTCAATGCGCCGGTGGCATGACGAAAGCCTTCAAGCGCGATAGCCACATCAATCTCGGTCAGTTTGCCTTTGGGGGCCTCCCCGTCAAACCAGTGCAGGAAACCGGCCATAGCCGCGCCATCGCGGATTTGCGCCTGCCTTGCGCCTTCGCATTCCGCCTTGTTCTTAACCGCCTTGCGCAGGGCAATAGGGTTGGCTCCGATATCGGCAAGACCGCCCGCTGACCTCAGCTGATCGACCAATGCACAGCTGGCGGAATCGCTGTCAAAGCGCACCTTTGCTTTTGCGGCACCCAGTTTGGAGAGTGTCGACAAAACAGCATCGGGTTCCGCAATATCGATCTCGGCTGCAAGCTTATCGCGCACGGCATTTGAAAATTTCCGCCCGTCCATGAAGAGCTGCGGCTGGCCCTTGGCAGGCAGAATGCCGTAACCAATGGGCAATGGCATATGGGGCACATCGCCCCCGCGCATATTGAACAGCCAGGCGAGGCCTGTTGGATCGCTGATGACAAGCGCATCCAGCTTTTCTGCCTGCAGCCAGGCCTGCAGCTCTTTCACCTTGCCGCTGCTTTTGATGCCGGCATGCTTTTGCGGATAAAGGCTGACAGCGCCAAGGGGGGCTGCAGGACGTGCCTCCCACAGCACATCAAGCGGGTTTGGCTCGGAAGCAACCAGCGTAAAGCCTGCCTTGGCAGCAGCCGTTTCGAAACGCTTCAATCCATCCGGCGTGTGCCGTCGCGAATCGTAGCCGATCTTTGTGCCCGCTTTTGCATGACCAGCCAGCCATTCAGATGGAGGATAATCGATGATCGAAACGGCTTCAAAGGCGCTGTGATCAATCTGTGCAGCCAATTGCTCGGTGTAGCGGCCATCTGAAAACACGGCTGCCTTGTCTTTCAGGATAATTGCGAAACCTGCTGATCCTGTGAAACCAGTCAGCCAAGCAACACGTTCTTCGCTCTTGGGGAGGTATTCGTTCTGGTGCTCATCAGCGCGCGGAACCAGAAATCCATCAAGACCACGCTCTTTCAGCAGCTTGCGCAGTGATTTCAGGCGCTCTGCGCTTTTCGCCCCTTCGGATGTATCGGTAAATGACTGATACCGCGCAGTTCTCGGAATTGTTTTCATGCACAACGATAAATCGCCATGAATGCTGCTGTCGAGAGTTTCATCAATTTGCCGCGCAATTTCCGGGCAATTGCCTCAAGAAATGCATTTTAGCATAATTATGACTAAATTGTTACCATAGATATGCAAAAATCGCATGCCTCTTGGTCGCACTTCGCCCTCCTCATTTTTGTGCACTGCACCATATTGGAGTTCAACAAGGGAAACGCAGGGCTTCGGTTACCCGTTCATTGCAACCCAACACTGAAGGATAAAACCATGGCTACTATGATATTCAACCACACAACAACTGCTCCAGCCAGAGCAGCTGCACCAGCAACCGTACCAGCGAAGAAGTCATTCTTCATGCGCGTGATCGAGGCCATTCAGGCATCGAACCAGCGCAAGGCTGATATTGAAATTCGCCGCGCTATGGCAAGCATGGATACATCCAAGGCCAAGCCTGACTACGCGATGCTGCCCTTCCAGGGCGAATAAAACCAACAGAAGACCGGGCATAAGCCCACAAACTCAAGGAGAAACACCATGATCTATCATCTGATAGCATTCGTAGTATCGGTGATTTCCGACACCAAAGCCCTGCGGCGCGAAATGTCCCGTCAGTATGGTGGCCTGACTGATTGATTCAGACAGTCACCATTACGGCATCAGATTATGGAGCGGCCTTTGTGCCGCTCCTTTTCGTTTAAGCACCAGCGCTACCCAGCCATCAAGGTCCAGCCGCTCAAACAACGAGAAACCCTGTCCGCGGTAAGCGGTCAAAACGCCTGCCACATCCCGCGGCAGCAGGCCGGACAGAATCAGTCTGGCATCATGGGTTGAGACACCAACCAGCGATGGTGCCAGCATGCGCAGGGGCTTCGCCAGAATATTGGCCAGAATCAGATCATAGGGCGCGCCCGACTTGATATCGGGATGCTGGACACCAACTGCCGTCACTGGCCGCACATAGGGGCCAGCCCCATTGGCCAGCGCATTCTGACGAGAAGTATCGGTTGAAACAGGGTCGATATCCCCGGCAACCACCCGCAGTTTCAAGGCGCGTGCGGCTGCAATGGCCAGCACGCCGGTTCCAGTGCCGACATCCAGCACCTTGCGCGGCGGATTACGCTTCAATTCGCGGTCCAACAAAAGCAGGCATCCGTGTGTTGTGCCATGGTGGCCTGTGCCAAAGGCAAGGGCAGCTTCGATTTCGATAGCGATGTCATTGGAGCGGATGGCAGGCCGGTCGTGGCTGCCATGCACCAGAAAGCGCCCTGCCCGCACAGGCTTCAACCCATCAAGGGAAGCCGCGATCCAGTCCTTTGGCTCAATGGTTTCAAACTGCGCGGCAGCTGCTGCCTTGTCACCTGCAACTGGGCCAAGCACGATGCGCAACAGATCCTTGATCAGCGCCGTATCGGGCGGATGGGAGAAGAAAACCTCCAGCAGCCAGTGGGTTTCATCGGCGGATTCAAAGGCTGCAACAGCGTTTTCGTCGGCATCGAGCATTTCGCCCAATTGTCCGGCAAGACGGGTGGCAGTGGCCATATCTGTGGCAAGCCGCATGACATGGGTGGGGGTGGATGGAACAAGACCTTCGCGCATGAGCGCCGCTTTAGACCATCGCACCGGTTTCAGGGAAGCGCTTTTCTGCGAAACTACCCTCAGGGCGCAGCAGCCACCGCATTGCGGGTGGGTGCAGAGACATCCACTTCGCCGGAAATTTCCACTTCAGGCAGGCCGAAGTAGCGGCCAACCACCAGTTTCACTGTAGCATCATACTCCACAGTGGCGCGGCGACCCTGCTTGTCCTCACCGATACTGACATCGATTGTGTCCACAGACACCTCTGTTTCTGTCCAGACATGGCGATCAAAGCGCTTGCGGCAGATGTGGGTGCGCTCGGCCGGGCGGGTTGAGGCTGCGGCCTCGATGGCGGCAACCTGTGCAACACGGTCCAAAGTGTCGCGCACGGCATTGATGCGGTTGAGATCGAGCAGAATGCCACCAGCCAACGTGAGGGCGGCAGTCAATGAAAGCAGTTTTGCCAGCGACAAACGCGGCTCTCTACTGTCCAGATTGTCTGGATGATCCACCTTGAATTCCCCCCAGGGCAGCACATTGTTTTTATCATTTATGCTGTCTGGAATGAATTGAGACTGAATGCTGCATATTGGTCAAGCTTCATCTTGGCATTTCACATGCCTAAATCGTGTAAAATACAAAGATGGTAACTGCCCGACGGGCAAACAACCTGAAGAAGCGAGCTTTTTACTGCAGTCTTCCGGGAATGGAGATGCCCTCGCCAAGGCCATCTGGGCGCGGCAAAAGACTGTGCGCCTTTTTCATAATGGCAAGATTGGCCTTCACATCATCCGGAAACGGGGCAACTTTCCGAGATGCCAGATCAACATGAATAGACAGATTTTCGCAATTGGCCGCCAGCCATCCCTGCTCGGCATGATGGATCTGCATGAAGTAGTGCAGGCGCTTGTCGTCAAATTCAATCAGCTGCAACGTCACACGCACTTTGTCCTTCGGGGCAAGTTCGCGGCGGTAGCGTATCCGGCTCTCAACCAGAAAGAAGGATGAGTTGCTGTCCTTGACGTAATCAGGCCCCAGCCCGCAGAGGCCAAAGGCTTCATCGACGGCTGTATCAAAAAGCACCTGATAGTAAGCCATGTTGAGATGGCCGTTGTAATCGATCCACTCAGGCTTGAGGGACAGTCTGGAGGAGACAAAGGGCGCAAAAAACAGGGCCCCTTCACGAGGCGCTTCTCCACGGCCATTTTCAATGACCTTCCCAGTCGTATTCGCGGACATG
Source organism: Beijerinckiaceae bacterium (assembly GCA_051649305.1). Classification (GTDB taxonomy): domain Bacteria; phylum Pseudomonadota; class Alphaproteobacteria; order Rhizobiales; family Beijerinckiaceae; genus JADCCX01. The sequence continues at coordinate 90,837 of JBOFGV010000095.1, forward strand.
GTTGCCTCCCTCAAAGCACCGTGTTCCTCATCAGCTAACTTGATTTCGCTTTAACCAGCTATGGCGATGTTCTTTTATGCCAAGTCTAAGCGAAAATTCGCAACTTTATGAAGACGAAATTTTATTACGTGAGCTACGCATTGCCCCTATAATTGGATCACAAAAAGTTTATTCAGGGGAGATGACCGTATCATGAACGCCCAAAGCAAGGTTGAAGCGCAGCGTCCGGCGCCTGAAACCATCCAGACAGTCATCGCTTCCCTCACGCGTTCTTTTGGCAACCGCTGCGTCACATCCCAGGCAGTCAGGGAGCAACATGCCAACACGCTGACATGGACACCCAATGAGCCGCCGGATGTTGTGGTCTATCCCATGACCACCGAAGAGGTTGTTGATGTCGTCAAGCTTTGCGCAGCACACAAGGTTCCCATCATCCCTTTCGGAACAGGATCATCCTTTGAAGGCCATGTGAATGCGCCGATCGGCGGGGTTTCCATTGATACCTCGATGATGAAGGCGATTATCGCCGTCAACCCGGAGGACCTTGATTGCGTTATCGAGCCGGGCGTCACACGCAAACAATTGAACGAGTATCTGCGCGATCAGGGCCTGTTCTTCCCCATCGATCCCGGTGCTGACGCTTCACTGGGCGGCATGACCGCCACGCGCGCCTCCGGCACCAATGCCGTGCGCTACGGCACGATGAAGGACAATGTGATTGCCATGAAGGTTGTCATGGCCAATGGCGAGATTGTCACGACAGCACGCCGGGCCAAGAAGACTTCCGCAGGCTATGATCTGACGCGCCTGTTTGTCGGTTCAGAAGGCACGCTTGGCATCATCACGGAAATTACCTTGCGCCTGCAGGGCATTCCAGAGGCCATTTCGGCTGCTATATGTTCTTTCTCCAGCATCAAGGATGCCTGCGATACCGCAATCATGACCATCCAGAGCGGCATCCCCATCGCACGGGTCGAGTTGCTGGATGCGCTGGCCGTGAAAGCGGCCAACTCCTATTCCAAGTTGACCCTGCCAGAAACACCCATGCTGCTCGTGGAGTTCCACGGCACGGAAGCTTCAGCCAAGGAGCAGGCGGAGCGCTTTGGCGAGATTGCCGAAAGCTTTGGCAGCAGCAATTTCCAGTGGACCACCAAGCCTGAGGAGAGAACGAAGCTCTGGCAGGCGCGCCACGATGCCTACTGGTCGTCCATCGCATTGCGCCCCGGTGCCAAGGGCATTTCAACCGATGTCTGTGTGCCGATTTCCAGACTTGCGGAATGCGTCGAGGAGTCGATCAAGGATCTCGAGGCAACCGGCCTACTTGGCCCCATTGTCGGCCACGTTGGCGACGGGAATTTTCACGTTCTGCCTTTGATTGACATGGACAATCCCGAAGAGATCGAAAAGGGCAAAGCCTATGTCGGACGCCTCGTCAACCGCGCACTTGAGATGGGTGGAACCTGCACGGGCGAACACGGTGTTGGCCAGGGCAAGATGAAGTACCTTGAGAAAGAACTGGGCGCGGCTTCGCTTGATACCATGCGGCTGATCAAGCGCGCACTTGACCCAGACAATATCATGAACCCGGGCAAGATCGTTGCCATGTGAAAACGGGCATGTGACGGCTCTCACAAGGCTGTCGTGATTTGACCGCATAGGCCGAATAAGGAACAGTGCTACAGCTCCGGCGTTGAACCCGGAGCGGGCATTCTTCGGCATCAGGGACAACCACGTTGCGAGACATTATTACCGGACTGGCGGTGGTGCTGATCCTGTGTCTGACGGGAGCGTTGATTGCGCCTCACCTGATTGACTGGGACAGTCGCCGTGCGGACATTTCAGAGCAGCTGACAAAAGCGCTGGGGCAACCTGTGCGCATTGACGGACCTGTTGGACTTGAGTTGCTGCCAACGCCAAGCCTCAAACTTTCCATGCTTGATGTCGGCGGCTCTGGCCCCATGCAAGCGTCGGCGGGCCGAATCAAATTGCAACTTGCGATTCCTCCCCTGCTGCGCGGTGAATTTCGCATCACCGATGCCGTTGTTCACAGCCCGCGCATTGTCATTCATCCTGCGCGGATGGCGAAAGGTGCTAGTGCAGGAAAACCTGATATCGCTGCACTGCCAACAGTTGGTTTTGATCGCCTGAGCATCATTGATGGTCACATCCGGGTTGTCGGTGCTGACGGCAAGGATACAATGGCCGCAAAGACCATTGATGGCACGCTGGAGGCAAGCTCACTTTCCGGACCATTCAAGGGTAATCTTCAGTTTGACATGGAAAGCCAGCGCCGCACACTGCGGTTCTCAACGGGCCAGATTGGACCTGCCGGCCTGCGGGTCAAAACACTGACTGAAAACGAAGCTGCTGCAACACGCACTGATTTTGAAGGCGACATCAACATTGTCGATGGACAGCTGGCACTGAACGGACAGATTGGCGGCAGCGGCAATGCCGCTTTTCCCTTAAACGAGGGCTTTGCGCAGATCATCTGGCGCGCCAGCGGCAAGCTTGAATACAAGGGCACAAAGGGGCGGCTCGACAAGATTGAGATCGGGCTTGGCAACGGCGAGCGCCGCATTGTGCTCACTGGTACGACAGACATTGACCTCCAGAGCGAAGTGCCGGTTCAAACCACTCTGTCTGCCAAACAGGCAGATCTCGACCGATTGCTTGGCGGCGAGGACAGCAAGCTTGCCTCATCCCCCGTCAGCTTGTTGCAAAAGCTGAACGCACAACCTGCTATGGCTAGCAAAAGAGCGTGGTTGAAAGGCAAGCTGGACCTCTCCATCGGCAGCATCCTGCTGGGCGGCGACAAGGTTGGCGCTGCCCGCATCGTTATCGCCTCTTCTCCTCTGCCTTCTGACAAGCCGTTCTCACTGCTGAGTGCTGAGGCTGAATTGCCCGGGCGCACGACAGCAAGCTTCCTGACCTTGCCGGATAACGCCCAGTCTGGGCAGCTTGCCCTTGAATCCCGCGATATGGCGCGCCTGAGCGGCTGGCTTCATGGCAGGCCTGCGAGGGCCACTGCCGTCCGCAATTTCAAGGTGAGTGGCACCGTTGGCAACGCAGGCAACAGCATTGTGCTGCGAGACGCCATCATCAAGGCTGACGATATGACGCTTTCTGGCAGCGTACAGCTTGACCAGCTTCCAGCGGGACCAAAACTGACAATGGATCTCAATGCGGATCAACTGGAAATTGCCAAGCTTCCTGATATCGACAACACCGAAAGCCAATCTGATATCGACCTTGATCTGACACTGAATGCGAAGCGTGTTCGCTACCTTGGCGTGGGCGCTGGCAGCATCGTTGCAAAGGTCAGACGCAGCGCTGATCTGGTGACAATCGACAAGCTGGACATCATTGATGTTGGCGGAGCCAACCTGTCCGGAGCGGGCCATTTCTCGCCACGCCAGCAAGATTTCAAGCTCAAGCTCGATGCCACGAAACTGGATGCACTGGTGGAGCTGGCGGACAGACTCCTGCCTCCGGCCTACGCGAAGCACCTCGTAAGTAGAAGCCGTTTTCTCTCTCCAGCGCGGCTGACTTTTGACGCAAGCTCTGTGTTGGACGGGGGCATCAACTACCAGGACCTTCGCGTCGCGGGAACCGTTTCCGACACTACGATCGATGGCCGGTTTCGTCTGCTGCCTGATGGTACAATTGCTGGCAAGGACGGACTGTCCGCTGATGTCAGCGCGGCATCTGTTGCGAATTTTCTGCGACAGGTTGGACTTGAAACCATTGGTATTGCCAATGCTGGCGGTGTGAAACTGCGCCTTCGCGGCAATGGTCTTTTGCCATCTATGCCTGAGGCCAAATGGACACTCTCCGGCAATCTGGGGGATCTCGCGCTTGATGTCGATGCACGTCAGGTGCGGGATACCGAGCAGCCGTTTGATGGCAAGATCACCATGCGCAGCCGTGACCTTGCGCCTCTCGCGCAGACACTGCTTGTGACCGTGCCTACCGTTCCTCCCGGCACGCCCTTTGATCTCAAGGCTGGCATCGATCTGCGCGGCTACAAGATAACCTTTCGTGACATGACAATGGTTGCAGGCAGCTCTGAAGTAAAGGGCGAGATTGCTTTCAACCTTCTTGAGTTCGGGCGTGTCGCCGGGCAGCTGAAGACTGGGGCGCTTGACGCATCAAGCATTGCTCCGCTGATTTTCGGTTCGCCACAACAGCCATTGCCAACAGATATCTGGAGCAAAGAGCGCTTTGCCCCGGCCGCCGCCATGACTTTGCCGGGCGATCTCTGGATACAGGCTGAGCGTGTGGATATCGTCGGCAAGGTATCGCTTGAGCAGCCAAAGTTTGTGGTGCGGTTCGAAAACGGCATTATCTACCTTGAGCATGTCTCGGCCGAGTGGAACGGCGGCAAGCTGAAAGGTCAGGCCACGCTCCGCCGCAGCGGCGGTGCGGTCAACCTGACCGGGCGCATGGCTCTTGATCAATTGCCAATAGACCGCCTGCCCGGAAGCGGCATCAAGGGCCTTGGTTCCACGCAGCTTGATTTCAGCGCCATTGGTGACAGCCCCTTCGCCATGGTCTCGGCCATGGCAGGCTCTGGCCGTGTTGATGTCAGACAGGCGGAGGTCAAAAGCCTTGGCGAAGGTGCGCTGGACAACATTATTGCGAGCAAAAAAGCGGACACAGATGCTGTTTCCGCCGATCAACTTTCTTCTGTGCTGTTGGGGCAGGGAAAGAGAAATCTGGCCGTGCCCGCGTTGCAAACACCGCTCAATCTCGCCAGTGGCGTGTTGCGGGTGGGGCCGTTGTCCCTTCCTGCCAAGACTGAGGACATCCGCGCCAGTCTGGCGCTTGATCTGCGCAGTCTCGATGTGACCGGCGAGGTGGATCACATCTCGCGCATCATGCCCAAAGGTTGGTCTGGCCCATCACCAAGGGCGAAGCTGGTCTGGCGAGGTCCCATTGGCCAAACCACACCTTCTGTTGACACTACAGGCCTAGCCAACGGCCTGACCGCCATCGCAATCCAGCGGGAAACCGAACGCATTGAGGCGCTTGAGCAGGACCAGCGGGAACGCACCCAGTTCAACCGCCGCCTGCGCGCATCTGAAGAAGAACGCAGGGCACAGGAAGCCGCGCGCCGGGCAGCCGAGGAAGAGAGGCGTCGTGCAGAGGCTGAAAGACAGGCGGCAGCAAGAGCTGAGGCTGCAAGGTTGGAGACATTAAGACAAGAGACTCTGCGGCAACGGATCGACAATGTCATTCGCACTGCACCCCCCATCCCGACAGAGACCCTCAACCAGCCACTGGTGATCACGCCACCGGCTGCAAGACCATAGAGCTATCGCGACAGCGCGTCCGCCAGTACATGCAGGCGGATGGCAGACGAGAGATTCTGCCGCCCCCGTTGATCGTCAATTCTGGCTATCAACCCGGCGACACTGACACTTTCACGGGCGGCAATGACCTTCAACTGCTCCCAGAAGGCTTCTTCCACAGACACACTGGTACGGTGGCCTGCGATGACAATGGAGCGCTTGATCACACCGTCGCGAGGCTCAGTCATCGCGCTTGTCTTTGCCAGTCAGTTTATGGCCATCAATGCGGGCTGTCGCCAGAGCCTTCTCAGCTGCCAGCTTGTTCTTCTCAGCCTTGGTGCGACCAAAGATGATGCGGTTTTCAGCCGCCTGATGCTCTTTGGCATCGCGGGCCTTGGCTTTGCGGGCTTTAGACAGGGAGAGGATGTTGGCTGTCATGGGTTAGCCTGTGAAAACAAAATCAATGGCTAGAATGATCTTTCTACTTTTCAGCACTTTCAGAATACAGATATCAAGTTTGCACATCAAAACAGCCTCAGTCCATCAGACCATAGACCGTTTGCTTCCAGCTCTTTGTTCGCGGCTCTTATGAAGTCGGCATTGTCGCACTTCCAACGCTCGGCCTCGATCTTTGAAATTTTGGCACGCAATGTCTCATCCAGCGCGGCTGACAGATTGATGCCTTCTGCTCTGGCTTTCGCGAGCAAAGCTTGATCAATACTGATATTTACCGCTTTCTTGGCGCTCATGCAGATGCTCCATACGCAGAAAGTGTACGTATGATAGCGCACGACGGTGGAGGGTGAAACGGGTTTCTAACACAGCTAGGCAAGCTTGAACTGATCCCGCAGCTCACCACTCTCCGAATCGACCGCAATACTCTTCAGCACCAGCTTGTCGAGAAATTGATCGAAGGAAGCCGCAATGACCTGATCATTATAAGGATCGGTATCGAGCCAAGTCACAACCGGCGCATCGCCATGCCTGAAGTCGAGCGATATCCATGTATGGCCATCGCCGCAGAGCAGTATTTGCCGTTCCGGCAACTCCCACTCCCCAATCATGTACGGTGTCATGTAAATGTCCAACCCTTCGTAGTCGGAAAGGGTCGGGCGTTGGGGAGGTGCAGCGCCAACTCCATTCAGATGATCAACATCAAGGCAACCGCCGTACCATTCGAGATCATGTTTGATCGGGATTACAAAGCCTTCCGTGTACCCGCCGTTCCGCCGCCGCAAGAGATCGGTGTAAGCTATCGGCAGCTTGATGCCGAAGTACGCCTCAGCCGTTTCAACAACCCCTGGCTTGAGCGGGTCAAGCGATCCACTGCCTTTTGGATGGCTTAGGTCACTTAACCAGAATGTCGCCGCGGTGAATGTCATCCCTACATCAACCCGGCCCGACCATCTTCTCCGGCCGCACAATTGCGTCGTAGTCCGCCGCGGGAACACCGGCCAGCAACGCTTCCTCGCGCAGGGTTGTGCCGTTCTTGTGGGCGGTCTTTGCTATCTTGGCGGCGAGATCGTAGCCGTACTTCGGAGCGAGCGCTGTCACCAGCATCAGCGAATTATCAAGGCCCTTCTTGATGTTGTCCTTGCGGGCTTCAATTCCGACGACACAGTTGTCAGTGAAGCTGACAGTTGCATCCGACAGCAATTTCACTGACTGCAGGAAGTTGTAGGCCATCACAGGGTTGAACACGTTCAACTCGAAATGTCCTTGCGAACCTGCGAAGGTGAGTGCTGCGTTGTTGCCGAAGACATGCACGCAGACCATGGTCAGCGCTTCGCACTGCGTGGGGTTCACCTTGCCCGGCATGATCGATGAGCCCGGTTCATTCTCTGGCAGTGACAATTCGCCAAGGCCGGAGCGTGGTCCCGAGCCAAGGAAGCGGATGTCATTGGCGATCTTGAAGAGGGCAGCCGCTACAGTGTTGATCGCGCCGTGGCTCATCACCATCGCGTCATGGGCTGCGAGCGCTTCAAACTTGTTTGGCGCTGTGGTGAAGGGCAGCTTCGTGATCTTGGCGATGCGCTTGGCCACCTCTTCTGCAAAGCCGACAGGCGCGTTGAGGCCGGTGCCGACAGCCGTGCCGCCCTGTGCCAATTGCATCAGCATCGGCAGGGTCTGCTCAATGCGGTAGATGCCGTTCTCGATCTGCTGGGCGTAACCGCCGAACTCCTGACCAAGGGTCAGCGGTGTTGCATCCTGCGTGTGGGTGCGGCCGATCTTGATGATCTTGTCCCAGGCCTTGGACTTCTTGGCCAAGGCCTTGTGCAGATGCTTCAGGGCAGGCAGCAACTGATGCACGATCTCCTCAGCACAGGCAATGTGCATGGCGGTAGGATAGGTGTCGTTCGACGACTGGCTCATGTTGACATGATCATTGGGGTGCACAGGTTTCTTGGAGCCCATGACGCCGCCCAGCATCTCGATGGCGCGGTTAGAGATCACCTCATTGGCGTTCATGTTGGACTGTGTTCCCGAACCGGTCTGCCAGATGGCCAGCGGGAAATGATCGTTCAGCTTGCCGTCGATGACTTCCTGCGCGGCCAGAACGATGGTTTCGCAGATCTTGGGATCAAGACGCTTGAGCTTGGTGTTGGCTTCAGCAGCCGCACGCTTGACGATGCCAAGGGCACGCACAACGGAAGCAGGCTGCTTTTCCCAGCCGATCTTGAAGTTGCCAAGCGAGCGCTGTGCCTGCGCGCCCCAGTAGCGGTCAGCCGCCACTTCGATGGGGCCGAAGGTATCGGTTTCAATGCGGGTGGTTGCCTTGGCCATGGTCTTGTCCTGCTTGGTGAATTTCAGTCTGAAATCCGTTTAGCAGGACAAGCGCGAGAGGCAAGGTGATGATCGGCTTTAGCGTCAACCCGCCGTTGAAAACCGGTCAAACACCATATCCGGGCTCGACGTGTTGTGCCGCGAATAGCTGTGACGTCCGGTCCAAAGCTCAAGGCCTGAGGCGCGCTTGAAATCCATGATCGGCTCTTCCAGCCAGCGCTGGGCGTTCTTCGCACGGATGGCAACACGCGCCGCATCGTTGTTGAACTCGGTCACATACATCGAGCGCAACGATGCGAAGGGCAGGTCAGTGATCGGCTTGTCGAAGGTCACATCCATAGCCAGGCGATCACGGTCCAGCGTTGATATCTTTAACTTCGCCTCGCCACCCCGGCGGAATGGCGTGGTGAAGGTCATGGTTTCGGGATCAAACACCACTTCCTTGAACTCGACGATGGGGCGGCCCTTGTCCTCAATCGGACCTGCCACAAAGGACGAGCCATAGGCCGACCACTTGAGGTGCTGCGGCGGCAGGGGGCGAATGCGCCAGTAGCCATCGGGCGGATAGACCACCGCCACTTCTTCGGCCCGCTCGTTCTTGCGCACCCAAACCTGAACCAGATGCAGCCCCTGCTCGACCCGGTTGCCGATGCGCACGGCCACATCTGCCGGACGCCAGAAGGTGGGATAGGTGTAGCCAATGACCCAAACCCACTCGGTTTCATAAAGCGTGACACGGCGCGGTGGGGCCGGTGGCTTGAAGGAAGGGTCCGCACGGAAATCGCAGTTGGTCCAGTCGGCTGCAAAATTATCGGCGACAAGCCCGCCGATATAGGCCGGGTGCATCGCCTGAATGCGGAAGCTCTTAACGCCAGGATGCTCGATGCGCAGGTCGACGTTGTCTTTCTCAGCACAAAGCACAGGTTCGGACCTGTTGAAGAAAGTGGCCTCCACCGCGCCAACCAAAGGTGGCTCAGGCGCTGGCGGCTGGCCCTGCGCAAAGAGATGGCGCGGGAACAGGCCAGTGGCAGCAGCACCGGCAGAGAGGGCAGCGAAGGAACGGCGTGTGAGCATAGTCATCAGTTTTCCTCGTTGAACCCCATCAGCCTTGAATGGCTTTGATCTCGGCAGGCGTATCAAACTCTTCCGGAATACCGCAAAGCTTGCTGCGCGCCATGCTCTTGCCAAAACCGGGATCAGCAAGTGCCACACCAAAGGGAATGGCAACGACATAGCCGAGGGTCATCAGCAGGCCCCACCAGAACATCAGCGGACTGCCGATGTAGGCGAGGATCATGACAACCGTGCCAAAGGCGAGCTGCGGCCACATGCCCTGAAAGGCGACATCCCACGGAATGCCGTGGGCATCGCGCGCCTGACCGTTCCAGCTGACGGTTTTGCCAAACAGCAGACCCACCATGAAGATGGTGATGCGGAAGGTGGCGACCGCACCGAGCAGAAACGAGAAGATCAACTCGATCACAGCACCTATCGCGAATTTCAGACGGCCACCATAGCGCGCGCTTTCGGTGCTTGAAGCAAGGATATCAATAAAGCCTGCAATCTTCGGCGAGAGATACATCAGGAGATAGGTGATGTAGAGCGCGATGCCAGAGGCCGTCGGGAAGCTTGCAGCATCCGCCATGAAAGGCTTGATGGCAGCGAGCGCAATGAAGATGGTCCAGGCCGGAGTGCCAAGGAACATCAGGATGGCCCAGGCCAGCTGGAAACGGCTCATCGGCTTCAGACCGGGTAGGCCCACCAGACGCCAGTACTGCATGTTGCCCTGACACCAGCGGGTGTCCCGTTTGGTGAACTCCAGAATGGTTGGCGGGTTTTCCTCGTAGCTGCCCATCTCCACCGGCAGCACGCGGCACTCATAGCCCGCACGGCGCATGAAGGTGGCTTCCACCTGATCGTGGCTGAGGATGTGACCACCCAATGGCGCACCACCGGGCAGGATTGGGAGATGGCAATCCTCGACAAATGGCTTGATCCGCACAACGGCATTATGGCCCCAGAAGGGTCCGCAATCCCCCACCCACCAGGCTTGCCCCATGGTGTAGCTGCGCATGCCGTGGCGCATGCCGAACTGGAAAATGCGCGCGAAAGCAGACTGTGTTGGCATGCCAACAACAAGGCTTTGCAGGATGCCCAGCTTGGGGTGTGCCTCCATGACGCGCACCAATTTGACGATGGATTCTCCGGACATGAGGCTGTCGGCATCCAGCGGCAGCATCAATTCATATTCGCTGCCCCAGCGCTCGCAAAAATCGCGCACGTTGCCAGCCTTGAAACCGGTGTTCTCGGCGCGGCGGCGATAGACCAGATCAACCGGGTTGCCGCGGCTTTCCTTCCAGGCGTTGAAAGCAGCCTCTTCCTTGACGGCGGCTTCGCTGTCATCGGGCGTATCCGACAGCACGAACCAGCCAAAGGCTGCCCCCTGCCCTGTGGCCATCACGCTTTCGCGGATGACATCAAAGCGCTTGAGGGCGCGCTCGGGATCTTCGTTGCGCAGGGTCATGAAGACAGCGGTGCGCACTTTGATATCAGCCTTGCCTTCAGCAGCTGGGAGATAGGGGGCTGTCTCGGAAAGCGGATCTTTCGCAATCATCAAAAGCCAGAGGCCGATCACGGCGTTCCAGAAACCGAGGACTGTCCAAGGCAGACCAACAAGGAAGCAGACAAACATGATGCCATCGATGATAGACCACCCGCCTGCACCCAAAATATCAGCCAACCAACCGGCCAGCCAGAGGTAGGTGACGATGTTGAGAGTGGCCACAAAAACGCGGCGCCACATCAGTTCAGCGGAGGATTGCAACCCGGCAGGCGTAACCGCAATGGGAGCTGCCGCAGGAGCAGCGGGTTTCGTATTCTTGGAAGGCGCGTTTTTCATGAAAAGGCCAATGCAGCAGCTTGCGTGAATTATGGCTGAATGAAACCGGCATCAGCGCTGCCCGTCTATCAATGAAGCCGCCTCACTTCAATAGATCGTGCCGTTCAATAGATCGTTTGGGCCATACGTGCGGGATAATTCGCCTCATAGGTCGCGCCGTCAAATCCCGGATCAAGTGCCTGCATCATCTCTCCAAGACTTGGCAGCGTTTCACGCGGAATCTGCGTCGTGACATCCCAAAGCTTCGAGCGCACCAGCGCTTTCTGGCACTGCGGATAGGCGCTTTCCACACTGACCACGATGACCGATGTTGGCGGATTGCCGCGCATCGCAAAGCTCTCGCACAACGCCTTGTCCTTCGTGATTGTCGCACGACCATTGACGCGCATGGTGTTGCCCACACCCGGGATCATGAACAACAGCGCAATGCGCGGATCCCGCACAATGTTGCGCAGCGAATCCACACGGTTGTTGCCCCTGCGATCGGGTATCAGCAGCGTCTTGGAATCAGCCACGCGCACGAAACCGGCGGGGTCACCACGGGGAGAGCAATCCAGGCCTTCCGGACCAGAGGTTGAGATGATGACAAACGGTGCCGCCTCAATGAACTTTGCATAATGCGCGTTCACATTATCGATTTCCTTGAGGAGTGATGTTGGATTGACCGGAGAATAAAGCGCCTCAAGTTCTTCCATTGAGGTGATCATATCGTTGTAAGTCATTTTCAACACGTCCCTTTCGAAACACCGGTCACAGTGTTTTATGACCTATTGATGACAGTTGCTACAAGCAGAATCCCACTCATGACTTCAAGCGTCGCGCTGCCTTGAATGCGCGCTGCGTGATTCTCTTCAAGCAGAACGCCCTCTTCATCACAAATGAGCGACACAATCCCCTTGGGGGCATAGAGAATGTGCAGTCCATTGTGGAAAGTGTTGCTGCTGTCGGGGGGCAGCACAGCAAGATCAATCGCAACCTTATCCCGTGCTGCCATCAGGTTGACGACCTCTACCGGGCCGTTTTCAAGGCGGGAAACGATGGGCGTTTCGCCGCGAAAGCTGACGGGCTGGAAAGGCTGGCGGACATCGATATCCGCATCTGGTGTTTGCAGCACCAGTCCTGCACCCTTGACCAGCACTTGCATGCGATCAAAACCCGCAAGGTCTGAAAACGGCGCTGGCGCAACAATTGCTGTGCGGCCAAGCTGCCAGATCAGCGATGACCAATCGCCGGCAACCGCACCATCCTTATGCTGCTGCGCAATGGTGAGGCTCGTGCCGCCGCCGTTCTTCCAGGGCACTGAGATGAACTGTGATGGCTCAATCCGCTCCAGTTTTGACACTGCCATCAGACCCAGCCTCCATCCACCACGTAGTGTTGCGCGGTGCAGGCGGATGCATCATCGGAAGCCAGAAAAACCGCAAACCGCGCGATCTCATCAGGCATCAACCAACGCTTGAGGCACTGCGCTTTCAGCATGTCCGCTTCGCCTTCGGGCGTGATCCAGAACTTTTCCTGTCGCTCCGTGCGGATCCAGCCTGGCGCAATGGCATTGACCCTGATGTTGTGCTCACCAAGATCACGGGCAAGCGCGCGCGTGAGGCCCAGCATAGCGGACTTTGCCGCGGTGTAGAGCGGCATACCGCCCATGCCCGCCATCCAGGAGATCGATGAAAAATTGACGATGGAACCACGCCCTGCCTTGCGCATCTCAGGCGCAACACTCTGGCAGGCAAAGAACACATGCTTCAGGTTCACGGCGATGCGCTCATCGAAATATTGCGATGTCACATCATCCAGTTGGTGGCGCTCGTCATGCGCCGCATTGTTGATGAGGACTTCTGCAGGGCCGTTGACACTGCGCAAAGCATCAATCGCTGCCTTCAAGGCAGCGGTATCGGTCAGATCAGCCTTGATGAAATGGACGCTGTAGCCAGCTGCTGTCAGCTCTGCTGCAAGGGCCTTTGAACAGTCTTCCGCAATGTCGATGAAGCCGACTTTGGCTTTCTGAGCAGCAAAAGCCCGCGTGATCGCCGCTCCGATACCAGAGCCTCCGCCGGTAATGATGACAGACTTGCCAGCGAGATCAGGGTAGATGGCGGGCATAGAGCACTCCGGTAAATCAGGAGCCAATCATCTGCCATATTCGCGTTGAAGCAAGAGGAAGTTTGAGCCCGCAGTAATGCCCGCGTCAGCCCAGCACGCCCTTGGTTTCCAACGCAGCTGCGATCTCGTCCAGCACGGCAGGATCATCAATTGTTGCAGGCATGGTCCAGGGTGTTCTGTCGGCAATCTTTTTCATTGTGCCACGCAAAATCTTACCTGAGCGTGTCTTGGGCAGGCGTGGCACAACCACAGCCAGTTTGAAGGCAGCCACAGGGCCAATCTGGTCGCGCACGCGCTTGATGCAGGCTTTTTCCACCTCATCTGCCGTTTCATTGACGCCTGACTTCAGCACCATGAAACCGCAGGGCACTTCGCCCTTCAGATCGTCAGCAATGCCGATGACAGCGCATTCCGCCACCGCAGGATGGCCGGAGAGCACCTCCTCCATGCCGCCTGTGGAAAGGCGATGACCCGCGACATTGATGATATCATCGGTACGGCCAAGGATTGTGATGGTTCCATTGGCATCAATCACGCCGGCATCCGAGGTGGAATAATAGCCGGGAAACTGCGCGAGATAGGCATCCCTGAAGCGATCGTCCTGTTTCCACAGGGTCGGCAGCGCACCGGGCGGCAATGGCAGCTTGACGGCGATGGACCCCATTTGCCCGGCAGGCAATGGTTTGCCGCCTTCATCCAGACACTGGATATCATAGCCCGGCATGGCAGCAGCAAGTGAACCGTGCTTCACTGGCAAGGGCTCAACACCCAGTGGATTGCCAGCGATGCACCAGCCGGACTCTGTCTGCCACCAGTGATCGATGACTGGGCGCTGCAGAATTTGCTCGGCCCATTCCACGGTTGCGGGATCAGCACGCTCTCCCGCCAGAAACAGCACGCGGAACTTCGAGAGATCATGCCCGGCCATCAGTTTGGCCTGCGGGTCTTCCTTCTTGATCGCGCGGAAAGCGGTGGGCGCGGTGAACAGCGTTGTCACACCATGCTCGGCAATGACGCGCCAATAAGCGCTGGCATCCGGCGTGCCCACCGGCTTGCCCTCGTAGATGAGGCTGGTGCAGCCGGCAAACAGCGGCGCGTAGACGATGTAGCTGTGGCCGACGACCCAGCCGATATCGGACGCAGCCCAATAAACTTCACCAGCCCGCACGCCGTAGAGGTTGGCCATGGACCACTGCAGCGAAACCATGTGCCCGCCGTTATCACGCACCACGCCTTTGGGTTTGCCGGTGGTGCCGGAGGTGTAAAGCACGTATAGCGGATCGGTGGCTTTCAACCGAGCGCAAGGGACATCCCTGCCCGCTTTCACGGCCTTTGCCGCCGCCTTGGCTGAGGATTGCCAATCGTGATCCCGCCCCTTGATCATGCTCGCCAATAGTTGCGGGCGCTGCAGCACGACAACTGATTTCACCTTATGCTTTGCCAGCGCAATCGCCTCATCCAGCAGCGGCTTGTAAGGCACGATCTTCTGGCCTTCGATGCCGCATGACGCCGCCAGAATGAGCTTGGGCGTGGAATCGTCAATACGGGTCGCAAGCTCGTTGGCAGCAAACCCGCCGAAAACAACGGAGTGTATGGCACCAATGCGGGCGCAGGCCAGCATCGCGATAATCGCCTCAGGCACCATGGGCATATAAATGATGACGCGGTCACCCTTCTTGATGCCAGTATCAAGGATCATGCGGGCGGTGGTGACGACCTCTACCAGCAGCTCAGCATAGGTAATGTAGCGCTTGGTGCCGGTGACAGGGCTGTCATAGATGAAAGCATTCTGTACACCGCGTCCGGCAGCAACGTGACGGTCCACCGCATTGTAGCAGGTGTTGCAGATGCCGTCCGTGAACCAACGGCCATAAGCGCCCTGAGTGGAATCAAAAGTGGTTTTCGGAAAACGAAACCAGTCGATGCTGCGCGCTGCTTCCTGCCAGAAAGCCTGCGGATAGCGCAGGCTATCAGCCTGCAGATGGTGATAACGCCCTGTTGCGGACATGGCTTCCCCCTTGGATCTTTTGCCAAGAGGTATCGCGCCAAGCTATGCGGGATGCAACTGTTGAAAGATCAGCCTTTGGGATGAGCTGTCAGCAAGCCCAACAGAAAGATCAGAAGACGCATTCTTCGAACGCCGGCTTGACACTGCCACCCCACGCACCATGATAGCGATCCAGCAGGTTCTGCGCCTGTGTGCGCCCGGTCAGCGCCACAACATCAACCGCATCAAGATAGCGGCTTTCGTCCTGGCCCTCAGTGTTGAGGCGCTTGCGCGCCACCAAACCGGCGCGGGAGAGCTTCAGCACCTCCAGCGCGATATCCTGCAATTTTCTGCCACGGATCATTGCGCTCAAGCCTCGTGACGGCACAGCATCGCGCAAGGCCTGCCGCTCCTCCGCCGTCCAGTCCTTGACCATGTCCCATGCTGCATTCAGCGCGTTTCGGTCATAAAGCAGACCAACCCAGAAAGCCGAGAGACCTGTGATATAGGACAGGGGGCCGGCATCTGCCCCGCGCATTTCCAGATAGCGCTTCAGGCGCACCTCCGGGAAGATGGTGGAGAGGTGGTTCGCCCAGTCTGAAACAGCAGCTTTCTCACCCGGCAAGGCAGGGTGCTTTCCGGCCAGCAGATCACGGAAGGATGAGCCAGTGACATCGAGATAGGTATCGCCCCGCTTGATGAAATACATCGGCACATCAAGTGCGTAGTCGACATAACGCTCAAAACCCATGCCGTCTTCAAAAGCAAAGGGCATCATGCCCGCTCGGTTGTTGTCGGTATCGCGCCAGATTTCCGAGCGATAGCTTTGCTGCCCGTTGGGCTTGCCATCTGTGAACGGTGAGTTGGCAAAGAGAGCTGTTGCCAATGGCTGCAACGCCACGCTTACACGCAACTTTTTCACCATGTCCGCTTCGGATGAAAAATCGAGGTTTACCTGCACCGTGGTGGTGCGGAACATCATATCGAGACCTTTGCTGCCGACTTTGGGCATGTAGTTAGCCATGATCTGATAGCGCTGCTTGGGCATGAACGGCGTCTGCTCTCTGGTCCAGAGCGGCGACATGCCCAGCGTCAGGAAACTGATGCCAAGCGGCTCCGCCACCTGCTTCACCTGCATTAGGTGACACATGGTTTCGCGCTGTGTCTCGTGCAGTGTTTCCACCGGAGCGCCGGAGAGTTCAAACTGCCCGCCCGGTTCCAGTGAGATCGCACCGCCTCCTGTCACATCCGCCAGACCGATGGGGTGATCCCCCTCCATGATCGGCTCCCAGCCAAGCAGGCCTTCCATTCCTTCCAGCAATTTGCGGATGCCGCGTGGCCCTTCATAAGGCACAGGGTTTGTTGTCCCAGTGTAGAACGGCACTTTCTCGTGCTCGGTTCCAAGGCGAAAGGCAGATTCCGGTTTGATACCCTTGGCGATCCACGCAATCAGATCAGCCTTCCCTTCAATGCGTTGCAGATCAACGGTATCGCGCGCCATGGTATTTTCCAATTTCACATTTCAGACACGGGAATAGCGCCCTTATGTGAACATAATGTGGAAAATGGATGGTTCAAGGTGGAAAGAGTGATCATTCCAGAGTTTGATGTTTCACCCTTTCGCGGGTTATCATTCATGCTGGCAACCACTCTTCCAGTGTCACTTCAAACGTCATGCAGATGGGGTTTGAGCCAGCAATGAACGGGCCGCCGTAGACATTCCCATCCGTATCAGCCACCACGCCGCTCAAGGCAGCCTGCAACGATCCATCCGCTTTGGCGCGCACTTCGCCTGCAATACTGACGATTTCAACCGCAGGGCCGGATATCTGTCTGAAATACCCGTTGGAAGTGCCTATGCAGGCATCAACAAGGCTGCCGAGCGCGCCACGCACGAAGGCGTTGCGGAAGCCTTCTGCAAGGCACAATTTTTCAACGCCGTAGACCAGATCCTCGTTGGGTGCGATTCTGGCATAGGCCACACGGCCCATGGAGCCGCGTTCGACAACAGCCTCACTGCGCATGGTGCTTCCTTTGTGTGTCATCAGCCTCACGAAACGGCTGCAAAAGCGGAATATTGGTCTCGGGGTCAAAGGCCTGCCGCAGCTCAAATCCGTCAAGGGACGTCACCAGCACCGGCACAGGCTGATCACCCACTACTGTGGCCTGCGGCATGATGTGTCCGCCCTTGATCGTGCCGCTGGCCGTTCTGATCGTTGCATGACAGTGCACTAATGGTTCTCCGCACATGCTCTTGCCAATGGTCGCATTGCCAAAAATCATCACGGCTGCACCGGCATCAATGGGCTTGCTGTAGGCGATCACGGCACTGCCTGTTGGATCAGGTGGCGCCACGCAATACTGCAGCGAGGCAAAGCCTCCACCCAGAATGGTGGTGGAGGCATTCTCGATTCCCAACGTCACCAATGGCCGCACCAAAGCATCGTGCAATGTCATGCCCGGCATCAGCAGCAGGCGCACGTGGCGCGCGCGGGAGGCACTCAGGCTCTTGATGCGTACGGCATTAAATGCGCCGGGATGAACCAATGTCCGTGCGCGGGGAAGCATGCCGGCAGCTTGTGTCTGGATCATGATGCAACGCGCTCCGCTTGGGCAGGCTGCCAGTCACCCCGGGCTTCGAGCTCGGAGCGGATGAGCTTTTTGGTGATCTTGCCGTAGCCGGATTTCGGCATGGCATCCCAGATAACGACCTGCCTTGGCAGTTTATAGCGCGCCACCTTGTCGCCGAGCCATGTGAGGAAATCCGGCACATCAATCTGTGCGCCGGGGCGCAGCACCAAGACCGCAACGCCGACTTCTCCCCATGTGGGGTCTGGCATGCCCAGAATGGCGACTTCTGCCACAGATGGGTGCTGCAGAACCTTTTCCTCGATCTCACGAGGGTAAACGTTGGAACCGCCCGAGATATACATATCCGAGGCGCGGCCTGTGATGAACAGATATCCCTGCGCATCCTGATAGCCGAGATCCCCGGTGCGGAACCAACCGTTGCGGAAGGCCTTTTCGTTGGCTTCAGCATTGTTGTAATAGCCGGCAAAGACTGCCGGACCACAGACACAGATTTCACCCGATGTGCCGAGCGCGACCTCGTTGCCAGCGTCATCCTGAATGCTGATCTGCATGCCTGTGCGCTCAACGCCACACGTGCCGATGCGGGCCTGAGGACCGTCTTCCGCAAAGTGATGGAAAGGATCGAGCACCGTAATGTTGCCGGTCACCTCACCCAGACCGAAATACTGCACCAGACAGGAACCCAGCTTCCTGAGCGCATACTTCTGATCTTCGCGGTACATCGGCGCACCGGCGTAAATCACATGGCGGAGGCTGGAATGATCAAACCGGTCCACAGCTGAATCCTCCACCAGCATCTTCAGGATGGTTGGCACCGTGAACATGTTGGACACGCGCCAGCGCTCGATCAAGGCCCAGGCATCACCCGGGTTGAACTTCTCGGCGGCAGGAAGCACTGTTTTCACCGCACGGGCCGTCTGCACCAGTTGATGAATGCCAGCACCGTGCGACAGCGGGGCGACAACAAGCGACGCCTCCCGCTGGTTAGCGCCCGGCATCAGATCAGCCAGATGATTGGTGATGACAAAACCCATCTGGCCGTGGGTCAGCACGGCAGCTTTTGGGCGCCCCGTTGTGCCAGAGGTGTAGAAAAACCAGCAGGGATCATCGTAATTGACAGAAGCAGCCGGAGCACTTTCTCCCATGAACTGATCGACAATCCTGTCGTAGCTGTCGTCCGCATCTCCCCCGATGAAGATGGTGCGTGTGATGGAGAACGCTGCCTTTTCTGCAGCGACTGCATGAGCCTTGAACTCGTGATGGCAGAACATCACGCTGGCACCGCTGGATTCAGCGAGATACGCCACCTCCTCCGGTGTCTGGCGATAGTTGGTCGGCACCCAGACTGCGCCCAGACGGAAACACACAAACATGGTTTCAAACATCTGGTTGCCATTCTTGCACTGCACCAGAATGCGGTCACCCTTGGAAACGCCGTGTTTGCGCAAGGCAACGACCATGGCATCGACGCGGGCATTGAGCTGGCTCCATGTCCATGTCTGCTCACCCCAGACAAAGCCGGTTTCATCGGGATAGCGTCTGGCTGCCTGCAGCAGCACATGCGACAGGTTCATCACCCGCCGCGTGCAAGGGGCAACACCGCCCTTCGGAGCTTCCGCGCTTTGCATATGCTGGTTCATTTCGCCCTCTCCAGGATCGACACATAGTTGGCGACAGCAGCGCCTCCCATGTTGAAGATGCCTGCGAGTTCCGCACGAGGCAACTGCATGCCTTGAGGTGCTTCACCCATGAGTTGCAGGGCAGCCATGACATGCATGGAGACACCTGTTGCGCCAATGGGATGGCCCTTGGATTTTAGCCCGCCCGAAGCGTTGATCGGCAACCGCCCGGATTTGAGGGCCGTGCCATCGCGCACTACGCGGTATCCCTCACCGGGAGCAGCCAGACCCATGGCTTCATATTCGATCATCTCGGCAATGGTGAAACAGTCGTGCGTTTCCACCAGTGACAGATCATTCAGGGAGACACCGGCATCAGTCAGTGCTCCGGCCCAGGCGCGGCGAGCACCTTCAAAGGCCGTTGGGTCGCGGCGGCTGAGGGGCAGGAAATCATTGACGTGCTTGCGTGCCCTGAAACGCAGACTGCGACTGAGCGTCTGCGCCACAGCTGCACTGGTGACGACGATGGCCGCTGCGCCATCTGATATCAGGGAGCAATCCGTGCGACGCAAAGGAGGCGCGACATAGGGATTTTTGTCAGAAACCGTGTTGCAGAAATCAAAACCAAAGTCCTTGCGCATATGGGCATAGACATTCGAGAGGCCGTTGGAATGGTTTTTGGCGGCGATATGCGCAAGTTCCGCTGAACGGTCGCCGTAACGCTGAAAGTATGTCTGCGCGATGCGACCGAAGATGCCGGCAAACCCGCCATCCACATCCGCTTCCTCACGGCGATAGCTTGCGCCCAGCAGAACATCCCCCGCGTCAGCAGTTGGTACGGCAGTCATCTTCTCTGCGCCCACAACAAGCGCCACGTGACCGCGCCCGGACTCAATGAAATCCAGCGCTGCAAAGAGTGCTGCTGATCCCGTAGCGCAGGCATTCTCCACCCGGGTCGCAGGCGTGTAGGCAAGCCTCTGGTCTGACATCGCGACAAGAGCCGCCTGAAAATCCTGCTTCGAGAAGCCGTTGTTCATGACACCAACATAGATGCCATCAACCGCATCAGGCGTGATGCCTGCATGGGCTATGGCCTCTCCCGCCACACGCGCCATAAGATGCTCGGTATCAGGATCATCCGTCTTGCCGAAAACGGTGTGAGCCCAGCCCACCATATGGGCCTGTTCGCGGATCATGGGGGCTCCTTGCTTGCTGCGCCTTTTATGTGCCGTGCAAACTACGCCAGATCACATTGTCTTGTTATGCTTTTTGTTAGACAAAGCATTGCATCACAGCATACTTAATGCGCATAAAGTGGATAAATCAAATGAATCATTCTCTTGATCTTGACGATACAGACATGCGCATTCTGTCTGTCATTCAGACCGATGCCAGTCTCAGCACTGTTGAGGTGGCGGAAAAAGTAGGGCTTTCGCAGGCTCCCTGCTGGCGACGCATCCGCCGTATGGAAGATGCCGGCATCATTTTGGGCAGAGTAACGCTTCTCGATCGCAACAAGGTTGGCTTGCCCGTCATGATCTTTGCACAGATCAAGCTCTCGGTGCATGGCAGTTCAACACTGCCCGAGTTTGATGCCGCCATTCGCGCCTTCCCGGAAGTGGTGGAATGCTACACACTGATGGGACAGACGGATTATCTGCTAAAGATTATCGTGCCCAGCGTGGAGGCTTACGAAAAGTTCTTTCGTGAAAAGCTGTCTCAATTGCCTGCTGTGCGGGAAACCAATTCAGCGATTGCGCTTTCGGAGATCAAGAATACGACGGTTCTGCAACTGTCGAAATAGTGCCAGTCTTGTGCACACAAACACAACCCGGCACGCATTTGATATGCTGCACGCAATAACATAGAAATTTGCCCTTCATTTCTAAACCAATTTAGCGCTTCATTAACCGTCCTTCTTCATAGACTGGAAAGGTTGATGAACGGTCATGGGCTTTTTATGCGCAGATTTTTTGAAAGACTTCTGAAGCGCAAATCGAGCGATGCTGATGCGCATACTCCAGAAACTGCAATGCATGCAGAGCTCAAGGCATCGCGTGAGCGCATCACCCTGCTTGAGAACGTGCTCAATGCAGCCCCTCTGACAGTTGCGGTTTATGACAAGAATGATGTCATTGTACATCATAACAAACAGTATGAATTTTTCTACAGAGACATCTGGAGCAAACTTCCGCCCGTTTTTTCCTATTCTGACCTTGTAAGAGCCAATTTGATCCACAAACAATTTGCCGGTGACATTGAGGCAGAGATTAAGAGCAAACTAGCACTGCATCACGAAGGTTCAGGGAAAGCCGAGGAACGGAAGCTTGGGGATGGAACCTGGTGGCGTGTCACCAAGCATCGCCTGCCTGATGGTACCAGCAGTGGATTTGCCATTGATATAACCGAACTAAAGAATCGCGAAATGCAACTCAACACCAACAGGGTTGCCTTCGAGGCACTTGTCCGGGAAACAGTCCCGCAGGCCATCAACGCGTTTATGGATGCTTCTCATCACCTCCATGCTTCATCCCAGAAAATGCGCGTGCTTGCGGATGATACGTCGACGCGTGCAGCATCCACCGGTGTGTCCGCTGAGGAGCTGTCCTCAACCATTCATCATGTCGCCGACAATACAGCTAAAACCGCCAACACTGCGGCCTCTTTCCGCGATGATGTAGAGGGCATGGAAAGGCAGATGGTTGCGCTGGCAGAAGCCCTGCAAAAGGTCAGCAGCTTTGCCGATCTGATTGGTGGCATTGCTGCGCAAACCAATCTTCTGGCCCTGAATGCCACCATCGAGGCAGCGCGCGCGGGTGAAGCCGGGCGTGGCTTTGCGGTTGTTGCCGCCGAGGTAAAGTCTCTGTCGCAGCAGACCAGTCAGGCCACAATCGAGATTTCAGAACAGGTCAATATCGTTCAAAAACACATGACAGACGCCCACAGCACAACGGGGCGTATTCTGAACTCGGTGCAGGAAATCTCAACGATGTCGCGTGAGATCGCGAGCAGTGTTGAGCAGCAGCGATCAACTGCAGAGCTTGTTTCCAGAGACATGAGCGCCGTTGTTGACGCCAGCCGTCAGACAGGAGATGCCGCCGAGCATCTTACCGGCATTGTCAAAACCGTGGAGCATACGGCCGAGAAACTGAAGTCAACGGTTGATGCTGCACTGTTGAAGGTGGCTTGAGGTCTGTTAAGCCTAAGACCTCGCTCAAGGGGAGCTTTTGAGCTTTGTGCGTCCTTCGAGGCTTTGCTGCGCAAAGCACCTCAGGAAGAGGAAAATCGAGTATTGCAAACCACAGATCTTCCTCATGCTGAGGTGCGGGCCGAAGGCGAGCGTCGAAGCACGCACAAAGCTTGTGCAACCGGTAAGCGAATGAAACAAAAAGGGCGGCCCGAGAGCCGCCCTTTCATTATTCTGCACGAATGGATTCCTTAGAAATCCATGCCGCCCATGCCACCGCCGCCGCCTGGCATTGGCATCGGTGAATCCTTCTTCGGAGCGTCTGCAATCATGCACTCTGTCATGATCAGCAGGCCGGCCACCGAAGCTGCATCCTGGATGGCTGTGCGCACGACCTTGGTTGGGTCGATGATACCCATCTTCATCATGTCGCCGTACTCGCCGGTCTGGGCGTTGTAGCCGTAGGAGTAGGCTGCGTTCTCAAGCAGCTTGCCAACGATTACAGGAGCATCATCACCGGCGTTGTCGATGATCTGACGGGCAGGAGCCGAGAGAGCGCGACGCACGATCTCGATGCCTGTCTTCTGATCATCGTTGGCTGTCTTCAGCTTGGCAACCGAGGCGATGGCGCGGAGCAGTGCAACGCCGCCGCCTGGCAGCACGCCTTCTTCCACAGCCGCGCGGGTTGCGTTGAGCGCATCGTCCACACGGTCCTTCTTTTCCTTCACTTCGATTTCCGTTGCACCACCAACGCGGATGACAGCGACGCCGCCAGCCAGTTTGGCCAGACGCTCCTGCAGCTTCTCGCGGTCATAGTCCGAGGTTGTTTCCTCGATCTGTGCCTTGATCTGTGCAACGCGGGCTTCGATTTCTTTCTTCTTGCCAGCGCCTGAAACGATCGTGGTGTTTTCCTTTTCGATGCGGATCTTCTTCGCACGGCCAAGGTCCTTGATTGTGATGTTCTCGAGCTTGATGCCCAGATCTTCCGCAATCATGTTGCCGCCTGTGAGGATCGCGAGATCTTCCAGCATCGCCTTGCGACGATCACCGAAGCCTGGAGCCTTGACAGCAGCGATCTTGAGGCCGCCACGCAGCTTGTTCACAACGAGGGTTGCAAGCGCTTCGCCTTCCACGTCTTCCGCGATGATCAGGAGCGGCTTGCCGGTCTGAACAACGGTTTCGAGGATTGGCAGCATGGGCTGGAGCGAAGAGAGCTTCTTCTCGTGAATGAGGATGTAGGGATCCTCGAGTTCAGCAATCATCTTTTCAGCGTTGGTGATGAAGTATGGCGAGAGGTAGCCACGGTCGAACTGCATGCCTTCAACAACATCGAGTTCTGTGTCGGCTGTCTTGGCTTCTTCAACAGTGATGACGCCTTCGTTGCCAACCTTCTGCATGGCTTCCGAAATCATCTTGCCGACGGATGCATCACCGTTGGCGGAGATTGTGCCAACCTGCGCCACTTCGGCGTTGGATGTCACTTTCTTCGAGTTCTTTTTGAGGTCTGCAACGATGGCTTCAACAGCGATGTCGATACCACGCTTCAGGTCCATCGGGTTCATGCCG
>JBOFGV010000096.1:0-129627 GCA_051649305.1 Beijerinckiaceae bacterium
CCGACCTTTTGCTGCGCAAAAGGCCACCTTCCCCGCAAGGGGGAAGGAACGTGACCCGGCGCGCCCCAAACAACCTCAATAAAGCTCAGCACCAAAATTGGTCGCCGGATTGAACTCCGGTGAGTGCCTGCCTGTCGGCGTTGTGGCTGGTCCCGCCTCGCGCAGGAGAAGACGCCCTTCACCTGCCTTGCCATGGAGCTGGCCATCAGAAACGATCGCCTTGCCACGCCGGAGAACCGTTTCCGGCCAGCCAGTTATCGTCCGCCCACAGAAGGGATTGTAACCGGTGTTATCATGCAGCTCATCGGTCAGTGTCGTGACACGGTTCGCGTCCCACAAGACAACATCAGCATCCATGCCGATGGCGATGGAGCCCTTCGATGGCAGATCATAAATCCGGGCAGGGGCAGTGGATGTAAGATCAACAAATCGGGACAGCGCCTCCGCCTTGTGGGCCTTGTCAGCACCGCTCACCATGGCATCGAAGAGCAGAGGAAGACGCATCTCCAGCCCTGGCATGCCGTTCGCCATCTGCTTGAAACTGGGGGAGGGCCCGGCGCTGAACTTGCCGCTGGCATCCATCCGGTAAGGCGCGTGATCAGATGAGATCATCTGCAGATCACCCAATGCCAGCGCCTGCCAAAGGGCAGCTTGGTCAGCCTTTGTGCGTTGTGGCGGCGAGCAGACCATGCGTGCGCCTTCAAAGCCGGGAAGATCAAGATCATCCGCTGTCTGGAAGAGATAATGCGGGCAGGTTTCGGCAAAGATCTTGACGCCGCGCCCGCGCGCCTGCCGGATGATGTCAGCGCCTTCAGCTGTTGAGACATGGAAAATGACAATCGGCTGATCGATGAATTCCGCAAAGGCAATCAGCCGGTGAAAGGCCTCGGCTTCAGCCGCGCGCGGATGGCTTGGGGCGTGGTATTTTGGATGGACATAGCCCCGTGAAACCAGACGCTCGCCCATCCATTTCAGCATGGCATGGTTCTCGGCATGGACACACACCAGAGCGCCGTTCTGGCGGGCGGCCAGCATCACATCCAGCAACTGCTCGTCGTTCACCTGCACCTTGTCATAGGTCATGAACACCTTGACTGAACGGTGTCCGGCGCGGATCAATGCAGGCAAATCTTGCGTGATGGTTTGGGTGTCAGGATTGGCGACCATGAGATGAAAGGCGTGGTCAATGATCGCGCCTTTGGCGGCAAGTGCCGTGTAATCAGCGACAACACTGGCAAGGTTCATATCCCGATGCTGGGCTGCAAAGGAGATGACAGACGTCGTGCCGCCAAACGCCGCAGAGCGCGTGGCTGATTCAAACGTATCGGCATTCACGATGCCGCCGCCGGACAATTGCTCGATATGGCAATGGGGATCGACACCACCGGGCATGACATATTTTCCAGTCGCATCAATCTCCTGACGGCCTTGTGGCAAGTGCTCCGCCAGAGCGGCGATCCGCTCTCCGGCAACGCCCAGATCAGCCTTGAAGACACCGTGGGCGGTGACAACAGTGCCTCCACGGATCACGAGATCATAAGCGGGATCAGACATGTTTTGCACAGCTTCCAGATGGGGATGACATTGACATACACGCAGTATACAAAAGCATGGATACAACGCAAACGGGCAGATGCAGAATGCTGGACGACAAGACGTTGACGCTTGGCCACACAACCTATGAACGGTTGCGGAGCATGATTTTCAGCGGCTCGTTGCCCGCCGGTGAAGCCTTGCAGGAAAAGAAACTGGCGGTGCGACTGGGCGTCTCGCGCACCCCTATCCGCGAGGCCATGACCCGCTTGACCATGGAAGGACTGGTGGAACGCAGCGCAGGTTTGACGCCCGTTGTCAGACGTCTTTCCGCCAGTGATTTCATAGAGATTTTGCACATCCGGCGTTTGCTGGAAGTGGAGGCGGCAGGACTGGCCGCGCAGAAGGGCGGATCAGAGGCTCTTGTTGCTATCAGGGAGAAGATTGCCGCCTTCCGCAATGGCCATGTGCCAACCGCAGAAGACCACATCGCCACGGATGATCAGCTCCATACGTGCGTGGCTGATCTGGCGGGCTCCAGCCTGCTCGCGGGCTTAATCCACGATCTCCGCCAGAAGACAAAGATCTTTGACATGGGGCGCGTGCCGGAACGGTTCGAGCCTGGCATTGCAGAGCATCTCGCCATCATCGATGCCATTCTCAACCGCGATGCGCCACGCGCGGAAGCAGCCATGCGCACCCATATCGACAATGTCCGCACCAGCGTTATCAATCATCTCAGCCGGTTGTTCTGAAAGGACTGGCGCACGAATTGCATCAACAACTGCATAGAGCATACTGCTTTTATCTGACGACCAAACATCGACCAACCGGGAGGAACCAGACGATGAATACCATCAAACAGATCAGCCTTGCAGCCCTCGTGCTTGCAGGCGCAGCCAGCACTGCACTCGCTCAAACGCCGCTGAAGACAGCCGTGGATGGCACCTTTGCCCCCCACGCCATGCCAAAGCTGGGTGGTGGTACTGAAGGCTTCAACATTGATCTGGCCAATGAAATTGCCAAGCGCATGAAGCGCCCGCTGGACCTCACCGTCACACAGTTTTCAGGCATTCTGCCTTCTCTGCAGGCAGGCACGCTGGACTTCGTGGCTGCACCTACAACCGTGACCAAGGAGCGTGCTGAAAACCTGCTCTTTACAGAAGGCTATCTCAACACGGACTTCCAGTTTCTGGTCAAGAAAGGTTCGCCCAAAGTCACCAAACTTGATGAGATGAAAGGCAAGGTCATCACCGTCAACAAGGGCTCGGCCTATGACAGCTGGGCACGCGGCTTGGAAGCGCAGGTGGGCTGGACAGTCGAGAGCTTTGGCACACAGTCCGATGCGGTGCAGGCCGTGATGTCTGGCCGCGCTTTCGCCAACGTGACCGGCAACACCGTGGCTGCCTGGGCAGCCAAGATCAACACACAGCTTGAGCTTTCTGTACTGCATTCCACCGGCCTTGTCTGGGCGGCACCGCTGCGCAAGGATTCAGGCGCTCTGCGTGTTGAGATCGAGAATGCTATCGAGTGCATGAAGCTTGATGGCACGATGGCGACACTGCATGAAAAGTGGTTCGGCACAAAACCCGCTCCCGGATCAGCTGCCGTCACTGTTTTCCCAGGAACAGGCGTGCCTGATATGCCGGGCTATGATCCCACACCACGCGCACCAAAATGCAGCTGAGCCCGCTTCTTGCAGCAAGTAGCATCCGCAAGAGCTTCGGCCCGCTGAAGGTTCTGGACGGCATCGACTTCAGTGTTTCCACCGGCGAGATGGTGTTCATCATCGGGCCGTCGGGATCAGGGAAGTCGACCTTTCTGCGTTGCTGCAACCGGCTGGAAGAGCCTGACTCCGGCTCCATCCTGTTTGATGGAGCCGATATCCTTGGCAAAGGTGTGGACATCAATGCTGTCCGCCGCCGCATCGGCATGGTGTTCCAGAGCTTCAATCTCTATCCGCATCTCACAGCACTGGGGAACGTGACATTGGCGTTGCGCAAGGTGGTGGGCAAATCAAAGGCCGAAGCGGAGGCCATTGGCCATGCGGCTCTCGCCAGCGTCGGTCTGGCCGACAAGGCTGATGCCAGCCCCGGCACTTTGTCCGGCGGGCAGCAGCAGCGTGTCGCCATTGCCCGCGCGCTGGCGCTTGATCCAAGGCTTGTGCTGTTTGACGAGCCGACTTCGGCGCTGGATCCTGAACTGGTTGGCTCCGTGCTCTCTGTGATGCGAGACCTCAAGGACAGGGGCATGACGATGGTGGTTGTTTCCCATGAAATGCGCTTTGCCCGCGAGGCTGCAGACCGCGTTGTGTTCATGGAAGGCGGGTCCATCGTGGAGCAGGGGCCGCCGTCAGTTCTGTTTGAAAACCCGCGCGAGGCGCGCACGCGCGCTTTCCTCTCCCGCATGATGGATTGACGCCATATCATGTCTGGACTGGACCGCTTCATCGAGACCTTCTTCAAGGCTGATCTGATCGCAGCCACTTTGCCGAAGATCATCTCTGGCATGGGTGTCACGCTGGTGATCGCCGCCTGCGTTGTTGTCACAGGCATTGTCGCCGGTTTGCTGCTGGCCTCGCTCAGGGCCTATCAGATCCGGGCCGTCAATGTGTGCATCATCATCTTCGCCGATATCCTGCGCGCCCTGCCACCGCTGGTGCTGGTGTTGCTCGCCTACTTTGGCCTGCCCAATATTGGCCTGACACTCTCTGGCTTTGCCGTGCTCTGGCTGGTGCTGTCGCTGGTGCTGGCGGCCTTCGCCGAGGAAATTTTCTGGGCGGGCATCACCAGTGTGCGCAAGGGGCAATGGGAAGCGGCGCGCTCCTGTGGCATGACCTACACGGCCACACTGGTGCATGTGATCCTGCCGCAAGCCGTGCGCCTCAGCGTACCACCCCTGACCAACAGGACCATCGCCATCACCAAGAATACGGCGCTTGGCACGGTGATCGGCGTGCCGGAAATTCTCAACCAGGCAACAACCGCTGTCAGCTTTTCCGGCAATGCAACACCGCTGATGATGGGGGCCATCGCCTATCTTATCATCTTTGTGCCAGTTGTCATGGTTGGCCGCATGATCGAGACCCGTTTCAGCTGGAAGAGGGCCTGATGGACGCTCTTCTCGACCAGTTCTTCAATCTGGGCATCATGGCGAAGGCCTTGCCTTTCATGCTGCAGGGGCTTGGCATGACAGCGCTGCTCTGCGCAGCACTGCTTCCGCTGGGTCTCACCGGTGGATTGATCGTCGCCTTGCTCGGCACATCCCGCAGCCGCGCCCTGCGCATTGTCACGGCGATCTTTGTCGATTTCTTCCGTGCGGTGCCACCGCTCGTTTTGCTCATTCTGATCTATTCAGCACTGCCCTTTGCAGGCATCAAGCTTGCTCCTTTCGCCTCAGTCCTGCTTGCCCTGACGCTCAACACCGCGAGCTTCTACGGCGAGATTTTCCGCGCAGGCATTGAGAGCGTTGGCGCAGGACAATGGGATGCCGCACGTGCCACGGGCCTCAGCCGCATGCAGACATTGCGCTATGTGATTGTGCCGCAGGCGACGCGCAACGTTTTGCCTGACCTTGCTTCGAACACGCTTGAGGTTGTGAAATTGACGGCCCTTGCCAGCGTCGTGTCTTTTGCAGAACTTCTCTACACCGCTGATATGGCGCGTTCTGTCACCTACAACGCATCGCCGATTGTGCTGGCAGCCATCATCTATCTTGCTTTCATGTGGCCGCTGGTGCGGCTTGTCAGCCGGCTTGAACACCGGGTGGCACAATAGGGAGACGCATATGCGCAATATTCGTGTGGGTGCAGCCCAGCTTGGTCCGATCCAGCGGGCAGAAACACGGGCCATGGTTGTCCAGCGCATGCTGACACTGCTGGATCAGGCCGCAGCGAAGGGTTGCACGTTCGTGGTGTTTCCAGAGCTTGCGCTGACCACGTTCTTTCCGCGTTGGCATGTGGAAAACAGGGCTGATTTCGACCCATGGTTTGAGACCAGCATGCCCGGACCGGAGACTCAACCCTTGTTCGACCGCGCACGCCAACACGGCATTGCGCTTTCGTTTGGCTATGCTGAAAAGACGCCGGAAGGGCGGCACTTCAACACTTCGGTGCTGGTGGATGCGCAAAGCAAAATTGTTGGCACCTACCGCAAGATACACCTGCCGGGTCATGTGGAATTTGACCCCGAGCGCACGCACCAGCATTTGGAAAAACGTTACTTTGAGCCCGGTGATCTCGGCTTTCCGGTGTTCCGCACCATGGGCGGGTTGATCGGCATGTGCATCTGCAATGACCGTCGCTGGCCGGAGACCTACAGGGTCATGGGCCTGCAGGGCGTCGAGATGGTTGTGCTGGGTTTCAACACACCGTCCGTGAATTCGCAGAAGGCAGGGGAGGGGATAGAAGAGCGGTTGTTCCACCATCGCCTGTCTATTCAGGCCGGGGCCTACCAGAACGCAACATGGGTGGTGGCGGTGGCCAAGGCGGGCAACGAGGACGGCCATCATCTGATGGGTGG
The DNA here is from genome assembly GCA_051649305.1 of Beijerinckiaceae bacterium. Taxonomy (GTDB): domain Bacteria; phylum Pseudomonadota; class Alphaproteobacteria; order Rhizobiales; family Beijerinckiaceae; genus JADCCX01. The sequence goes on from JBOFGV010000096.1 coordinate 6,054, forward strand.
CACGTTGATCGCTGATCCTGATGGGCGCATCGTGGCAGAATTACCCGGCGAAGACGATGGCCTGCTCGTGCATGACTGCGATCTTGATGCGACACGCTTTGGCAAGGAGACGATCTTCGATTTCAAGCGCCACCGCCGCATCGAGCACTACGGCCTGATCACCTCCCGCGTCGGCGCCGAACCACCGCCTGAAAGCGCCTGAGACATGCGTGAGACAACACCCGGTCTGGCGCTTGAATTTTCCGCACTGGACAAAGCTGCGAAATACAAACTGCTCAGCGGCATCATAGTGCCACGGCCCATTGCCTTCGTGACATCCGTGAACGCGGATGGTGTGGTCAATGCCGCACCCTACAGCTTCTTCAATGTCTTCTCGGATGATCCGCCGCTGATCGTGCTTGGCCTGCAGCACAAGCCTGATCTGACGCGCAAGGACACCACCACCAACATCAACGAGCGCGGCGCGTTCGTGGTGAACATGGTGGATGAGGCGCTGGCGCAAGCCATGAATGATTCAGCCGCTGACTTTCCTCCTGGCACCAGCGAGGCGGAGGCGCTGGGGCTTGAGCTCGCCCCGTCGCTGACTGTGCCTGTGCCACGGCTGGCGGCAGCACCCTTTGCGCTGGAATGCCGCAAGACTGTCTCGCTGGCTTTCGGTCCGGGGCGCGATCTGCTGATTGGCGAGGTGACAGGCCTTCACGCCCGCGCCGGGTTGCTTGATCCTGATAATTTCAGGGTAGACTTTGCAGCCTACCAGCCCATCGGCCGCCTATTTGGCGATCTCTACACCCGCCAGAACGACATCTTTGCCATGAAGCGCCGCATACCCGAAGAAGTGATGGCGGCACAACCCGGCATCACTGAAAGCTGAGTGTTCCGACAGCCATCGTGACAGCGGCCTGCACCGGATCAATGACCGGGATGCCAAGAGCTGCTTCCAGCGCCTTTCTGTGACGGGCCATGCCTGCGCATCCCATGACGATGACATCAGCCCCGTCGAGATCGCGCAGTTCTGTTCCAACCGCAATCATGCGCGCAAGGGTCCCCTCGCCCGACGCCGTCTCCGCCACACTCATCTCGAGAGGGCGCTCGGCAGCCAGACGGTCCATGATGCCCATCTGCCGCATATAGCGGATGTGACGCGGGATCGAGCGTCTGGCAATCGCAATGACACCAAGGCGCTGACCGCGTGCCATGGCGGTCAGCAGGCCGCACTCGGCAATGCCCAGTACCGGTTTGCTGGTCGCTTCACGACAGACAAAAAGGCCGGGATCAGAATAGCAGGCGATGACAAAAGCGCCTACATCCGGCCGCGCCGCCACCAATCGCGCCAGCGGCAAGGCGACGCTTTCAACATGCGCCTGTGTTTCCACACCAAAGGGGCCTTCAGCCAATGTCTCGCAGACTATGGCGGGACCACCTGGTCGACGCAGCGGTTCCAGAGCCTCGTCAAAACCTTTCGTTACTGCGGGGTTGGAATTGGGGTTTATGACAAGGACAGAGGACATGTAAGAACCTTCGGAAAATGAGATGACGGTCAATCTGCACGCAAGCAGATATCTTCGCAACACGCCTGTTGCATGACACTACACCAGCATTTGTGTATCGCCATCAATCGCAACCGCCTGCCCTGTCACTGTGGAGCAAAGCGGCGATGACAGGAACACGATATACTTCGCGATTTCCGTGGGCGGCACAAATTTCTTCACAGACACACCCATGAAGGCGAGGTTTGTTGTCTCGTCCATCGTCATGCCGCGCGCCTGTGCCTTGGCACCCAGCACATTGCGGATGCGCTGGCCATCCACCAGTCCCGGCAGGATGGCATTGCAGCGGATATTGTCCGGACCAAGCTCAATGGCCAGCGACTTGGTGAAACCCACAACACCCCATTTTGCCGCCGCATAGGGCGAGCGCATGGCAAAGCCCAGCTTGCCAGCGGCTGATGCCAGATTGACAATGCTGGGGTTGCCCGACTGCCTGAGATGCGCCACAGCAAGGCGCGTGCAGTTGAACTGTCCTGTGATATCGATGGCGAGGCAACGGTCCCAGTCTTCAGGCAATATCTCTTCCACCCGCCCTGTTGGCCCGGCGATACCAGCGTTGTTGACAAGGCAGTCAAGCCCGCCAAGCTCTTTCAACGCGTCTGCAAAAAGCGTTGCCACCTGTGCGCGGTCCGAGACATCGCAGAGGCTTGATGTGATCGACGGATCGCTTTGTTTGAGTGCGGCAATGGCGCTGGCATCCACATCGCAGATATGGACCTTCGCGCCTTCAGCCACAAACGCCCGCGCGATCTCCCGGCCGATGCCATTGGCTCCGGCGGTGACCAGAACACGCAATCCATTGATTTTCAGATCCATTGCTTTCCCCCCTTACCCGAGAAGTATTCCGCGTGCTTCAATCGCCACAGCGGCAGATGCTATGTCACCAGCAACAGCCGCACGTGCCCGCTCCGGGTCACGCACCTGCAACGCAGCCACAAGTTCGCCGTGCCAGGATTTTGCTGCACCTTCGCGCAGGCGCGTGGGTGAGCCGCGCAGATCGAGATTGAGCACTGGCCCGATCTGCAGCCACAACCGTTCAATAATCTGCATCAGCACCGGCATATCGGCAGCGCCATAAACGCTGAAATGCAAATCCTTGTTCAACGCCACGGCGAGTGCAAGGTCCGGTTTCTTCTTTTCGCTTTCGCGCCGGAAGGCGGCGTCATATCCGGCAATGTTCTCCAGCGCTGCCTTGTCGGCCTTGAGGGCCGCTTCCGCCGCTGCATAGCCTTCCACCACGATCCGCACGCGGGTGATTTCGCGAAAATGCCCAAGGGTCATCACCGGAACCCGAACTGTCCTGTTGGGTAACACCTCCAGCGCATGCTCTGCCACCAGACGGTTGACCGCCTCACGGGCCGGCATCATGCTGACCCCCAGAGCCAGCGCCACGGCACGCAGAGACAGCTTCTCGCCGGGTGCCAGACGCCCGCCAATCAGCAATTGCCTGAGATGTGCATCGACCTTGTCACCCAGTGTCTGGGTGCGTTCGATAGGTCCGAGAGCGTTGAGAGCCGCAACCACTTTTTTTCCTTCTGTCGGACTTGCCAGAGACAAGATTTTCAATCACGATAACTGTGATCACAGATCACAGTCTTGGGCAAGGTCTTCCTAGCAGGACACGCCCGAATAAAAACGAAGCGTGATCAACAGGGAGAGAGACCGATGACATTGCTGACAGGCGGCCAATCGCGCCGCACATTGCTTAAAGGTGCAGGCGCTGCGGCGCTGGTTACAGGATTTCCGGCCATCAGTCTGGGGCAGGCCGATGCTATCCGCTTTGGCCATTTGACCCCGCGCACAGGATTTCTGGGTCCGCTGGGTGAGTTTGCCGTTATGGCAGCTGATATGGCTGTCGAGGAGATCAACGCCGCTGGCGGCCTGATGGGCCGCAAACTCGAAATCCTGAAAGAGGATTCGGTCAACCCGCAAACAGCCTCGACCAAGGCGGAGCGCATGATCGAGCGCGACAAGGTGACCTGCATTGTCGGGGAAATTTCCTCGGCCTCCTGCCTTGCCATTGCGCAGGTGGCGCAGCGCACACGCAACCTCTTTGTCAACACCGGCGGCAACTCCGATGCGCTGCGTGGTTCCAACTGCAACAAGTTCATGTTCCATGTGGAAAGCCAGAACTCGATGTATGTAAAAACCTGCGGTCGCTCGCTGATGGCGCAGGGCCTCGTGAAGGGCAAGAGATGGTTCTCGCTGACAGCTGACTATGCCTTCGGTCATGATCTCCTGAAAGTGGCCAAGCGCTTCATGGAGAGCAACGGGGGACAGTTTGCCGCTGACAAATTGATCCCGACGGATGCCACGGACTTCTCTGCCATCCTGCTGGAAATCCGCGCAGCCAAGCCAGATCTGGTCATCTCGAATCTCGCCGGCAACCAGATCACCAACTTCCTCAAGCAATATTCGGAATTTGGCCTGACCTTCCCGATTGCAGGCTTTGGTTTTGATACAGCGCTTGCATGGGCCGCTGGCAAGGAAAACTTCGGCGGCACCTGGCCGGTGGTCTGGCACCATCTGCTTGATACACCGGGCACCAAGAAGTTCGTTGCGGACTTCACCAAGAAGTTCGGCAAGCCACCGGAAAATCAGGCATGGGGCGATTACATGGCCGTCAAGATTCTCGCGCAGGCAATGGGAGAGATCAAATCAACCGAAGCTGTGAAGGTCATCGAGCATCTGGAGAAGGGTGCGAAGTTCGATCTTCTCAAGACGCGTCCGGGCTATTTCCGGGCCTATGACCATCAGTTGATGCACGAGATGTACACCGTCACAGCGCTGCCCGCAGCACAGGCCAAGAACCAGTACGACATCTTCTCGTCATCAGGGTCTGTTCCCGGCCCCGGCGAAGATCTCGAGGTCATTGCAGCCACCAAGGAAGAAAACGTCTGCGTGTTCCCGGCGTGAGTCAGGTTCTATTCTTCCTTCTCCCCTTGCGGGAGAAGGTGGCCCGCGAGGCGGGCCGGATGAGGGAAATGGCGCAAGCCATCCCCCGCTTCGGCTTGCACGACGCTTGCAGGCTCGCTTCGCGATACCCCTCATAAGACCTTCCCCCGCAAGGCGGGAAGGAAAGAATGTGAAATGTCGACACTCATCCTGCAACAGATACTCAACGGCCTGCTTGACGGGGTGTATTATCTCCTGATCGCACTGGGCCTTTCGCTGATCTTCTCGCTTGGCGGGATCGTCAATCTTGCGCATGGCGCATTTTATGCCATCGGCGCCTACCTTGCTGTTGTCCTCACACCGCACATCGGGTTTGGTGGCGCGCTGGTCATGTCACCGGTGCTGGTGGGATTGCTGGGCATTCTGATGGAACGTTATCTGTTCCAGCGCTTCTACCGATCCGATCCGATCCTGTCGCTGCTGCTGACCTTCGGTCTGGCGATGGTGGCAGAGCAGGCGTTGCGCATGATTTTTGGCGCGCCACCACGATCATACTCGATGCCGTCTTTCCTGCGTGGACAGGTGTTCATCGGCGACTTCATCTATTCCTATTACCGCACCGTACTGCTGGGTGTTGCCATCCTGTGTGTGGCGGGTCTGTGGCTGCTGCTGCAGCGCACCGCCTTCGGCCGTGTGGTGCGGGCCGGTGTGCAAAACCCTGATATGGTGGGCGCGCTTGGCATATCGCTGCGCCCCTACATGACAACTGTTGCGGGTCTCGGCATTGGTCTGGCAGGCCTCGCCGGTGTTCTGCTGGCTCCCATCTACACGGTCCATCCGGCCATGGGAGCCGAGATCATCACGCCCGCTTTTGTGGTTGTGGTGATTGGCGGGCTTGGCTCTTTCTGGGGCGTGGTGGTGGCTGCGCTGCTCGTCGGGTTCGTCAAGGGTGCTGTGACAGCGGCAGGCTTTCCGCAATTTTCCACGGCAGCGATTTACCTCATGATGCTGGTTGTTCTGCTGGTGAGGCCAAGGGGCCTCTTTGGCGAACGCATCCAGAGGTTTGAGTGAGCATCATGCTGAAGGATAAGCTTCCCCTCATTGTGGCTGCGGTGGCGCTGGCGTCATTGCCGGTCATCATGCCAGCCATCGGCCTTGGCATCACCTCGGCAACCGAGGTGGTCATCTTCGCCATCACCTGCATGGCGCTCAACATTCTGGTGGGCTACACCGGCCTTGTGTCCTTTGGTCATGGCGCATGGTTTGGTCTGGCCGCCTATGCCGCCGCGCTGTTGCAGCGCAATGTCTTTCCCGGCTCCTTTGTCTGGCCCACCCTGCTGGCGCTTCTGATTGTCGCCATCATTTCGCTTGCCTTCGGTGCCTTGATCCTGCGGCGGCGCGGCGTCTATTTCTCGCTTTTGACCCTTGCGCTCTGTGCCATGCTTTATGTCATAGCCTTTCGCTGGACGGCGGTCACGGGCGGCGAGGATGGCCTTGGCGGCATCACCCGGCCAGTGTTCTTCGGCGTCAGTTTTGATACCGCCATGCCCTATTACACGCTGGTGGCAGCCCTCGCGTTTGGCGTGGTGCTGGTGCTCTGGCGCTTCCACAATTCACCCGCAGGCACTGTGCTTGTGGCCATCCGCGAGAACGAACAGCGTGCCAAATTTCTGGGCTATGCAACCGAGCGCTACAAGTTGCTGGCCTTCACTTTGTCGGCAACAATAGCTGGCCTTGGCGGCGTGTTGCTGCTGTTCAACAACCGGCTCACTTCGGCAGAACCCATCTCGGTTGCCTTTTCAGGCGAGCTGCTGGCCATGGTTGTCATCGGCGGCATGCGGTCATTTCTCGGGCCAGCGCTGGGTGCGTTGTTCTTCGTTATCTTCCGGGATTATCTCTCCAGCATCCAGTCCTATCCCTGGATATCGGCGAACTGGCTTTTGTTCTTTGGCCTGCTGTTTGTAGGCTTCATCATCTTCTCGCCAACAGGCCTTGTCGGCGTGGCTGAACGGTTGTTGCAACCATTCCGGAAGGTTGTGCTGGAAGACGCCGCGATGAGCCAGCGCAAGGCGGGTGCCGTGGAGCTTCCGGCCTTTCTGAAACCCGCTATGCACGGCGATGGTCCCGTGCTTGTGGTGAAGGACATTGCCAGAGCCTTCGGCGGAATCAAGGCAGTGCGCGGCGTTGACCTTAATGTGCATGACCGCAGCCTGCATGCCCTGATTGGCCCCAATGGTGCAGGCAAGACAACCGCCTTCAACCTGATATCCGGCCTGTTTGCGCCCGACAGTGGCAGCGTTGTGCTTGCCGGAAAACCGGTTCATGGCCTGAACCCTGATGCCATCACGCGGGCAGGGGTTGGTCGTGCTTTCCAGATCACCAATCTCTTTCCCGCACTCACGGTGCAGGAAAATGTCCGCCTCGCCATTCAAGCCTGGAAGCCAGAGCGGTTTCATGTCTGGCGCACAGCCGCCAGTCTCGGCGAAGTCAACGAGCAGACAGCGGAGCTCATCCGCACCATGGGCCTTGCGGGCATTGAGAAAGCCGAGGCAGGCTCCCTGAGCTACGGCGGCCAACGCCTGCTCGATATGTCTCTCGCCCTTGCAACAAGACCGCGCCTTCTGATGCTCGATGAGCCACTGGCGGGACTTGCCGCAGCCGAGCGCGCTCGCGTGGGGGATCTCATCAAATCGATCTCAAAGGACTTGCCGGTGCTGCTCGTGGAGCATGACATCGACCGGGTGTTCCAGATCGCTGACCGGGTGACCGTGATGAACGATGGTCTTGTGCTGGTTGATGGCACTGTGGAGGATGCGCGCAACTCGCCCCGTGTGCAGGAGGTTTATCTCGGCTCCGGCACCCACACGATTGCGGACAAGCCACGCATGAGTGCGGCCACATCCGAGTCGCTTTTGACCCTGACCAACGTCAACACATTTTATGGAAAATCCCATATCCTCAATGACGTCAATCTCGATATCCGCAAGGGCGAGATTATCGCGCTTCTGGGCCGCAACGGTGCAGGTAAATCCACCTTGCTGAAGACAATCACCGGCATTGCACCACCGGCATCAGGGTCTGTTCGCCTGGGACAGGATGAGCTGGCGGGTCTGCCTTCGGCTGCCATTGCGCGGTTGGGTGTCGGCTATGTGCCGCAGGGCAGGGCACTTTTCGCGGGCATGTCCGTCAAGGACAATCTGGAGCTTGGGCGTCTGAAACGCCTGACGGGGGCAGGCGTGCACTGGGACGAAGACAAGGTCTTCAGCTTCTTCCCGCGCATCCGCGAGCGATTGTCATCTCCCGCCGATTATCTCTCGGGTGGGGAACAGCAGATGGTGGCGGTCGCGCGTGCGCTGTCAGGAGACACGCGCGTGCTTCTGCTGGATGAACCCTTCGAGGGTCTTGCGCCTGCCATCGTCGAAGTGCTCTTCGAGGCCTTCGACAAACTGCGCCACGAGGTGGCGATCATCATTGTTGACCATCATCTTGATCTGGCGCTGGCATTGGCAGACCGTGCCTTTGTGCTGGAACGCGGACAGGTGGTGCATACCGGCCCAACCAAGGCCCTGCGGGATGATATCGAACTCAGACGAAAGGTGCTGTGGCTGTGACGACAAACAGAACGATGGCAGTTGTAGGTGCGGGGTTGATTGGCCGCGCATGGGCCGCCATTTTTGCCCGCGCCGGCTGGCAGGTCCGGCTGTATGATCCGGTGGCGGGCCAGGCAGCACGCTGTCATGCGCTTTGTGCAGATGCGCTTGCACAATTGGCAAGGCATGGTTTGGCGAGCGATCCCGCTGCCGCGCTTGCCCGCATCCGGGTTGCCTCCACCTTGGCTGATGGGCTGGACGGCGTCTCTTTCGTGCAGGAAAACGGGCCGGAAAAGCTGGATCTGAAAATCGATATCTACGGAGAGCTTGACCGATTGGCACCGGCTGATGCCATTTTAGCCAGTTCAACCTCCGCCATCGTTGCCTCGAAGTTCACGGAAGCGCTTGCCGGGCGGCATCGTTGCCTCGTGGCACACCCGGTCAACCCGCCGCATCTGGTGCCGGTGGTTGAACTCTGCGGCGCGCCATGGACAGCGCCTGATGTCATCAGCCGTGCGCGGGCAATCTATGAAGAGATTGGTCAGGTGCCGATCATCGTGAAGAAGGAAGTCGAAGGTTTTATCCTCAACCGCCTGCAGGGAGCATTGCTGACGGAATCCATGCGGCTTGTGGGAGAGGGCTATGTCTCACCGCAGGATCTTGATCACGTCGTCAAGAATGGCCTTGGTCTGCGCTGGTCTTTTCTCGGACCCTTCGAGACAATCGAGCTCAATGCGCCGGGCGGCATTCCCGATTACATCGCACGCTATTCAGCTTTTTATCAGCGTCTGGCTGATGATCCTGCACCATCATCCGCCTGGCAGGGGGAGGGGGCCAAACGCGTGGCGGAGGAATGGGGCCGTACGCCCGATGCTGCCGAAGTGCAGGAGCGTTCAAGGCAACGGGATGAACGCCTTGCTGCCCTGCAGGCGCACAAGAAATCTCAGGAAAGTTGAGGATATCCAATGGCCCGCAAAGTCATGATCACCTGCGCTGTAACAGGCGCGATCCACACACCCTCCATGTCTCCCTATCTGCCGATCACTGCACAGGAGATTGCCGAGGCTGCCATAGGCGCTGCGGAAGCCGGAGCGGCCCTCGTGCATGTCCACGCGCGTGATCCTGTCACCGGCAAACCAGACCAATCGCCCGAAGCCTTTGAGCCAATCCTGCGGGTCATCAAACAGCGCACCAACGCGGTCATCAACATCACCACTGGTGGCGCACCTACCATGCTGGTCGAGGAGCGGTTGCGTCCCTGTGCTGTCTTCAAGCCAGAGGTAGCCTCGCTCAACATGGGTTCGATGAACTTTGGTCTTTATCCTATGCTCGGGCGATTCAAGGACTTCAAGCACGACTGGGAAAAGCCGTACCTCGAAGGGTCGCATGACCGCATCTTCAAAAACACGTTCACAGACATCGAAAACATCCTGAGAACCTGCGCGGACAACGGCACCCGCTTTGAAATCGAGTGCTATGATATCGGCCATCTTTATACGCTGGCACACTTTGTTGAGCGCGGCCTCGTCAAGCCGCCGTTCTTTGTGCAGTCAGTCTTTGGCATTCTGGGTGGTATCGGCCCGCACCCGGAAGACGTGATCCACATGAAGCGCACGGCGGACCGTTTGTTCGGCAAGGACTATCAATGGTCCGTATTGGGGGCAGGGCGCAACCAGTTGCCGATCGCTGCGCAGGCCGCCGCTATGGGTGGCAATGTGCGCGTGGGGCTGGAAGACTCGATCTGGCTTGGGGCAGGCAAACTGGCGCAATCCAATGCCGAGCAGGTGACCAAGGTGCGCCAGATCATCGAAGGCCTCGGCCTAGACATCGCGAGCCCTGATGATGCCCGCGAAATGCTGGCGCTGAAAGGCGGCGACAGGGTGAACTTCTGAAGTGCTGGAATGGCTTCATTCGGTCAACGCAACTGCCTGCTTGATCCAACTGACAAAGGCCGCGATATCAGGATTGTCACGGTCTTCCCGGCGATAAACAATCCTGTGGGCCAGAGCCGTTATGCCACGCCGCCCGAAAGGCATCACGAGATCGCCACGACGCAGGTAGTCATTGGCCTGAAGGGTTGATTCCAGCACGATCCCCAATCCATTGCTGGCTGCTGTCAGCGCGAGATGCGCGCGATCAAACTGCAAGCCGCGCCGGTTGAGATTGATGCCCGCTGCATAGCGCGCAACCCACTGCTCCCAAGTTGCGACCGAACGAATGGAATTGATGAGTGGCGCACGTGCCAGATCCTTCACCTCAGCAAGGCTGTGCTGATGCACGAAAGATGGGCTGGCCAGAGGCACAATCAATTCCTCGCCCAGCAGGATCGCCTCGCAGTTGTCTGGCACGGGGCGGGCATACTGGATATCAAGCAGGATGCCGTCCTGCCCAAGCTTTGCGGGTTCGTGGCTGGCAAAGAGTGCAATATCGATATCAGGATTCTGGTTCATGAAACTGCCAAGACGCGGCGTCAGCCAGAGTGTGGCAAAGCTTGGCGAGCAGTGAATGGGCAGGCGGCGTGCACCCGCACTCGACACCACAAGATTGGTGGCCGAAACCAGCCTGGCAAAACCTTCAGCAATGGCATTGGAATAAGCCAGCGCTTCTTCTGTCGGCGTAACACTGCGTTTATCCCGCAGGAAAAGGCGCTGCCCAAGGTTCTGCTCCAGCGCGCGCATCTGGTGGCTGATTGCGGACGGCGTGAGGTTCAGCACTTTTGCTGCCCCGGCAAAACTGCCGTTTTCCATCACGGATTGAAAGGTCAGAAGCCATTGAAGGGGAGGAAGGTCTTTGATCATTGGTGAACACAACTCAGCATTCAATGCGATTCATTTCACTTTTCACGCATCAAACTCGCGTGTTAGCCTTCGACTTGTCAATGATGCTCATCAGATACAAGGCACACTATGAACCTTCACCGCATGCTCCTTGAGCGCAAAGCCGCCAACCGACCCATCACCGTTGGCATCATCGGAGCCGGAAAATTCGGAACCATGTTCCTTTCGCAGGCGCGCCTGACGGACGGCATGCATATTGTTGCGGTTGCCGACATCAACACCGCCCGCGCCCATTCGCAGCTGAAAGGAGCCTGCTGGCCAGCGGAACAATACGCTGCCAAATCTCTGGATGAGGCACTGAAGAACCGCTCAACCATGATCACAGATGATGGCAACACATTGGTCAACCATCCCGGTATCGAGGTCATCATCGAGGCAACCGGCGATCCCGGTGCTGGCATTCATTTCGCGCTCAAAGCCATTGAGAACGGCAAGCACATTATCATGGTCAATGTTGAGGCCGATGCGGTTGCCGGACCTTTGCTGAACAAGCGGGCGCGGCAGGCTGGCGTTGTCTATTCGCTGGCCTGGGGCGACCAGCCAGCACTGATCGCCGAGCATGTCGACTGGGCACGCGCCTGCGGCTTCAAGGTTGTCTCTGCCGGCAAGGGCACGCGCTACATGCCCGCCTATCACCAGTCTACACCGGAGACTGTCTGGGACATTCTCGACAAGTACATGAAGATCCGCGACCGCCAATCGATCAATCCGAAGATGTTCAATTCCTTCGTTGATGGCACCAAGTCCGGCATTGAAATGACGGCGGTCTGCAACGCGACGGGCCTTGAAAGCCAGACAGAGGGACTGACGTTCCCGCCCGCCACGCGCTTTGAACATGCCGAGATCTGCAAGCCCAAGGCTGATGGCGGCGTGCTTGAGCGCAAGGGCGTGACCGAGGTCACATCCTCCGTTTATCGTGATGGCAACGATGTTGAGCGCAGTCTGGTGATGGGAACCTATGTCGTCATTGAGACGGACAGCGCCTACACCGAGGAATGCTTCCGCGAATATTCCATGCTGCCTGACAGCACGGGACGCTACGCGGCCCTTTACAGGCCAACCCACATGATTGGCCTTGAGCTCGGCATATCAGTAGCTTCTGCTGCGCTCCGCAAAGAGGCGACAGGCGCTCCCATCTGCTTCAACTCGGATGTGGTGGCCACTGCCAAGCGTAACCTCAAGGCTGGTGAAATGCTGGACGGTGAGGGCGGCTTCTGTGTCTGGGGCAAGCAGACCCCAGCAAAAATGTCCGTCAAGGAAGGATATCTGCCACTTGGGCTTGCGCACAAGGTCAAGCTGAAGAATGATATCCCACAAGGCGCGCGTCTGCGCTGGAGTGATGTGGACTACAATCCGGCAGATGCCGCAGTGAAGTTCCGCCGGGAGATGGAGACAGAATTCGGGAGTTGATATTTTTGACAGGGCCAACCCGGCCAAAGACCGGGTGCTCTGGGCAAATCAGGAAGACCAAAACAGTCAGGCAAAAATAATCAGGGAGGACTATCATGACAACAAACACCATCACACGCCGCACCATGCTGGCTGGCTCTGCCGGAGCGGTTGGCCTCATCGCCATGCCTGCTGTGCTGCGCGCCCAGCAACTAAAGTGGATCGGCACATCCGCCGCCGCACCAACCGACTTCATCTCGATTGGCCTCAACACCTTTGCAGCCCGTTTGAAAGAGCTCACCAAGGGCCAGATCGAATTGACCACACACCTCGCCGGCTCACTGGGCGGCGAACGCGAAAACGTGGAAGGCCTGCTGCAGGGCGCGGTGCAGATCGCATCCCCCGGTGCCGCCATTCTGGGTGGTTGGTACAAGCCGGCGGAAGTCTGGACCTATCCCTTCATGTTCAAGGACGTGGCCCACAAGGACCGTGTCATGACGACCCTGATGAAAGAATACGGTGATGATTGCGCAACAACAGCCAAGCTGCGTCCGCTTGGTTCCATCGCCCGCATGCCGCGCCAATTGACGTCCAACCGCGTGGTCAAGACGCCTGCTGATATGCGCGGCTTCAAGGTGCGCGTGCCTGAAACACAGATGTGGCTGAAGACCTTCCAGCGCTTTGGTGCATCACCAACGCCGATGGCCTGGCCGGAAGTCTTTGCTGCCCTCAAGGCAGGCGTCATCGACGGGCAGGAGAACCCGGCAGCGCTCAGCTTCAATTCCGGCATCTTTGATGTGAACAAGAATCTCGCGCTCACCGAGCACATGATGCAGGACAACATGGTTGTCATCTCTGAAGCCATGTATCAGCGGCTTTCGCCGGACAACCAGAAAGCCATCAACCAGGCTGCGCGCGACATGGAAGATGATGTGCGCAAGAAGGTGCTGGCTGATGATGCGGGCATCATGGAGAAAGTCAAAGCCAAGGGCATAGCCATCAACGAAGTGGACAAGGACGCCTTCCGTGCTGCCGTGAAGGGCATGGATGCAGAGTTCCCGCATGTGAAGAAGTGGGTCGACCGGATCGCCACGATCGCCTGACACCGAGATGTCGGAAATATCCAACAAGAGGCTGGCCCGAAAGGGCCAGTCTTCTGCGTCTCTCTCTGAAAGCTGACATGTCCCGTTTCATTATTCGCCTCAGTGACATTGTCACCGACTTTGCCAAATTCGTGCTTGGCTCCTGTATTGCAGCCATTGTGCTGGTGACGCTGGCCGCTGTCTTTTGGCGCTATGTTCTGGAAAACCCGATCTCATGGATCGAGCAGGTCTCGAACATGATTTTCATCTGGGTGGTATTCATCGGCTCGGCGGTTCTTTATCGCCAGAACCTGCATATCGGCGTCGATGTGTTTCTGCATATGCTGAGCGAGAAAAACCGCGCCATCTGGAAGTGGGTGGTCGAGTGCGGCAATCTGCTCTTTATCGTCGTGCTGTTCATCTACAGCCTGAAACTGACGATTGACGTTCTGCCCAACACAGCGGGAGCGCTCGATATCTCGCCTGCCTATTACTACGCCTCCGCACCCGTCGCCTGCCTGATGATGATGCTCTATTTCATCGAAAAAGTTGTTGATCCAACAAAGCGCCTGCCCTTCGGCGAAGCCGGGGAGTTCTAGGTCATGAGCGCAACCATTCTGATTGGACTGTTTTTCCTGCTGATCATGCTGGCCTTCCCCATCGCCTTTGCGATGGGACTGGCCACGATCGCCACCATTGCGGCCCATCCCAGCCTGCCGATGACCCTGCTGGCGCAGCGCTCGCTGGTAGGGGCAGAATCCTATGCGTTGCTTGCCATTCCGTTCTTTATTCTCGCCGGAAACCTGATGAATGGCGGCGGCCTGACACAGCAGATCGTGCGATTGGCCATGGCCTTTGTTGGCCGCTTCAAGGGCGGGTTGGCGCTGACATCTGTGTTGGCCGCGATGATTTTTTCGGGCCTCTCGGGATCAGCGGCGGCGGATGCCTCTGCCCTTGGCAAGGTGCTCATTCCCACCATGAAAAAGCAGGGCTACGGCGGCGGTTTTGCAGCGGCGCTGATGGCGGCGGCCTGCGTCAACGGGCCGATCATTCCGCCCTCTATTCCACTGGTGATCTATGGCCTCTCGGTTGGCAAGGGTGCGCCGATCATCGATCTCTTTCTGGGTGGCGTAATCCCCGGCATCCTGCTTGGCATTTCACTCATGATTGCGGCCTATATCATCTCGGTGAAGCGCAATTATCCGACAACCGAGAAAGTGCCTTTCAGGGAAATCCCGGCCTATATCAGGAAAGCTTCCTGGGGCCTGTTCATGCCTGTGATCATTCTCTCGGGCGTGGTCGGTGGCATTGTTACAGTCACAGAGAGCGCCACTATCGCCGTGCTCTACGCCGCCTTCGTCGGCTTCTTCATCTACAAGGAACTGAAGCTCAACACGATCTGGCCCATCCTTGTGCAGACGGCGCTGGATACGGCTCTGGTGATGTTCATCATCGCGCTGTCCGCAGGCTTTGGCTGGCTGCTGGCTGTCTCCGGCCTGCCCAAGCAACTCGGCGCATGGATTGCCTCGATGTCCAGTGATCCACTGGTCATCCTGATGCTGATCAATGTGCTGTTGCTGGTCATCGGCATCTTCATGGAGCCGCTGCCAGCGCTGCTGATCCTCATTCCGGTTCTGGTGCCGGTGGTCAGTGCCGTTGGCATTGATCTCGTGCACTTCGGCCTGGTGATGGTGTTCAATCTCTGCATCGGCTTGATCACGCCGCCGGTGGGGATTTTGCTCTACATCTGTGCGAAGTTTGCCAACGTGAGCCTTGAGGAGGAATCCCGCGAACTGACGCCGTTCCTGATCGCCAGCATTACCGTGCTGATCATCATCACGGTGTTCCCTTCAACCGTGCTCTGGCTGCCCAAAGTTCTGCTGGGGAAATGAGCTAAAAATGACCAGACTGAAAGACCGTGTTGCGCTTGTCTTTGGGGCGGGGTCCGTGGGGCCGGGCTGGGGCAATGGCAAGGCTTCCGCTGTCGCCTATGCGCGCGAAGGTGCCATTGTTATCGCCGTGGATATCAAGCTGGCAGCGGCGCAGGAAACCATCTCGATCATCACAGGCGAAGGTGGGCGGGCAACGGCTTTTGACTGTGATGTGACCAAAGAGGATGATGTCAAACGAGTGGTCGATGCGGTGCTTGCTGCCCATGGTCGCATCGACATCCTGCACAACAATGTCGGCACAACCAAAATGGGCGGTCCACCGGACCTCAGCCTTGAGGACTGGCACCGCCAGCTCGACATCAATGTGACCGGCGCTTTTCTCGCCTGCAAGCATGTGATCCCGGTGATGCAGCGCCAGAAGAAGGGCGTGATCACCAACATCTCGTCTTCTGCTGCCATCCGCTACACAGGCTATCCCTATTCCAGCTACTACGCCGCCAAGGGAGCCGTGAACCAGTTCACTGTTGGTATCGCCATCCAGTATGCCAAGGAAGGCCTGCGCGCCAACGCCATCATGCCCGGTGTGATGGACACACCGCTGATCTATCAACAGATCGCTGGCCAGTATGCGAGTGAGGCGGAGATGGTGGAAGCTCGCAATGCCCTGACACCCATGGGCCGCATGGGGACGGGATGGGATGTCGCCAATGCCGCGGTTTTTCTGGCGAGCGATGAAGCGGGCTATATCACAGGCGTCTGCTTGCCCGTGGACGGCGGCATGACAGCGAGATGCGCATAATGAAACAGCCGGGCAACAACAACCAGCATCTGCTGAGGCTCTACCGCGAGATGCTCCGCATCCGCGTGTTCGAGGATCTTGCGCTCGAATCCCATCGCGATCAGGAGTTCAACGGCTACCTGCATGCCTCAACCGGGCAGGAGGCTGTGCCGGTTGGTGTTTGCGCGAATCTCCGCCGGGATGACCGCCTCACCAGCACCCATCGCGGACACGGTCACGGCCTTGCCAAGGGCGCTGAAGTCAACGCCATGATGGCGGAACTGTTCGGGCGCGCCACGGGCGCATGCCGGGGCAAGGGCGGCTCCATGCATATCGCGGATTTCTCGGTTGGCATGCTGGGAGCCAACGGCATTGTTGCGGGCGGCCTGCCGATTGCTGTTGGTGCAGCGCAAGGGTTGAAGCTGCTTGGCTCGGATGCCGTGGTTGCCTGTTTCTTTGGCGATGGCGCAACCAACCGCGGACCGTTTCTGGAGGCGCTGAACTGGGCGGCACTCTATGGCCTGCGGGTGCTGTTTGTTTGCGAGGACAACGGCTTTTCTGCCTTCACCTATTCAGACCAGACAACCGCCGGGCAGGGGCCACTGGCGCGGGCCAGAAGCCTTGGGGTCGAAGGCGTGTTTGTCGATGGCAATGATGTTGTGGCTGTAGATGCAGCGGCCCGTCTTCTGATCGATGATATCCGCCGCACCTCAACCCCGCGCATGCTGCATGCCCGCACTTATCGCTGGCATGGCCATACTTCAACGGATGCCTCCCCTTATCGTCGCAAGGGCGAGCTTGAGGCGGCAAAGGCCTTTGATCCGCTGAAGCGGCTTGGCGAGTCCTTGAGCGAAACCGGAGAGTCGAAAGAGGTTGCAGCGATTGAAAGCGAAGTGATGCGGGAAATGCTTGATGCCCGCGAGAAGGCACGGGCAGCACCTTTCCCGGCAGAGCATGAGGCCTTTGAGGACATTCAGGATATAGGAGCACCGCAATGGCCAGCATGACATTCGCTGAAGCCTCCTGCGCAGCACTTGCCGAGGAAATGACCCGTGACCCTAGCGTCTGGGTGCTGGGAGAGGATGTGCGCGCCGGTGGTGTCTTCGGACAGTACAAAGGCTTGCTGGATCAGTTTGGACCGACGCGCGTAGTCGATACGCCGATTGCCGAAGCCACGATCATGGGGGCCGGACTGGGGGCAGCCCTTGTCGGAACGAGGCCGGTGATCGAAATGCGGATCGCCGATTTTGTTCTACCAGCCATGGATGAGTTGGTGAACCAGATTGCCAAGATCCGCTACATGACTGGTGGTCAGGCCAAGGTGCCATTGGTGGTGCGCATGCCGCAGGGCATGTTGCCGGGTTCTGCCGCTCAGCACAGCCAGACCATCGAGAACTGGTTTGTCAATGTGGCGGGTCTGGTGGTGCTGGCCCCAGCCACTGCCGCAGACATGGCGTCTTGCCTGAAAGCCGCGATCCGCTGCGATGATCCTGTCCTGATTTTTGAGCCCAAGGCCTTGCTCAAAACACAGCAGGAAGTGCCAGACAAACTCCCGCCCTTCGAGATCGGCAAGGCGATTGTCCGCCGCGAGGGCAAGGACCTCACTATCGTGACATGGTCACAGGCTTTGGGGCCCGTTCTGCAAGCGGCTGACACGGTCTCACAGCAAGGCATCAAGGCCGAGGTGATTGACCTTAGAAGCCTCTGGCCATGGGACAGCGCCTGTGTCGAAGCCTCCCTGAAACGGACAGGAAAATTGCTGGTTGTTCAGGAAGGTGGCACTGACGGCGGCTTTGGCAGCGAGGTGCTGGCCAGCATGATCGAGAGGCTCGGGCCAGCAGCCCTGCGCTATGCCAGACGCATTGGCGCACCGCGCATTCCGCAACCCTTCGCTCACACGCTTGAGAAATCCGCCCTGCTGAATCCGCAACGCATTGTCACTGCTATCATGGATTCAACCCGCTCGTGAGCACCCTTTTCTACAACTGGATTTTACAATGAGCATCATGGAACTGGTCTGGCGCTCTATTGTGGTAGGCATAGGCGCAACGGTTATTCTTGATCTCTGGGCCTTGCTGCTCAACCGCCTGTTTGGCTTCGGGCTTCCCAACTGGGCCATGGTAGGCCGCTGGGTTGCCCACTGGCGCAACGGCATTTTCGCTCACAACGATATCGCAGCTGCAAGCCCTGCACCGGCTGAACTGGCGACTGGCTGGATATTCCACTACCTCGTCGGCATCGCCTTTGCCATGGCGACATATATGCTGGGCGGAGCTGTATGGGCGAAAGCGCCGACGCTTCCCATTCCGATGTTTGTCGGTGTCATAACCGTTGGCTTTGGCTGGTTCGTTTTGCAGCCCGCCCTTGGGGCCGGTATGGCTGCTTCAAGGAAACCAGACGCGACACGCATCCGTATTCTCAACATTGTTGGACATATCGTTTTTGGTCTTGGCATGTGGCTGGCCGCCAGGATGATTGCTGGCTAAGGTCCAAATGCTTTCTCTAATCAGAATTCCGCAAGCAACCGACCAAAGCCTGGCTTCTGATCGGCTATGCCGTTGGCCCGCAGCGCATGCCAGTAGGTCGCCGTGTTAATAGCAATGACGGGTTTGCCAAGCCACAATTCAGCAGCAGCCGCGAGGCGGACCATTGAAAGGTTGGTGCCCACCTGAACAATCGCATCGACATCATCGCCGTCAAGCTGCCGCAGGGCATTGCGCAATGTGGCATCGTCCACTTCAGCAATGGCCGTCCATGAACGGCATTGCAGGGCGATGTCGCGCACAACACGAAAACCCATATCACCGAAATAGCGTGCCACCTCCGTGTTCATCACCGGCCAGTAGGGTGAGAGAACCGCAATGCGTTTGACGCCACCATAGCATCGCAACGCTGCCGTGCAGGCGTGGCTGCCGATGCTGACGCGCACACCGGCCTCGTTCTCCACCTTGTCGACAAAGGCATTGGCCCCCTTCTCGCCATCAAAGAAGGTAACAGCAGACATGCCCATGACCAGATAATCCGGTGCCGCCGTCATCACGCTGCGCACGGCATCAAGCACGTTATCAGCGATGGTGTTGGCCCCGGCGCGAAAGCTCTCGTTGCTGACGGCATTGGCATTGGGCGTGTAGATGCGGCTGTAGTGATTGGTGACGCCGAGGACGCGCATATCGTCAAAATCGGGCTGCACAATGGTGTTGGTGGAAGGCCCCAACACGCCGAACTTTCGCCGCCAGCCCAAAGCGTTTGTCACAACGGGTTCTCCTTCAGGCCGTAGCGGCAATCACTTCGGCACTGGTCATGAGGTCAGCGTACTTCTGACCCATGTCAAAAAGATTGGCCTCATGCGGGCCAATCGCCCGGTCGCCCACACAATCGGTCAGGACGATGGTGCGCATGTTATGTGCCACGGCATCGCCGACAGTTGCCCGCACACAGCCGGATGTGGTGCAGCCTGCAACCAGCAGCGTGTCCACCCGCTTCCATGCCAGCCATGAGGCGAACTCTGTCCCAAAGAACGCCGAAGCCTGCCGCTTGCGAATAACAATCTCACCGGCAATCGGTTTGACTGGATCAACGATTTGGCTGAGCGGACTGTCTTCTGTCAGTTTCAGCAAACCCGGGGCCTTGCGCGCAAAAGCCCCGGCATCCGAACCATCATCCGCATAAACCACGCGGGTGTGCGCCACCGGCCAGCCACGCGCGCGGGCCACAGTCAGAATGCCAAGGGAATTGTCGATGGCAGCCTGAATGTTGCCACCGCCGAAGTGGTTGGGATCAGTGAAGCTCAGGACGAAATCAACCAGCACAAGAGCTGGTCGTTCGCCGATGCCGACGCTGTTGGCAAATCCCTGCCGCTTGTAAATATCGAGTTCACTCATCTGTGCTCTCTCACTGTGCTTTCGCCGGTGTGACCCTGTGCTGTTTTGCGTGCAGACCAAGCAGCAAAAGGCCAGCAATGAAGCCTGCGGCCTCAACCCAGACCGTCAGCGGACCAAGCACCGTGACTGGCACAAGAATGATGACGCCGACAATGAGCCAGAGCAACCGCTCGGCATTTTGCAAAGGACCCAGTGCATGGCCAACCAAAGCGCCTGTCACCAGCGGTATGGCAATGCAGGCCCCCACGGCCACAGCTGCAATTTCAAAGGCTGATCCCAGCAGCAGAATGGCCGGCTGATAGATGAAGAGGAAAGGCACCAAAAAGGCAATCCAGCTGATCCGCACACTGTGCCAGGCAACCGCCACCGGGGAGGCCTGCGCAATGGACGCCGCCGCAAAAGCAGCGAGCGCTACCGGTGGTGTGATCATCGACAGCAGCCCATAGTAGAACACAAACATGTGGGCGCTGATCGGTGGAATGCCTAGCTTGACGAGGCTGGGTGCGGCCAGTGTCGCCAGCAGCATGTAGACGGCAGTGGTTGGCATGCCCATGCCCAGAATGAGCGACACAGCGGCTGTCACCACCAGCAGCAGGAACAGGTTGGATTTTCCCAGTTCCAGCAAAAGCAGCGACAGGGTGAAGCCAAGGCCCGTCGTAGTAAGGATGCCGATGATCATGCCTGCCAGCGCACAGACCAGCAGGACATCCGCAGCGGCGAGGCCGGTTTCAGACACTTCCTTCAACAGAAATTTCAGCGTGAAACCTTGCCCGCGCAACAGCACAAGCGCGATCAGCGCCAGCATGGCCGCACTCAGAACAGCCGCCAGCTCCGGCTGAAGATTGTACCAGAAGATGCCGCCCAGCACGATGACGAAGGCAAGCGCCAGCAGACTGCTCTCGCGCTGCAAAGCCCGCAACGGTTTGCCGATGCTTTCCGTGACCGGCGGCAAGCCCATGCGCCTTGCGGTGAAATCGAGCTGGCAAAGGATCGAGCCATAAAACAGCATTGCAGGCAGCAAGGCCGCCAGCATGATGGTGGCATAGGGAACCTTCAGATACTCCGCCATGATGAAGGCCGCCGCGCCCATGACAGGCGGCATGATCTGGCCGCCAGTGGACGATACGGCTTCCGCTGCCGCCGCATCTTCCTTGCTGTAGCCATTGCGCTGCATCATGCCGATGGTGACTGAACCATTGGCCATGACATTGGCCACAGCGGAACCTGACACCGTTCCAAACAGCATGGACGAGATGATAGTGATGCGGCCTGATGCACCCGGCGCATTGCCTGCCAGTCTTGCACCCAGGGCATCAAAAACATCGGCTGCGCCAACCGCCACCAGCAGGCGGCCAAACAGGATGAACGGCACGATGACGAAGCAGGCGACAGTGAGGGTCTGGCCCAGAAGGGCTGTCGAATCCGCGCCCAGAAAACCAAGGAGCTGCATGATCGTCAGCGATTTTCCACCGATAGAGGCAGGCAGCAAATGGCCGAAGAGTGCATAGGCAAACAGCAGGGCAAAGACGACTGTCAATGTCCAGCCAACCACGCGGCGCATGCCTTCCACCAGCAGAACAATGGCCACAAAGCCAAAGCTTGCCGCTTCAACCGGACGGAAGAAAGCGCCTTCTGACAACACCGGAAACCGGATGAAAAGGGCGGCACCAAAGATGAGGGAAACGACAGCAAGCATACGGCTGACAAGCAAGGCTGCTGCGCCCTTGCCCGGCATCCGCAGAAAGACCACAGCCAGGCCGCAGGCAAGAACCGCTGCTGCAATCTGTTCATCAAGAATGAACAGACCATAGCGCGCAGGCAGGCCCAGCACGGCAATAAGCGGCAGCAAGGCAACGCCAAGCCCCAGAACCCTTGCTATCACAAGACCCATGGACTCAACCGGTTGTGATGCAGTCACTGTTTGATCTCGACACCAGCCTCACGGAAGAAGCGCGCTGCTCCGGGGTGATAAGGCACACCGACCGATCCGCCTAGCGCCTTGGGATCAAACTCCTCCCACAAGGGGCTTGTGGCCTTGATGTCAGCTGTGCGGTCAGACAGGGTTTTGATCAGTTTGTAAACCGTGTCGTCGCTCATGCTGGCATGGGTAAAGAGGGTGTAGGCATAGGAAAAGATCCGTGTGCCTTCCTCGATGCCGGGGTTGCTGGCCGAAACCGGCATGATGCGCAGGCTCACGCCCGGCAGCCATTTGGCGAGGGTTGGCAAATCACCTTCGGCAAAGGTCAGGAAGCGAATGCCGCCGGTGATGCTCTGCTGAAAATCGATGGTATTCTGCGATCCAACAGCGACAATGGATGTATCGATCTGGCCTGCCTTGAACGCATCGAACATGCGTGGAAAGTTTGGCATAGGCACGCGCGTCACCTCGTCAGGCTTGACGCCGCCGACTTCGAGCATGGCTTTCATGATCACATCGCCCAGCGAGTTCTCTGGAAACCAGGGCAGGCGCTTGCCCTTGAGATCAGAGGCCTTCTTGATTTCGGACGCCTTTGTAGACACCAGACCGGCATTGAACGGGAACAATGTCGCCACCATCCGCAGGTTGGGCGCTGCCTGCCCTTGCGACATGCCAACGCCGTTGAAGGCATTGGAGGTTTGAGGCGCATTGGCGATGCCGAATTCAATCTGCCCGGCATTGATTGGCGGAATGTATTGCGCCGTGTTGGCAACCGGTTGCGGGCGCACCTGAAGGCCGCCGCCGTGCAACGAGACGATCTGCGCAATGGCCGTCGCGATTTGCCCAGTTGCACCGCCCTGCGTTGTGCCAAGAGCCACAGTTTGGGCAAAAGACGGCGTCGCCAGACCAACAACAAGCGCCATGGCTTTTCCAAACACACGCAGAATTTTCATAGAATTTCTCCCGATTCAAACCTGATACTCGATACTCTGGATGCTGCACATGTAAAAGGAAAGACCCTGTTTATGCAGGAAGTATTTTATTCTTCAGATCGCCGTTTTCACCCCAGCAGGAAAGCCTCCGGCTCGTGCCAAGGCCGATACAACCGGCTTGCCAAGAAGACCTGAAATCCAGCGCGCTGTCTCAAGCAAGGGCTCAAGCGCCACGCCCGTCCGCACGCCCATACGGTTCATCATGTAGACCAGATCTTCAGTCGCAATATTGCCGGTGGCGGCAGGCGCAAAAGGACAACCACCAAGCCCGCCGATGGATGAATCCAGCGCATCAACACCGCTTTCCACAGCAGCAAGGGCATTGGCTATCCCTGTGTTGCGCGTATCGTGAAAATGGCACCGCTGTTTCAGACCGGGCGCGAGACGTCGCGCTGCGCTGAGCAAGGCACGGACCTGCGCAGGCACACCGCAGCCAATCGTATCAGCGAAGGCAATTTCATCGGGCGGTGTGACCAGCACCTGTTCCATGACGCCAAGCACTTTTGCCATGGGCATTTCGCCCTCAAAGGGACAGCCAAAACTCGCTGCGATGCTCACCGTCGTGCGGATGTTTGCACTGCGCGCCATGGCGGAAATGGCACGCCATTGCGCCAGCGTTTCCGCGATGCTGACGCCCTGATTACGCTGGTTGAAGGTCTCGCTGGCCACAACGACATAGTTGATCTCGCGGCAGCCGACCGCCACCGCCCGCTCGAAACCCTTGGCATTGAGCACAAGGCCGATGTGACGGGCGTTGTTTGTATTCGCCAACGCAGCGAAAATCTCATCCGCATCACGCATTTGCGGCACGCGCTTCGGGTTGACGAAGCTCGTCACCTCGTGCCGACCGATACCAGCTGCTGTTGCTTCAGCAATCAGGCGCAATTTGTCTGCTGTATCGATAAAAACTGGCTCGTTCTGCAGGCCGTCTCTGGGCGAAACCTCAACAATCTCGACCGTATCGCCCGCCATGGTTTGCCTCATTGAAAGTTATGGTTGTTGATTCCAGCGCTGATTTCTTGCAGCGCTTTGCCAGACTTGTATAACCAGCTTCCACAATCGGAACAATCTCGGGAGATCATGATGAGCGCCAAACCAGACACAGCCCGCGATGCCTCACGGCGCGGCCCGCTGACTGATCTGCGCGTCATCGAGATGGGGCAACTGCTGGCCGGGCCTTTCTGTGGCCAGTTGCTGGCAGACTTCGGGGCCGAGGTGATCAAGATCGAACAGCCGGGACAGGGTGATCCCATGCGCGAGTGGGGGCGTGAGAAACCCCACGGCCTGTCGCTCTGGTGGCCGGTCATTGCCCGCAACAAAAAATCCATTGAACTCAATGCCCGTGGCGTCGAAGGCCAGCAACTGATCAAGGATCTGGTGGCGAAATCAGACATACTGCTTGAGAACTTCCGCCCTGGCACATTGGAAAAATGGGGTCTGGGCTACGACGTTCTGTCAAAGATCAACCCCCGCCTGATCATGATTCGTGTTTCAGGCTATGGCCAGACAGGGCCTTATGCCGAGAAGGCAGGCTACGGTGCCATCGGTGAGGCCATGGGCGGCCTGCGCCATGTGGTGGGTGATCCATCGTCGCCGCCCAGCCGCATGGGCATTTCTATCGGTGATACAATGGCAGCCACCTTTGCCTGTCTGGGCGGTTTGATGGCGCTGCATTCCCTGCATCGCACTGGCCATGGGCAAGTGGTGGATTCTGCCATCTATGAGGCGGTGCTCGCGATCATGGAATCGCTGGTGACGGAATATGACAAAGCCGGTTTTGTGCGCGAGCGCACCGGCGCGATCCTCCCCAATGTTGCGCCTTCAAACGTCTATCCCACGAAGGATGGCCGCATGGTGCTGATCGCCGCCAATCAGGACAGCGTCTTCCGCCGCCTTGCCGAGGCGATGGGACGCCCGGAGCTTGGCACCGACACACGCTATGCCACGCACGGCGCGCGGGGTGAGCGGCAGAAAGAGCTTGATGACCTGATCGGCGTCTGGACCATGACGATGGATGCAGGCCCCTTGGGCGAATTGCTCGACAGGCACGGCGTACCGCGGGGCGATATCTACCGTGCACCCGATATGCTGGAAGACGCGCATTTCAAAGCGCGCGAGGCGATCGTGAAGGTGCTGCATCCGAAGTTTGGCGATCTGAGCATGCAGAACGTTGCGCCCAAGCTGTCGGATACACCTGGTGCTATCGTTGCCAGTGCACCGGACCTCGGCCAGCACAACCGCGAGGTTTACGAAGGCATCCTGAAGCTCGGGCGCGAACAGATTGACGCGCTGGTCACTGCAGGTGTGATTGGCACGATGAAGTAGACCAAAGCACACTCCTGGCCTGCTAAAGGGTAATCACGTATTGTTTGTCATTCCCGACCGTGTCCGGCGCAGCCGGATCACGAGAGCGGGAATCCAGCACAAGAAGTCTTCTGCAAAAGATCTTTTGACGCCTTCGGCGAAGCACTGCGCTGGATCCCGGATCGGCGGATGCAGCTGCGCTGCACCTTGTCCGGGATGACAGTGGGCATATGCGATTACCCTACTCTCACTGCAGAGTCAGGCCATGCCTGCAACATCACGCAACGACTGGATCATCGATGTGCGCATCAGCGAGGCCTTGTGTTTTACAGGGTCAGCCACCGTGCGGCGCAGGTCATCATAATAGGCGGCCCGCGCGGCAGGATCACGCGTATTGAGAATATCGCGGTTGCGCAGTGTCGTTTGCTGCACCACATCCAGCGCCACCTTGCGGCGCTGGCGCTCATAAGCTCCGAGCGTCTCCAGCGGAGCGCCGCGCATCACTGCCACCAGCTTTTCTGAAAGATTGAAGGCATCGTGAATGCCGCCATTGAGACCCATGCCACCCAGTGGATTGTTGACGTGAGCCGCATCACCGGCAAGCAGGATGCGCCCTTTGACATAATGGGCCGCAACCCGCTCGTGCACGCGGTAAGCGGTGCGGTGCTCTACTGTGTAGGCAACTGAACGCGCGGCAGCGCCCTGCAGTAACTGCTCGATGCGTTCCGGAGAGGTAATGGTCGCATCGCTGAGGGCTGAATCCACCGGGAACAGCGCCCGCCAGAACTTTGCCGTGCGGATGAGAACAAACCATTCTGTGGGGTCGGAGATATAGGAAATATTGGCGACATCCGGCATGGATTCCCGGAAATCGAAAGGTGTAGAGATTGTGAGAAAGGTTTCAGGAATGGTCTGGCCTTCGAACTCAACGCCAATCGAATGCCGCACCACACTGCCAATGCCATCTGATCCTACAAGGAACGCGCCGGACAGCGTGCGGTGTTTGCCATCGGCATCGACAACATCCACCTCCGCCTGATCAGCAGTCTGGCGGGCATCAACCACCTTGGTTCCGAACAGGATTGTGGCCAGCGGTTGCTGCTGCAAGCGGGCATAGAGCATCTCGCCCAGACGCCATTGCTCACATTGCAGCCGAAAAGGATGGTTGGTTTCATCTCCAATCCGCGCCAGTTCGAAATTGGCAATGACGCCGTCTTTCCTGTCGCGGAACTGCCAGATCGGGCAGATCAGGCCTTGCGCAATCATGCTGTCCACTACGCCAAAACGCTCCAGCATATCCAGCGTGGGAGGATGGAAGGTGGAAGCCCTGAGATCACGGGGCAATTCTGTCGCGGCCTCGATCAACGTGACAGCGATTCCTGCATCAACCAGCAGGTTGGCAGCAACCAGACCAACAGGGCCTGCGCCGACGATAAGAACGCTGTTTTTAGTGGTCATGGTCTGGCGCAACGGATTCCTGAAGATCTGAACTGTCTTCACAGGGTGGTTTCGTAGGTCATTTAGGGCGTTGATGGCTGGAAGACCAGACTGCTGATCATGAAACACATGATCATTCGGAGATGTGCTTCTGATACCCACATGATTCGTACACAACAGCCTGGTTGAACAAAAGCCTTGAAGCGGGCTGCAGACACTGTAGCCTGCTCCATAAATAAGGAATGCCAGCATGACCCAGCTCTTTTCCAACCTGATCGCCGGAGAAACCGCCAAGGCGGCACAGGCCTCAGCCAACGTCAATCCATCTAACCTGAAGGACGTGATTGGCGACTTCGCATCGGGTACAAAAGCGGATGCGGATGCGGCGATTGATGCTGCCAGCGCGGCTTTTCCCGCATGGTCGAGGAGCAATCCGCAACTGCGCCACGACATCCTGATGAAAGCTTCGCTGGAAGTCATGGCGCGCAAAGACGAGCTTGGCAAAATCCTCAGTCGTGAAGAAGGCAAGACACTGGCGGAAGGTGTCGGAGAAGCCACTCGCGCCGGACAGATCCTCGCTTTTTTTGCCGGCGAAACGCTGAGACTGAATGGCGAGGTGGTCAATTCCATCCGCCCTGGCGTTGGCATCGAAGTCACGCGTGAACCAGTTGGTGTTATCGGCATGATCACGCCCTGGAATTTCCCGATCGCCATCCCGGCATGGAAAATTGCCCCCGCACTGGCTTACGGCAACACGGTCGTCATCAAACCAGCGGATCTTGTGCCGCATTCCGCCTGGATGCTGGTTGATATCCTCAACCGCGCCGGATTGCCCAAAGGCGTGCTCAACCTCGTGATGGGCAAGGGCTCCGTTGTTGGTCAGGCCATCATCGACAACCCTGACGTCACAGCCATTTCCTTCACCGGTTCTGTCAACACAGGACGAAGGATCGCGGCCCAGTGCGTCGCCGCCAGCCCCATGAAAAAGATACAGCTCGAAATGGGTGGCAAGAACCCGATGGTGGTGCTGGATGACGCTGATCTGGCAGTGGCCGTGGAATGCGCCGTCAATGGTGCTTTCTTCTCCACCGGCCAACGTTGCACAGCCTCATCGCGTCTTATCGTGACAGACGGTATTCATGATGCTTTTGTCGCCGCGCTGACAGAGCGCATGAAGGGGCTTGTTGTAGACGATGCGCTGAAAGCGGGCACGCATATCGGCCCTGTGGTTGACCAGAACCAGCTTGAAACAGACGAGAAGTACATCGCCATTGGCCGCGATGAAGGCGCTACGCTCCACTGGGGCGGCGAGCGCCTGAACCGGGAAACACCGGGCTTCTATTTGCAGCCCGCACTCTTTACGGGTGTCAGCAACACGATGCGGGTTGCACGCGAAGAAATCTTTGGCCCTGTAGCGGCTGTGATCCGTGCCAAAAACTACGACGATGCTCTTGCGTTGGCCAACGACACCGAGTTTGGTCTCTCAGCAGGCATCTGCACAACCAGCCTGAAATATGCCACGCATTTCCGGCGCAATGCGGAAGCCGGCATGGTGATGGTCAACCTGCCTACCGCGGGTGTTGATTACCATGTGCCATTCGGTGGCCGGAAAGGCTCAAGCTACGGCTCCCGCGAACAGGGCGCCTACGCGCGGGAATTCTACACGACGGTCAAAACAGCTTACACTGCTGCGGGGTAGGTGCCTAGGGCGTGGAGACCATCATCAGTAGCGACGAAAGTACCCGCATTTTCGGCAAATAACCGAAATTCCAGAACCTCGTAAAGAGGCGCTCTCTCGTCACGCGAAGTGTTCACATTTCTGTTCAGAAATGGTGCGCAAATAGGATTCGAACCTACGACCCCATCATTACGAATAAGCTATTGATGTTGTTGAGGAAAAAAGATCGCGATTGAAAGAGAGTGAATTCACTTCTGGGATCAATAGCTTATCATTCATTACGACGAGAACGATGACTAAGGCGGTTGAACCAGACGCCCTACTACTGCCCTACTAAAAATTACCTTCCTTCAATAACGTAGCCAACTACATCAATCTGACATCCATGGCCTGTCTTGGCCATCAATGTCAGCCCTTATGACTAAATGTATCTAGCGTAATCTGAACTGACCTTTTCGTCGCTCACATATTTCAGAACCTCACCAACGACCCGCGCCGCTTTGATGGGAATGGGTAGCTTCTGGTTTATCTGCGTTGAGTTCCAATTGATCTTAGTGAGAGCCAACACTTCTCCGGCAATCTGGGCGATAGTGCTGTCGCCGCCCTTGTATGGACAGAGAAGCAGTGGTCTCGGGTCATAAAGGCCGGGATATGTGCCGTAGTAGGGAATGCTACCAGTGGTGTATAGCAGCCCTTTTCCATCGAGATCGACGAAAGTTCCTCTCATTACTGGATAATTGCCGTCTCGAAGAACCTTTACGGAGTATGATTCCTGAACCCAAACGAGATCGCGAAGCTCGGTTCCAGCTTCTTCCAAAGCCTCAAGGATGCCTCCAGCTTCTTCTTCACGGAACTGCGAGGTCTTCATGACGATTACCCGCGCTGGGTAGTTCTTGTGGTGACTCCTATAAGCTGAAAGTGAATCAGCGATGAGTTGGCGAGCATCCGACTTAGTCATGTACGGATGGCGACCCCGGCTCTCCGTTTGGGCACGTTTTCCCTTAAGAATGAACCCTTTACCTCGCTCATCAAACATCTGGGCAGCGCTGGTGAATAGTTGCTGACCGCCTACCTCTCGATAGAAGCTAACACCGATATAGCACGCAGTGAATTCTCCATCGTAGCGCATTTTCCGCCAAGGAATACGCCCGGTTCCCTTGTAGTATAGTGCCGTTAAGAGATTCCAAGTCCGACTGGCCTGATCCTGGATTTTTCGCGCCCGGCTCTCCTTTATCTTGCGCGGGATGCTTGCCGCTTCGTCGAATACATCTTCCCAGACGATCTGTATGGGAAAGCGAAGATTCATCGCTTTTGCCTTGAGCAACCCTCGAAAATCGGGCGCGTCCGATCCGCCACTGTCTTCTTTCTCGGTCGTTGCGTTGGAATCCACCTTGGCGTTCCAAACTCTTTCGATGAGACTCACAGGCAAGGCCACGATCACTACATCCGGCCGTTGGCTACCTTCATCGAGCGTCTGTAACTGCTGTACGATTTCATCAACCGCCATTTCTACTGCCTTACCGTGGTGAGGCTCCTTCCGAATCTTGTCGATTCTCGATTGGGCAATTGCCGCTGTCGCTCCTTCGGCTATTTCAAATTTGCACCGAAATGGGTTCTGGTTTCCGAGGCCAGGAAAATTGGGATGGAGATTGGGATGCTTTTCACCCTTGCCCGCAAAGCCCGTGGCGGCTTGGACAAAGAATTTAATTGCATCCTCGATGGTCTTGGCATCACCGACTACAGCAATCTTGACGGCATCGCCCAAAGGGGTTTGAAGTGGACCTGCTTCGAAAAGGCCCAGCCGTGGATCTGGGTGATGGTGTTTGTCGCCAAACTCCAGATGCGGCTCATCGAATATCTTTGCTTCGAACTTCATCCGAACAATCGCTCCTGTATGCCGTCAGGTTCTACAGCCTTCTTATGAGAACCCCACACGTCCTCGGGGACGCGCGTGGCGAGCGCCACCGTGGGTGGGTCACCGAATTTCAGGCGCGGTTCAGCGGAGATATCACTGAACAAGTTACCTTCGTCAGATTGGCTAAGAAAGCGGTGCCACATGACAACTTGTCCCCGCAAAGAGGCGCTATTATCGAGGCGTTTCTTTCCGGCCAGCAATGCCGCTGGATAGGAGTGCGGTATGAACCCGTTCGTCGTGAAGAAGTATGTCGGGTTGATGACTAGATACCACTGATTGTAAAGGTACTCGAACCTTGGAATAAAAGCGTGGTGACGGATAAAGTCGATGCGCGTCTTATCAGACTTGTTAACCGAGATGTTCACAACATCGGCAGACGTCTTTTTCTTGGAAGCCTCATAGGCAAATGCACGAGGCATATTCGCCTTGAGTGCTCTGAAATAATAGAGCTTGCGTTCTTTGCTCCAGCCGAGATCGCGACGCACCTGATGGTCGAGCGCCTTTCGTAGCAGGAAGGCAAAATTGTTCAGCTCGTCGCGATCCTCATGGAAAGCAATTTCGGAGGTGTTGATTGCTTCAACCTGATCGAGATCAACGATATGTTTGCACACTGTATCGCGCGGGTCGCTAAAAGACCAAAACGTACCGCCTTTGATAGCCCAGTCGAAACGGGCGGGCTCATCACGGTCGAGCAAGGTGGATACTGCTCTATTTGCAGTAAGGGATGTAGATGCGACGAAAATTTCCTTAGGCAGTGTTACGGGAAGCATATTGACCAAGGCTTCCTCACCGCCGCCCAATGGCGGGACATAGTGGCCAAACCCGGCTTTGGGAACGGTCAGTGCGGCGAGACGGTCGACAGCATTCTGGTCGAGAACGTCGAGCAACTTGTCGAACTGGAACCGCCGCCCCTCTAGCTCGATATCGACACCGACTTCCTTCCAGAAATATGTTTCGTCTGACTTGCGATAGAGAACGAGGATGATGGGAAGGTTCGATCCGCGCCAATAGGCTAGATCTTCCGGGCGGAGGAGATAGCTAAAACCGTCGTCATTTTCCGACGAGTAGCTGGCTGTGTCTCTTGCCTTAACCTGCACGGCGATCATCTTGGCTAGCGGCTTGCCCTTTTCCATGACTTCAGCAATGCCATCGATCCCTGCTTCCAAGCGGGAGCGTCCGTCAAACTGGAATCCCATGTTTAGAAAGCGCAGGCGAACAGATGCCTCACCTATCTCACCTAGAAGCTGATTTGCAGTAATGGTTTTGGACATCCAGCTATCATAGAACAAGAGGAGAACAAGCGTAAGCTCTTTTTCATTCTAGTAACAAAAGATCACCCAGCATCTCAGAGTGAGCTTGAATAAGGGCTAACATCATTGAATAGGCCTTATAACTCTCTGAAATCTATTTCTTTTTTCGATAACTCGATATAGCTGGGATTGGCTTGGAGGTGACCCATGCCAAATGTCCGTCTTACCAAGCGTATTATCGAAGCCCTGCCCCAGCCTCTGAGCGGGCAAGTTCTTTATCGAGATGAGGAGTTGACCGGCTTCGGCCTTCGTGTCGGCAGCAAGGCCAAGAGCTTCTTCGCGGAAGGGCAGGTCCGCAGACGGACGATTCGGATCACTATAGGTCGTTATCCGCTGACATCACCTGAGGAAGCGCGACGCTTGGCTTTCGAGAGCCTTGCAATGATGTCCCGGGGAGTCGACCCTACGGCGGAAGGTAGGGTAGCCGAGGCCCGCGCCACGACGCTGCAGGAGGCTTTCGAGGCCTTCTTTGAGGCGAAGCCCAGCCTCTCCCGGTTTACGATCGAGAACTATAAGCGCACTCCGAAGCTCTATCTTAAGGACTGGCTGAAGCTGCCCTTGCAGGAGATCACGCGCAACATGGTGCTGACGAAGCACAGGAAGATAAGCAAGGATCATGGGGCGATCACTGCCAACTGCGCTTTTCGCCATCTTCGCTCTGTCTACAACTTCATCGCTTCGCTGCATGACGAGTTTCCAGCGAACCCGGTGCAGGTCTTATCGAAGACGCGCTCTTGGGCACCAGAGCGCAGACGACGCACTCTGATTGCTGCGCATCAGCTGCCGGCTTGGTGGCATGCAATAATGAGAGAGACGGAGGACGCGCGGGACTTTCTGTTAGTGGCGCTCTTCACCGGAATGCGCCGGAACGAAATTGCGACCCTGCGCTGGGAGCATATTGATCTAATAGGGCGCACACTGACTGTGCCGGCGACAAAGAACGGTGACCCTCTTGTCCTGCCGCTGTCAGATTTTCTTGTGGACCTGATTGCAGGGCGGCGCGAAATGGTTGGGCAGTCAGAATGGATGTTCCCCGGTCCCGGCGTGACCGGCCATATTGTGGAGACTAAATCCTTCACGCGGCGCGTCTCTGAGGCGTCTGGTGTCAGCTTTTCGCTTCACGATCTGCGGCGGACGTTCATCACTGTTGCCGAGAGCCTCGACATTCCGGCTTATGCGCTCAAGCGGCTCCTTAATCACCGTACTGACGGCGACGTCACGGGAGGCTATATCGTGATGAATGTTGATCGGCTTCGTGGGCCGGTGGATCGGGTGGCGGCGAGGATTCAGGAGCTGGCGGAGACGAAAGTCATTGAAGGACGTTGAATTTCACTCATTTTGTGCTGACATACTTGAAAATGCGGCAAGAACCCTCCAGTTTGATGCTAGACCTCTGCTAAGCGGGTAAAATTGCAGGTCGAACGGTCTTTATCAGATGACGTGAATTGCTGGGTCGTTCCGGCACGGACAGCTGCTTTGATAAGCTTTGTGGGGCACCCCGATTTCCCACATGACATGCGAGTCTGACCTCAACTCACAACTCAAACTGTGAGCCGGTTAGACTTTGGCGCTTTTCAACTCGCACTGCTCTGACTGGCTCTGCATGGAGCCTTTGATGACTGTTCACACCGTTGGGGATGCGAAAAGCGTTCCGTTTACTGTTCTTTCTACTGCAAGTCCGGCTGGCAGCGGACTTCTACATTCCCGCGACGCCGCGAAATATCTTGGTGTTTCCGAGGCATGGCTCGCACGAGAACGATGGAAAGGCACCGGCGTAGCGTATGTCCGTGTTGGCGGCCCTCGCGGGCGTGCCGTGCGCTACCGTAGGGAAGATATCGACAGCTGGGTTGCGATCAACCGTGTCACCCCTGCCAAGGGAGGCGATGATGTCCGCACCCATGGTTGAAAATGCCAATGAAGCACTGCGGTTCCTTTCCGAATTTCATTCTGGAGCTGACTTGCATTTGACGGCCATTACACCAGATGGCCCTATCAGCAATCGAACCTTTACATCCGATCAACTCGATGAGGCCGCCCGTTTCATCAGTGAGTGCAACGGCAGCAGAAATCTCTATCATCACGTCAACCCGCTAAAGCCCGGTGTGTCCTCAAAGAAGGCAAAAAAAGATGACGTCCTTAATGCGTCTTGGGCTTATGTCGATATTGATGACGCCGATGGTTTGGAGCGACTTCAGGCATTTACTATTCCACCAACTGTAGTTGTCGCATCTGGTGGCGGCTTTAACGCCTATTGGAAGCTCAAAGCACCGCTCGACGATTTGCACGACGCAGAGAGTATCAATCGGTGGCTAGTCGAAGCACTGAAGGGTGACCCTGCTGCAACGGATGTCAGTCGTATTCTTCGTCTCCCGGGCACAATAAACCTTCCGACGATAAAGAAGCGCCAGCGAGGACGGCAGCCCGTTCAGTCAAGCGTTGTGTGGGAGATGACAGACTGGAAACGGGTTTATCCCGCTGAGGCATTCGAAAGAGTTCCGGTATCCAACGGAGCAAACTACCCTATCAAAACTAGTGCAGATGCGTCGGGTAAACCTATCGAAGTATGTGAGCTTCCCCTCGGCTTGGACGAGCGGCTGACGCTTGTCGCTGTTCTTGGGGATGACCCGGAGAGACCGCGAAATGGGCCAGATCCACGATATCCTAGCCGTAGTGAACCGGTATTTGCGGTCGCCTGCGCGCTTGCTCGAAAAGGACTAGAAATAGAGAAGATCGCTGGAGTTTTGATGAACCCGAAGCTTGGTATCTCGGTATCGATCCTCGAGAAGCCCAACCCAGCTTCCTTTGCTCGTCAGCAGGCACAAAAGGCCACTCTAGTTATTGGTAACTCATGGCCCAACGGGACCACAAAGCAAACAAACACACCGATCCGTGGTTTCCAGAACACACAGTTCGCAATCGAGCGATTGGGGCTGATCTGCCGCTTCGATATCTTTCGAAATCGAGTCACAGTTAGTGGGCACGAGCTACGAGAGTTCGCGGGTGACTTCAGTGATGCTATGACCCTCTTAGTACGCGATCACATTGATAAAAAGTTTGGGTTCGATCCTGGCGGAGATATGACGAGGGACGCGATTGTCACTCTGAGCAAACATAACTCCTTTGACCCGGTTTGTGACTATCTGGATGGCCTGATCTGGGACGGAACGCCCCGCATCAGCATTTTTTTATCGAAGTATGTAGGTGCTGAAGATACGCCATACGTACAGGCCGTCTCCGAGATTATATTCATCGGAGCTGTAAAGCGGGCGCGGCAGCCAGGAGTAAAGTTCGATACGATTCCTGTTCTGGAGGGGCCGCAAGGGTCAGGTAAATCAACTCTTCTCAAGATACTGGCGGGCGAGAGTTTTTTCTCAGACAACGATCTTCTGGGACTCAATCAGAAAGAGCAGATGGAGGCTATGGAAGGCATCTGGATTTATGAAATCTGCGAGTTGGCAGGTATGCGATTTACCGAGGTTAACAAGGTAAAGGCGTTTGCCTCGCGAGCGGTTGACGTTGCAAGGCCAGCCTATGCACGCACCGCCGAGCGCCGCAAGCGCAGAGGTATTCTGGTAGGGACCACAAACGATGATCAGTACCTCAAGGATGAAACGGGTAATCGGCGCTTCCTGCCTGTATCAACAGGGAAAGTTGATCTCGACGGAGTTGAGGCAATCCGGGATCAACTATGGGCTGAGGCTTCAGTTAGGGAGGCTAAAGGAGAAAGCACTATTCTTCCAACCTCGCTGTGGGCTACGGCAGCCAGCGAGCAGTATAAGAGACTGCCGACTGATGGTTGGCATGACGTTCTTGAGGGCATTCGCGGGATATCGCGCAATGGCCGCGAACAGGTTGCAAGTGCGTATCTTTTGGCCGATGTGCTCAAAATTCACGGCGCACAAATCGACCACTTTAAGACTAAGCGCCTTGCAAAAGTTATGAGGGCGCTCGGCTGGACAGGCCCGGTGACGTTGACACTGGCATGCGGTAGAAAAGTAAAGGGGTATTGGCGGCTCACAGATCGCCCAGATGAGATTGAAGACCCAATATGAGGAAGGAACCGCTGGTAACCGTTATAACCGATCCGACAACTTTTTTAGCCTAGGTGGGCAGAGCAAACAGTTAGCTTCTACCCCCAAAAGGCGGCGTAGATTACACGGTTTCGAGGTTACGGCGGTTACGCGGTGCGGCTGAACATCTCAATGAGTTTAGCTCGCCCGCCGGATCGTCCAATCCAACAGGCCCGCGTTCAGCGCCATCTCGGCGATACGCGGTGGTCCAATGACAGTGACGTCTTCGTCATCGATAGCATCACCAGCGTCGCCTGTATGGAAGACATAGAACATCCTCCCCTCGGGACGATCCGCCAGCGCCTCGCGGTAGGTTCTGAACTCCGTCGGGCTTGTGGCGGACTTCACTTGGATGAAGGCTTGCTCGCCCGTCGATGGCAATTCCAACTCTATGTCCACGGTCTTCTGAACGCCGCCTACAGCCCCAGATCGGCGCCATCCGCTGGCGGCGAAAGTAAGGTCCACCAGCAGCTCGAAGTCCTGCCATGTCAGGCGCTGGATCATCTTTTCCAATGCAACCAAAAGCCCGGCACGGGCGTTGACCACATCCTGCACCTCGGACTCCACCTCGTCGTTTAGGCGGGCCAAGAAGTAGGGTGCAGCATCCACGATCCGGCAGGTGGTCTTTCGATATGCCGCTGTCCGCGTCAGACGACCGCTGAGGGCATTCATGAGAAGGGGCTTGCCACCACGCGATCTGTCAGACCATCCCGAGCCTGATGCGCGTCTGTAGCGTGTTCCTTGAGGGCCATCTGGGCTGAGTTCGTGCACCTCGGCATCAGCACGGCACCACCATAGGCGACCTGCATTAAAGGTCATCCAAATCGCGTCTTCATCGCCATCATAGAAGTCTAGCACCTCACGCGCTTTGTCGCTTGCTGCTGATGGGTCATACTCTTGAGCGAGAAGATGAGCGCGGATGCCCTCTCGGTTCCGCGTCGTCGCCAGTCCGTGTGGCACCTCACGGTGACTGAAGCGGAGTGTCCCTTCCTCGATGCAGAGCTTTTCCCAAGCGCCTTTTGGGCCCAGCTTGATGTAGCGGATTGAAGAAGCTTCAATTCGAGCACTCAAAGTAAAAATCCTAAAATGGGTTAATCCCGATTGGGGATTAGCAGTCGTTCTCACGGGCCGCAAGAGTTGACGTGAGAATGAAAAAGAGCGTTCATTCGCCAGCGCAGATACATCTTCAAACAAGACTCAAAGAAGCGCGTCTGGCCTCTGGGCAAACACAGGCCACGGTCGCAGAAAGACTTGGGAAGCCTCAATCTTTCGTTGCAAAGTACGAAGCTGGCGAGCGCAGGCTTGATGCAATCGAGCTGATTCAGGTTGCCCGAGTGGTTGGGCTTGAACCCTCGTCCTTCATCGCAGAACTACAATCGTTCATTTCTAAGGTCTAAAACTATTATATGAGTCAATGGGTTAATGGTGCCGCTTAAGGGATTCGAACCCCTGACCCCCTCATTACGAATGAGGTGCTCTACCGACTGAGCTAAAGCGGCCCAAATTGGGCTTTCGCCCTACTAAGACCCTACTAATTCACTACCGCACTTACCAAGCCTTTGAGAATCTTACGCTTTTAGCGGGAGACCCGCTAATTACGAATGATGTGCTCTACCGACTGAGCTATTGCGGCACTCAGCGCGTCATACCTGCGAAGCCGAATCCGTGCAACCGTTTCCGGCTGACTTTTCTCATGCAGGCAGGCCTGCAACAGAACTTAGCACCAGTTCCTGCGTTTCTTGCCGTCATAGGCGCGGGCATGGCCGGAGGCGATCTGAACCTCAGCAACATCCAACCCGCCGCCGGTATGAAGCGTGCCCAAAAAGCGGCCACCGTATTTGTCGCGCCCCACATCGCCCAGATAAACCGGGCCGCCAGCGAGCAAGGCGGCAAGGTTGTCTCTGGTTGCAACAGCCAGAGTAGCCTCCTGCGGACAGGCCGCTTTCAGCTCTGGCGCATCAATGGCGCGCAGGCGAATACGCGCCTGAACTTGCTGATCGAGCCAGATATGGGCGCGCACCTCCACCGTATCACCATCGATGACTCTGAGAACCTCAACCGGAATCCGCTGCCGCTGCAGGCCATCGCTGCGCGGGATCGAGACGGTTGTTTCTGGCGGTGGTGACTGGATGCTGACAACAGGGCGCGGAGACACAACCGCCATCACCAGAACCATCATGGCTCCGGTGAGGGCATAGCTGCCAGCGCTTTCTATGCGGTTGAACATGACACCTTGTATCATCTCTGATACAAGGAATAAAGACTGTATAAAGTAATTAATTCCTAAAAATCACTCGTAAGGCCTTTTATTTCCCAATCATTGTAGCGCACGGGATCTTTCCCACCGCGCCCGTTGATCTCGCCGGTGCTGTTGAGCACGGCTTCGCGCTCTTCCTGCGCCGCACGCCGTGCCGCTGCTTCTGCCAGTGCGCGCTGTGCTGCTGGCGAAAGGACGCGCTCCGTTGCCGACACTTCGACAACAGTTGCTCCAGATACGCCGGTTTTATCTTCTGCAATCATGGCACGGACCTAAACTTCCTGATTCAAATGCATGTCAGCAGTTGACGATCCCTCTCATCTAGGCAAGGCAAGCCGGAATGCCAACGCTTCAACCGAACATTCTTTCCAGCCGTGTGCTTTTCAAAAGCGACGCGATGCTTGTCATCGACAAGCCTCCCGGTATTGCCGTGCACAAGGGTCCGGGTGGCGGGGATAATCTGGAGGCACATTTCGAGGGCTTGCGCTTTGGCATGAGCACCAACCCGGCGCTGGCCCATCGCCTCGACAAGGATACATCAGGATGTCTGGTGCTGGGGCGCGACAAGGCAGCGCTTGCAAGGCTTGGCCGCCTTTTCAAGGAAGGCCGTGTTTCCAAAACCTACTGGGCCGTAGTCATGGGTAATATGGTGGGCGATTCAGGCCGCATTGAAGCGCCACTGATGCGCCGCTCCCACGAAAAGCGGAGCTGGTGGATGAAGGTTGATCCCGCCGGTGATCCGGCCTTTACAGACTGGCGGGTGCTGGGGCGTTCAGACGGTTTGACCTGGCTGGAGCTGAAACCCGAAACAGGCCGCACCCATCAATTGCGGGTGCATTGCGCCCATCTCAATGCGCCTATTGCGGGTGATCATGTCTACGGTGGCGATCTCTCTCGGGCCGGTGCGCGGCACATGCATCTCCATGCGCGCGCCATCACCATTCCCTATGATGCAAACAATCCTGTAAAGGCTATGGCAGAACCGCCAACGCATATGCATATGCTCCTTGGCATTTGCGGATGGCAGACCGGAAAAGACTTCAGCGGAAAGGATGCGGCATGAATTTTTTCAAGACGAGCCTGCTGCTGGCGGCCCTTACGGCTCTCTTTGGTGTGGTGGGACTGTCGTTGGGCGGTTTTGCCGGCATGATCATTGCGCTGCTTTTTGCCGTCATCACCAACGCCTTTGCCTACTGGAACGCTGACAAGATGGCGCTTGCGGCCCACTCCGCGCAGGAGGTGACAGTTGAGACAGCGCCTGATCTTGTCCGCATGGTGCATGCATTGGCCCAGAACGCCGGTCTGCCACCCCCACGGGTTTACATTGTCCATGAATCGCAACCCAATGCCTTTGCCACCGGGCGCAACCCGGCCAATGCAGCAGTGGCCGCCACAACGGGGCTGATTGACCTGCTGACGCCAGAGGAACTCGCAGGCGTCATGGCGCATGAACTGGCCCATATCCGCAACCATGACACCTTGATCATGACTGTGGCGGCGACGGTGGCCGGTGCCATCTCATCGCTGATGAACTTTGCCTATATGTTTGGTGGCAACCGCAACCGCCCCAATCCGCTGGCAACCATGTTGCTGGTGATCCTGGCACCGATGGCAGCAGGCGTGATCCAGATGGCCATCTCCCGTTCCCGCGAATATGTGGCGGACAGGATGGGGGCCGAGATTTGCGGCAACCCTGTGTGGCTGGCCCGTGCGCTTGAAAAGATTTCCGGCGGCGTTGCCCGCATCCCCAATGAAAGTGCCGAAATGCGTCCTGCCACAGCGCCACTGTTTATCATCAACCCGCTGTCCGGTCGCCGCATGGACAACCTGTTTTCCACGCACCCCGCAACAGCCAACCGCATCGAGGCCTTGATGCAGCAGGCCTCTGAGATGGGATTGCTTGATGCGCCGCAACAGCCCACACGCGGACCATGGTCCAGATGACAAAACCAGCATCAGCAAAACCTACCCAGGCTCCCAAGCGCAACGACGGCCTGATGGCGCGCCGCTTTGCGGCTGAGGTCATCGAGGATGTGGTCAAGCGTCGACAGGCTCTGGATGAACGATTGGATCGCCTCAACGATGTGAAAGCCTATGCCGACATGTCCGCCAGCGACAGGGGCCTGACGCGGGCCATTTCAACCGCAGCGCTTCGCCGTTACGGTACTATCCGCAAGGCGCTGGCTGACCGACTGGCCGAAGGTATTCCTGTCAAATCAGGGAGGCTCGAATCCTATCTCATTGCGGGCGTTGCGCAGATTCTCGATTTACAGACGCCACCCCATGCTGCTGTCAACACGACTGTCAGCCTCGTGCGGGAAGACAAGCACGGCAGGCATTTTGCTGATCTTGCCAATGCTGTTTTGCGGCGCATTGCCGAGGCGCGGACAGGGCTTGTGTCTGATCCTGCCATGGTCTTTGCCGATACGCCAGACTGGCTGCGGGACCGCTGGACATCCGCATACGGCGAAGAGGCAGCGAAAGCCATTGCAGGCGCGCATCGCCATGAAGCGTCGATTGATATCACAGTCAAAAGTGATGCGGCTGGGTGGGCACAAAAACTGGAAGCCGAGCTTTTGCCAACAGGCTCGCTGCGCCTGACAAACCGCACCGCTGTGCCAGGTCTGGCAGGCTTTGAAGACGGCGCTTGGTGGGTGCAGGATGCATCGGCCGCTTTGCCCGCGCGGTTGATCAACGCGCAACCTCACATGCGGGTGCTTGATCTTTGCGCTGCTCCGGGCGGCAAGACGGCGCAACTTGCCAGTACAGGTGCAGCGGTGACAGCCCTTGACCGCTCCGCCCCGCGCATGGAGCGTCTTGCCAGCAATATGCAGCGGCTTGGCCTGACGGTTGATATCAAGGTGGCAGAGGCAACGGCCTTCAAGGCCGAGCCATACGACGCCATTTTGCTGGATGCGCCATGCTCGGCCACCGGAACGATTCGCCGCCATCCCGATGTCGCATGGTCAAAAACCCTTGAGGACATCTACAAGCTCGCCGCCTTGCAAGCGAAACTGCTTGATCATGCCGCCACATTACTCAAGCCCGGCGGCATACTGGTTTATGCCACATGCTCGCTCGAGCGGGACGAAGGCGAGAAACAGATCGAGCGCTTTCTCGCCAGAAACCCTGCTTTTACCCGCAAACCTGTGCAAGCACACGAGGTGGGTGACCAGACAGATTTCATAACGACAGAAGGCGATTTGCGCTGTCTGCCCAGTCATCTGCCACATGCTGTGGATCGTATGTCTGGAATGGACGGGTTTTTCGCGTCGCGCCTTGTCTATACGCCGCAGTAGGCGATAACATCGGGTAAGGAAAAAAGGCGCGAGGCATGGGCGCCAGAGGGAATTTGAGTTGGCTTTTCGCCGTTTGATAGCAGACAGGGCTCTGGCGGGGGCCGTTGCACAGCAAGGCATGCGCGAAGTTGGCGCAGTCTTCGGGCGTGCACTGCAACCCTTCGCACGCCGTGTTCCTGAAAGACTGCTGATTGCCCCGCAGGATATCCGCACATCTGATCCCACAATCGCGCTTGATATCTACGCTGGCCAGTTGAAATTCGCCGGCCGTTTGCTGGAAACCCATGGCCGGTCACCGTTTGATCTGGCTGCCCCCAGCGAAGCCTTTGGTGTTGTGTTGCATGGGTTCAGCTGGCTGCGGCATTTGCGGGCGGCGGAATCCGCTCTGGCAAAAGCCAACGGCCGGGCGCTTGTGGCTGACTGGCTGGCCAGCGCAAAGTCTGGCCGACAAAGCGTTGCACTGCGATCGGATGTAACGGCCCGGCGTCTCATGTCCTGGCTCAGTCAGGCTCCGCTGTTGCTGGAAGGGGCGGATGCATCCTTCTATCGCAGTTTCATCAAGGGCATTGCGCAGGATGCTGCACGGGTGAACCGCGCAATGAAATCTGCTCCGCCCAATGAACTGCGCCTGCTGTTGCAACTGGCACTGACGCATTATGCCATCAGTTCGGCTGAATCCGATGCTGACATCAAGGATGCTGCCACGCGCCTTTGCGATCTCCTTGATGACCAGATCCAGCCCGATGGCTCTCACATCAGCCGCAACCCCGGCTTTCTGGTGGACCTGCTGCTTGATCTGCTGCCATTGAAGCTGGCCTTTCCCTGGCGGCGTATCCAGACCCCACAACCCATTGTCAGCGCGATTGATCGCATCATTCCCATGCTGCGCATGATGCGCCATGCCGATGGCACATTGGCGCTGTTTCATGGCATGGGGGCGACGAGAGCTGATCTTGTCGCGGCCGTGCTGGCGCAGGACGATATTATGGCGCCGCCCGCAACCAGCGCGCCTTATGGTGGCTATCAGCGTGTGGAAGCGGGCGAAGCCGTTCTGCTGGTGGACAGTGGTGAGGCACCCGCTCCGCCATTGGCTGGCAAGAGCCATGCTGCGCCTGCTGCCTTCGAATTCTCCAGCCATGGCCAGCGTTTGATCGTGAACTGTGGCGCGCCGCCTGCGCACAAGCCAGAATTTCTGGAAGTTTCGCGCCTGACCGCAGCGCACTCAACCCTCGTGATGGATGAGCGCACCATCGGACATTTTGCCAAAAGCCGGTTTGTGGGCAAGCTTGTCGGCCCGCAGTATGTTGGCGGCGCACGGAACGTGACATCGCAGCGTTCTGTTTCCGCTGAGGGAACATTGCTGACCATCGCGCATGATGGCTATAGCCGCGCCTTCGGCATGAGGCATGAGCGCAAGATGGCGCTTTCAGCAGATGGCCAGACGCTGGAAGGCGAGGATGTGTTGCACATCGAGCGCAAGACCAAAGCCCCCGGTGTGCCTTATCTGCTGCGCTTTCATCTTCATCCCCGCATCAAGGCCTCACTGCGGCAAGACCACAAGGGTGCCTATCTCGTGATGCACAACCGGCAGGTCTGGGAGTTTGAAGCAGGCGATTTCGAGATCGCCATCGAGGAAAGCGTGTTGCTTGCCAATGCCGATGGACCGCGCCGCACTGACCAGATTGTGGTGCGCGCCAACACAGGGACTGACCTGAGCATTGCATGGTCGTTCAGGCAGAGCCGCAAAAGCTGAGCTTCTATAGCTGGCAATAATTTGCTTTGGCAGAAAGACATGCTACCAGCCGCGCAATCCTTGCGGCTTTCCAGGAACTGACCCATGCCAAACGAAACGCGGCGCATAGCCCGCGCCCTCATTTCTGTTTCTGACAAGACAGGCCTTCTGGAATTTGCTCAGGCGCTTGTGTCGCGCGGCGTTGCACTGATCTCTACAGGCGGCACCCGTAAGACATTGGCTGATGCCGGTTTGCCAGTGATGGATATTTCCGAGGTTACGGACTTTCCCGAAATCATGGATGGCCGGGTGAAAACCCTGCACCCGAAGGTGCATGGCGGCCTGCTGGGCGTGCGCGCCAACCCGGAGCATCAGGCGGCGATGTTTGCCCATGGCATCGAGCCAATCGATCTTCTGGTGGTGAACCTCTATCCATTTGAAGCGACGGTGCAGAAGGGATCGGACTACGACACCTGCATCGAGAACATTGATATCGGTGGCCCGGCGATGATCCGCGCGGCCGCCAAAAACCACCATGATGTGGCTGTGGTTGTCGAGGCGTCAGATTATGACGTTCTGCTGGCTGATCTTGATGCCAACGGCGGTGCATCGACATTGACCCTGCGCAAGAAACTCGCCCAGAAAGCCTATGCCCGCACCGCCGCCTACGATGCCGCCATTTCAAACTGGCTGGCGCAGGAACTGAGCGAAGAAGCGCCCGCTTTCCGCGCCGTTGGTGGCAAATTGGCAGAGGCCATGCGCTACGGTGAAAACCCGCATCAGAAAGCAGGGTTTTATCATGGGCCTGAAAAGCGCTTTGGCGTCGCCACCCTGCAGCAATTGCAGGGCAAGCAGCTCTCCTACAACAACGTCAACGACACAGACGCGGCCTTTGAACTCGTGGGCGAGTTTGACCCCGCCCGTACAGCGGCTGTCGCCATCATCAAGCATGCCAATCCTTGCGGCGTGGCAGAAGGGGCAACCCTGCGCGCGGCCTATGAAGCTGCCCTGCGTTGTGATCCGACGTCAGCCTTTGGCGGCATTGTGGCGCTCAACCGCACACTGGATGCCGAGGCTGCCAAAGCCATTGTTGAGATTTTCACGGAAGTGATTATCGCGCCTGATGTGACACCGGAGGCTGCTGCCATTGTAGCCACGAAGAAGAACCTGCGCCTGCTGATTACCGGCGGTCTGCCTGATCCGCGCGCGCGCGGCCTTACGGTTCGCACGGTTGCCGGCGGCATGCTGGTGCAGGACCGGGACAACGCTGTGGTGGATGACATGACCCTCACTGTCGTTACAAAGCGTGCGCCGACATCCGCTGAAATGGATGATCTGCGCTTTGCTTTCCGCGTTGCCAAGCATGTCAAATCCAACGCTATTGTCTATGCGCGTGATGGCGCAACTGTGGGCATCGGTGCAGGCCAGATGAGCAGGGTGGATTCATCCCGCATCGCTGCCTGGAAAGCCATGGAAGCCTCAAAGGCCAGCGGCCTTGTTGAGAGCCTCGCCAAGGGTTCTGTAGTCGCCTCAGACGCCTTCTTCCCCTTTGCCGATGGCCTGATGGCGGCGGCGGATGCGGGCGC
Source organism: Beijerinckiaceae bacterium (assembly GCA_051649305.1). Taxonomy (GTDB): domain Bacteria; phylum Pseudomonadota; class Alphaproteobacteria; order Rhizobiales; family Beijerinckiaceae; genus JADCCX01. The sequence continues at coordinate 50,443 of JBOFGV010000096.1, forward strand.
GACAGCCGTCATCCAGCCCGGCGGATCGATGCGTGACAACGAGGTGATTGCAGCGGCAGATGCTGCTGGCCTTGCCATGGTGTTCACCGGATACCGGCATTTCCGCCACTAGAGCACTGTCGCACAGGATTTTGTCATCCCCGGCGAGCCCGCAGGGCGAGGGAAGGGGATCCAGACTTTGCGGTTGTTGGAAAAGATCCGAAAGAGCTGGATTCCCCTCCCTCGCTGCGCTCGCCGGGAATGACAGAGTCATCTGTTATGATTCCCCATATGCATGAGAATTAGGTCTTCGGCCCACCACAGAAGATATCATAGATCACGCCGATAATCCGGCGCACATCATCGTTTGCCAGCCGGTAATAGACAACCTTGCCTTCGCGCCGTGTGGTCACCATGCCATCAAGACGCAAGCGAGCGAGTTGTTGCGATACGGCTGACTGGCGCATGGAGAGAATGGTCTCAAGTTCGCCAACCGAGCGCTCGCCTTCAGCCATCAGGCAGAGCAGCAGCAGGCGGTTTTCATGGGAGAGCGCTTTCAGAAAGTCGCTCGCACGGCGCGCTTTCTGCATCAATTCGTCTAGTTCGGGCGATAAGGCCTCTGGCGTCTCTGCAGATTGCTGAACAGGATTTGGCATCGCATTTTTCATGATGGCCTACGATGCCTTGCCTGCAGGAGCGGGGGAGCCAAGACGCTCAACCATCGCTTCCAGCAGGCCCCAGAAAAATCCATCGTTCTGATAACCCGTGATGCGCCCCACCTCTTTGCCATCCTTCAACAGGACAAAGGTGGGCGTAAACCGCACGGGATCATCGAGCTTTGGATCATCGGCTTTCGCCTGATCCAGATTGACACGGCGCAACGGCGCCTGCTGACCAACGGCTGTCTTGGCATAAACCGGAGCTACTTCATTGTCCCAGCGTGCGCACCAGGCACAACCTGCCCGCTCATAGACAACGAGTGTCATACTGGTGCCCTGTGCAAATCCCGAAGGCGCGGGCAGAAAGAGGGCTCCAAGGCCGACGAGCAACACAAGCAGGCAATGGCGAAACGCGCGGCGCATGACGCACGTATACACGCATTCGAATGTTTGTGCCAGTGAGTGGCCGAAGCCCTACTTGTTCACCGGACTTTCGGGATCAAACAGATAGGCCACCACGTCCTTTATCTGCTGCTCGGTCAGGAATTTGTTATGGCCAAAGCGCGGCATGGTGGAACAGGCCTGCACAGACTGCGCATTGTAGATTTTGGCGTAGGCGTTTTTCGCTTCCTCAGGATCATACTTCCTGTCCTTGCCATAGGCGTTGAGGCTGGGGCCAAGGTTGCCAAAGCTGAGCTCCGCCTTGGAAAGCTGATGACAGGCGTAGCAGTTGCCACCCTGAAATGTGCCCGGTGCATCGGAAAACTGTCCGCCCGTGCCGCGCTGCGCCACATTGCGACCGGCCTTCCAGTCTCCCATAACCTTGCCATCAGCCGGGAACACAAGGCTCGCCTTTTCACGCGCCACGATCTTGTCGAAGTCCGCGCCCGAGGGCTCGTTCTTGGTGGCCGAGCAGATTTTCTGTGTCTCGTCCTGGGTGACTCTGGCCATCCACTCCGGTGTGTTTTTGGCAAACATCTGGTTGAACATGGCTTCCGCCTTGGCTGCATCTGCCTGCTGTGCCTGTGCCAGAGATGGCAGCATGAGGGCGGCCGTGATGAGAAGAATTCTTTTCATAACCATCTCCTCAGCGCTTGATCGACGGAACATTGATTTCGCCACCGGCCGCCATGTTCACCATGAAGGCCGAAAGGGCTGTAAGGCCGTCAGAGGCATATTCCGGAATCGGATGACGCTGCTGGCGATAGCAGTCCCACAGCCGGTGCTGCATGGTGCGGGTCTGGCTCTGGCTGACACGGTAGGTCGGCCATGAACCCATCGTTTCCTGTGCCTGTTTTCCGGCCTTTGAAAAATCTGGCAGGCCTTGCAGACGGATGCGCTTGCCTTCCACCGCATGGCAGGTGGCACAGGCGAAATCCATCTGTCCGCCACGCCGGTTGAACAGCACTTCACCCAGCTGGATCATCTCTTTTTCCATCGGATGTTTGGTCTGTGGATCGTACTTCATGCCGTTGGATTTGTTGCCGATGAAAGCCACGAGACCTTCCATATCCGACTCGCGTCCGGGGCCACCGAAGCGACGGGCAATCACGTCCTTGGTGTCGAGCCCCTGAATGCTGGTCATGCAGTGCAGCAGGCGCTGCTCCAGATCCATCACCTTGTTGGTATCGGCAAAATAGCGCGGCAGGCGGGCGAATGCGCCTTCCAGTTTGCCAGGGCCTTCGCCCAGATCACATGTTTCGAGGCTGACGTTCTTTTCGCCGCGCTTCAACGCCCAGAGCTGCTCGCCCCGGTCCACCGCCAGATAACCGGGATTCGCCATCGGATCGTTGATCATGGCACGGTAGCGCTCGATCTCCTTTTCGCTGGCATCCAGTGCCTGCGAATGGCCAGGAGCGACAGAAAGGACCGTGAACAATCCGGTCAAAACAGCACTCGCCAGCGTGCTGCGCCAGCCGTCTCTGTGCATCATGGCCTTCTCCCCCTGCTTCTGCAGTTTCATCTGCAAGTGTTGATTGCGCTGGCTGTTTAAAAGCTGCGGCTGTATAGTTCATTCCTGTGATGTGAGTTGACATTCACAAAACAAAATATGAAGATAGGACAACATCACCATACATGCGTGTCTTTCGTCAAGGCTTGCCTGAAATGGTTTCTGGAGGAAGACAATGGGTTTCGTTGATCAAGGTCTGTCCCGTCGAAAAGCGATGACCGGCGCCACTGCTGCAGCGCTTGCGGCCATGCTGGCACCACGCATGAGTTTTGCCAGCGAGGCGAAGGTTGCCGAGGAAATCAAGAAGCTGTTTGGCGACAAAAAATTGCTTGATGGCAAGATCAAGCTTGATGTGCCGCAGATCGCAGAAAACGGTCTGGTTGTGCCGGTCAACATCGAGGTCGAAAGCCCGATGACTGATGCAGACCATGTGAAGAGCATTCACATTTTCGCTGATGGCAATCCGCTCCCCGGCATCGCTTCGTACAAGTTTACGCCTGCCCTCGGCAAGGCAGCAGCGGCCACCCGCATGCGCCTCGCCCAGACACAGAACATTATTTGCGTTGCAGAAATGTCGAACGGTTCGCTGCATATGGCCAAGGCTGAGGTCAAGGTGACCATCGGCGGTTGCGGCGGCTGAGCGGAAAACGGGAGAACATCATGAGCGTCAAACCAACACCCCGTGTCCGCGTTCCTGCCAATGCCAAGGCGGGCGAAATCATCGAGATCAAGACACTGATCAGCCACGAGATGGAATCTGGCCAGCGCAAGGATGCGGCGGGCAAATCCATTCCACGCAAGATCATCAACAAGATGACCGCTGCCTTCAACGGCAAGACAGTTTTTGAAGCTGACTGGCATCCGGCAATCTCGGCCAATCCTTATCAGTCGTTCTTTTTCAAGGCGACCGAAAGCGGCGAGTTCACCTTCACTTGGAAGGATGACGACGGCTCGGATTATGTTTCCAAAAACAAACTGACTGTGGCCTGATAGGGCTGCCCGGACCTTGCTGCGCTCCGGGCCGTTGCATCGCATTCTCAATCATAAGCCTGCGGATCAACCGCGGGATACAGGGACGAAACCATGATCACCCGCAGGGATTTTCTGCAGGCGGCTTCTGCTGCCGCATCGATTGTTGCTGCCTCGGGCCTTGGGCCTCTGGGACGTGTGGCGGCGCAGCAACGTCTGACACAGCAGGACATTTTGCGCTTTGAGGCCAAGGGCAATGTCACATTGGTGCATGTGGCTGACATCCACGCGCAGCTGATGCCGCTGTACTATCGCGAACCATCGATCAATCTGGGTGTCGGTGAATCCAAGGGCCTTGCGCCGCACATCACCGGCGCGGATTTCCTGAAGGCCTACAACATTCCGGCAGGCTCGCCGCTGGCCTATGCACTGTCGAGCGAGGATTTTGCGGCTCTCGCCAAAAACTACGGCCGCATGGGCGGTCTGGACCGCATGGCGACCGTCATCAAATCCATCCGCGCCGAGCGCGGCGATGACCGCTGCCTGTTGCTTGACTGCGGCGATACCTGGACCAACTCCTGGACCTCGCTGCAGACCAAGGCGCAGGACATTGTCGAATGCATGAACCTTCTGAAGCCCGATGCCATGACCGGCCACTGGGAGTTCACACTGGGTGCAGACCGCGTCAAGGAAATCACAGATAAACTGGCATTCCCGTTTCTGGCGCAGAACATGCGCGACACGGAATTCGAGGACAAGGTTTTTGAACCCCGCCACATGTTCACCCGTGGCGGCGTGAAGGTGGCCGTCATTGGGCAGGCCTATCCTTACACGGCCATTGCCAACCCGCGCTGGCTTTTCCCCAAATGGGCCTTTGGCCTGCGTGAAGACGAGATGCAGAAACAGGTGGACGAGGCCCGCGCCGAGGGTGCCAACCTCGTGGTGCTGATGTCGCACAACGGCTTTGATATCGACCGCAAGATGGCGGGCCGCGTGAAGGGCATCGACGTGATCCTGACCTCCCATACCCATGATGCACTGCCTGAGCCGGTGCGCGTGGGCAAGACGTTGCTGGTCGCTTCCGGCTCTCACGGAAAGTTCGTTTCACGGTTGGATCTTGATGTGCAGGGCAATGAGGTGAAGGGCTTTGCCTACAAGCTCATCCCGCTGTTCTCTGATGCAATTGCGCCTGACGCCGAGATGGCCACGCTTATCAAAAAGCACCGTGAACCGTTTGAAAAAGACCTCACCCGTGTGCTGGCAAAGACCGACGGTACGCTCTACCGCCGGGGCAACTTTCAGGGTTCGCTCGATGATGTCTTCACCGATGCGATGCTTGAGGGCCGCGATGCCGAGATTGCTCTTTCCCCCGGCGTGCGCTGGGGCACGAGCCTGATCCCCGGTCAGGACATCACCTTCGAGGATGTTACCAACGGCTGCGCCATGAGCTACCCGCAGTGCTACCGCCTCAACATGTCTGGCGCGCGCCTCAAGGAAGTGCTGGAGGATGTGGCGGACAACATCTTCAACCCGGATCCCTATCTGCAGGGCGGAGGAGATATGGTGCGCGTCGGCGGCATGGGCTTTGCCATTGATGTCAGCAAGCCGGTTGGCCAGCGCATTTCAGCAATGACCCATCTGAAAACTGGCAAGGCGATCGAGGCCTCGCGCGATTATGTTGTGGCGGGCTGGGCCTCGATCAACGAGGGCACACAAGGGCCACCCATCTGGGATGTCGTCACGCAATATTTGACGGCAAAGAAAACCGTCAGCCCCCGCCCCCTTGACGCCGTGAAAATCAGCGGCATTTGAGCATGAAAAAGGAAACCACGATCTCCCTCATGCTGAGGAGGCGCAAAGCGCCGTCTCGAAGCACGCGGGGTGTATCGATGCTGCAGTCATGGTGCGTCCTTCGAGACGCGGCTTTGCCGCTCCTCAGGATGAGGACCATCGCAGTCAGAAAGGATGAAGTATGACACAGTCATCGCGTCGTCGGTTTTTGAAAGGGGCAGGCCTTGCCGGAGCAAGTGCGGCTCTCGCCACTGTTGCCCGCGCGGCCCCGCCGGAAAAACCTGATCCGCTGATCACCGAGATTCAGGACTGGAACCGGTCGCTTGGTCCAGGCGTCGATGCAGCCCCCTATGGCAAGCCTTCGCCGTTTGAAAAAGGCGTGGTGCGGCGCAACGTACCATGGCTGACGGCTGACACGGCTTCGTCCATCAACTTCACGCCTATCCACGCAATCGATGGCATCGTGACACCTAACGGCCTTTGCTTCGAGCGTCACCATTCGGGCGTGGCCGAGATTGATCCGGCCAAGCACCGGTTGATGATCAACGGCCTTGTCGACAAGCCATTGGTCTTCACCATGGATGATCTGAAGCGTATGCCGGGGCGCATCAACAAGCTCTACTTTCTGGAATGCGCGGCGAACGGCGGCATGGAGTGGCGCGGCGCGCAGCTTAACGGCTGCCAGTTCACCCACGGCATGATCCACAATGTCTGGTACACCGGCATTCCGCTGAAAACGCTGCTGGATGAGGCGGGCGTAAAAACCAACGGCAAATGGCTGATGCCCGAAGGCGCAGATGCCGCCGCCATGACCCGCTCCATCCCCATGGAAAAGGCGATGAAGGATTGCATCGTTGCATGGGGCATGAACGGCGAGGCGCTGCGCCCCGAGCAGGGCTACCCCCTGCGCATCGTTGTGCCCGGCTGGGAAGGCAACATGTGGGTGAAATGGCTGCGCCGTCTGGAAGTCGGTGACAAGCCATGGCACCACCGCGAGGAAACCTCGAAGTATACCGACCTGCTGGCGGACGGCCGCTCGCGCCGCTTCACATGGATCATGGACGCGACGTCCATCGTCACCAATCCTTCGCCGCAGGCACCGTTGCTGCACAAGGGGCCAAATGTGCTGACAGGTCTGGCATGGTCCGGTCGCGGTAGTGTCAAGCGTGTGGATGTCTCGCTGGATGGCGGGCGCAACTGGCAGACGGCGCGGCTTGATGGCCCTGTGCTGCCGCTGTCCCTGACGCGCTTCTATGTGGATATCGACTGGAACGGGCAAGAAATGATGATCCAGTCCCGCGCCATGGATGAAACAGGCTATGTACAGCCCACCAAGGATGAGTTGCGCAAGGTGCGCGGCACCAATTCCATCTATCACAACAACGGCATCCAGACATGGCTGGTGCGCTCCAACGGCGAGACAGAAAATGTCGAAATCTCGTAAGCTGTTTGCAGTCGCCATCACAGGCTTGCTTCTGGCGGGCAGCTGGCAGATCTCATCTGTGCTGGCCCAGCAGGGCAAGCCGCAGGTACAAGCTGTTGCCAAGAAGAAGATTGGTCTTGGTCGCGAGGCACATCCCGACGAGGTGAAAGCCTGGGACATTGATGTCCGGCCTGATGGACAGGGACTTCCGCCCGGACAAGGTTCTGTAAAAGACGGCGAAGAACTCTATCAGGCCCAGTGCGCGGCCTGCCACGGTGAGTTTGGTGAAAGTGCCGGCCGCTGGCCAGCGGTTGCCGGTGGACGCGGTTCGCTGAAAGGCGAGGGACCTGAAAAAACCGTTGGTTCATTCTGGCCCTATGCCTCCACCAGCTTTGACTACATCAAGCGCGCCATGCCTTATGGCAATGCCCGCTCGCTCACGGACAATGAGGTCTACGCCATCACGGCCTATCTCCTGAACATGAATGATCTTGTGAAAGAGGATTTTGTGCTCTCAAAAGAGAATTTCACCAGCGTGAAGATGCCCAATGTCGACGGCTTCTACGATGATGACCGCGAAACCCGCGAGAAACATTTCTGGAAAAAAGAGCCGTGCATGAAAAACTGCAAGCCGGAACCAGCCAAGGTGCTGAACCGTGCCCGCATGATTGACGTGACACCGGACACAAAATCCGCTCCAAAGGTTGAATGATGCGGTTGACCAGAAGATTGGGACTTAAAGATGCACTGCTGCTATGCCTGTTATCGACAGAGGCTTTGGCGCAGGGCACAGCCAAAGGTGACAAGGAGCTTGGGCAATATCTCTCGTCCGAGTGCGTCACCTGCCACCAGCTTTCGGGAAAAACCGTAGGGTCCATTCCGCCGATTGTGGGTTGGCCCGAGAACCAGTTTCTGGCTGTCATGGCGGCCTATAAAAACAAGGACCGTGACAACAACGTGATGCAGACCATTGCAGGAAAACTGAAAGACGACGAGGTTGCAGCCTTGGCTGCCTATTTTGGAGCCTTGAAACCACAGAAATAGCATTTTAAATTGTATTATTAATTAATATACAAATTAAAAAGATAAATATAACAAGGTAGCGAAACGAGCAACGGAGAACAGGCATGACCAACAGAAGAGACTTCCTTATCGGCGGCGGTGCCTTGTCATCAGGACTGCTGTTTGCACCGGCAATTCTGGCGCAGGCCAAACCGCGTGTTGTCGTCATTGGCGGCGGGGCTGGTGGCGCTACGGCTGCCAAATACATCGCCAAGGACAGCGAGGGCAAGATTGCCGTCACGCTGGTGGAAGAGAACGTCAACTACCAGACGTGCTTCCATTCCAACCTCTATCTCGGCGGGTTCCGCGAATACAATTCCATCCTGCACGATTACAGAGGCATCCAGAAACATGGTGTTGAGGTGGTGCGGGCGCGCGCCACAGTCATCGACAGCGACAAGAAGGAGGTCGTCCTCAAGGATGGCCGCCGTCTGAAATATGACCGCGTGGTCGTCTCTCCTGGCATCGATCTGAAATATGATTCCGTGCCCGGCTGGTCGCAGGCCGCAGAAGAGATGATGCCGCATGCCTGGAAGCCCGGTGCGCAGACACGCCTGTTGCGCCGCAGGCTGGATGCAGTGCCAAACGGCGGCAACATCGTGATGGTGGCTCCGCCCAATCCGTTCCGCTGCCCGCCCGGCCCTTATGAGCGCGTGTCGATGATGGCGCATTCGCTGAAAAAGGCAGGTAAAACCCGCTCTAAGATTTTCATCATCGATCCCAAGGAAACCTTTTCCAAGCAGGGCCTGTTTCAGGAAGCCTGGGAGAAGCACTACAAGGGCATGGTGGAATGGATCGGCCCCAAGATTCATGACGGGTTGAAGTCGGTTGATCCCAAGACCGGCACGGTTGTGACCGGCTTTGAAACCTACAAGAACGCCGCCCTTGTCAACGTGATCCCGGCCCAGATGGCGGGTGCCATCGCGCGGGATTCGAAACTCACCAACGCATCAGGCTATTGCCCGATCAAGCCCGAGAGCATGCAGTCCACCGTTGATGCCAATGTCTATGTGCTGGGCGATGCCGCGATTGCGGGCGATATGCCCAAGTCCGCCTTCTCGGCCAACAGCCAGGCCAAGGTTGCTGCCATGATGATCCGCGGCGAATTGACAGGTTCCCGTACCTTCCCGGCGCGCTATACTAACACTTGCTGGAGCTTGCTCGAAACCGATGACACGGTGAAGGTTGGCGGCACCTTCGAGGCGAAGGATGGCAAGATTGCTTCTGTCACGCCTTTCATCTCGAAGACAGGTGAAACAGCTGAGTTGCGCAAGGAAACACAGGCCGAGAACATGGGCTGGTATGCCGGTATCATTGCCGACATGTTCAGCTGATCGTCAGCAAACCAATGCTACGTGCGCTATGCCCTTGTCGGCATAGCCGATGTTTGAACCACTTGGACTTCACGAGGAGATTGACAGTGCGGTATCTTGTTAAGGCAGCCTTGGCTGCAAGCTTTGGATTGATGGTTGGCGGATCAGCCATGGCGCAGGATCTGGAAGCTGGTCAGCGCTCTTTCAACAAGTGCCGCGCCTGCCATCAGGTGGGTGAGGAAGCCAAGAACCTTGTTGGTCCCAAGCTGAATGGTATTTTTGGCCGCGTGGCCGGAACCGTTGAAGGCTACAGCTACAGCGAAGCCAACAAGAAATCCGGCATCACCTGGGATGAGGCGAATTTCGCCACCTACATCAAAAACCCGCGTGCAGCGATGCCCGGCAACAAGATGGCCTTTGCCGGCATCACCAACGACACGGAAATTGTCAATCTGACTGCCTTCCTCAAGCAGTATGACAAGGACGGCAAGATTGCGAAATAAGGCTGTGCAGCCTGTTCGATTATCTGCATGAAGTTTTCGGGCTAAGTCAGTTTTGCTGGCTTAGCCCTTTTTACTGCGCACCTGCTGCGTCAAAATTCTTCAGAAATCGCTTTGGAGCCTGTGCCCGCCAGACACGGATGAGATTGGCGCGCACCCAATCCATCTGCAGTTTTTCTGGCCGCACAAGCACCAGAGGATGGCTGCGGTAATGTGCTGTGAAAAAGAATCGTTCCGGTTCTGCTTCCACAAGAATCTCCCGTTCTTCAAGGCTGACCTTGAACACCGGCGCGTCTTCGCTTGGGCTCCACCAGACCCAGAGCTTGCCATGCGCTTTCAGGCATGGCTGCCCCCAGCTTAGGGCTTCCTCAACGCCGGGCAGGGAGAGCCCGAGCGCAAAAGCTTTGAGACTCTCCCAATCTTGCTGGCGCTCAGGTTTCAAGGATCATCTCGAAGCCGCCATAGATCATGCGCTTGCCATCAAAGGGCATGGGTTGACGTCCGGCTGCATGCGCGGATCGGCCATGATCTTCTGCCAGCCAGCGTCGCGCGCCGCCTTGGAAGGCCAGAGCACCCAGGAGAAGATAACGGTTTCATCGTCCTTTTTCTTAACCGCCATGGGAAAAGACGTGAGCTTACCATCAGGCACATCGTCACCCCAGCATTCGACAAGTTTCAATGCGCCATGGTCCTTGAACACGACTGCGGCATCCCTGGCATGCTTGATGTAGGCCTCCTTGTTGGCATTTGGTACTGCGGCTACAAATCCATCTGTATAGGTCATGGTCACTCTCCTGTTTGAGGTTGGTTTAGTCTATCCTCGATAGGCTGCTTCCAGTGCAACGATGTCGGCCCGATGCATCGCCATCATTGCATCAAAGACGCGTTTGGCCCGCACTGTATCCTTGTCTGCCAACATACGTGTAAGTTGTCGTGGTACAATCTGCCAGGAAAGCCCGAAGCGATCCTTCACCCAGCAGCATTGCTCCGCTTCAGGTACAGCAGAAAGCGCATTGCTGAGCCGCTCCACCTCCTCCTGTGTATCGACAGGAATCTGGAATGACACCGCCTCGTTGAACTTGAAGTAGGGGCCACCATTCAGGCCGACAAAAGATCGCCCCATCAGTGTAAACTCCACCGTCAAGGTCTCGCCAGCCTTGCCAGAGGGGTAATCACCGGGAGCCTTATGAACCGCGTCGATGCGGCTGTCTGGAATAACGGATGCGTAGAAGCGTGCAGCCTCTTCGGCGTTGCCATCAAACCAGAGACAGGGGGTCAATTCCTTCATTGTGGTCCTCCTTGAAGGTCTGAGCTTCAGGCTGCAGGCGCTTTCGAGCCAGCAAAATTCAGCATCCACGGTGTGCCGAAGCGGTCTGTAAACATGGCGAAGCGCTCGGCCCAGAAGGTTTCGGCAGGCTCCATCATCACCGATACTGCGTCTTTTGCCAAAGCCGCGTGAACACGGTCAAACTCGGCGCGGGATGTTGGAGAGAGAGACACTGCGAAGCCCTGCGGTTTCTCCTCCCAGCCCTCTCCACTGTCTGACGCCATGAACGTTGTCGCACCAACCCGGACAGCCATGTTCATAATGATATCATCACTGCCAGGCATACGACTCGCCGCATCCGGTGCATCACCGTTACGAAAAACACCTTCAACTTTGCCGCCAAGAACCTTGGCATAGAAGGTCATTGCCTCAAGGCAATTGCCCTTGAAAAAAAGATAGACTGCGGGTTCCATACTTCTCTCCTGTTTTGGCCACTCTTCCGATTGTTTTATAATTGATGTGACAAAGGCACTGAAACGCCCAGCTCACTCGTTGATTTCCGGCACCACAAGTTTCTCCAGTTTGTGCAATGAATCCTGCCAGCCGAGATAACAGGCTTCCAGAGGGATCATGTCTGGCACGCCACTCTGTTCAATGTTGACTTCTGTGCCAACCGAGACGGGCTTCAAGGTCACCGTGACAGTCATTTCGCCGGGCATGTTAGGGTCATCAAACCTGTCAGTGTAGACAAGGCGCTCGCCCGGAACGAGTTCCAGATAAGTGCCACCAAAGGAGTGCTTTGCCCCGGTTGTAAAATTGCGGAATGACATCCGGTGTGTCCCACCCACCTTTGCATCAAGCGCATGAACCGTGCACAGAAAGCCGAAAGGTGGAAGCCAGCTCGCTATTGCATCCGCTTCAAGGAATGCACGGTAGATCTTCTCAGGCCGTGTTGCGATGACCCGGTGCAGTTTCACAGTCGATGACATTGGTATTGTCTCCTCAATATGCTGGTTTGCCTGAACCCGTGAAAAGCAATTGAACATAACGCATGAGATGATCGGCACTCTCTGCGGCAATTGCAGGGCCGCCCCTTGCCTTCGCCAGAATGAATGCCCCCTGCAAAACCGCCTGTGTGTGGATGGCAAGGCTGGCTGCTGTCCATTCCGCCCTGATATTATGCTGTACCATTGCAGCGCTGATGTCAGCTTCCAACGTGGCTGCATGCCCGGAGATAGAGGCGTTGCAGGCATCCCTTATGGCAGGATGCGCATCATAGACATCCTGCACCATTGTGCCGACGAGGCAGGTGAAAGCAGCAACGTCTCCTTGCAGGATGTCTTTGCGGAATGCGATGTAGCCCAGCACACGGTCCAGTGGATCAGCGTGCCCGTGATAAGGGGCAGCGGCAAAGAAACCGCTCGTTACCTTCGACCAGTGATTGGCAGCGGCAACGGCCAGATCTTCTTTGCTTTTGAAGTGGTGAAAGAACGCACCCTTGGTGACGCCTGCAGCAGCGCAGAGCTGATCAACCGATGTGGCGCTATAACCTTGCTGGCGGATCAGCAGGAACGCGGCATCGAGCAGCCTGTCTTTGGCGGGTGCGGGTTTGTTCATCTCGGTAACATACCAACCAGTTGGTATGTGTCAAGAGACAATCTTTGTCTGGCTTGCCAACTCTCCCAAAGTCAGCGGTTTGAGTGGCGGGCGAATGCGCAAGGCTCCGATTTCCTGTGGTGACACGCCCTTTTCAGCAGCCAACACTGTCGTCAGGGTCAGGCCGCAAAGACGCCCCTGACAAGGCCCCATGCCGCAACGTGTGGCAGTCTTCACCTGATTGGGGCCAGTGCTGCCAAGCCTTATGGCTTCACGCAGGTCGCCTGCAGTCTTTTCCTCGCACCGGCAGACAATCACATTGTCTGGCGGGTTCAGGAGCGCACTGCGCGGTTGATACCATGCATCGAGAAAGGGCCGCAGTCGGCTCAGTCTGTTGCGGGTGGCACGCAGCGCTTCAACGCTTGCAACTGATACCGTGCGGCCAAGTGCTGCCGCTGCGGCCAATCCTGCCAACCGGCCCGAAGCCTCAGCTATCAGCCAGCCGCCAATGCCTGCACAATCACCCGCAATGCTGACATGGGGAACCGATGTCTGACCATCGGCATCAAGCACAGGCCGCCAGCAGAATTGCCGATCATCCCACCGGTGCTCCACACCAAGCGCCATGGCAAAATGGAACTGTGGAACGACGCCCTCGTGCAACAATACGAGATCAGCGGTCAGTTCATGCGTCTGCCCTCTTGCCCTGTAACGCACGGATGTAACGCGCTCCTTGCCGATGGCCTCAACAGCCTCAAAACCCGAGATGACAGGAATGCCCGCACGGCGCACAGCCAGCATGAAGCGCAGGCCCTTGATAAGCTGGGAAGCATTGCGCAGTGCTCCGCCCAGATGCGGCCATGCACGCCGGAAGGCGCCTGCATGAGTAGTGTCGAGATAGGCCGCTGGCCTTACGCCCGCTTTCAAAAGCTGCGTCATATAGAGCAGCGGCAAAGGCCCCTGCCCGGCAATGACAACGCGGCCCGAAGGCACGTTCCCGCCGGTTTTCAGCAAAATCTGGGCGGCACCCACAGTCATCACGCCCGGCAATGTCCAGCCGGGTATTGACACGGACCGTTCCATGGCCCCGGTTGCAATCAACAAACGCCTCGCACGCACCGCTCTTGCCTTGCCGGAATGGCTGACATGAAGGGTTACCCCGTCTGTGTCATGCTCTACCTGCCAGACCGATGTTGCAGGACGGTAGACTGCTTTGGAGGCTCGGAAGGCCGCAACCAGCGCAGCACCTGCCCGGTCATCATCGCTGGATTTGGCGCGCTGTTCGATGGCACGGTGCACCTGCCCACCGGGTGCAGTCTGCTCGTCGAGAACGACCACAGACAGACCTGCAGCAGAGGCCTCGATGGCAGCTCCCATGCCGGCAGGGCCAGCGCCCACAATGGCGAGATCATAGACAGTCATCGGATCAGAACTCTGCCTGCAGGGTGCGGCGGCCATCCTGAATATCAATCCGCATTCCATCCCGCACAGTTATCAAACAACCCTGTTGCGAGGAGACACCGTCAATCACCATCAGGCACTCAAAGCACACGCCCATCATGCAATAAGGCGCGCGCGGTGCGCCGCTGACCGGGGTGTTGCGCGAGGCGGACAAGCCAGCCAGCAGCACAGCGGCGGCTGCGCTGTCTCCAGCCGAAACAGCAATGGCCTTGCCACTGACGTAAACGGTAATGCTATCGGATTCCCTGTCTGGTTGTTTGTTAAACATCTCTTCTGCCATCTGCCTATGATCAGCAGGATAGGCCCTCCGGGGCCTCTGCCACAATCCTCTTCTGACATATCGCTTGCATCCGTTTCAGCATTGGAGTTGGATCATAAAAACAAGAGATACGGCGTCTGACCGTTTGACCAAAAGGGGAGAGAAACAATGAGCCTGTTAACAACCCGCAGACATGTTCTGGGCGGAGCGGCAGCTGGTCTTGCAGCACCTTTTTTGATGCGCAGCAATGCCCTTGGCCAATCAAATTTCAACTGGAAGCGGTTTCAGGGAACCAAGCTTGATGTGCTGCTGGTGAAGAACCCGCGTTCGGATCTGTTGCAGGCACACGAGAAAGAGTTCACGGCCCTCACCGGCATTCAGGTCTCATCCGAACAGATTCCCGAGCAGCAGCAGCGCCAGAAGGCGATGATCGAGTTCACCTCAGGCCGTCCGACGTTCGATGTCTGTATGCTGGCCCTGCATGTGCAGAAGCGCCTTGCTGCCAAGGGCAAGTGGATGGAAGATTTGCGTCCCTATCTCGCCGATGCCTCGCTGACCGCACCAGAATTTGACTTCGCAGATTTTGCCCCCGGTGCTGTCGGTTTTGCCCGTCAGGCCGATGGTGTTCTGGATACCCTGCCGCACTTCATCGATTTCTGGATGGTCTATTACAACAAGGAGATGTTTGATCAGAAGGGCGTCACCTATCCCAAGACCATGGACGAAATGTTCACGGCAGCGCAGAAGCTCAACGATCCATCAAAGGGCGTGGCTGGCTTTGTTTCGCGCGGGTTGAAGAACGCCAATATCCCGGTCTGGACATCCTGGATGCTGGGACAGGGCATGGAGACTGTCTCCCCCACCGGCCAATTGCAGACCGACACGCCGGAAGCCATCTGGGCGGGTGAAATGTACAAGAAGATGAACCGCGAGACAGCCCCTCCCGGCACCATCGGTTTCAACTGGAACGAGTGCCAGACCACCTTCATGCAGGGCCGCGCGGCGATGTGGCTGGATGGCATTGGCTTTGCCACACCGCTGGAAGATCCAACCAAGTCCCGCATCGTTGGCAAGGTTGGCTACGGCGTCACGCCGCCGGGACCAAAGGGCCATCACTCGGCGCTCTTCGGAGACGGGCTTGGAATCTCGCGCTCCTCCACCAAGAAACAGGCGGCCTGGCTCTATCTCCAGTTCATGTGCAACAAGGGCAACCAGTTGGCCATGCTGAAAGCCGGGGCTGGTTCGCCGGGCCGTTCCTCCGCGCTGGGCAATCCGGAAGCGCAGGCAGGATCCCGCTTCAGCAAGGAATACTTCGATTGCCTCGCAGCCTCCGGCAAGATCGCAAGGGCTGGCCTGCCGCAGATCATCCCGGTCACCGAGTTCCGTGATGTCTTCGGCGTGGCACTGACAAACACGCTGTCTGGTGCGGATGTAGCAACAGAATTGAAGAAAGCGACGGAAGCCTTCAAGCCTGTTCTGGAGAAGAGCGAGCAGGGTTGATCAACAATCAACTCTCATGATTTCATTGGCCTGCCCTTCTCCTTGTCTTAAATTTGGAGAAGGGTCTTTTGCGGCAGTTCCATGACAAGCCCTGACCAGCCGGCCGGCGTTGCCGCCCCTAACCAATTGCCTCCGCGGCGGTATTATCCCTTTGCGATTCCGGCCCTTGTGCTGATGGCGGCTGTCATCATCTTTCCATGGCTGTTCACGCTGGTGATGTCCGTTATGGACTTCAAGGTCGGTGGCGCTGTCGCATTTGTTGGCCTCGATAATTATCTCAAGCTTTTCTCGGATGAACGGTTTCTCGAGTCCATTGGCCGCACCTTCTGGTTCACCCTGCTAGCTGTGGTTTTCCCCATTGGTCTGGGCACGGCAGCGGCCGTCATCTTCCATCGCGAATTCCCATGGCGCGGTGTGCTGCGCACGGTTTTTATCATGCCGATGATGGCAACGCCGGTGGCGGTGGCGCTGGTCTGGACCATGATGTTCCACCCGCAACTGGGCGTGCTGAACTATCTGCTCTCGCTGATCGGCATCGCGCCTTTCGCCTGGGTTTACGATCCCAACACGGTCATCTTCACCCTCGTGCTCGTGGAGGTCTGGCACTGGACGCCGCTGGTCATGCTGATCGTGCTGGGTGGTATGGCTGCCCTGCCGTCTGACCCCTATGATTCCGCCACCATCGACGGGGCAACCGACTGGCAGATGTTCCGCTTCATCACCCTGCCGCTGATCTTGCCTTATATCATGGTGGCGGTCGTCATTCGCACCATTGATGCGCTGAAGGTGTTTGATACCATCTTTGTCATCACACAGGGTGGGCCGGGCACTGCGTCTGAAACGCTCAATATCTTTCTCTATCTGCAGGCCTTCCAGTTCTACAATCTGGGTTATGCTTCTGCGGTGGTGGTGGTGTTCTTCGTCATCATCATCGCCTTGTCGCTGCTGCTCCTTTACATGCGCCAGCGCATGAAGTGGAACGCCGCATGAGCAACCGTGTTGAATCCGGCGGCATCTGGCGCAAGGTTGGCTTTGGCTTTTCAGTGTTTGCACTGGTTTCGCCCGCCATCCTTGTCTTCCTCTGGATGATCTCGCTGTCCCTGAAGAACGAATTGGACAACACGGCGTTTCCGCCGGTGTTCATCCCCAATCCGCCGACCCTTGCAAATTACATCGACGTCTTCGAGAAGAACAATTTCCTGCTCTATTTCTGGAATTCGATTCTGGTCACCGGCGGGGCGGTGCTCATCGGTCTGCTGGTCGGTGTGCCTGCAGGATACGGCATTGCGCGTTCGAAGGCGCATCGCACCGCGATCATGATTTTGATTGCACGCATGACACCAGCGCTGTCCTATCTGATCCCGCTTTTCCTTGTGTTTCAGGTGCTCGGCCTCATCGGTAGCATCTGGGCCCTGCTGATCACGCATCTCGTCATTACGGTTCCCATCATCGTCTGGGTGATGATCGGTTACTTCGAGGGCATCCCGCAGGAGCTGGAGGACGCAGCCTATGTGGATGGCGCGACCCTCTGGCAGAGCTTCCGCTTCATCGCCCTGCCACTGGCTCGCCCCGGCATGATGGTGGGGGCTATCCTCGCCTTCATTTTCTCATGGAATAACTTCGTCTTCTCAGTGGTGCTCGGCGGCAAGAACAGCCGCACTCTCCCTTCGGCGGTCTATAACTCCTTGACCTTCGAGCAGATTTCCTGGGGTCCACTGGCGGCAGCAGCGCTGCTGGTGACCTTGCCTGTCATTATCCTGACAGTGGCTGCCCAGCGCGAGATTGTGGCTGGCCTCTCAGCGGGCGGTCTGAAGGATTAGATGGCCCATCAGCCCTCTTGCCATCATCCAAAAGCTGCGCCTACAATCCGCTTGAGCTGTTCGGGGAGCACAGTTCACTGCACTGCCTTCCGTTGATTGCTATGGTGCATCACGGAGAAAAATAATTGGGAGGAAATCATGGTTCACTTCACCCGCCGCGCGGTTCTGGCCGCTGCTGCCATCGCCGCTTCCGTTCCTGCCTTTGCGCAGGACAAGGGCACGGTTGGCATCTCGATGCCGACAAAGACCTCTGCCCGCTGGATTGATGACGGCAACAACATGGTCAAGGAACTGCAGGCCCGTGGCTACAAGACAGATCTGCAGTACGCCGATGATGATATCCCCAACCAGTTGGCCCAGATCGAGAACATGATCACCAAGGGCGTGAAAGTCCTCGTGATTGCCGCGATTGACGGCACAACCCTGAAGAACGGTCTGGCCAAAGCGGCTGAGCGCGGAATCAAGGTTTTTGCCTATGACCGCCTGATCCGTGGCTCACAGCATGTGGATTTCTACACCACCTTCGACAACTTCCAGGTGGGTGTGTTGCAGGCCACAACGCTCGTCAACGGCCTTGGCGTCAATCAGGGCAAGGGCCCGTTCAACATCGAGCTCTTCGGTGGTTCACCTGACGATAACAACGCCTTCTTCTTCTACAACGGTGCAATGTCCGTGTTGCAGCCATTGATCGACCAGAAGAAACTGGTGGTTGCTTCCGGCCAGATGGGCATGGAAAAGGTCGGCACCCTGCGCTGGGATGGCGCTGTGGCGCAGGCCCGCATGGATAACCTCCTGTCGGCCCACTACACCTCGAAGCGTGTTGATGCCGTGCTCTCGCCTTATGATGGCCTCTCCATCGGCATCCTGTCGTCGCTCCGCGCTGTTGGCTACGGCACTGCCAGCCAGCCCTTCCCGCTCGTCTCAGGTCAGGATGCTGAAATCGCCTCCATGAAGTCGATCATCGCAGGCGTCCAGCACTCGACGATCTTCAAGGACACGCGTGATCTCGCCAAAGTGACATCTGGCATGATTGATGCCGTGTTGTCTGGCAAAGCACCTGAGATCAACGACACCAAGACCTACGACAACGGCGTCAAGGTTGTGCCTGCCTTCCTGCTGAAGCCGGTTGCTGTTGACAAGACCAACTGGAAAGCCATCCTTATTGATTCAGGCTACTACAAGGAAACACAGTTGCGCTGATTGATTAGTTCGACTGTCATGACAAACCAGACTGCCCCGATGCGCGATGAGGCACGCCTTGCTGCGGATCGGGGCGAAGCAAGCCCTGTGCTGGAGATGCGCGGCATCTCGAAATCCTTCCCCGGCGTCAAGGCGCTGACGGATGTGACCCTCACGGTCACGGAAGGGCACATTCACGCCATCGTTGGTGAAAACGGTGCCGGCAAATCAACGCTCATGAAAGTGCTATCCGGCGTTTATCCACATGGCAGCTATGGCGGTTCCATCCATTTTGACGGTGAGGAGCGACGCTTTCGCGGCATCGCGGATTCCGAGCATGCGGGCATCATCATCATCCATCAGGAGCTGGCGCTGGTGCCGCTTCTTTCGATTGCAGAGAACATCTTTCTGGGCAACGAAACTGCAAAGGGCGGCGTCATCAGCTGGCCGACGGCCTTCAGCCGCACACGCGATTTGCTGGCGCGCGTGGGCCTGAAAGAATCGCCTGCAACCCTCGTCACAGACATCGGTGTTGGCAAGCAACAGCTTGTGGAAATTGCCAAGGCGCTGTCCAAGAAGGTCAAGCTGCTGATCCTTGATGAGCCAACCGCCAGCCTGAATGAAACCGACAGCAATGCGCTGCTTGTCTTGCTGCAGGAATTCCGGCGGCAGGGCATCACGTCCATCATCATCTCGCACAAATTGAACGAGGTTCTGAAGGTGGCTGACCGCGTGACTGTGCTGCGCGATGGCGTGACAGTGGCCACCCGCGACATTGCTGATGTGACCGAAAGCTGGATCATCCAGAACATGGTGGGCCGCGCCCTTGAGGACCGCTATCCCAAACGCAATGCCAAAGTTGGCGATGTGCTGTTTGAGGTGAAAGACTGGCGCGTGCATCATGCCCAGCATGCTGACCGCCTGATGATCAAGGGCATCAACCTCAATGTCCGGAAGGGTGAGGTGGTGGGTATTGCCGGCTTGATGGGGGCAGGCCGCACTGAATTCGCCATGAGCGTTTTTGGCCGCTCCTACGGCCAGAAGATTTCCGGCGAAGCGCGCATGAACGGCGCTGTGGTTGATCTTAGCACCGTGCCAAAAGCGCTGGCCCAGCGCATCGCCTATGTCACCGAGGACCGCAAGGCGCTGGGGCTGGTGCTGGATGATCCTATCAAGCAGAACATCTCGCTCGGCAATCTGAAGGCTGTTTCGCGCCATGCCATCATGGATGATATCGCCGAACTGAAAGTCGCGACCGGCTTTCGCGACCGCCTGAAAATCAAGAGCGCTGGCGTGTTTCAAAAAGCGGTAGAGCTTTCCGGCGGCAACCAGCAGAAGGTTGTGTTGGGCAAATGGCTGTTCACGGAACCCGAGCTTCTCATCCTTGATGAACCCACGCGCGGCATCGATGTCGGGGCCAAATACGAGATCGCCAAGATCATCAACGAGCTCGCCGAAAGCGGCAAGGCAATCCTCTTGATCTCATCGGAAATGCCCGAACTACTGGGCATCGCTGACCGCATCTACGTGATGAACGAAGGTGCGATTGCGGCTGAAATGCCGGTCAGCGAAGCGAGCCAGGAAAAGATTATGGCAGCCATCATTCAACACGGAGCGAAAGCATGAGTGTCCAGACGACTGCAGGCACGGCTGAGCCAGCCCGTTCGACCCTCGCCTATCTGCGCAGCAACATCCGTGATTACGGCATGCTGCTCGCTTTGATGGCAATCATGATTTTCTTCGGCATCGCCACCGATGGCACATTGTTCAAGCCCGTGAACCTGACGAACGTGATTTCGCAAAACAGCTACATTATCATCATGGCGCTGGGCATGCTGCTGATCATTGTGGCGGGCCACATTGATCTCTCCATCGGCTCGGTCTGCGCCTTTGTCGGCGGATTGGCGGCGGTGATGATGGTGCAATGGAACTGGCATCCGGCCATCGCCATTCCGCTCTGTCTTGTCGTTGGCGGCCTGATTGGCGCGGCCCAAGGCTACTTTGTGGCCTATCAGAAAATCCCGTCCTTCATTGTCACGCTGGCGGGCATGCTGGTGTTCCGTGGTCTGACACTCTGGCTGTTGCAGGGCCAGTCTGTCGGGCCACTGCCGCCCGGCGTCATTGAGATGGGAGCAGGCTTCATTCCCGATGTCACAGGCACGAAAGGCTTCCACGTCACATCGATGGCGCTGGGTGTGATGATTGCGGTTCTGGTCATTGGACTCAACATCCGCCAGCGCGCCAACGAGCAGGCGCATGGCATGGAGGACGAACCGCAGATCGTGTTTGTCATCAAGAACCTGATTGCCTTCTGCGGCATCATCGCCCTCACCTATCTGCTCGCCACCTATAAGGGCATCCTCAATGTGCTGGTGATCATGGGCGTGCTGATAGCGCTCTATTCCTTCATCGCAGGCCGCACCACGGTGGGCCGCCGCATCTATGCGCTGGGTGGCAACGAGAAGGCGACCAAGCTTTCGGGCGTCAACACGGAGCGATTGACGTTCCTTGCCTTCGTCAACATGGGCGTGCTGGCTGCACTCGCAGGCATTATCTTCGCAGCCCGCCTCAGCACTGCCACACCCAAGGCAGGTGTTTCGTTTGAGCTCGATGTCATCGCTGCCTGCTTCATCGGCGGGGCTTCGGCTTACGGCGGTGTCGGCACCATCATCGGCGCGGTGATCGGCGCTTTCATCATGGGCATCATGAACAACGGCATGTCGATCCTTGGCATCGGCATCGACTGGCAGCAGGTGATCAAGGGCCTGGTGCTGCTCGCCGCCGTGCAGTTTGACGTCTACAACAAGCGGCGCGCCTGAGGAGATACGGCCTGTAGACAAGACGCTGTTTCTCGATAGACTGTCTGGCAATAAATAAAAAAGACGTTTTGGGAGAGACGCCATGAAAGAGATTTTCAAGCCTGATCGCCGCCTTGTTCTGACTGGCGCAGGAGCTGCCCTCATCACAAGGCCCGCCAGTGCGCAGGCATGGCCCGGCAGGGCAATCACCTTGGTCGTGCCATTCCCGGCAGGTGGCACAACGGACGTCACCGCCCGTCTTGTGGGACAGGAAATCACAGGGCCGCTTGGTCAGGCGGTGGTTGTTGAAAACAAGCCAGGTGCCAATGGCAACGTCGGTTCTGCACAAGTGGCAAAGGCCGCTGCTGATGGCTACACTTTGCTGGCAACCGGCGTGGGGTCCAATGCGGTCAACCACGGCATCTACAAAACCATGCCATATGATTCATTCAAGGACTTCGCCCACATCACCATGATGACCAGCGGGCCGAACGTGCTTGTGGTCAACAAGGATTTCCCGGCGAAGGACCTAAAAGAGTTTTTGGCCCATGTGAAAGCCAACCCCGGAAAGTTCAACTACGCCTCATCTGGCATGGGTGCCTCAGGCCATATGGCGATGGAACTGCTCAAACTGAAAGCGGGTCTCGATATCCAGCATGTGCCCTATCGCGGTGGCGCGCCAGCCATGAACGATGTGATCGGCGGTCAGGTGCCCATGATGTTCATCAATCAGGACATGGCTTTCGCGCAAGCGGCCGCCGGGATGGTAAAAATGATCGGCGTGGCGAGCCTTGAGCGCAACCCCGGCGCACCGACAACGCCGACGATTGCCGAGCAGGGCTATCCCGGTTTTGAGGCCGTTTCCTGGAACGGTCTGGCCGCACCCGCAGGCACACCAAAAGCCATTATTGACCGGTTGCATGCCGAAGCAAAGAAAGCCCTGCAAAGTGCAGCCATTCAGGAGAAGCTTGTGAAGAACGGCTTCGTGGTTGGCGGCAACACGCCTGAGGAACAGCAGAAGTTCGTGGCGGCTGAAATGGCGAAATGGGCCGAGGTCGCCAAGGTTGCCAAGGTGAGCGTGGACTGAGAATACCGTGACCCGTAAAACACCTGATACCCTTCGCTCCGCCCGCTGGTTTGCGCCCGACGATTTCCGCTCCTTCGGCCATCGCTCGCGCATGAACCAGCTTGGCTTTTCAGCCGAGGATTATGTCGGCAAGCCGGTGATTGCGGTCATCAACACATGGTCCGAGATTGCCACTTGCCACCAGCATTTCAAGACGCGGGTGGAGGATGTGAAGCGCGGCATTTTGCAGGCCGGAGGGTTCCCCATCGAGCTGCCAGCGATCTCGCTGACGGAAGGCAAGGTGAAGCCGACGACCATGCTCTACCGCAACTTTCTGGCGATGGAGACAGAGGAGTTGATCCGCTCTCACCCTGTGGATGGCGCGGTGCTGATGGGCGGGTGTGACAAAACAACACCGGGGTTAATCCTTGGCGCCATCAGCGCCGGCTTGCCCGCGATCTTTGTGCCTGCCGGGCCAATGCTGCGCGGCAACTGGCAGGGCAAGGTGCTGGGGTCTGGCTCCGATGCGTTCAAGTACTGGGACGAGCGGCGCGCAGGCAATATCTCGGACAAGGTCTGGCAGGAGATGGAAGTGGGCATCGCCCGTTCTCCCGGCGTCTGCATGACTATGGGGACGGCCTCCACCATGACTGGCCTGGCTGATGCGCTGGGCTTCTGCATCCCCGGCACATCATCCCTGCCCGCCGTTGACAGCAACCACATCCGCATGTGCGCCGATGCTGGACGTCGCATTGTCGGCATGGTCTGGGAAGATCTGACGCCAGACAAGATCCTCACCCATGCAGCGTTCCAGAATGCCATCGTCACCGCCATGGCCATGGGCTGCTCCACCAATGCCGTGATCCATATGATCGCCATGGCACGACGTGCTGGCCATGCCATCGGCCTTGATGACTTTGACGCAGCCTCTCGCCGCGTGCCGGTCATCGCCAATGTGCGCCCCTCGGGCGATAAATATCTGATGGAGGATTTCTACTACGCCGGTGGCCTGCTCGGCCTGCTGTCGCGCCTCACGCCCTTCCTTGATCTCGACCAGATCACGGTGACTGGCCAGAACTGGCATCACGAATTGAAGGATGTCGTGGTCTTCAACGATGATGTCATTCGCCCGCTTGATAACGCGATCTACAACGAGGGTGCATTGGCAGTGCTCAAGGGCAATCTCGCGCCCGATGGCTGCGTCACCAAGCCCTCGGCATCAGCACAAAAGTTTCTCAAACATTCCGGCCCGGCGGTTGTCTTCAACGACTATCCTGATCTCAAAGCCCGCATCGACCGGGATGATCTGGATGTGACTGAAGACAGCGTGCTGGTGCTGCGCAATGCTGGCCCGCTGGGCGGACCCGGCATGCCGGAATGGGGCATGATCCCCATCCCAAAAAAGCTCGTCAAACAGGGCGTGCGCGATATGGTGCGCATCTCTGATGCCCGTATGAGCGGCACCAGCTACGGTGCCTGTATCCTGCACGTCTCGCCGGAGTCCTATCTCGGCGGTCCGCTGGCGCTGGTGCAGACCGGGGACATCATCACAGTCGATGTGCCCAACCGCAGCATCTCGATGGATGTGCTGGAGGCGGAACTGGCGGCGCGGCGTACAGCATGGCCCAAGCCGCAACCCCGCTACGAGCGCGGTTATGGCTGGATGTTCAGCCAGCACATCAAGCAGGCGCATGAGGGTTGCGACTTTGATTTTCTGGAAACTGACTTTGGCGCGCCGGTGACAGAGCCTGTGATTTTTTGAAAGACCTGATCTGATGTCCCTAACCCCTGCCACACGCGCAGCCCTGATGAAAGTCTCCGTCGCGACACTCTGCACGGCGCTCTTCAAGCGCGGGTTGCGCAACCAGTTCATTCAGGATGTGCGCCCGCTCAACCCCAATGGTCCTAACATGGTGGGTGAGGCTTTCACCCTGCGCTACATGCCAGCGCGGGAAGACCGCAACCAGCTCAGCGTGTTCCAGAACCGTGATCATCCGCAACGCAAGGCTGTGGAGGATTGCCCGCCGGGTGCAGTGATGGTGATCGACAGCCGCAAGGATGCGCGCGCCGCTTCTGCAGGTGGTATTCTGGTGTCGCGCCTGATGAAGCGTGGTGTTGCCGGCGTGGTGACCGATGGTGGTTTTCGTGACAGCCCGGAGATCGCGGAACTCGCTATCCCCGCCTATCACTCCCGCCCGTCGTCGCCTACCAACCTGACGCTGCATGAAGCCATCGAGATCAACGGTCCCATAGGATGCGGGGACGCGCCGGTGTTTCCCGGTGATGTGATTGTGGGTGACCGCGAGGGCGTGATTGTCATTCCGGCAGGCATTGCCGACGAGATCGCACAGGAAGCCATCGAGATGACGGCCTTCGAGGATTTTGTGACGGAGAAGGTGCTGGAAGGCCGCTCGATCCTCGGGCTTTATCCGCCAACGGATCCGCAATCCAAGATCGACTTTGAAGCCTGGCGCAAGGCAAACAAGCGCTGACCGCTAAGGGCGCACCGCCGGGATTTCCATCACCAAACCAACCGCACGCTCGCGCAGGTACAGCTCCAGATTGATGAGATCAGGATCGCCGTAGGCAAAGGGCTCAGCCCGCACGCCCGTGAGGCAATTGCGGATGCGGCGCTGCAATGAGCCGACACCCTGCCACTCCAATCGATAGAGCGGATAGCCATTGGGATGGCCCTGCGGAACAACGCTACTGCCAAGCGACTTGCCCCAGTTGTCATCATGACACTGGGCGCAGGAGAGATTGAGTTGGCCAAGCCTCGTGGTGAACAACTGCTGGCCTTTGGCCGCTGACGGCGCAAGGCGCTGGTCTGCCGAGGCTTCAATGCGCGCGCCACGCGACTGCATGCCGACGTAGCTTGCCAGTGCCAGAAGAGCGCGGCTTTCGCGTGGCGAAGCTGGCTTGCCCTGCCGGTCGGACTGGCACTGCTGGATGCGTCCCGCGAGATCAATCGGCTTGCCTGCGCTCTGATCAAACGCGGGATAGCGCGCCGCTACACCCTTCATGCTCTCGGCTGCATCGTTGTGACAGCCTGCACATGCTGGTTTGCCAGTGCCGGGATCAGCGACCCAGTGTCGGCTTCCTTCCAGCACCCAGAGCATCGCGGGGTTGCGCGTATCATCGCGCTGCATGCCCTGCGGATCAGCGCCCATCTGGTCAAAGCCGGAGCGTCGCTCAGCGGGCGGAATGCCTTGGGCAGAGACCTCAGCGGACAGCCCGCCCGCTATCAACACAATGGTGATGCCCACAAGCCAGTGCCGAAACTTTTGGTTCATACCCCTGCCCTGCTCAGGCAGAAACGGCGAGCTGGGCAGTCTCGTTCCAGCTTTTGCCGGCGCCATCTGTCCAGGTGAAAACGATAGGGCCGGAGTTGGTGGCGACCGTCGTAAAGCTGATGAACGGGTTGGCGGCAATGGCAGGAGAAAAATCCGCCCGGAAGATTTCTGCCCCGTCATAACGGCAGGTGAATGTGGTGATGATATCGCGCTCGATTGTTTTGCCGGCAACGTCTTTGCGGTAGCCGGTTTCCATCGGGTGGGAGAACACCGCTTTCAGAGCAATGATCTCGCCGCGCTTCGCTGTCTTTGGTGTGTAAAGCAGGGCGGTGGCCATGGTCACTCCTCCAGACAGGCAGCAATGGTGACGATGACCTCGATCTTGTCAGACCAGAGGGAACCATCGTTCATTTCAGCAATGGCCACCAGATGTTGCGTTGTGGCCAGACGAATGCGCGTATCAACCTGGGCTCTTCCCGCCCGTGGATTGAGATGGAATACACCGATGTCGGGCTGCGGGTTCTTCTCGTTAAAAAGCGCGATGCGGCGCACAAAGCTCGCCTGCGTCATTGGGCTTTCCACCACCACACCACAAGAAACAGAATTGCCGTTTTCCACCAGCGGCGAGATGTCGATCTTGACCTTGCCGGGTGTAACACTCGCCCCTTTGGTGAAGGCCTTGATCGCCGCTTCCATGTCGGCGGTTTCGGCGACAGAAGGGCCTGAAAGCACGAGCGCCGCGCCGCCAGCAAGAGCGGTCAAAACGGTCCTGCGTGTTGCCTGATGATACATTGTCATGCTGTCATCACTCCTTCAGTTCTTTCAGAAACGCCACCACGTCTTCAATTTCCTGCGCGCTCAAAATAGGCTTGCCAGCGAATGCAGGGCCAACCCTGTTGCGATCATCGGTCACAAAATACGCAGGCATGATGCTGTCAGCATTGACCCTGCGGCTGTCCACCATGCGCAACCTCAATTCACCTTCGTTTGAGCGTGACCCTGCACCCGTCAGAGAAGGCGCAAGATTGCCCTGAAACCGCTCTTCCGGAAACGGCCCGGAATGGCAAAGCAGGCACAGGCCTTTTTGCCGGTTGGTCACAATGGCGCGGCCACGCGCGGCATCGCCGCTGAGGCCTTCCAGTGGGGCTTCCACCGCGTTGCTTGTAACTACGATCGGTGCTGTTTGCGAATAGGCAGGCAAATGCATAAACGCCAACAGTACAAGCGCCATCCTTCTCCCCTTGCGGGAGAAGGTGCCCCGCAGCTGCGGGGCGGATGAGAGGTCGACGTGCGTCTCCCTCACTCTTCCCGATCCGCCGTTACCAAAAGACTGCTTCGCAAGACCCCTCATCCGACCTTCGCTGACGCGAAGGTCTCCTTCTCCCACAAGGGGAGAAGGAGAAGCCCTGCGCTTTGCTTCCATCCTGTCACGCCCGCTTCAGATCCGTGTTCTTCATCGGCAGATTACGGATGCGCTTGCCCGTTGCCGCGAAGATGGCATTGAGCACTGCCGGAGCCGCCACTGCGATGGTTGGCTCACCCACCCCACCCCAGAAGGTGCCATCCGGAATAAGGATGGATTCAACCTTCGGCATTTCGTCGATGCGGATGGGCGGATAGGTGTCGAAGTTCTGCTCGACAATCCGGCCATCCTTGACCGTGCACTCCTGATAGAGAGCTGCCGAGAGACCGTAGACGAACGAACCCTCGATCTGCGCTTCCACCTGATTTGGGTTGACCACATGGCCGGGGTTGGTGGAGGCCACGATGCGGTGCACCTTGATCTTGCCGTCTGGCAGAACAGACACTTCTGCCGCGGCCGCCACATAGCTGCCAAAGCCCATGATCTGGCAGAGGCCACGGAAGATGCCCGCCGGAGCAGGCTTGTCCCAGCCAATGCCCTTGGCCACAGCCTCAAGCACCGCGAGATGCTTGGGTGTATTCTTCATCAACCGGCGACGGAACTCCAATGGATCGACGTTCGCTTCCTTCGCCAACTCATCCATGAAGCATTCGACATAGATGGCGTTCTGGTTGAGGTTGACGCCGCGCCAGAAGCCCGGCGGCACATGCGGGTTGCGCATGGCATGCTCGATGAGGAGATTCGGCACACCGTAGCCGAAGGGCCCTTCTGCACCGCCGGGGCTGAGGCCCTGGAACACCACGGGATCGCGCCCGTTCTGCAGGCCCTGCGGGTTGACGCCAGCCAGAATGGACTGGCCGGAAATCCGCATGTGCAGGCCGACAAGATTGCCTTGTGCATCAAGACCACCGGTCATCTTGCACATGGTGATGGGGTGATAAGTGCCATGCGCCATGTCTTCCTCGCGGGACCACAGCAGTTTCACCGGCACACCGGGCATCTGCTTGGCGATATTCACGGCCTGAATGACATAGTCCGAGCGTCCACGCCTTCCGAAACCACCTCCGAGGTGAAGCTTGTACACCTCAACCTTGGCTGCGGGATGACCGGAGGCCTGCACCGCCGCGCCAAAGGCGGCCTCACCGTTTTGGGTCGGGCACCAGACCTCGCATTTGTCAGGGGTCCAGAGTGCTGTGGCGTTCATCGGCTCCATGCAGGCATGGTTCTGGAACGGATAGCTATAGGTGGCTTCCACCTTCTTCACTGCACCGGAAATGGCTGCCTTAGCGTCGCCCTGCTTGTTGCCCTCATAGGCCTGTTCGGCGGTAAGGCCTTCTTTCAGCATCCTGTCGATATCGGCACTGCTGACCTTGGCATGCGGGCCTTCGTCCCAGACGATCGGCATTGCAGTAAGGGCTGATTGCGCCTGCCACCATGTATCGGCGACGACGGCAACCGTGCGATCATCAACGCGGACCACCTTCTTGACGCCCGGCATGGACATCGCCTTGGCTTCATCAAAGCTGACCAGTTTGCCACCAAAGACCGGGCAGGCCTTGATCGAGGCATTGAGCATGCCGGGAAGCTTCAGGTCAAAGCCATAGATCTGCTTGCCGTTCAGCTTGTCGACTGTATCAAGCCGCGCGAGACTCTTGCCGGCGATGGTCCAGTCTTTCGGGTTCTTCAGGGTGACCTGCGTTGGCGGTGTCAGTTTGGCGGCTGCATCGGCCACCTTGCCATAGGTTGTGCTGCGGCCAGAGGCAGCGTGCGTGATCACGCCTTTCGCAACGGAGCAATCAGCGGCGGGCACACCCCAGCCCGTTGCAGCAGCCTGCACCAGCATCATGCGGGCCGCAGCACCGCCTTCGCGGACATACTGCTCGGATTCGCGAATTCCACGGCTGCCACCGGTGGAGAAGTTTCTCCAGACACGGTTGCGTGCCACGTTCTGGCCCGGTGTGGGATATTCCCATGTCACCTTCGCCCAATCGCACTGCAGCTCTTCAGCCACAAGCTGGCAGAGGCCAGTCAAGGTGCCCTGCCCCATTTCAGAGCGCGCAATGCGGACAACCACGGTGTCATCAGGCTTGATGACGACCCAGGCGTTCACCTCTGGCTGGGCAGCGCCCTGTGCCTTGGCGGCATGAATGGAAAAGCCAAGGCTGAAAGCCCCGGCGGCGGCACCGGCAGTGGCGATAAAACCACGGCGGGAAACATCAAGCTGATGTGTCATGATCCTGTCTCCCCTCAGATGCCAGCGGCTTGCTTGATGCCTGCACGCACGCGGTTATACGTGCCGCAACGGCAGATGTTGGTGATGTTCGCATCGATATCAGCATCTGTGGGCTTCGGCGTTTTCGCCAGCAGGGCGGCCGCAGACATAATCATGCCGGACTGGCAGTAGCCGCACTGGGGCACTTCAAGCGCCAGCCAGGCCTTTTGCACGGGATGGGATGAATCAGGCGAGAGCCCCTCTATTGTGACAATCTTCTGGTTGGCACCGACTGCGCTCACCGGCATGGCGCAGGAGCGCACAGCCTCACCATCGATATGCACCGTGCAAGCTCCGCAGGCCGCGACACCGCAACCATACTTGGTGCCTGTCAAACCTGCCTGCTCGCGCAGGGCCCAGAGCAGTGGTGTATCCGGCGGCACATCAAGATCACGCACCACACCATTGATTGTCAGTTTCGCCATTTTGTCCTCCCGTTTCGAACAGCAGCGCTTTTTTGAACCCGTCCAGACTACTCCATCTGTTTCAGGTGTCATCTATAAGATGATGTTTTCACAAAGCCGTGATCAGATGGCGTAACGTGTCACTGCGGCATCATCCCAGACCAACCCACAACCGGGGCCGGAATGCGGCATACCCTTGCCATCAACAAGGCACGAACTGCCTTCGGCGAGCACAGGGGCTGCAACGTCCAGCCACTCAAGATAATGGCGGTTGGGTGTCGCGCTGAGCAAATGCGCACTGAACTCTATGAAAAGATGGCTGCTGACGGGAATGCCCGCTGCAGCGGCCAGCGCTGTGGCGCGCATCCAGCCGGTGACGCCACCAACCTTCATCACATCAGGCATGAGAAGGACTGATGCTCCGGCAGCGATGGAGCGTGCAATGCCATTCGGTCCCCAGTCGTTCTCGCCCCGCTGGACGGGAAGACCCGGCACAGCCCGGCGAATGGCGGCATGCCCTTCCATATCATCCCAGCGGATGGGTTCCTCCAGCCAGGCAATGCCCCAATCGGCATAGGCCTGAGCGCGGGTGATGGCCTCCGGCACAGTGAAGGCCTGATTGGGATCTACAAGGATGGCCACATCCGGTCCGACAGCACGCCGGACAGTGTTGTAAACCTCCCTCTCGGCGGCCAGTGTAGGGTGGCCGAATTTCAGCTTCACGGCCTTGAAACCAGCCTGCATGGCGGTCTCGGCTTCGCTTGCAATCTCGGCAGCTTCCCAGCCGCGCAAGGAGGCATAGGCCGATGTACCTGTGGCGGGGTTACCTCCCAGAAGCGCGCAAAGCGGCAAACCCTGCGCGCGCGCCAGCGCATCCCATGCCGCCATATCAAGCCCGGCCAGCGCCATGCCGAGCAGGCCTTCTGTTCCCAGCAGTTTGAACCGCGCAGTCAGCATGTCGGACAATGCAGCGGGATGCAGGGATTGACCTTTGATCATCGGTTCCAGATTGCTCAACAGACTTGCTGTCGGGCCAAGGGCAAGCTTCGTATAGGTGAAGATATAGGCGCGCCCGGTTATGCCCTCTTCCGTATGGAGATCAATCAACACGAGGGGCGCGCTGGTCACCGCACCGGCAGATGCTTTCACCGGTGGATCAAGCGGCACATCCACTGCCCTGATCTGAAGCGAGCGGATCGTCATCGCTGTGCCCTTCATCGGAGCTCCTGTCATGCTGCTGTTCAACGGCCTTCCGCTGTGGAGACAAAACTAATTTTCCTTTTTGTTCTTGTACAATTGTTTTTGCTGTGCTTGAAAACTTCGGCTTTCGGTGCCTTCCGCAGGGAAGGTGAAACGGGAACGCCGTAAGGGCCATTGGCCTGATCCGGCGGCTGCCCCCGCAACTGTGAGCGGCGAGCGTTTTTCGCATGACCACTGGTTCCATGTTCGGGATCGGGAAGGGCGAAAACCGCGTTAGAGCCGCGAGCCAGGAGACCGGCCGGAAGTTGTGTTCAACAGCGAACCGGCGGAGGGCCGGCGGAGGCTCCATGTCGAAGTTTTACCCGGCGGCATTCGCCGCAACAACGCTGCTTTGCAGTGCATTTTCTGTCAGTGCACAAACCGCACCAACAAATCCAGAACCTGCCAGCACAAATCTTCCTCTCTTTGTCACAGTCACCGCAAACCGCACACCAACGGCTATCCAGCGGACGGGCAGCGCGATCACAGTGCTGCGCAGCGAAGACATCCAACGTGGCAGCGCATCTTCTCTGGCGGATGTGCTGCGGCAGGTGCCGGGCCTTGATATCACCGAGACAGGGGGAACGGGTGCCACAACCTCTATCCGCCTGCGCGGTGCCAATGCCGGTCAAACGCTCGTGCTGCTGGACGGCGTGCGGCTGAACGATCCATCCGGTGCCAACGGCGAATTTGAAGGTGCCCTTCTGGCACCGGGCCTGATCGAGCGCATTGAGGTGCTGCGAGGCCCGCAGTCTGCGCTTTATGGCTCTGATGCCATGGGCGGTGTCATCAACATCATCACGAAGCGCGGGCGCGGAGAGCCTGTCCGCAGCATCCGTGTTGAAGGCGGCAGCTACGGCACAATCAGCACCACTGGCTCTGTCGCAGGCTCAACAGGCGCATGGAGCTACGCGCTTTCTGCCGTGGCCCAGCGCACGGAAGGCTTCTCACGCTACGGCTATCGCATTGGCAGGCTTGAGACCCCCAATGGTGGCGCATTCGAGAAAGACGCGAGTTCGCGCATCGGTGGATTTGGCCGCATCGGCTACGATCCGCGCACAGGTTTCCGGGCCGAGGTCAGCGTAACTGCTGTCGATCAGAAGGCTGAATATGACGCAGCCTTTGGCCGCTATCCTGATACGCCAAGCCTGGGCAAGAGGCGCTTCACGCAGGTAAGCGCCAAGGCTGAGCTTGATACTCTTGATAATCAGCTGACGCATTCGCTGCAGATTTTCGCCAACCGTTCCGAGCGATTTTTCTTCGATTCATCCTTTTCGCTCGTCGCTGGCCGACTGCGCGAAACACGCACACGATCCGATTTCATTGGCGATCGTCTGGGTGCTGAATATCAAGGCAACTTGCGATTGAAGCAGTTTGGCACCTTCATTTTTGGAGCGCGCAGCGAGCGGGAAACCGCTGATTCCTTCGACCGGAATCTTCTGCCTGTGCCCACATTCAAACAACGCACCATCGCCGCCGACCAGTTGACAAACTCACTCTTTGGACTTTGGCAGTTGCCGCTTGGCGAAAGGCTGACAGTGTCTTTCGGCGGGCGCTATGACAAGGTGTCCGATGCTGATGCATTCATGACCTGGCGCACCACGGCCGCCTACAACATCATCGAGACCGGCACGAAGTTCCGCGCGAGTGCAGGCACCGGCGGCAAGGCTCCAACGCTGTTCCAGCGCTTTTCACCGCAATATGGCACAGCCAATCTCTCCGCTGAAAAGAGCCTTGGTGTCGACGCTGGCGTTGATCAGGATATCCTGGGCGGTCGCGTGACCCTTACGGCCACTGTGTTTGCCAACCGCTTCCGCAATCTCATCAATTTCGAGACCGGATCGCGCTGCCTCCCAACGCAGACATTTGGCTGCTACGTCAACGTTTCGCGGGCAAGCACATCAGGTGCTGAGCTTGGCGCACGGGCAACATTGATTGAAGGCTGGCTCTCCGCGAGCACTGTCTACACCTACCTGCATGCCAAGGACTCGGTGACGAACCTGACCCTTGCACGCCGCCCCAACCATCAGGGACGTATGGCCTTCCAGATCACGCCTGTGACCGGATTGATGATTGAACCATCGGTTGTTGCTGTATCGGGGCGCTTCTCCAGCGCCAACGAGCGCAGCCGGCTCGCTCCTTACGCGAGGCTTGATATCAATGCCGAGTATGCGATCAACACCGGTCTGAAAGTGCATGGGCGCGTTGAGAACATCACCAATGCAAAGTATCAGGAAGCCGTGAATTACGGCACGACAGGCCGCGCCTTTTATGGTGGATTGACGGCCACATGGTAAGCGCTTTGGGACAGAGGACAGGATGACAACATCACGCCTCTGGCTTGTCCCGGCACTGGCCCTTTCTGCTGCGGCACTGTTCATTGTGTCCCTCGGCGTCGGGCCCGTGCGGATTGCGCCGAATGCGGTTCTGGCTGCCTTGATGGCGGACGGCACGCCGCATGCGGTGATTGTGCGGGAGATCCGCCTGCCCCGCGCCATTCTTGCCCTTGCGATTGGTGCGGTTCTGGGCCTTTCGGGTGCTGCCATGCAAGGCTTGCTGCGCAATCCGCTGGCTGCTCCCTCGCTGTTTGGTGCCCCGCAGACAGCCGCCTTCGCCGCCGTCTCGACCATCTCGCTCGGCCTGACAGATGCGCTTTCTTGGGGCCTGCCGCTGGCTGCCATTCTTGGCGCGTTCCTGTCGGTGTTTGCTCTCATCACCGTGGCAGGCCGCAACGCCTCCTTGCTGTTGCTCATCCTGTCCGGCCTTGCCATTTCTGCGCTGGCAGGCGCGGGCACAGCCCTTGCCATGAACCTTGCTCCCAATCCTTTTGCAGCCCTTGAAATCGCCTTCTGGCTGCTGGGCTCGCTGGAGGACAGGTCCATGCGGCATGTGGTGATGGCACTGCCCTTCATCGCGGCAGCGATGGTGCTGCTCTATGTCCAGCGAGGCGCGTTTCGTGCTCTCACCCTTGGGGAGGAGGCGGCGGAAAGCCTTGGCGTCAATGTCGCTGTGCTGCGCTTTGTCGTGATCACCGGTGTGGCGCTCGGCGTTGGTGCCTCGGTCGCGGTGGCAGGCACCATCAGCTTTATCGGATTGGTTGCGCCGCATCTCATGCGCCCCTTGGTGAACCACGATCCGGCGCGCTTGCTGCTGCCTGCTGCCTTCACGGGGTCCTGTCTTTTGCTGTCAGCGGACATTGCGGTTCGCCTCATCCCCTCCACATCAGACATCAAGGTGGGTGTGCTGACCTCGATCATCGGCGTGCCGTTTTTCCTCTGGCTTATCGTGCGCCAGCGCCGCAGCCTCGCGGGTGGCATCACATGAGCGAGGCGCTTTCTCTCAAGCATGTCAGCGTGTCGCTTGCCGGTCGCGCAATCGTGCAGGACGTTTCACTGGAGCTTGCAGGCAACCGGCTGATCGCGCTGCTTGGCCCCAATGGTGCTGGCAAGACAACCCTTCTGAAAGCCATTGCAGGATTGCTTCCGGCCACAGGCAGCATCACGCTGAATGGCGCATCCGTTGTGAGCATGAACCGGAAAGAACGGGCGAGACGCATTGGATATCTGCCGCAGGGACATCAGATTCACTGGCCATTGACGGCACGCGAAGTGGTGGCTCTGGGGCGTCTGCCGCATGGCCTTGCTGATCCCGGTCGCATGGATGCTGCCCACGCGGCCGCTGTCGATACAGCGATGTTGCGGACAGACACGCAGCGCTACGCTGATCAATCCGTGATGACGCTATCAGGTGGCGAGAGGGCACGTGTGATGCTGGCCCGCGTGCTCGCAGTTGAGGCGAAAGTGCTGCTCACCGATGAGCCAACGGCTTCGCTTGATCCGCGCCACCAGATCACCGTCATGCAGCAGCTGAGGACAGAAACGCGACAGGGTGCACTGGTGATTGTTGTCACCCATGACATCGGCCTTGCCAGCCGTCTGGCTGATGAGATTGTGCTGATGCAGGAAGGCCGCATTGCCGCCCATGGCGCACCCACCGACGTGTTGACCGATGCGCGGATGGCCGAGGTTTACGGCGTCACTGCCCTGCGTCAGGAAGCCGGTGGTGAAACAGCCGTGACGCCCTGGGGTCTGGCGTGAGACGACAGCGCTCCAGCCAAGCGCTCCAGTCCGGCAGCATCACCGGGCAGGCCAAAGCGCAGGAGCGTGTGGTCCCAGTCAAAGCGTCTTGTCCAGATACGATGATTGGCCAGATGATCATGCAACCCCGTTGCATCAGCGCTGCGCACGAGACGATAGAGCGTGGTGCCGCCCACAATTTCAAGACCACCGGAAACAAGCACAGCATCAAGCGCGGCAGCTTCAAGCACCAGACGCCGGCGCATGTCATCAGCGCAGACAACATCAGCCAGTGCAGCCCGTCCAATGGCCAGCGCTGGACCGGCAACAGCCCATGGTCCCAGTGCAATCTCGAACCGGCGGGCAATCTCAGCTCCCGCAATCACGAACCCCAATCGCACACCGGCGAGGCCGTAGAACTTGCCGAAGGAGCGCAGGATCACAACCGGATACTCCGCGCACAGGTCAACGCAACTGACATCGGGCATGGTGTCGACAAAGGACTCGTCAACGATCAGCCAACCGCCACCAGCTGTGGCACGCTCGGCCAACCGGCGGAGCTCTGCCTGCGTGAGCATACGGCCATCAGGGTTGTTGGGGTTGACCACGATGAGATTATCCGAGCCATTCCAGTCTGCGGTATCTGTTACTTCCCTCACACTTTGGCCAGCCTCGCGGAAGGCCGCAGCATGCTCACTGTAGGTGGGCGAGAGCACAGTGACGCCACGCGCGGGCGCAAGCCTTGGCATCCACTGGATGAGCGCCTGCGTGCCGGGCGCAGCAACAATAGCAGCCGCGTCTGGCACACCATAGGCAACACGCGCCGCATCCAGCAGGGCGTGAAGATCACGTTTGGCTGGCAGGGCCTGCCAGAAGCGTGGGGCGATTTCAGGCAAGGGCCAGATGTGCGGATTAATGCCGGTCGAGAGATCAAGCCAGCCGTCAGCGCCCCCGCCAAACCGCGCCATCGCCTCTGTCAGATCACCACCATGTTGCATCACGGGCTGTTACCATCGCGCAAAGGTCTGCGCCAGTGGGTGGCGGCTCTTGTGCTTGCAGCCATGCCCGGGCTTGCCACCGCACAGCAGTCAACCGGCCAACCAGCCAGCATCGTCTCGCTCAACATGTGCACAGATCAGTTGCTGCTGGATCTTGCGCCGCGCAATCAGATCCTTGGGCTCAGCCCCTTTGCGGCGGATGCGGCCCGTTCGTGGTTTGCCACAGAAGCACGTCAGTTGCCCATTCTATCAGGAACAGCGGAAGAGGTCATGGTTCTCAAACCTGATCTCGTGGTCTCGGGCACTTTTACAAAGCGCGCCACCCGCGAATTCATCAAGGCGCGCGGCATGCGCATGGAAGAGTTTCCGCCTGTCCGATCGATTGCCGAAACAAAGCGGCAGATCGCACGCTTTGGCGAGTTGACCGGTGCAAAAGAAAAAGCCGCAGCACGCATCGCTGCAATTGACGCGGCACTGGCAAACCTCAAGGCCGCAGCCAGTGCGCGCACAATCCGCGTGCTGCCGCTCTCGCGCCGCGCCTGGGTGACGGGTGCACAATCCCTGACGACAGATTTGCTGACGCAGGCGGGCTTCGTGAATGTCGCCAGCGAAATGGGCCTGACATCCGGAGGCCGTGTGTCACTCGAAACAATCGTGCTGCTCAAGCCTGATGCGCTCCTACTCTCCAGCAGCAGCGACAGCGCCGAAGATCAGGGCAAGGCCCTGCTGTTGCACCCCGCCATCCAGTCACTGTTTCCGCAAGAGCGGCGCATGGTCATCCCGGAGCGCCTGACAGTGTGCGGCGGCCC
Source organism: Beijerinckiaceae bacterium (assembly GCA_051649305.1). Lineage (GTDB taxonomy): Bacteria > Pseudomonadota > Alphaproteobacteria > Rhizobiales > Beijerinckiaceae > JADCCX01. Next base: position 87,490 of record JBOFGV010000096.1, read on the forward strand.
CATGCTGGCTGAGGCAATGCAGGCGCTGGCCGATCAGATCAACCGCCTGAGCCCGCGCTGATGCTGCTGTCATCGGATGCCATGCTGGTGCTTCTGCTTGCAATTCTTGCCGATGCCGTGATTGGTGATCCCGATGCGGTATGGCGGCGATGGCCGCATCCCGTCGCGTGGTTCGGAGCCTTGATCCACAAGCTCGACAAGATACTCAACCGCGAGGACGACACATTCGCCAGACGCAAGCTGTCTGGCGTGCTTGCTGTGCTGGTTCTGGTTGTCGTGGTTGGCGCAGCAAGTGCCATGCTTGATCAAGCACTGCGCCGGCTGCCAGGACACCCTTGGACCAGCGCGCTCGTGGCATCCATTCTCATTGCGCAGAACGCGCTTTATGTGCACGTCGCCCGCGTCAGCACGGCCTTTGCATCAGGTGGTCTGGCGGAAGCGCGCCGCGCAGTCTCGATGATTGTGGGACGCAACCCGGAAAGCCTTGATGAGGCAGGTGTCTGCCGTGCGGCCATTGAGACAACAGCCGAGAACTTTTCTGACGGTGTCGTTGCACCTGTCTTCTGGTTCGCGGTTGCCGGCCTGCCGGGCCTTGCCATCTACAAGGCGATCAACACGGCAGACTCCATGATCGGCCATCGCACACCGCGCCACGAGGCTTTCGGCTGGGCGGCCGCGCGATTGGATGATGTTGTCAATCTTGCGCCTGCGCGGCTCTCCGGCCTGCTTGTAGCTGTTGCATCTCCTTTGGCAGGTGGCACGCCCCACGCAGCACTTTCCACGATGTGGCGCGATGCTAGCCTGCACAAATCGCCCAACGCCGGATGGCCGGAAGCCGCAATGGCGGGAGCGCTTGGACTGGCGCTGGCTGGGCCACGCCGCTACAGCGACCATCTGGTGGACGATCCCTTCCTCAACAGCGCCGGAAGGAAGGACGCGACACCTGATGACATCAACCGCGCACTGAAAGTTCTCGTTGGTGCATGCACCGCACTGGCACTTCTGGTCGCGCTGCTGGCCATATTCTGTCGCTTCGTTTAACCAGCATGCAGAGCTAGTGCATGAGCACGCGCGGCCAAGGGTTGCCCGGACTGGCGTGACAGACATACTTGGCGCAAATCACCGAAGTGCGACGACGAAATGGACAGTCCTTGATGGATCTTCAGAAGCTATCCTTTGGTGTCATAGGCGATGCGGGGGAATTGGGAGCAGAGCGCGCGCAGGCGAAGGATCGCATTGCGGTTTCCTGTGTCGTTCTCGTCGGCATGGCCATCTGGCTGATCTTCTTTGCGCAGGACATGTCAGCATTGACAAGCAATACGGTGGTCCTGAGCTATATTCCGGCCTTCCTCGGTTTCTCGGTGCTGCTTTACATCCACATTGTGATGTCAGAACGCATCATTGTTGGACGCCGCTATCTGGCTATGGTCATGGACTATATCGCCATTGCCATGATGGTCTCGCTGGGCGGAGAGGTGTTCATCCTGCTGTTTGCCATCCTGATCCGCATCACTTTGGGATATGGACTGCGCTATGGGCCGACCTATCTGGTTGCCGCAACAATCATGGCACTGGCCACGCTTGGCGTGATCACGTTCACAACACCCTACTGGCGCGAACACCCTTTGATGGTTGGCGCCTTTGCGCTGACAACCATCATCGTACCAACCTACGCCATGGCCCTGCTGCGCCGTGTTGATGAAGCGCGCGAGGCAGCACAGGTGGCAAGCCTGCAGAAGTCGCGCTTCCTGGCGCAGGCGAGCCATGATCTGCGTCAGCCAGTACACGCCATTGGCCTGTTCATCGAAAGCCTGCGGCGAACCAATCTGTCATTGTCACAGGTGGCCGTTGTTGACCGGATCGACCGTTCCCTGCAAGGCGTCGCGCGCCTGTTCCGGTCCTTGCTTGATATCTCGACCCTCGACAGCGGTGCTGTGACGCCGAAGGCCGAGCCTGTTCAGCTCGGATCATTTTTTGCCGAGCTCGAACAGCAGAACGCCGCGATGGCAGCCTGGTCGGACACAGAGCTTGTGTTTGTCAAATCGTCCCTGACCGTGACAACAGACAATGCGCTGCTGACAACCATGATGCAGAACCTGATCTCCAACGCCTTGAAATATGCCCCCGGACGCACTGTTCTCGTTGGGTGTCGCAGACATAAAAACACGGTCTCCCTGCATGTCGTTGATCGCGGCGAGGGTGTGGAGGCGCATCACCTTCCCCACCTGACAGAAGATTTCTATCAGGTCCGTCAGCTGGGAGCACCGGATATTCAGGGCGTCGGGTTAGGTCTGGCAATCGTCAACCGACTGGCCATCATGATGGGATTGCAGCTTGAGATCCGCTCGGTGCCCGACAAGGGAACTTCTGCCATCATCCACGGAATTCCTTTGCGGGAAGCCCTGCCGCTGCAACCACAGACACGCCTCAGCGCCATAAGCGATGGTCCGCTGGCAGGCATCAGAATCATCCTGATAGAAGATGACAGTGATGTGCTGGAAGCCACATCCGAGCTTCTGGCGTCATGGGGGTGTATCATCAGCGCCTACAATGTCCTCCCGGAGAGGACGCAATCATGCGACATGATCATCGTAGATTTTGACATCGGGCATGGCATGACCGGTGCTGACTGCATCACACTCCTGCGCGAACGGCACGGCGCAAATATCCCTGCCATCATGATGACTGGCCATGACGAGATGCGCGTCAAAGGCATCCTGAAAGATCCGGAAGTCCCCATTCTTAAAAAGCCTGTCCGACCTGCAGAGTTACGTTCTCTCATGGTGGCCACGCAGCTCAGATCAAGGCATGGAGGCATTGGGCGACCATGACATCATCCACCAAACTACGAACAGCTGCTGCCTTGCCACAATCTGAAGAGCATGATGCCGAACGCGGACAGGCGAAGGTGAGGATCGCTATCGCTTTCATTGTTGTCGCCTACATTCTGGTTCGCTGGGCCTTTCCCTTCGGCGGATACATCTCTGACAGGGATGCGATGCTTCTGGTCGCATATTACATCGTTGCGTTCATGATCGTGGCTATCCTGCTGTTCCAGCTGATCATCAGGTATCCAGGGCATTTCATGGCGCGAAGGCTGTTCGCCATGACGCTCGACTACAGCAGCATGGTGTTCACCATCATCATGGGTGGTGAGGTCATGCTGCCGCTCTTTGCTGTCATGATCTGGGTCACAGTTGGCAATGGCTTGCGCTATGGTGTGCGCTACCTGCTGATTGCGCTCTGCATGACCATGGTCAGTATGGCTGTTGTCACCTGGTTCATGCCCTTCCTGCAGGAGCACCCCAATCTCGTGATCACACTGGCGCTGACAGCTCTGATTGTCCCAAGCTATGCCGTTTCCTTGCTGCGCCGCACCGAAGAAGCACGCAAGGCAGCGCTGGAAGCAAACATTGCAAAATCACGTTTTCTGGCACAGGCAAGCCATGATCTGCGCCAGCCCGTCCATGCCATTGGCCTCTTCATCGCGAGCCTGAGACAGGCCGGGCTGAATGCCTCGCAGCGCGGCATCGTCGACCGTATCGATCGATCGCTGCAAGGTGTTGCTGGCCTGTTCCGCTCCCTGCTGGACATCTCCACTCTCGACAGCGGAGGTGTTACGCCCAAGCCAGAACAAGTCGTGATCAACAGCCTTTTTGCTGATCTGGCGCAACAGAACATTGAGGGTGCGGCCTGGGCCAACGTCGAACTTCGCTTTGCACCGAGCCGCCATGCTGTGGTCGTTGATCGCGCCTTGCTAACCACCATGCTGCAAAATCTGATTTCAAACGCCTTGAAGTACGCACCGGGTAAGCCGGTACTGGTAGGCTGCCGCAAACAGTCGGGTGGGCTGTCCATCGTTGTGTGTGATCAGGGTCCAGGCATTGAGGCCAAACACATCCCGCACTTACGCGAAGAGTTCTATCAGGTTCGCAAAATGGGTGACCCCGATACACAAGGTGTTGGCCTCGGCCTTGCAATCGTCGAGCGACTGTCCCGCATGATGGGATTGAAAATCAGGATCAGATCACGTGTGGGGCATGGCACCACCGTGAGCATCGATGGTCTGCTGCTGTCCTCAGACCTGGAGGCAGCGCAAACCTCAAGCCGACGTGCTGACTACAGAATGCCACTGAAAGGCATGCGTATTCTGCTGATAGAGGACGACCCCGATGTGCTGGATGCAACGGCTGAACTGCTGATGTCCTGGGGTTGCGAAGTGCAACCCTTTACAGCGGTTCCACTCAACTGGACGCCCTGTGATTTGATCATTGTGGATTTTGATATCGGCGGTGGCGTCACGGGTGCGGACTGTATCGCAGCCATCAGGGCCCGTGCGGCAAGGCGAAATGAAGCTGAAATTCCTGCTATTGTCATGACAGGTCACGACGAACTGAGGGTGGGTGCTGCACTCAACGATGACAGGATTCCAATCCTGAAAAAACCGATCCGCCCTGCTGAAATGCGTTCTTCGATTGCTGCCATAAAACTGCGCAGCAGATCCGCAGCGGAGTAAGGTCAAAAACCCATGGCTCTGGCCTTTGCAGCGGCCAGACCCCGGTTATCGACCTTCAGAATACGCAGCAGTGCCGAAACATGAATGCGGACTGTGAACGGCGAGATATCCAGCATACGGCCAATTTCCTTGTTGGACTTGTCGCGGGCAAGACATGACAGCACATCATTCTGGCGTGGTGTGAGCTCCAGCACTGGCGCAGCAATGCCGGCGCTGTTGTCAGAGATGGACGCGTTGTCCGCAGGCATGACCACAAACTGGCCAGCCTTCACATTGAGTATCGCCGAGACCATGCTGTCTGATGGCACTGCCTTGCTGACAAAACCATCCGCACCAAGTTTCATAATCTGTCGAATGGTCGCTTCGTCATCAACCATCGAGATGATCATGATGGAAGTTCGCGGAAACCTTGCACGCAATGCGGGAAGCGTCTCACGCGGATCCATGCCGGGAAACAGAAGATCAAGAACAAAAAGATTCGGCACAATTCCAGCATCGCTGGCCGTCTGGGCAGCAGCCAGAACTTCACTCATGGTGCCAGCCTCAATGACAGTGGCACCGGGGCTTGCCGTCGAAACAAGCCGCCTCAGGCCATCGCGGAAAACAGGATGGTCGTCTGCAACAATGATCAGTTCAGAATGCGCAGTCAAATCAGTCTATACCCCAGTCGGCAACCTGCAATGCAGATCGATAACATCCCTCAAACCGACAAAACCCAACCAAAGTTGAATTTGTGTCCACAAAATGACCAAATGGCAACCCTGTTCAGAGCTCATTGAGCCTGTGTTCAGTCAACGCCTCGCAGAAGACACAATCCGGCACAGGTAACCACGGATAGTGGTTGCATCAGCCAACTGACCAGCCTGAATCATGAATATCGCATCAACACGCGTGCCATTGCCGGACTTGCGTGCCGATACCCGCAAGGTCTGGGGACGGCCTGACCCGGATGTTTCCTGAAAAGCCGTCAATGCTCCCGCTGCGCGGTCCGTCTCGACGTCGATAAAGCCTTCCGCAAGGATCGCGGCCCGCAGACTGCCAAGAGCCTTCCGGTTATCAACACCTGGAAATATCTGGTTGGTGCGGAACTTCATGGCTGTGAGCATTGGCGCGCCTTCAACCTCGAAATTGCTTTCGCAGGTCTGGGCAAGCACTGGTGTTGCACCCATAGCAAGTACGAGCAGGCCCGCCGCAATCAAACTCTTCATCATCCTGTTATCCCGTTAGTGTGATCACCGCTCTGAGCGCCGAGGCCATCTCAAAGATGGAAGTGATGTAATAGTCTAACACTCCATGCAAGCCTGCGCCGCACGGCTTGATGCACTAGCACGCCGACGTTGCAAGCCCTGTCTGAACAAGTGCTGATGCCGTCAATGGTGATCTGAATTGCTCTCTGGTCGCGCTACCGGTCTTGCCCACAGCGTGAGCGCGCGATGGCGATGATCTGTTCAACATCCAGATACGTCTCGCAATGGTCAGCCAGCGCATCGAGCGTTGCGTCAATCTGCTGCGCATAGGCGAGCTTGCTGTCGCGACCAAAACCTGCAAGCCAGTTTTTGCGAAAACCATCCGAGCCAAAAAGCCCGTGAACGTAGGTCCCGGCAACGCGGCCGTTGAGGCTTGTTGCACCATCCAGTCGCCCGTCGATATTGAGCACGGGCCGCATGCAGTCCGGACCTTCTGTGCGGCCCAGATGGATTTCATAGCCACTGACCTCCTCACCGCCGGGCACAGCGCGCGCCAACACTGGTGCTGTGATCTTGTCGCCAGTCAACACAGTCTCGACATCAAGCAAACCCAGTCCCTGCACAGTCCCGGCAGGGCCTTCCACACCGTCAGGATCACTTATGCTGCGGCCAAGCATTTGATAGCCACCGCAAAGACCCAGCACCCGCCCGCCGCGCCTGACATGGGCGGCAAGATCGGTGTCCCAGCCCTGCGCCCGGAAGAACGCCAGATCACCAATCGTTGATTTTGATCCTGGCAGGATCACGACATCTGCATCGGCAGGAAGTGGTGTTCCCGGTGGCACAAGCTGAACCTCAACCTCAGGCTCCTGCGTAAGGGGATCGAGATCATCAAAATTGGCAATGCGCGCGATGATGGGGGCCACCACTTTCAACCGCCCTGCCCTGCCATTGCGGCTCTCAAGATCAAGCGCGTCTTCCGCTGGCAAAAGATGCGCATCCCGAAACCACGGCGCAATGCCCAGCGACGGCCAGCCTGTGCGGCGCACGATCTCGACAATGCCACCATCGAACAGGCGCATGTCGCCGCGAAACTTGTTGATGAGAAAGGCTTTGATCAAAGCCTGCTCGGCAGGCTCCAGAACGGCGTGGGTTCCCACAACACTGGCAATCACGCCGCCACGATCGATGTCACCGATCAAAGCCACCGGCACCTGTGCGGCCAGCGCAAAACCCATGTTGGCAATATCGCCGTTGCGCAGATTGATTTCCGCTGGTGAGCCAGCGCCTTCCACCAGCACAATGTCCGCCTCAGCCTGAAGCCGGTTGAAGCTGTCGAACACGGCAGGCATCAGTGTTGCCTTGCGCTGGCCGTAGTCCATGGCGCGCAGATGGCCGAAGCGTTTGCCCTGCACAATCACCTGTGCGCCGGTGTCGCTCTCTGGCTTCAGCAGCACCGGGTTCATATGCACCGTTGGCGGCACGCGGGCTGCCATGGCCTGAACAGCCTGTGCCCTGCCGATCTCGCCACCATCAACCGTGACCGCCGCATTGTTGGACATGTTCTGTGGCTTGAACGGCATCACCCTCAAACCGCGTCTGACCAGCGCACGGGCGAGGCCTGCAACAAGCGTTGACTTGCCCACGTTCGAGCCGGTGCCCATCAGCATGATGGCGGGCTTGGGCATCATCAGAACTCGATGCCCTTCTGCGCTTTCACGCCGCTGCGGAAAGGATGCTTCACCATGGTCATCTCGGTCACCAGATCAGCGATCTCGATCAGTTCAGGACTGGCGTTTCGCCCTGTGATGACAACATGCTTGTCAGCGGGTTTATGCTCGACCAGAAACTGGATCACCTCATCCAGCGGCAGGTAATCATAGCGCAGCACAATGTTGAGCTCATCCAGCAGCACCATCTTGTGGCGGTCATCGAGGATGAATTCCTTGGAGCGCTCCCAGGCCTTGCGCGCAGACGCGATGTCCCGCTCGCGGTCCTGCGTATCCCACGTGAAGCCTTCGCCCATGATCTCGAGTGTACAAAGATCGGCATGGCGCTCCAGCATGATCGCCTCGCCAGTCACCCAATCCGGCGACTTGGTGAATTGCACGACAGCCACCGGCATCTCATAGGCAATGTGACGAAACACCATGCCGAATGCCGCAGATGACTTGCCCTTTCCCGCGCCGGTGTGAACGATGAGCAATCCCTTTTCATCGGTCTTGGTGGCCATCATTTTCTGTCTGGCCGCCTGATGCTTTTTCATCTTTGCCGTGTGGCGGGCGTTGATATCGGCTTCAGTGCTCATCTCGGTTTGTGCTTTCTTTTCGAAGGATCAAGACGACTTGCAAGATGACTTGAGTGTCAGTGGCAGACCAGCCGCCACAAAGACAACATTGGGCAGGCAGGCGGCAAGGGCCTGATTCAATCGCCCCTGCGCATCGCGAAAATCACGCCCCAGTCTTGTCTCGGGCACGATGCCAAGTCCAACCTCATTGGACACAAGAATGACGGGGCCTTTCGCCCGCTGAAGCGCCGTGATCAAATCGGCCTGCATGGCTGCCACATCATGTTCTCCCAGCATGACATTGGTCAGCCACAACGTCAGGCAGTCAACCAGCAGTACTGCATCTGGTCGTGCATGCTCCGCAATCACTTGCGCCAGCTGCAAGGGCTCCTCAATGGTCTGCCAGCCATCGGCAGCACGGCTTGTGCGGTGCATAGCAATGCGCTCCCGCATCTCGTCATCAAAGGCCTGCGCTGTCGCAATGTAGACGCGCGCCAGACCCGTCTCGCGGGCGCGGTGTTCCGCATGGGACGATTTGCCGGAACGCGCTCCTCCCAGAACAAGTGCCGAGGCGGAGTTCATGCCGGGGCGCTCCCGTCTTCCGGTGACCAGCCGACTGGCGGAATGCGGGCGACAAGGCCATTGCGCAAGGCCTCTGGCCGCTCCTTCCAGGGCACAAAGCCGTGGGGTGCAACTACCGCCGACCGCGCCATATCAATGACGGCCTGCGCATCCCTTGCAGGATCAAGATCACCAAACAGAAAGGTGTAACGCCCATCGCTGGACAGCGCGACGGTGCAGACCCGCTTGCAGACACTGAGGCACTGGCTTGGGCGCACCACAATGCTGGCCTCTCCCGCCGCAGCGGCTTGCAGCGCCTCAAACATGGCTTTCCCGTCTGCCGCATCGCGCTCAACCCCTGCCGCACGACAGGAGGTGCAAACTGTGACAACAACAGGATTGGACATCATCTAAACGCCTCAACGGCAGGGCGAGAAATGCCTGCCGGGATGCTCATAGGCAGCCTTGGCATCAAGCGCCAGTGCACAGAGCGGAAACGGCTCATCTTTTGCACATTGAAGCCACGAAGCATTGCATCGGGTCCACGCTGGACTCCGTCATAAATCTGCAACGCGCCTGTCCTGTTCATCGCCAGATGAGACACCATGATCTTGCAAGGAACCAGCCATGACAACACGCATCGCCATCGTCACAGATATCCATCATGGCAAAGACGCCGAAGCCAAAAAGGGCTCCAACGCCTTGCGATTGCTGGAGACCTTTGCCGGCTTCGTTGCTGAGCAGCAGCACGATCTGGTGCTTGATCTGGGAGACCGGATTTCGGATGAGGCGCGTGATACCGATCTTGTTCTGGAGCGCGAGGTCAATGCCGCCTTTGCTCCTGTCAGAGCTGTGGCTCCCGTGCTGCACATCTGCGGCAACCACGACCGGGATTTTCTCTCCGTTGCTGACAACGAGCAGATCCTTGGCCAGTCGCTCGGCAACACTGTGCTTGATCTGGGTGACTGGCAGCTGGCGCTGTTTCGTGCCGATACGCGCATGCGCAGGCCACTTGGATTCAACTGCCCGCAAAGCGATATCGACTGGCTCGCAGAAACAGTTGCGGCCGCTGACCGGCCATTGCTGATCGCGAGCCATGTGCCTCTGTCGGGGCACGGACAGGATGGCAATTACTACTTCGAGAACACGCCGGGCTATTCCCGTTATCCGCAGACGCCGCAATTGCGCGAGATCCTGAAATCCTGCAAGCAGCCCCTGCTTTGCCTCGCCGGGCATGTCCACTGGAACACCGTCACCACTGTCGACGGCGTGACGCATCTGACACAGCAATCCCTGACCGAGAGCTTTACGATGTCAGCGGAACGTGGCCGAGGCGAACCCTGCGGCGCTTACGGAATGCTTGAGCTCGGTGCCGAGGGCATTTCATGGCGCGTGCACGGGTCAGATGCTTTTGCTCTGACGATTCCCGTTCAGCAACTGGCACGCCGCTGGTATCATCCTCTGCCACCTCTGGGTGAACTGAAAGATGAAAGCGGGCGTCAGGCGCGTATTGAAGCTTACGACAAGGTGTCAGCCGCCGGGTGATCACCGGCGGCTGGTTTTAGTCTGACCGATCAGCCCTGGCGGCGCGGCAGCAGCGCCTGCACATCGGCAGTCATCTGCTTCAGTGTCGGCATCGCTTCCTTCGACTTGTTGACGACGGTTTGCAGATGGTCATTGATCACGTCGGTGATCTTCAGCGCGTTCTGGCCGGGGAAGGCATACCAGCCGGTCATCACAGGCAGCTGCTGCAATGTGGTGCTCCAGTTCGGGTTCTCGCGGTAGAACTTGGCGAGCATGTCTTCGCGTGTGCCAGGCAGGGCGGTCGAAGGCATATAGCCTGTGTTGTTGACCATGATGGTTGCGCCTTCAGGGCCGGTCACGAACTTGATGTATTCAAAAGCCGCCTTCTGTTTGGCGGCATCTTTTGTGAACATCATGGCTACCTTGCCACCGGCAGGAATGCGACCGTTTGGTGCAGTGATCGGATAACGCACTGTCTTCAATGCAAATCGACCACCGATCTCGCGGGTGACGCGGGCGAGCTGGGCGGTTGATTGCATCATGATGCCGATGCGACCAGCGAAGAAGTCGGCAAAGGCTGTCTCTGGCTTGAGATCGGCCATTTTGCCATCGTCTACGAAGCGACGAAGCAGCTGGATCGCAGCTTCTCCCGGTGCATCACCGAAGGCCACCTTGCTCTCATCCGCTGAAAGCATCAATCCCCCGTGGCTGAAGACAAGACCCTGCCATGACCAGTTGCCGGTGATGGTCCAGTCGAAGAACATGCCGCGGACATTATCAGCAGGCTTGTCGATGGCCGCGGCTGCCTTGATCACAGCATCCCAGCTTGTCAGATCTTCAGGCTTCAAGCCAGCCTTGGTCAGCAGGTCAACGTTGACATAAAGGATCGGCGTCGAAAGCGCTGTGCCAACGCCGGTCTGCTTGCCACCCATGCGGCCAAGGTCCAGCATCTGATCCGTGAAACCAAGCGAGGCCCATTCTGCATCAGCCTTGATGAAGGGGGCGAGATCAACCGGAATGTCACGCTCAAGCAGTGTGCGCTGGCGGTTGACGCCGTGGTAGGCGACATCTGGCAGCGAGCGGGTGATGGCATCACGCAGCGCCTTCTGCAGACCGTCCTCGTAGTTCTCATAGGGTGCACGGAAAGTGAGCTTGATGTTCGGGTTCTTCGCCTCGAACTTCGCCTTCATTTCTTCGTGCATTTTCTGAAAGAGATTTGGTGCTGGATACTGAACGATCAGTTCCACTGCGCTTTGCGCACGGGCGATGGCGGGCATGGCAAGGAGGCCAGCCGTTGCGGCGGAACCCTTGAGGATCGAGCGTCTTGTGATGTGCATGGTCTGGCTCCTGAGTCGATGGCCAAAAGGCCGGGTTACTTCACGCCGGTGACAGCGAAGCCTTCGAGAAAGCGACGCTGGGCGACGAGAAAGGCGAGAACAAGGGGGGCAGTGACAGCAACAGCAGCGGCCATCAACGGGCCGTAGTTGGTGCCTGCTTCCGCATTGTCGAAGAAGGCAATGCCCAGTGGCGGCGTCATCAGATGCGTCGACTGAATGGCAATCAGCGGCCAGAAAAATTCATTCCAGTTCCACACCAGCGAGAGCACCGCGAAAGCGATGATGGCGGGCATGGCGGAGGGCACCATGATGCGCCAGACAATGGCGAACTCATTGAGGCCATCGATGCGCGCGGCATGGATCAGATCATCCGGGATCTGCCGGAAGAACTGCCGCATCAGGAAGATGCCGAACACCGAGATCGACGAGGGAATGATCAGGGCAGCGTAACTGTCCAGAATGCCCAGTTGCCACATGCCGATGTAGAGCGGGATGGCCGGCGCCTGTGGCGGGATCAGCAGGCCCAGCAACACGAATGCAAAGATCGTCTCGCGGCCGCGGAACCTGAGCTTGGCCAGCGCGTAGGCGCAAGGCACCGCGATCAGCGCCTGAAAGAAGAAGATGGCAAAACCGACCATCACGCCGTTCAGAATAAACCGCCCCAGCGGGATGCGCGTGAAGGCGGTGGTGTAGTTTTCCACCGCCGCCCAGGTTTGCGGCAGCAGGGAGAAATTCGGCGAGAAGATTTCACCCGCTGGTTTCAGAGATGTCGAGACCATGACAACAAACGGGAACAGCATGAAGGCCGCCCCAAGAAGCAGAAGCGCGTGCCGCGCGACTTCAAGCGCTATGCCCTTGTTGGTGGTGCGCTGCGTCCTCATGTGTAATGCGCACGCCTGTCGAGAATGGCTGTCTGCGCCCATGTGATGATCAGCGTGCAGACGAGGAAGGCAACCGTGATCGCGGAGGCATAGCCCGAGCGCAGGAACTGGAAGCCCTCCTGATACATCAGGTAAACCAGCACGGAGGTCGCCTTGTTAGGCCCGCCATCAGTCAGCACCTGCACGGTATCGAAGACCTGAAACGAGCGGATGAGGGTGATCGAAAAGACGAAGACATTGGCTGCACCAAGCATGGGCCATGTCACGCGGCGAAAACGCTCCCAGGCACTGTCCGCGCCGTCAATGCTCGCGGCCTCGTAAAGATCCTTCGGGATGGAGCGCAGGCCGGCCAGATAGAGGATCATGTTCAGTCCCGCAGCCTGCCACACCCCGATGATGACGAGCGAGTAGAGGGCGACATTTCCATCCTTCATCCAGTCCAGCTTGGGAAAGCCGAAGAAGGCGAGGATGAGATTGAACCAGCCCACGGTCGGGTGGAAGGCAAATTCCCAGGCAAGTGCGGTTGCCAACAGTGTTGCTGTCACAGGCAGAAAATACACGGCTGAATAGAAGTTGCGGCCCCGCGCTCCTGCGTTGATGAGAAGTGCGATACCAAGGCCCAGTGCGACTGAGATTGGCACCAGCAGGCCAACATAGACCACTGTATTTTTCAGCGACATCCAGAACACGCGGTCTGCAAACATCGCGCGGAAATTGTCAAAGCCGATAAAGTTCACACTCGGCATGCCGAATTCCCAATCGGTGAAAGCGATGAGCAGAACGGCGATGCAGGGTCCGATAAGGATCAGCCACATCATAATTGTTGCAACAGCCGAGAGCAGCCAGCCTGCGACGAACTCAAGCCGTTCTGTCGGAGAGCGGCGGCGCTGTGCCGGAATCATCAGGCTGCCAGCTGTCTCTATCGATGGAGCACCTGCCGACATCGGATGTCAGCTCGCCATCTGGAGGGTTGCAGCAGGCGTTGCCATAAGCGTCGCCTGCACCCGCTTGCCATCAGCGCCAAAAGCGAAAGCCTGTGCAAGATGAAGATCGAGTGCGAAGCTGTCACCGATCCGCATGGCACTGCCCCGCTCAGGCGGAAGACGGAGAACAAGTCGCTCGTCCATTCCCGCAACCTCGGCGTAGACAAAGGTGTCGGACCCCAGGTGCTCCACATGGCGGGTGATAGCAGGCAATCCGTCATCTGTGCCAATGCGCATATGCTCGGCGCGGATGCCGATGCTCAGCGGTGTCCCGGCTGGCAGTGGGCAGCTTTGCCGCAAAGTCTGGCCAAGCACCTCAATACGGCCCTGCCTTGTGACTTCGCCGGGCAGAATATTGATCTTGGGGGCGCCGATAAACTCCGCCACGCGGATATCTGCGGGGTCGGCGTAGATATCCTGCGGTGTCGCTACTTGCAGCAATTCACCGCCCATCATCACGGCCACCCGGTCAGCCATTGTCATGGCTTCCACCTGATCGTGCGTGACATAAACGAAGGTTCCCCCTGTCCGGCGATGCAATTCGGCAATCTCGGCACGGGCCTGCACGCGCAGCTTGGCATCAAGATTGGACAGTGGCTCATCCATCAGGAAGGCGGCAGGCTTGCGCACCATGGCGCGGGCCAGTGCCACACGCTGGCGTTGGCCGCCCGAAAGCTGCCCAGGTTTGCGGTCAAGCAAATGGCCGATCTGCAGGGACTGTGCCACGCTGGCAACATCAGCTTCAATCGAAGCATTTTGACTGGAGGCATCCCCGATGAAGCGGCCAACCACCGGCAAACGCTGCAATGATGTGAGGCGACGCATCACCAGCGGCAGGGCAATGTTCTCGCGCACGCTCATATAGGGATAGAGAGCATAGGACTGGAACACCATGGCGATATCGCGGGCCTTGGGCGGCGCGTCGTCAATCACGCGGTCACCAATACGGACCTCGCCCTGATCCTGCCCTTCAAGACCGGCAAGAATGCGCAAAAGGGTGGTCTTGCCACAGCCGGAAGGACCAACAAGCGCGATGAACTCACCATCCGCAATGTCCAGCGTCACGCTTCCAAGCACCCGCGTTTCACCAAATGCCTTGCCAATGCCGGAAAAGGAAACACGCGCCATGGCCCAACCATCCTGAACAACAGATTGGCTCTAGGACGCGATAATGACAGTCACGCTACAGATTTGTCTCAACCATGTGATATCTACAGGGACATGCTGCAGAATATAATGCGGCTGATAAAACCAAATTTAATATACAAATCGCCGCTTTCGCATTTCTCCTTCCACGTCCCATAATGTTGCCTTATCGGGCGTTTTTAACACGCTTGCGGAAGAGCTCATTCCAGGTCACGCTCTCCCGAAAACTAGCCCTCTGGCGGCGCTCAGCGGCATCAATCACTGCAAGTGGATCGCAGCGCTGCGCCAGAGGCGTCGTATTTCACTACGTACTTTCCTTCGCCATACATAGCATTATTGCTGCCAGCCAGAAGGCGGAGCAAAGCCCGTTAGCTCCAGCAACATCTGCTCGACATTAGACTGGTTGGCTGCTATCTAGACAGCCTAGCTATTTACCGGAGAATGCAATCATGCACTGGCAATTGCAGGACGCAAAGAACCGATTCAGCGAAGTGGTGAGCAAGGCAAGGCACGAGGGGCCACAAACGGTAACCCTGCGTGGCGACCGCGCCGCTGTTGTAATCTCAGCCGAGGATTATGACAGATTGACTGCTGCCAGGCCGACGCTGGCTGATCACATCCTGGGTGGTCCGACGTGGGACAATGACTTCATCGCTGATGTGAACAAGCGCCATCCATCCGGGCCGCGCGACGTCGACCTTTGAGCCGGAACAACCATGTATCTGCTCGACACAAATATCGTTTCAGAAGCCCGACGCGGTTCCCCTGAAGCAACCGCCTGGATCCGCTCAGTGAAAAGCAGGGCACTGCATGTCAGTGTCATCACACTGGGAGAGATCATGCGCGGCATCGAACTCAAGCAGCGCAAGGACCCAAAAGCAGCAGCCCTGCTCGCAGAGTGGCTCATCGCCTTGCGTGAGGTTCACCGCGAAACAGTTTTGCCCGTGACGGAAGCTGTCGCACTCGAATGGGGACGGCTCAGTGCGGGCCGCAGCCGCAACACGGCAGATGGTTTGATCGCTGCCACTGCACGCGTGCATGACCTTATTCTTGTCACACGCAACGGCGCAGATTTTGATGATACCGGCGTGTCAATTATCAATCCCTGGGATATTTGACGTCGACGGCTTTGCTCGCCTCACCTTGGCTCTCTGCCCAATGAGCGCCATCAGCATGGGGCCGGGTGTGAACTCCCCTGCCCTCGCCTTGTCGGTCAGCGCCCGGAGGTAGCCACCGGCGGAAATGATTACGGGCGAACCGTTCACCACCATCACGCTTGATCCCGGCGCTACCCCCGGAACGGTTCTGGCTTCCGAGGAATACTCCGAGCGCTGCAGGATCATCGCAACCGCGATCGCAGCCCCAACCGGCGTCAGAACACGGCAGGCTTCATACCAGGCATCAGGGCTTATCCCGATCATCGGCCGCACCGCTTCCGCCGCCCGTTGGAAACTGGGCCATGTGGTGATCTTTCCACCGGCATAGTGATAATCCGTCACATCGGGGCAGGCCTCAATCACAAGCGCCAGGGGCAGGTCAGTCTGGATGCCAACTGTTTTCAGTTCCAGGGCAGGCTCAGCCGTCTCCGGAGAAACTGGAATATCGCCCCCATCCCCATCGGGTGAGGGTTCAAGATTCTGTAAATCATTTGTTTTGGAATTAGATATGTGCCGCTTGTTCTGAGCGTCATTGCCGTTGATATTTTGAGCATTGATATTGGAATTCAGTGTGTTGGTAATATCGGCCAGCAAAGTCGCCAGATCGGCGTGAATCTGCTCGATGGCAGCAAGCCCCTTGAGAGACCGCAGCGGCATCACAAGTCCCATGAACCACTGGCGGTAGTCCTCCCAGGGGCCAGCAAGGCCCTCATCAAGCCCCAGCGCAATCATCTTGGAAATATCGCGGCGGTGCAGCGTGATCCGCGTCTTGAGGCTCTGGATCAGGCGACGCTCGCGCTGCAGCTCTTCGTTCAGTGCCTCGAACTCGCCGATGCGTGCCACCAGCGGCGTCAGATCAAAACCGAAGACCTCGCTGAAGCGTTCGTCCTTCCTATCCTCCCGCCGGGCGTAGCGCTTGCCGTTGGCGCTGTCGCGGCGCAGGATCAAGCCTGATGACACCAATGCTGCCAGATGGCGGCGCAGTGTCGTCTCGGCCACACCATGCGCCCTCGCCTGCAATTGCCGGTTGGAGGGAAAGACGATCAGCTCACAGGATTCTCCCTCCCCTCCCCCATCAGTATCCATCTGAGACGCTTTCGGCAGCGTCAACGCAGTTTCGGGATGGAAGCTCAGCAGCGCATTCAGCACCGCCAAAGCCCGGTCCGAGACCCCCAGACGCTCGCGCACCGCTGTCAATGTCCGGAACAGGTGCCATTTGTTGACCGCCGCCGGCACATTGGCGCCGGGCTGGCCTGCCTCCTCGATCGCCTTCGCAACCATCGCACGCGTTGCCAATTGGCCAAGCGATGCCGCCCGCCGCCCAAAGGGCGTCGTTGAGAGTTGTGTTCCCATGATCTTTGCCTTCATCAGGCAAAAGAATTTTGCTCGCCAAAACGACGCTGACTCTTGACTAAAATTTGCGGAAGTGTGATTCTCTGGCTGCTAGACTTAGAGAGGGCTTCCGGACGGAGACGTTTGGGGGCTCTTTTCTTTTGCGGGGTTGATGCTCCTCTGTTGGTTTCTATCGGCGCCTGTCAGCCGGTGCCGTGTCGGCACTCAAGCTGGCGTAGCGCTCAAACAACGCGGGCAATTCCTGCACCACGAAATCTGCAAATCCCTCATGCTTCATATGGTCGATGACAATGCGGCTCGCGCCGTTCGCGTCCGTCACCTTGGCAAAGACATCTCCTTTGGCGGATTTCAGCATGAAGCGCGTCGGCGAATGTCCAGCCGCCACTTCAGGGGAGCGCTTTGCG
This sequence comes from Beijerinckiaceae bacterium, assembly GCA_051649305.1. GTDB lineage: Bacteria > Pseudomonadota > Alphaproteobacteria > Rhizobiales > Beijerinckiaceae > JADCCX01. The sequence continues at coordinate 104,826 of JBOFGV010000096.1, forward strand.
AGAGACAACACGGCCAAAAACCTGTTGTCGCTGTCCTGTGCCTGAAAGCTTGCCTGCGTGATCAAGGCACGCACACGCTTTGCCGCAGGGGCCTGCTGAACAGCTTCAGCCAGTTCCTGCCAACGCGGGCGGCCGGTGCGCGGTGCGCGGCCAATGGCTGCGATCAGGTCTGGTGGCACAGCACTGGCAACCGCAATCAGTTTCGAGGCTTCAGCCTTGTCCACGGTGAGCGCCTGCTGAATGACAACGCGGCTGCACCCTGCCCGCTCCAGCCGAAGCGCAAAGGCAGCCCGCTCGATAAAGCTCAGGTCTGCACGCGCGGAATTCTCGATGCCCTGTGCTGCCGCCAGCTGCTCATCGCTCAAGGCCCTGATGAGTGCCCGAACGGGTTGGCCCAGCTCTCCCAATGCCTTGACACGGCGGTGGCCGTAAGCGGTCTGATAGCGGCCCGGCACTGTTGGATGCGCCCGCAGCAGCACCGGCACAGCCTGACCGCGCTCGGCAATCGAAGCTTTGAGCGCGGAAAAGGCGTTGTCATCCGCATCAGTGAAGCGGTCGGGGAACGGCGAGGGATCAATCAATCCAGCCTCAACCTCGATCACCTGCTCCCCGCTGGTGGCAGCAGCGCGCAGGGCCTCGTTCTCGCGCTCGATGTCAGCGAAGGTTGAGCGTATGGCATTCACCGCACCGGCAGAGCGGCGTGGTGTTTCAGCTGGGCGGTTGTCAGCTGACAACTCTTCTGCGCTCTTCACTTCAGGAGCGGCTGTAAACATCGAGCGTATGGCATCGGTGCGTTTGCTCATCCTCTCCAGACCTTTCCAACAAGACCCGCGATTTCAGCATTCACGGCGTCGACGGATTCCAGCGCCCGCTCATAGGCGACACGTCCAACCGATCCCTTGTCGAGCTCATAAAGCGATTGATTGGTGAGACCCGCGTTGGCGATGGCCGTTGATTTCCAGGCAGCTGCCTTCAGCACATCGTCCTTGAAGAGATGGCGCAGCAGCGCGACAACCTGTGTTTCGGGCACATCATGCGGATCGTGGCGCGTCACGATGTAACGCACGAAATCATAGTCCAGCTTGCCGCCCGCCTCCTCTACAACCTGCATGACATCGGATGTCATCATGAGGAACTGGCTCATCGAAGCGACATCCACCATTTGCGGATGCACGGTCACAAGCAGTGATGTTGCCGCGTTCAGCGCACCCATGGTGAGATAGCCAAGCTGTGGCGGGCAATCGATGACCACAACATCGAAGTCCTGTTCGACCTCGGCGATGGCAGAGCGAATGCGTCTAAAGAAGAGGTCGTGCCCGCGTTGGCCGCGGTCCATCATCGCCCTTGGCGTGTGATGCTCAAACTCCATGAGTTCAAGATTTCCCGGAACCAAAGATATGCCCTCGAAATAGGTCTTGCGCACAATCTCGCGCATGGGGCGGCGCTGCTCGTCATAGCGGATCGCACCGTAGATCGTGTCACCGTCGCCGATATCAAACTCCGGCTGATAGCCGAACATGGCAGAGAGCGATGCCTGTGGATCAAGATCCAGCGCCAGCACGCGGTAGCCCTGCAAGGCAAGATACTGCGCCAGATACAGCGCTGTCGTGGTTTTGGCAGAGCCACCCTTGAAATTGGCAACCGCCAGAACTTGCAGTTTCTCGTTGCTGCGCCGACGCGGCAGAAAGCCCAGTGCCTCGCGCGGGCGGGCTGAGGCGAGATAATGCCTGAGCTCCGTCACCTGCCCCGGCGTGTACGACCGACGACCGCCTGATCCGACATCGGGTTGCGGGCCAAGGCCATCAATCGACAACTGACGCAGATAGCCATCGGACACGCCTATGATCCTAGCCACCTCGCCAGAGCTGAACGAGCGGAGCGTCTTCGCTGAGGTTGGCGCAAACAAAGTGGCACGCAAGGAGCGCAGCTGAGCAGAGAGTGCCGCCGCATGATCGCTGATGCGGGAAAGGCTGCTTGGTGCCAGCGCAGATGGATCAGTCCGTGTTTGCATTGTTCCAGACGGTAATTTGCCGTTTAACGGCGTGAAAGCGTCTGGAAATGTAAGCCCGATTCTGGCATTTCGACAAGGAATTTATCGTTAACAAGGTGTTAACAGCCAAAAGTCTCAGTTGTCAGCTGACAACTTTCGAACGCGCGAACATCGATTCTTGCCGCCGATATAAACGGCTGTTGACAAGCAGCGCCAGCAACTGGCCTATTCGCATCCATGGTTCCACGCAGCCCACAGTCTACAGAAGCGCAAACGTCCGTCTCCCGGAGCGCGGGATGAACTGGCGCAGACGTTTGCTTGCCATTGTTGCGCTCGCCGCACTGGCCTTCATTCTTTCCCCCATTGTCTTTGTGGTCTGGCTGTCGTTCTTTGCGCAGGAAATTCCCTCCTTTCCACCCCAGGGCTACAGCCTGCGCTGGTTTGGTGCGGTGTTCGAGCATCGCCAGTTTGTGCAGGGCTTTATGACCAGCCTGCAGGTGGGCCTGCTGGCAACGGCGATTGGATTGGCGCTGGGCGTGCCTGCCGCACTTGTGCTGGCACGTCGCGACGGTCGTATCACAAGGAACATCGGCCACATGCTGATGCTCCCGCTTGTGGTGCCCGGAGTCGTGCTGGGAACAGCGCTCTACATCTTTCATGTCGAGGCTGAAATTCTCGCCTACGGACAAGGTTACAATCTGGCTGTGATCGGTTCGCTCGGCGGGCTCATTGCAGCCCATGTCCTGATTGTTATACCCTGGACGGTACGTCTGGTGCTGGCGAGCCTCGCCGGGCTTGATAGGAGCATCGAGGAAGCGGCGCTCAATCTGGGTGCGACGCCCTGGACAAGCTTTCGCCGCGTGACATTGCCCATGATCCGGCCTGGTATTGTGGCCGCTGCCCTCTTTGGTTTCGTGATGTCTTTCGGCAATCTTGAAATGAGTCTGTTTCTGGTGGGGCCAGGGCGCACAACGCTGCCCATCGCCATTTTGCAATATCTTGAATGGAAGCTTGATCCGACGATCGCGGCGGTGTCTGTGTATCAGATGATCATCATTGCAGCGGCATTGCTCATCACGGATCGTTTCGTGCGTCTGGCAAGGGTGGTGTAGTTATGGCGCAGGTGCAGTTCCATTCGGTCTCCAAGCGCTACGGTGAGTCAACCGCCGTTGACGACATCACACTGGATATCACGCAAGGCGCTTTCACTGTGCTGCTCGGACCATCAGGCTGCGGCAAGACCACGACACTGCGTATGCTGGCAGGCTTTGTGCAGCCCACATCAGGGCGCATCGAGATTGGCGGGCGCGACGTGACGCAGACCCCGCCATGGCTGCGCAACACTGGATTGGTGTTCCAGTCCTATGCGCTGTTTCCCCACATGACTGTTGCAGAGAATGTCGCCTTTGGTCTCGATATGCGGAAACTGCCAAAAGCAGACAGTGCAGCCCGCGTGCGCGAGGTGCTGGATATGGTGCGCATGGGCCAATATGCCGACCGCCTGCCCCGCGCGCTTTCCGGTGGCCAGCAGCAGCGTGTCGCTCTGGCCCGCGCGCTGGCTGTGCGGCCGGATGTGCTGCTGCTCGATGAGCCGCTCTCCAACCTTGATGCCAAGTTGCGTGCCGAGGTGCGCGTTGAAATCCGTGAATTGCAGCAGCGTCTGGGCCTGACGACCGTGATGGTGACGCATGATCAGGAAGAGGCGCTGACCATGGCGGACCAGTTGGTGGTGATGGCGGAAGGACGCATTCGCCAGACCGGCAACCAGTATGATCTTTACGAGCGACCGGCTGATCGTTTCGTGGCAGACTTTGTCGGGCGGTCAAACTTTCTGGAAGGCGAGATTTTGCCCGATGGAAGCTTTGTCTCAAAGGGTGGCCTGCGCCTGGCTTTGGGTCAGCGCCGGTTTGAACCGGGACACGCAACATTTGCGCTTCGCCCGGAGCAATTGACCGTTGGTTCTGCAATAAAACAAGCCACTGCAAAAAAACTTGCGTCCGGCAAATTGCCTGCGCACAATTTGCTCAACGGACAAGTGACAGTCACATCCTATCTGGGCGCTGGCATCGATATTCATGTCATGCTGCCCGGTGGTGAACGAATGATCATGGCGATGGCCAACCGCGACGGACTCGCGGCACCAAAGCCGGGTGATACCCTTGCAATCAGCTGGCCGGAGGAGGGCGGGTTGATCTTTCAGGGTGACAGACGCCGTTGACGGCAACAGGGAGAACGGAACCATGGACGACATCAAAGATATGAACCGACGCGTGCTGCTGGCAGGTGCTGCAGCAATGGCGGGAGCCAGCGCATTGCCAGCTGGCGTGGCGGCGCAGGAAAACAAGCGCATCGTGATCGGCACATGGGGAGGGGACTATGCCCGCCTTCTCGCCAAGCACATAGAAACACCGCTGCTGCAAACCAAGGGTTTTGAACTGGTGCAGGATCAGGCATCCGATGCACCAAGGCGTGCCAAGTTGATTGCCGAAAAGCGTCTGCCACGCGGCACCAGCGATGTGCAGGCGCTGTCTGCGGTCAATGTGGCTGAAATGGTGGCGCAGGAAACACTGGAGAAACTGGACTACAGCAAGATCCCAAACGCGGCCAACCTGCTGCCTGTGCTGAAGTCTGATTACTCGATCCCGCATATCTATTCGGGTCTGGTCATCCTTTATAACCCCAAGGTCATTGCCAAGGCTCCCACAAGCTTTGCCGATCTGTTTGATCCCGCCAACAAGGGCAAGGTCGGTGTCATTGATATCCAGTATATCTACACCATGCTTGCGGCGTCTCTTGCAGCGGGCGGAACCGTGTCCAACTTTGATCCGGGCAAGCCAAAGCTGATGGAACTCAAAGCCAACGGCGTGAAGGTTTATCCCACCAACGAGGCACTGGCGCAGGCTCTGAAGACAGAAGAAGTCGGCATGTGCATCATGTGGAAAGCCCGCGCCGTGCAATGGCAGAACGCCGGCATTCCGGTGCAGGCGGTTGCGCCGAAGGAAGGCGTGCTGCTGTTTGTTTCGGAGTTCGCCATTCCGCGCAATGCCCAGAACAAAGCAGGTGCCTATGCCTATCTCAACGCGGCGCTTGATCCTGCACCGCAATCCGGTTTCGCCGTGGACTTCGGCTACAACGCCACGGTCAGCAACGCGACTGTTGCCCCTGATCTTGATGCCCGCATCGGCTTCACAGCCGATGAGCGCAAGCGCCTGCTGAACCCCGACAACGCCTACATCACCAAGAACGACGCTGCCCTGAAGGAATGGTGGGACAAGTCGTTCAAGGGGTAGTTTGCTGTGATGGATCTGGTGACTTGCACAGGCATTGTGCGTCCTTCGAGGCTTTCGCTATCGCGAAAGCACCTCAGGATGAGAAGGCATGTGCAAGGCACTGATTTCCTCATCCTGAGGAGCCGCGAAGCGGCGTCTCGAAGGACGCAGTCTGGTCGTGCAACATCACGGAACCAGATCCCATGACCACCAAAGAAAATCCTTCGCTGGCTAATGTTCTGATCGGCCCGGCCACCGCCTTCGTCATTCTGATGATGGCGGTGCCATTGCTGATCCTGTTCCGTTACAGCCTCAACGCCTTTGCGCCGGGCAAGGGCATGGTGGAGGCTGTGACAGCCGCGAACTACATCAAGTTTTTTTCAGACCCGTTTTATCTCAATGTCCTGTGGCGGACAGTACGCGTTGCGCTTGTGTCAACCGTGATGTGCCTGCTCATGGGCTTCCCGCTGGCCTATTGGCTGGCGCGCATGCAGTCTGGCTGGAAGAACATGCTGATCATCCTGATCGTGCTGCCGCTGTTTGTCGGCAATGCGGTGCGGGCGGCGGGCTGGATGGCGATGTTTGGCAACAAGGGCTTTGTCAACGCCACGTTGATGTCACTTGGCATCACCAGTGAACCCCTGACAATCATGTACACCGAGTTCGCCGTCATCGTCGGCATCACAGCCGTGAACATGCCCTTCATGGTGTTGACCCTGCAAACCGTGATCGAGAGCATTCCGCGCCAGACAGAGGAAGCAGCACTCAACCTTGGCGCCTCGCCATGGCACGCCTTCTGGCGCGTTGTCTGGCCGCTGGCGCTGCCCGGTGTTGCGGCTGGTGTGATCCTCACCTTCATTCTGGCCATGAACGCCTATGCCACGCCCGTGCTGCTGGGCGGCCCGCGATTCCAGACCATGGGGCCATTGGTCTATGGCCAGTTTGTGCAGCAGAATAACTGGCCCTTTGGCGCGGCCATTTCCTTCATCCTGATGGCATCCACCATCGTGCTGACGGTTGCCGCCAACCGCATGACCCGCCCGCGTTACACCTGATCCAGTCCACCCAAGGAGCCACCGATGGCCACTCGCAAAGCAAAGCCCATCCTCTTCACCAATGCCAGCATTGTGGATGGCACATCGGACCGCGCCAAAGAGGGCATGCATGTGCTGGTGGAAGGCGATGTGATCCGCGAGGTGTCTGCCAAAGCCATCAGCAGCGCTTCCGCCCGCGTGATCGACCTCAAGGGCAAGACGCTGATGCCGGGCCTGATCGATTGCCATGTGCATGTGATCGCCGCGATGACCAACCTGGCGCAGAATGCCATGCTGCCGGACAGTCTGATGGCACACAAGGCAGCGCGCATCATGAACGGCATGCTGATGCGCGGCTTCACCACGGTGCGTGATGTGGCGGGTGCTGACATCGGGTTGAAGATGGCGCAGGCCGAAGGCTACATCACCGGCTCACGGCTCGTCATATGCGGCAAGGCGCTCTCGCAGACCAATGGCCATTCTGACTTGCGCGGGCGCTTCGATGATCGCCCGACTGCCTGGCTGGAGCGGCGTCTGGGGATGCTGGGGCGGATTGCGGACGGTGTTGATGCCTGCCGCCGTGCGGCGCGCGAGGAGATCAAAGCCGGGGCGGAGTTCATCAAGATCATGGCCAACGGCGGCGTGGCATCCCCCACCGACCCCATCGCTTTCCTGCAATATTCCCGCGAGGAAATCACCGCCATTGTGGAAGAGGCGGCGCATGCCAAGACCTATGTCTCAGCCCATCTCTACACCGATGAGGCAATCAAGCGGGCGGTGGAATGCGGCGTGATGTCGGTGGAACATGCCAACCTCATTGAGCCTGCCACGGCTGAATTGATGCACCAGAAGGGCGCCTTCGCTGTGCCAACCGTCATCGTCTATGATGCGCTCGCCAACGAAGGCGCAAGCCTTGGCCTGCCGCCGGATTCTGTCGCCAAGATCGAGACCGTCCGCAAGGGTGGCATGCGCTCATTGGAAATTCTTTCCAAAGCGAAGGTCATGATGGGCTACGGCTCGGATCTGATTGGCATGTCCATGCACCGCCATCAGTCGGAAGAGTTCCTGGTCCGCAACCGCGTGTTGCCAGCCCATACGGTCATCAGCCATGCCACGGTCAATGCCGCAAAAATCTGCCAGATGGAAGGCAAGATTGGCACGATTGCAGCGGGCGCTTTTGCCGACATGATTGTGGTCGATGGCAATCCGCTGAAAGACCTCAGCCTGCTGACAGGGCAGGGGAAGCACATGCCGATGATCATGCAGTCTGGCGCAATGATCAAGAACCAGCTGCGGTAGGGGCTGCTACACCAAGCCTTTGCGCACATGCTGCGCCACATCGGCATGGCGGGCAAACCAGACATCCGGTTTTGAGCGCATGTGGGAGATAAGCTCTTCCAGAATGAACATGCGCGAGCGATAGCCGATGACGTGGGGATGCATGGTCAGCAGGAACAGACCACCCTCGGCATAGGCGCGGTCAAACTCACGGCGGAAGATATCGAGCACGGCTTCCGGCGGCGTATAGGGGCGCAGCGCCTGAAAGCGGTTCATGTTGAAGTAAACCGCATCATCCCTGATCCACTCAACCGGCAGCTCGACAATACCAGTCGGCTCACCATTCTGCATCAACTCATAGGGGTCATCATCCGCCATCAGGGATGAATCATAAAGCAGCCCCATGTCGCGCTGGATTGTCAGGGTGGCAGGTGAAAAATCCCATGACGGTGTGCGCATGCCCACGGGCCGCACGCCGGTGATCTGCTCCAGCGTTTCTGATGCGCGCATGTGCAGATCCCGCTCGGTTGCTTCGGGCAGCACCGAATTCAATTCGTGGATCCAGCCGTGCAGGCCAATTTCGTGACCCTCAGCGATCACGCGGCGCTGCTCATCCGGGTAAAGCATGGCAGCGACAGCCGGCACGAAGAAGGTGGCCGGAATGCTGGCCTTGCGCAGCGTTTCCAGAATGCGCGGCACACCAACACGGTTGCCGTATTGCCCCCATGACATGCGGCCAATGGAGCGGCCACCATCGCGCAACTCGTTGGTGTCGTGATCACTGTCAAACGAAAGCGCCACAGCACAGCGCGCGCCGTTGGGCCAGCTTGCAGGCTTGAGACTGCGGCCCGCCCGCACCTGATCCACCCGCCTGCGCCATTCGACTTCCGGCCAGAGCCAAGGCTTGTTGTCATCAAATGTATTACTGGCCATGCTTCAGGCCTCCAGTGGAAAGTGGCAGGCCGTGCTATGCGCTCCACCTGTTTCAACAAGGGCAGGCCGATCAGTTTTACACCGCGCCTGCGCAAAGGCACAACGCTGGTGAAAGGCGCAGCCCGGCGGCGGGTTGAGCGGGGAGGGGAGTTCTCCCCTGATCGGCACAACGTCCTCAACCGGCGAACCATCAGCTGCAAGACGCGGTGCTGAATCCAGCAGTGCGCGCGTATAGGGATGGCGCGGGTTGGCGAATATGTCAGCGGTTGTCCCAAGCTCAACAATGCGGCCGAGATACATGATCGCCACACGGTCGCTGACATGGCGAACCACGCTGAGATCATGGCTGATAAACAGCATGGTCAGGTTCAACTCGCGGCGCAGTTTCAAAAAGAGATTGATGATCTGCGCCTGAATGGAAACGTCAAGCGAGGCGACCGGCTCATCACAAACCAATGCTTCCGGCCGCATGGCGAGCGCACGGGCAATGGCCACACGCTGGCGCTGGCCTCCGGAAAACTGATGCGGAAAACGCTCGGCCGCAGCAGCGTCCAATCCCACCGCTTCAAGCCAGCGCGCCACATCCTGTTGCGCTTCAGCCCGCGTGATCAAGCCATGGGCAACTGGGCCTTCGCTGATCGTATCTCCCACCCGCATGCGCGGATTGAGCGAGGCGAAGGGGTCCTGAAACACCATCTGGATGCGGGTCATACGCTTGCGACCATTGACCATGACAGGATTGCCACCGACAGAAGCTGAACCTGCTCCTTGCGGCAGGATGCCCGCAGCGATGCGCCCAAGGGTGGACTTGCCGCAGCCGGACTCGCCCACCAACCCAAGTGTTTCGCCCTTGGCAATGGAAAGCGAAACACCTTCCACCGCATGCACCACGGTGGCCGTCGCTTTCTGGCCCGTGAGGCGTTTGGCCAGCCGTTCAGTCAGAGGGGGCGTCGAGACAAAGCGGCGCGTGATATCGGACAGGGTGATAAAGCCACTCATGGGTTTACCCCGCTAAGCGGGTGATGGCAGCGCCATGTCCGGCTACCATCTCTTGTCTGCGCAGGTGCGACGCCACAGGCATCAGTCGCATAGGTGCAGCGTGGCCGGAAGGCACATCCCTCCGGCCGCGCAAACAGCGAAGGGCCAGCGCCTGGAATCTGTACCAGATCCCGACCCGGCTCAGCACGTGAGGGCAGGCTGTCAATCAAGCCCCGCGTGTAGGGATGGCGCGGCTGGCGCAGCACTTCGGCCGTTGGCCCTTCCTCAATCAGGCGACCGGCGTACATCACCAGCAGCCGCGAGGCGAGCACCGAGACGGTCGCAAGATCATGGCTGATCCAGATGAGGCTGACACCTGCCTCGCGCACCAGCGTTTTCATCTCGACCAGAATCTGCGCCTGAATAGACACATCAAGCGCCGTGGTCGGCTCGTCGCAGATCACGAGGGCAGGGTTGTTAAGGAAGGCAATGGCGATGGCCACGCGCTGGCGCATGCCGCCTGAAAGCTCGTGCGGATAGGCGTTCAGCCGCCGCTCGGGATCAGGAATGCCGACCTTGGCGAGCGCCTCCACCGATCGCCTGTGCATCTCGTCAGCGGAAGGCTTGCCATGGGCCTCAAGCGCCATCGCCATCTGACGCGAGACTTTCAGCACGGGATTAAGCGTGCTCATGGGGTCCTGAAACACCATGGAGATTCGCCGCCCGCGCAAGGCCCGCAGTTGTTTGCGCGGCAGGCCGATAAGCTCCTGACCATCAAGCTTCACCGAGCCGCCAGCGATGCGTCCGGGCGGATCAATCAGACCCAAAAGGGAATAACCCGTGACGCTCTTGCCGGAGCCAGACTCACCCACCAGACCGACAATCTCGCCGGGATCGATATCGAACGAGACCCCATCCACGGCACGGCCAACACCGGCACGGGTGGAGAACTGCGTGGCGAGATCACGCACCTGAAGCAACGGCTGGTTCATGGTGGCGCTCATCGCTTCAGTCTCGGATTGAGCTGATCACGGATCTGGTCCCCCACCAGATTGATCACGACGATAAGCACGATCAATGCCACGCCGGGATAGATGGAAATCCAGTAACGGCCAGAAAGCATGTACTGAAAGCCGTTGGCGATCAGCATGCCCAGTGACGGTTCTGACACTGGCATGCCAAGACCGAGGAACGAGAGCGTGGCCTCCAGCGCAATAGAGTTGGCGATCTGCACGGTCGCCACCACAATCAGCGGCGGCAGGCAGTTGGGCAGCACATGGCGGAAGGCCACACGGCCAAGGCTGAGAGGCGTGGAGAGCGCGGCCTCCACATAATCCTTCGAGCGCTCAGCCGTTGCAGCGCCATGCGCCGTGCGGGCGAAATAAGCGTATTGCGCCGTCACCAGAGCGGCGATCAATTGCCACTTTCCCTGCCCCAGCATGGCGGCCAGCACCAGCGCCAGCAGGATGGCGGGGAACGAGAGCTGCAGGTCGATGATCCGCATGATGAGCGTTTCAACACGCCCGCTCACAAAGCCTGCCAATGTGCCAAGCCCGGCGCCCAGCGAAAAGGCTATGGCACCGGCCATCAGGCCTACCTGCAGCGAAATCCGCAAGCCGTAGAGAATGGCGGAATAAAGATCGCGCCCCTGCGCATCTGTGCCGAGCCAGTGGGTGAAGCCCTTGCTGCCGATATAGCCCGGCGGTCGACGCGCATCGGACAACACCAGCGAGGCGAGATCATAGGGGTTCTGTGGCGTGATGAGCGGTGCGGCAATGGCAAGCAGAATGATGGCCATGAGCACAATGACAGCGGCTACCGCAATGCGGCTTTCCATGAACTCGGCCAGGAAAATCCGGAGTGGGCTGCGGCTGGCAACAGGAGTGGAAGGCGCGCTCATGCTGTCTTCCTTGCGCGCAACCGCGGATCAAGCGCTGCGTAGGCGATGTCGACTGTCAGGTTGATGACGATGAAAAGCAGCGCAACCAGCATGAGATAGGCGACCATCACCGGACGATCGAGCGTCGAGATGCTGTCGATGATGAGTTTGCCCACGCCGGGCCAAGAGAAGATCGTTTCTGTGACGACAGCAAAGGCGAGGGTGGACCCGAACTCCAGACCAAACACCGTGACCAGCGGAATGGCGATGAGACGCAGCACATGGCGGCGCAGGATTGTGGCTTCGCTCTCTCCCGCAGCACGGGCAAAACGCACGGTGTCGGTCAGCATGATTTCACGCGTGCCAGCCCTTGACAGGCGGATCATCAGCGAGAGTTTGAACAAGGCAAGATTGAGCGACGGCAGGAACATGTGGGTCAAGCCGTTGAGCGTGAGGAAGCTCCACTCGACACCCAGAACGCTCACGGTCTCACCCCTGCCACCGGCGGGCAACACACCAAGATTGACCGCGAAGGTGAAGATCAGCAACAGGCCAATCCAGAATGTCGGCACGGAAAAACCAAGGACCGAAACAGCCATGATAAATTTGGATAGCACGCTATCTGGTTTGTAGCCCGCATACATTCCAAGCGGCACACCGATCAATGTGGCGCCCAGCACAGCCGCCAGCGTGATTTCCAATGTGGCTGGCAGGCGCGACAGGATGAGGGTAAGGACCGGCATGTTGTAGACAAAGGAGCGGCCAAAATCCCCCGCGGCCAAGCGCTGCAGGAAGGTGAGATACTGCCGCCACAACGGCTGATCAAAACCGTAGGCCTTGATGGTCTGCTCCCGGATCTGCTGTGTCACATCAGGCGAGATCAGAACATCGATAGGGTTGCCCACCGCATAGACACCCGTGAAGACCAGCGCCGAGATGACCATCATCACCACGAAGGCTTGCATCAGACGCTGGAGGATGAAGGCCAGCACGCGCTGTCAATCCCAGTCCGAGGCGATGATGGCGCGGGTCTCGGCCACAGCCACATCCCAGATCGCCAGCATCTCATCATCGGGGCGCTGATAGTAGCCGCCGTAATTGCCATCGCCCAGAAGCGCTTTCTTGGCACCAGGATCAAGCCGCTGGAAGCGGGCGATATCCATCATCGGTTTTTGGTGATCGGGTTGCGTCACGCCGTCCAGTCGTGTCCAGGGAAAGTTCTCCATCCAGGATGCATGGGAGGCAACCGGATCCGTTGCCAGCACCTTGGCCATCGTTGCTGGCGCGCTCCACCAGTTGTGCCATTTCACCTGCACGCCCCTGTTGCGGTCCAGCCATTCCAGCACCGCGCCATGGGCAGGCGAATTGCCACCATGACCATTGACGATGGTGATGCGGCGAAAACCAGAGCGCACCATGCCATCGAGCACATCACAGATGAGGGCAGAGAGCGTGGACAGGCGCAGCGTGACAGTGCCGGGATAGTCTACAAAGCTTGGCGTCAGGCCGTAGTTCAGCACCGGAAAAACCGGGACATCCAGCGGTGCGCAGGCTTCTGTTGCTACCCGCTCAGCGAGGATCGCATCAACACAAAGACTGAGGCCTGCATGCTGCTCGGTGGAACCGATGGGCAACACAGCGCGGGTGTCACGCTTCGCCTGCGCCTCCACCTGCATCCAGTTCATCGCGGCAATGCGCATGCTCTATCTCCGCGTATGTTCGGCTGAAGGCTCAAACATGGCCAGCACGACCTTGGCCATGAGGGCTGAAAGCGTTTCGCGCTCCACAAGCGTGAGCGATGACAGCATTTCGTTTTCCAGTGCCTCAAACCGGGGCAGGGCCTCATCGTAGACAGCGCGCCCTTTTGGCGTGAGTGTGAGGTTCTGCTGACGGCGGTCAGACTCTCCTTCGCTGCGCCTAATGAGGCCGCGCTTGGCCAGACGATTGACGGCACGGCTCAGCGTATTTTTCGGAAAAGCGGTGGAGGCAGCAATCTCGCTGGCGGTGACACCGTCCATCAGGGCCAGACTGTAAATCACCACGAAGTCAGCGCGGGAAAGATCAAACCGCTCCTCCACCCAGTTGTAGAGTGGCGTGTTGTAGCGCAGGCCGAGGTAGTTAAACCGGGCTGCAAAACCGCAGGGGTTTCGCCACAGGCGCGCATGGGTGAAGGCATCCAGCCGCTGCCGCGCCAGCAGTTCTGCGCCCACACCCTCAAGGCCTGCCGTCGTCATGTCAGCCAACGGGCGGGCCTCAGTGTCTGATTCCTTGTTTAGTTCCACGGTGAACAACCTTGCTTGTCCGAAGGATCATAATGATAAAAATTAGTTCCACAAGGAATTGACTGTTTTCTTTTTCGGGCCTTCAATGCGTTACTGGAACCCGGGCAATCAGCGTCCGGCTGAATTGGGGAGATCGACGATGCGTGCTTTCAGTTTGCGCTCTGCCATGTTGGGAATGCTCTGCGCCACAGCCATGGCGGGGGCTGCTTCCGCCCAGACACTGACGATTGGTGTGCGGGGTGGACCAGATTCCATCGATCCGCATTTCACGGCAACCGGCACCCATGCCGAAGCCCTGAAGCATGTGTTTGATACGCTCGTCTGGTCCGGTGACGGCCTCGAGCTTGAGCCACGCCTCGCCGAAAGCTGGAAGGCGATCAATGAAACGACCTGGGAGTTCAAGCTGCGCAAGGGCGTGAAGTTTCATGACGGCTCTGATTTCACCGCTGAAGATGTGAAGTTCTCTATCGAGCGCATTCCGGTTGTGGCCGGGCCGAACCCGACAACCATCTATGTGCGCCGGGTGAAGGAAACCAAGATCATCGATGCGCACACGCTGCACATCGTCACTGACGGTGCGGCCCCGGTGCTGCCCAATGACTTCATCCGTCTGTTCATTGTCTCGTCCAAGGCAGCGGCGGGCCTGACCAAGGAAACCGCGAACGAAGCTTTCAACACCGGCAAGGCCGCTGTTGGCACTGGCCCCTACAAATATGTCTCCTGGCAGCCAAAGGGCGATCTGGTGCTTGACCGCAACGATGCCTTCTGGGGCGGCAAGGAGCCTTGGGCGCGCCATGTACGCAAGGAAATTCCCAACGATGCTGCCCGCGTGGCACAGCTGAAAGCGGGGCAGCTTGATCTGATCACCCGCGTGCCGGCAACCGATGTGGCGGCCCTGAAGCGTGACACCAAGATCAACGTGCAAACCATCGACACGGTCTATGTCTTCAACGTCGAACTCGACATGCGCGAGAAGGCACTGAACGTGACGGCCAAGGATGGTTCTGCGTTGGCGAAGAACCCCTTCCTCGACATCCGGGTGCGTGAAGCGATCGATCTCGCCATCGACCGCAAGACACTGGCCGAAGTCTCAATGGAAGGCCTTGGCAAGCCAACCAGCCAGATGGTGACGCCGTCGATCTTTGGCTTCAACAAGACGCTGGGTGACAGGAAATATGATCCGGCTGCTGCCCGCAAACTGCTCGCTGACGCTGGCTATGCCAACGGCTTCAAGGTGCAGTTCTCCTTCACGCAGGACCGGTTGCCCGGTGACCGTCAGGTCGGGACCTCCATTGCGCAAATGCTGGCCGCCGTCGGCATTGATGCGCAGCCCAATGCCCAGCCAGCAGCCGTGTTCTTCCCGGCCCGCACCCGTGGCGAATTCTCCATGTCGATGTCCGGTTGGGGCACATTGACTGGCGAGGCTCACTACACCCTCTCGTCGCTTGCCCATTCCAATGACAAGGACAAGAAGATGGGGGCGTTCAACGTGCTGGGTTACGCCAACCCCGTTATGGACAAACTGCTGCAGGATGCCGCCATTGAAATGGATGACGCCAAGCGCCGCAAACAATTGGAAGATGCCGCTGCAGTCCTGGAGAAAGACCGCCAGCGCCTGCCGATCGTGGCTGTTGGTTCCGCCTGGGCGATGCAGAAGGACAAGGTGACCATCAAGGCGCGTGTGGATGAAGACACACTGGCCATGAACATCAAGCCTGCGAAATAACCATGGCAACAGCCGCCCCATCTGCCCTTGCACCAATCCTTATCTGGGGTGCAGGGGCCATAGGCGGCGTGCTGGGGGCTTACTGGGCGCGGGCCGGAATTCCGGTCGTGATGGTTGATATCGTCGAGGAGCATGTCAAAGCCTGCCGCACGACTGGCGTGCAGATTTCAGGTCCGGTGGAACACTTCCAGCAGGTTGTGCCTGCCTTCACGCCGGACGAACTGACGGGCATATTCGGTATCATTGTGCTGGCGGTGAAGGCGCAGGCGACAGAAGCTGCGCTCGCCATGCTGAAGCCGCATCTCGCCGCTGATGGCTATGTCCTCTCGGCCCAGAACGGCCTGAACGAACTGACCATCGCCAAGGCCGTTGGTGCCGAGCGCACCATGGGTTGCTTTGTGAATTACGGAGCGGACTGGCTGGGACCGGGCGAGATTTTGTTCGGCAACCGCGCCGCCGTTGTTGTTGGCGAGATTGACAACACGATCAGGGATCGCACACGCGCCATGCACAAGCTTCTCACCGTGCTGGAACCGCAGGCGGTGTTGACCGACAATATCTGGGGCTACCTCTGGGGCAAGCTCGCCTATGGCGCAATGCTGTTTGCGACAGCGCTGACGACAGATTCTATGAGCGAGAATTTCGCCGATCCCCGGCGCTTCGTTGTGTTTGACCGGTTGGCGCGCGAGGTGATGGCGGTTGCCGCTGCCCGCAACATTAAACCCATCGGCTTCAACGGATTTGATCCTGCAAGCTTTGCGCCTGATGCACCGGAAACGGCTTCGCGTGCATCCATTTCAGCGCTTGCGGAATTCAACCGGCATACGGCCAAGACACACTCCGGCATTTACCGTGATCTGGTGGTGCGCAAGCGCAAGACGGAGGTTGATCCGCAGATTGGCACAATCGCCGTGCTTGGCCGCGAGGTCGATGTGGCGACACCGGCCATCACCTGTCTTGTCGCCTTGATCCACGACATCGAGGATGGTCGCCGCCCCATGAGCTTCGAGACATTTCAGGTTTTGATCGACACATGCATATCCGCTTCGACAACCGCGTAGCCCTCGTCACCGGCGCGGGCCAAGGCATTGGACAGGCCATTGCGCTGGGCCTGAAGGCAGCCGGCGCGCGGGTGCATGTGGCCGATATAGACGCCGGACGTTTGATGTCCTTTGCATCGGCGCATGGCATGACACCACATGTACTGGATGTGGCAGACCGGATTGCCTGCCAGCGGATTGTCAAAGCTGTGACGGCACAGGAAGACAGGCTTGATATTCTGGTCAATGCAGCAGGTGGCGTGCGCGGGCAGGTTGGTCGCCCTCTCGCGGAGGTGGACGAGGCAGACTGGCGTGTGCTCTTCGCCGCCAATGTCGATGGTGCCTTCTGGCTGACACAGGCCGCCAGCGAACCGATGCAGACCGCAGGCTTTGGCCGGATTATCAACATCGCGTCGGGGGCCGGGTTGCGGCCAAGCCTGACCGGCATTCAGGCCTATACCGCTGCCAAGCATGCATTGGTGGGACTGACCAAGCAGATCAGCCAGGACCTTGGACGGTTTGGCATCACCTGCAACGCCGTTGCCCCCGGATTTGTGCTCTCCAACCCCACGACCCAGAAGCAGTGGGAAGCCTACGGCGAGGAGGGGCAGGCCCGGTTGATGGCTGGCATTCATACCCGCCGGTTGGGCAGTGCCGAAGATATAGCCAATGCGGTGATTTTTCTGGCGGCTGAACAGGCAAGCTGGATTTCAGGACAGATCCTCAGCGTAGATGGTGGCCGATCCTGAAGCCTGTTTCAAATGGCAATCCGCGCGCTGTTGACGATAGAGTACACCGTGTATACCGTGTGAAGACGAGACGTGAAAGGCATGGTCGCTGACATGACAAAACCACTCGAACGCCCTCCGCATTCCGCAACCGAAAAGCTGATTACGTTCATCTATTTTGTCGATCTGCCACGCGCCATGCGCTTCTATGAAGACATCATGGGTTTCACGCTGGAGATCGATCAGGGTTGGTCAAAAATCTACCGCGTCACGCCCAATGGCTATGTAGGCCTTGTGGATGAAACCCGTGGCAGCCACCGGGCCAACGCGATCAAACCCGTGCAGATCTGCATCCGCGTGGACGATGTTGATGCATGGTACGACTACATCGTGAGCCATGGCCTTGAGGTGAAGCGCCCGCCGCGCAGCAACGAGGAACTGAAAATCCGCGCCTTCGTTTTGTATGACCCCGAAGGCTACCAGATAGAGATTCAATCGGCACTGACATGAGGCAACTGACGGCACGTTTCATGCTTGCTTTCAGTCACCAAACATAACCCGTTTTTCAACAGCACTGGAGAATTGCGATGACCGGAACAACCAGACAAAAAGGCATGATGGCTTTGTCCCGCCGCAAGGCACTGATGCTGGCCATGGCCGCCGGTATCGCTTTCCCCGCAGCCGCGCAGGCGCAATCCAAATCTCTGACAGTTGCTCTGACCGCTGATGCCGTGATCCTCGATCCCCACGCGGCCAACGAACTTTCCGCCAACATTATGTTCTATCATTTCTATGATGGTCTGGTGACCCGCTCGCCGGAGCTTGGCTTCCAGCCCGGCCTCGCTGAGAGCTGGCAGATTGTTGACGACACAACCTGGGTGTTCAAACTCAGGAAGGGCGTGAAGTTCCACAACGGCGATGAGCTCAAAGCCTCGGATGTGGTCTACACCGTCGAGCGCCTGAAGAAATCCCTGATGGCAAGCTTTGTCGCCAACATTGCCGCTGCCCGCGCCATTGATGAATACACCGTCGAGTTCAAGACACCCAAGCCCTACGCCGCCCTGCATATGGCGCTGGCAGAAGTGCTGATCGTCAACGAGAAATACACCAAGGCCACAGGCGATGAGCAGATGGGCCTGAAGCCGATGGGCACGGGGCCTTATCGTCTGGCGCAGTGGGTGAAGGAAGACCGTCTGGAGATGGCCGCCTTTGCGGACCACTGGCGCGGCAAGCCGAAGATCGACAAGGTGACCTTCAAGCCGATCACCAATCCGGCGACACGCACCGCGGCACTTCTGACAGGCGGCGTTGATGTCATTCAGGATTTGTCTGTGCGGGACGTCGCTGTCGTGCAGGCCAATGCTGCCTTCAAGGTTGTGACACGCCCCAGCCTTCTGAACCTCGTGCTGGCGCTTGATGTGCGCGACAAATCCCCCACCATCGATCTGCCCCAGAACCCGATGAAGGATCGCCGCGTGCGCGAAGCCATTGTGCGGGCCATCAATGTTGATGCGATCAAGACTGCCGTGATGAACGGCTTCTCGACACCCAGCGACCAGTATGTGCCATCCTCGCATCTGGGCTTCGTGCCGGGTCTTGATTTCCGCAAAACCTATCCCTTCGATCTGGGCAAGGCCAATGCGCTGATGAAGGAAGCGGGTTTCGAGAAGGGTTTCACCATGACGCTCGACACCACCAACAACCGCTATGTCAACGACGCAGCCATTGCGCAGGGGTTGGCAGGCATGCTGTCGCGCATCAACATCACGGTCAATCTGAACCTGATGCCGCGCGCCAACTTCTTCGGCTACATCCGCGTGCCCTCAGACAAATCGAGCTTCATCATGAGCGGCTGGGATACGCCATCAGGTGATGCCGGCAACATGTACAGCGTGTTGATGTACAGCCGTGGCAAGAAGGTAGGCTACGGTCAGGCCAACCGTGGTGCCTTCTCCAACGAGGCGTTTGACAGCTGGATCGACAAGGCGGATGCCACTGCCGACATCAAGAAGCGCAACGAATTCCTGCAGGAAGCCACCAAGATTGCCGTGCAGGAAATTCCGATGATCCCGATCCACTACGAGCAGGATATCTACGCCGCGAAGAAGAACGTCACGGTTGTGCCGCGTATGGACAAGTTCATCTGGGCCTACGAGATGGATGTGCAGTGACGGCAATGTCACCACTGTTTGCTGATAGCCGGACCGGATTGCGATCATGTTCGGCTATCTGATCAAGCGTCTTGTCCAGATGATCATCGTCCTGTGGGCGGTGTCGGTGCTCGTCTTTGTCATGATGAGCTTCACCGGCGATCCGACCTACATGATGGTGCCGCTGGATGCGACCGATGAGCAGATTGCGCAGGCGCGGCGTATTCTTGGGTTAGATGATACCCACCTTGTGCAATACTGGCGGTTTCTCGGCAATCTGGTGCAGGGCGATTTTGGCCGTTCCTTCGTCTTTCGCCAACCGGCGATGACACTGATCTTTGAGCGGTTGCCCGCCACACTGGAGATCGTTTTTCTCGCCATGTTGATTGCGCTGGTGGTGGCCATTCCGCTCGGCGTCTATGCCGGGGCCAACCCTGAGAAAGCCCGCAGCAAGGCTGTGATGGCAGGCTCATTGATCGGCATTTCCCTGCCCGGATTCTGGCTTGGCATGGTGCTGATCTTTGTGGTCGCCGTGAAACTGCAATGGCTGCCATCCTCCGGTCGCGGGCCGACGCAGGAGCTTTTTGGCATGCGCGTCAGCTTCCTGACATGGGAGGGCTTTCGCCACCTCATCCTGCCAGCTGTCACGCTTTCCATCGGTACACTGGCGATCCTGATGCGGATCATCCGGGCCGAAATGGTGGAAGTGATGAAGCAGGATTACATCCGCTTTGCCCGCGCCAAGGGAGCGACCGGTAACGGCATTTTGTTCAAGCACGGTTTGAAGAATGCGCTCATCCCGTTGATCACGGTTTTTGGCCTGATGCTGGGCGATCTGATTGCCTTTGCAACGCTCACAGAAACCATCTTCGCATGGCCGGGCATTGGTAAATTGCTGGTGGATTCAATCTATCGGGGCGACCGTCCTGTCATCGTTGTCTATCTGATGTTCGTGGCGCTGATGTTCGTCGTGGTCAACTTCATCGTCGATGTGCTCTATGCCTTCATCGACCCGCGCATCAAGATCAAGTGACGCGGCGATGAGCACACCCGCTGTCCCTGTCGTTCGCCCCACCCGCCTGCAGCGCCTGCTGGCGTCTGAGTTGATGCACAACTACCGGCGCAATCTTTCTGCCATTCTCGGCAGCATCATTGTCGTGCTGTTTCTGATCATGGTGATCCTTGGTCCTTTCATCGTGGCACAGGACCCCTACGATGTGCGCCAGCTCGATCTGATGGCGGCCTTCAAGCCGCCGACATGGCTGGATGGCGGCAGTCCGGAATACTGGTTGGGCACCGACGGGCAGGGCAGGGATGTGCTGGCCAGTATTGTCTATGGCAGCCGCATCTCCCTTTTCATCGGTGTTATCGCCATGCTTGGCTCGTGCCTCATCGGCACCACGCTTGGCCTCGTTGCCGGGTTTTACGGTGGGCGACTGGACAGCGTCATCATGCGCATTGCTGATATCCAGTTGTCCTTTCCTTCCATTCTGACAGCGCTGTTCCTGATGTCAGCCTTCGGGACAGGACTCGACAAGGTACTGATCGCGCTCATTTCGGTTGGCTGGGTGGTCTATGCGCGCACGGTGCGCGGTTCCACCTTGCGGGAGACGCAGAAAGAATATGTGCAGGCCGCGCGCGTTTCAGGCCTGCCCAACCTCAAGATTATCCTGCGCCATGTGCTGCCCAATGTGCTGACGCCCTTGATCGTGGTTGCGACGATTCAGGTCGGCACTTTCGTGCTGATCGAGGCGTCCCTGTCTTTCCTTGGCGTCGGCGTGCCCATCACCAAACCATCGCTGGGACTGTTGATCAAGAACGGTTTTGACGTGCTGTTCTCTGGTCTCTGGTGGGTGTCGATTTTCCCCGGCATGTTCATCATGCTGCTGGTTTTCGGCATCAATCTGCTGGGTGATTTCCTGCGCGACGAACTGAACCCGCGCCTCAAATGAACGCTGCATCCCAACCCCTTTTGTCTGTGCGTGATCTGCGCACCTGGTTCCACACTTTTGGTGGTGTGGTGAAGGCTGTTGACGGCGTGAGCTTTGATCTGGCTCCCGGCGAGATCATGGGGCTGGTGGGTGAATCCGGTGGTGGCAAGTCCATGATCGGCTATTCCATCATGGGGCTGATCGATCCACCGGGCCGCATTGAATCAGGTGAAATCCTGTTTGATGGTAAGGGAAATAAAAAACTGGATCTGGCCAAGCTTGATGAAGCTGATATCCGCACCATTCGTGGCAAGGATATAGCCATGATCTTTCAGGACCCGATGACGGCACTGAACCCGCTTTACACCATCGGCAACCAGCTGGAAGAGATGCTGTCGCTCCACACTGATCTGCCCGCCCGCGAACGGCGGGAGCGCGCCATAGCGATGCTGGACAAGGTGGGCATTCCCCAGCCTGAACAGCGGCTCGATCAATACCCTCATCAGTTCTCGGGCGGCATGCGCCAGCGCGTTGTCATCGCCATCGCGATGATTGCAGGCCCGCGCCTGCTGATTGCAGATGAACCAACGACAGCCCTTGACGTGACCATTCAGGCACAGCTTCTGCGTCTGATGCGCCAGCAGGTTGAGGAGAAAGGCGCATCGCTTATTCTCATCACGCATGATCTGGCGGCCGTCTCGCAAATGGCTGACACCATCGCGGTGCTCTACTGCGGGCGCATCGTTGAGCGCGGCAAGGCGGACGATATCATCGAGCGGCCACGCCATCCCTACACGCGCGGCTTGATCGACTCGATCCCGCAGGACACAGCTGCCCGCAAGAAGCGCCTGAGCCAGATTCAGGGCACCGTGCCTGATATCCGCAACCTGCCCGCGGGTTGTGCTTTCGCGCCCCGCTGCATGCATGCCGCTGATATCTGCCGGACCACCAACCCTGCCTTGGCAGCCGATGCAGCAGGGCAAGCAGTGGCCTGTCATTTTCCCCTGAGGACGATGGCATGACGGATCATCAGCATCCACTGCTTGAGGTCCGCGATCTTGAACAGCGCTTCGACATCAGCGGCAGCATCTTTGACCGCTTGCGCCTGAAGGATGGAAAGCTCACAGCACCCCGCCGCATTGTCCACGCTGTCAACGGCGTCAGCCTCAGCGTGGCACGCGGTGAGGTGCTGGGCATTGTGGGTGAGTCCGGCTGCGGAAAATCAACACTGGCCAAGACCATCGTCAAGCTGAATGAGCCAACAGCAGGGCAGATTCTCATTGATGGCGAGGACATCACCCAGCACAGTTTTTCGCAGATGCGTCCGATGCGCAAGAAACTCCAGATGATTTTTCAGGACCCCTATGCCTCGCTCAATCCGCGCCAGCGGGTGAGCGATATCGTGCTGGAGCCATATCTCGAAAATGCCGGCGGTTCTGCGCCGAATGCAAAAGAGCACGCGCTCTCCATTCTCGCCAAGGTTGGCCTTGGGCCGGAACATGCAGATCGCTATCCGCATCAGTTTTCAGGTGGCCAGCGCCAGCGCATCGGCATTGCCCGCGCGCTGTCCGTGATGCCGGACATGATCATCGCGGATGAGCCGGTGTCAGCGCTGGATGTTTCCATTCAGGCGCAAATCCTGAACCTGCTGATGGACCTGAAAGACGAATTCGGTTTCTCCTATCTCTTCATCACGCATGACCTCTCGGTGGTGCGCCATATCAGTGACCGCATCGGCGTGATGTACCTCGGCTACATGGTGGAGACGGGGCCAACGGAGACGATCTTCGCCAATCCCAAACACCCCTACACCCGTGCTCTGCTTGCTGCTGCTCCCAAACTAGGCACCAAATTGATCACCACGCCCGAGCAGGTGAAAGGGGAAGTGCCAAGCGCCATCAATCTGCCTGGCGGATGTCCGTTCAGACTGCGTTGCCCGCAAGCCTTTGCACGCTGCAGCGCGGAAAGGCCAGTGTTGCGTGATCTCGGCGACGGCCAGATTGCGGCCTGCCATCTCTATGAAAACGAAACAGCGGAGCTTCCGGTATGAGACAAGATATCCGGATTGCACAGCCCCGTGTCGTGCTCGATGACCCGCACGCCTGCACGGATTCAAACGATGTGCTGAATGTCTTCGGAGCTCTGTTCGATGCACTCGTCCGCCGCGGTGCTGACGGCTACGAGCCCGCCCTCGCGACAGGCTGGACAGTTTCTGATGATGCGCGAACCTTTGTATTCCAATTGCGCAAGGGCGTGCATTTTCACAACGGTGATGCCTGCGATGCCACTGCGGTGAAGTTCTCGCTGGAGCGCATGGCAAGGCCAGATATGGGCGCAACGCTGGGTGCGCCGGGTGTCTATTCGCAGTATCTTGCAGGCATCAAGGTCGAGATCATCAATCCGCTGGAAGTGCGCCTGACGCTGGCAACGCCGGTTGCGGACCTTTTCGACATTCTCGCCTACGGCCATATCATCTCGCCCCGCGCCATTGCAGCGGCGGGCGATGATCTGGCCAAGCGCGCCATTGGCACAGGACCCTACAGTCTCGTCGACTATGTCCCGGGTGAGACAATATCGGTGAAGGCAAACGACGCGCATTTTGATGGACCACCCGCGCACAGCACCATCACGTGGATGAAGGGTGCGACAGCTGAAACGCGGCTCGCAATGCTGCTTGCAGGTGAAGTCACGATTGCCAATGCGCTGCCCCCGGAGGCGGAAAAAACACTGGCCGCGACACAGCGCTTTACCAGCATTGATTACCTCGCGCCCACAGCCATCATCTGCATGTTCAACGCGGCATCAGGTCCGGGCGCTGATCCCCGTGTCAGACTGGCGCTCAATCTGGCGCTGGATCGTGAAGGCTTGATCAGGAAAGTCCTGCATGGTGCTGGTACGCCGCTGCATGGGTTTATCAGTCCTGTACATTACGGCGCTGATGCAAACGCCACCCCTTTCAAACAGGATATGGCAAGAGCAAAGGCCCTGCTGGAGGAGGCGGGCTATGCCAGCGGTCTAACCCTGCAGGTCTATTGCCCCACACGCCTTCCCGATGAAGCGCAAGCTCTGGTGGCCGAACTTGAGAGCCAGTTTTCGCCCCTCGGCGTGCGCTTCACCATTCACCTCGAAGATGACCGCACCCACTATGCCAATCAGGTCCGGTTGAAGAACATCCACGATATCTGCGTGTTTGATTCAAGCCCGATGAGCGCCTTCCGCGTGCTCTACGAGAAGATCGATTCCCGCGTGAAAGGCTCATGGTGGGAAGGTTACTGCAACCCGGCGGTTGAGGCGTTACTCGATACTGGACGCCGCACGGTGGACACGGTGGCACGGGAAGCCATCTACCAGCAGTGCTACCGCCTGCTGCAGCAAGACCCGCCATGGCTTTACCTCTACAACCACCGGCGGATCATTGCTGTTTCAGGCGTGCATGGTGACTGGCATATGAGCCGGGACGGTGTTCTGGATGTGCGTGGTTTGCCCATCCTTCCCCCTTGCGGGGAAGGTGTCGCGGCGAAGCCGTGACGGATGGGGGTGGTGCAGGATCAAGCGCCATATCCTTCACGACCCCCATCCGACCT
>JBOFGV010000097.1:0-2816 GCA_051649305.1 Beijerinckiaceae bacterium
GCTGTCATGGTGGCCGCATGGTTTGCCATCACGGTCATGTCACCCTCAATTCCGGGCAACACAACGCTTTCCACAGCGCCTTCAAAAAGGAGCTTGGCAGGAGAAACCAGTTCGAAATGGAAGCTGGTCATCAAGCCGCCTCAGCTGCCAGCTTCTGGGCCTTGGCCACGGCTTCCTCGATGTTGCCAACCATGTAGAAGGCAGCTTCTGGAAGGTGGTCATACTTGCCGGCGCAGAGTTCCTTGAAGCCCTTGATCGTGTCTTCAAGAGACACGAACTTGCCGGGCGAACCTGTGAACACTTCCGCCACGAAGAACGGCTGGGACAGGAAACGCTCGATCTTGCGGGCGCGGGACACGGTCAGCTTGTCCTCTTCGGAAAGCTCGTCCATGCCGAGGATGGCGATGATGTCCTGCAGGGACTTGTAGCGCTGCAGGATGGTCTGCACCTGACGGGAAACCTGATAGTGCTCCTCACCCACAACCGCAGGCGAGAGCATGCGCGAGGTTGAGTCGAGCGGGTCAACCGCTGGGTAGATGCCCTTTTCAGCGATGGAGCGGTTCAGAACCGTTGTCGCGTCAAGGTGGGCGAAGGATGCAGCAGGGGCCGGGTCGGTAAGGTCGTCGGCAGGAACGTAGATGGCCTGAACCGAGGTGATCGAGCCCTTCTGCGTGGTGGTGATGCGCTCCTGCAGCTGGCCCATGTCGGTGGCCAGTGTTGGCTGATAGCCCACAGCGGAAGGAATGCGGCCGAGAAGAGCCGACACTTCAGAACCAGCCTGTGTGAAGCGGAAGATGTTATCAACGAAGAACAGAACGTCCTGACCCTTGTCGCGGAAGTCTTCAGCGATTGTCAGACCCGAAAGAGCAACGCGGGCGCGCGCACCGGGCGGCTCGTTCATCTGGCCGAACACGAGGGCGCACTTGGAACCCTTGCCGCCGCCCTTCTGGTTCACGCCGGATTCGATGAACTCGTGATAGAGATCGTTGCCTTCGCGGGTGCGCTCACCCACGCCTGCGAACACCGAGTAACCACCGTGCGCCTTGGCGACGTTGTTGATCAGTTCCTGAATAAGAACGGTCTTGCCCACGCCGGCGCCGCCGAAGAGGCCGATCTTGCCGCCCTTTGCGTAAGGTGCCAGCAGGTCCACCACCTTGATGCCGGTGACGAGGATCTGTGCTTCTGTTGACTGTTCGGAGTAGGAAGGGGCCGGCTGGTGAATACCGCGCACGCTCTTCGTTTTCACAGGACCAGCTTCGTCAATTGGCTCGCCGATAACATTCATAATACGGCCAAGGGTTTCTTCGCCCACTGGAACCTGAATAGGACCGCCTGTGTCTGTCACGGCCTGACCACGAACGAGGCCTTCTGAAACGTCCATGGCGATGCAGCGCACGGCGTTCTCGCCAAGGTGCTGGGCCACTTCGAGAACAAGGCGTGTGCTGCCGTTCATCGTCTCAAGCGCGTTCAGAATTTCAGGCAACTTGCCGTCGAACTGCACGTCCACAACAGCGCCGATAACCTGGCTGATGCGGCCTGTGCCGTTGCTCGACTTCGCGGCCTTGGGGGCTGCGGCTGCCTTGGTTTCTGTTGCTTTAGCGGGCGCTTTTGCTGCTGCTTTTGCCATGGGTAAGACCCTTCCTTGAATGCGTTAAAGCGCTTCCGCGCCGGAAATGATCTCGATAAGTTCTTTCGTGATCATGGCCTGACGGGTGCGGTTGTAAATCTGGGTTTGTTTCTTGATCATTTCGCCGGCGTTGCGGGTCGCGTTGTCCATGGCGGACATGCGTGAACCCTGCTCCGAGGCAGCGTTTTCGAGAAGCGCGCGGAACACCTGCACCGAAATATTGCGGGGCAGAATGTTGGCGAGTAATTCGCCCTGCTCAGGCTCGTAGTCGTAGGAGACATCCGAACCCGCTTTGGCTGTGTCGATCTGCAGCGGGATGATCTGCTGGGCTGTCGGGATCTGAGCGATCACGGACTTGAAGCGCGAGTAGAACAATGTGGCGACATCAAACTCGCCTGCATCAAACATTTCGCGCACACGGCGACCAACCTGATCAGCTTCATTGAAGCTGATCTGCTTGACGGCACGGAATTCCATCTGCTCGACAATTAACTTATCGTACTGACGCTTGAGCTGATCCTGCCCCTTTTTGCCAACGCAGAAGAGCTTGACTGTCTTGCCAGCGGCCTGAAGTTGCACGATGCGCTCCTTGGCGAGGCGCACGATCATCGAGTTGAAAGCACCGCAAAGGCCGCGCTCCGAAGTGCAGACCACCAGAAGATGCACCTGATCCTTGCCATTGCCAGAAAGCAGAACATGGCTTTCGCCACCGCTCATGCCGCCTGCGAGATTGGACACAACCTTGTCCATCCGCTCGGCGTAGGGACGGGCTGATTCTGCCGCCATCTGCGCACGGCGCAGCTTGGCAGCTGCCACCATCTGCATAGCTTTTGTAATTTTCTGCGTTGCTTTCACCGAAGCGATGCGCGTCCGCAGGTCTTTCAATGATGCCATTGGGCCTATCCTGAAAAAACATGACCTTGCCTGAGCAGGAAAACCTGATCAGGCAAACGACTTGTTACGCAAACGACTTGGCGAAACCTTCGACCACTTCCTTCAGCGTCTTGGCTGAAGCGTCCGAAAGATCCTTGGAATCACGGATGGCATCGAGAAGAGCGCCATGCTTGCCGCGCAGCAGTGAGAGCAGGCCATCTTCAAAGCCACGCACCTTCGATACTGGAAGCGCATCGAGGTAGCCGTTTGTACCGGCCCAGATGACGCAGCACTGCTCTTCCATCTTGAGAGGCGA
>JBOFGV010000098.1:0-91421 GCA_051649305.1 Beijerinckiaceae bacterium
AACGAAACGTGAAGCTTTCGCCTCACGTTTCTTGGTGTAGCATTAAGATTGGTTAACGTCCGCTGAAGGAGCGTTTCAATCAAGCCTGTGGCTGCGGTTCCATCTCGCTGTCAGGTCCGCGCTTCGGGCGTCCCTTGCCTGCCGATGGTACTGCCGTCCCGCGCGGCGTGGGGTTTGAATCCTCGTCTTCACGGGTTGGCTTCTTGCCGTTCATCAGATCACGCAGTTCATCGCCCGTCAGGGTTTCATAGTCGAGCAGAGCCTGACCAATGGCCTCAAACTGATCGCGATGATCTGTCAGCAGCTTCCGGGCAGATTTCTCGCCCGTTTCAATAAGTTTGCGCACTTCCTCGTCAATCAGTTTGGCGGTTTCATCCGACATATTGGTGGACTGTGTCACGGAATGGCCGAGGAAAACTTCCTGATCATTCGCTTTGTAGCGCACACGGCCAAGCTTTTCAGACATGCCCCACTCCATCACCATGGTGCGAGCCAGAGATGTCGCCATCTGGATATCGCCTGTCGCACCATTGGTGACCTTCTCCGGGCCAAACTTCATGATTTCAGCCTCACGTCCGCCAAACAGCATGACCAGACGGGCCAGAGCCTTCTCGCGAGACATGCTGTAGCGGTCGCCTTCCGGCAGGGTCATCACCATACCCAGCGCACGGCCGCGTGGGATGATCGTCGCCTTGTGGATTGGATCGATGCCTGGCAGCTTCAACGCGATGATCGCATGGCCAGCCTCATGGAAAGCGGTGTTGCGCTTCTCATCATCGGACATGGCCATGGATTTGCGCTCGGCACCCATCATCACCTTGTCCTTGGCATCTTCAAATTCCTGATGCGTGACCAGACGGCGCGAACGGCGGGCGGCCAGCAAGGCTGCCTCGTTCACAAGGTTCATCAGATCAGCACCCGAAAAGCCGGGTGTTCCACGGGCAAGGGTCTTCACGTCCACATCCGGAGCCAGCGGAACCTTGCGGACATGGACCTTCAGGATCTTCTCGCGGCCATTCACATCTGGCAGCGGCACATGAATCTGGCGGTCAAAACGACCCGGACGCAGCAGAGCAGGGTCCAGAACATCAGGGCGGTTGGTGGCCGCGATGATGATGATGCTCTCGTTCTGTTCAAAGCCGTCCATCTCAACCAGCAACTGGTTCAGGGTCTGCTCGCGCTCGTCGTTGCCGCCGCCAAGGCCTGCGCCACGATGACGACCGACGGCATCGATTTCATCGATGAAGATAATGCAGGGCGAGTTCTTTTTGGCCTGCTCGAACATGTCACGCACACGGCTGGCACCGACACCGACGAACATTTCCACGAAGTCCGAACCGGAAATGGTGAAGAACGGCACGTTGGCTTCACCAGCAACGGCACGCGCTGTCAGCGTCTTACCGGTTCCGGGAGGGCCAACCAGCAGAACACCACGCGGAATGCGCCCACCAAGGCGCTGGAATTTTTGCGGGTCTTTCAGGAATTCAACAATTTCCTGCAGGTCTTCCTTGGCTTCATCTATGCCGGCAACATCATCAAAGGTGATGCGGCCATGGGCCTCTGTCAGCAATTTGGCCTTGGACTTTCCAAAGCCCATGGCGCCGCGTGCCCCGTTCTGCATCTGGCGGGACATGAAAATCCACAGGCCGACAATCACGAGCAGGGGCAGCCAGTTTGCCAGAAAAGCAATGTACCAGGGCGTATCGGATGTGGGTGAGCGGGCAGCAATCTGCACCTTTTTATCATGCAGGCGCTCGACAATCTTGGGGTCATGCGGTGCATAGGTGGAGAATGTGCCGCGACCCGCAATGGTTCCGCTGATCTCATTGCCCGAAATCACGACGCGCTCGACACGGCCTGCATCCACCTCATCCAGAAAAACGCTGTAGGCGATTTCCTGTGACGGGCTTTTGGCACCCTGGCTCTGGAACAGGGTGACAAGAGCAAGAACCAGCAGGAAGATGATGGTCCACAAGGCGAAGTTGCGAAGATTCGGATTCATATGCTTTCACCTCGGCCCTGACAGACTGGCCATGTGATGTGTTGATGACGAAAACGGTTTAATTTTGTTACCCCGTATGTAGGCAACCCTGAGAAGAAAGCCAAGGCTTGCATGCTGAAACTGCGTCAACATGGTTAGGCCGGGCTGTCAGGTGCAAATCAGCAAGGGGTCAAATCTTGATTTCAGCCAGTTTTGCCTGGAAGGCGTCAAGCTGATCACGGTCAAAACCGACATACACTGTTGATTCTGCACCTTTGGCCTTCAGCAGCACAATGCGGGTGCCATCCGGCTTCTCATTGACGATAACCGATATCTGGCCATGGCCAGAGAGTGTCTGGATACCGTCAAATTCCTGCGCCGTTGTCTTCTGGATCGCCTGTTTGGCCATGCCGGCCGCTTTTCCAAGGCGATAGAAAAAATCCTCAGCCATACGCTCCCCCTTCAGCTGCCAGACAAATGGTCAGGCAGCGTTCTTTTCTTCAGACGTTCGGCCGCTTCTGTTTCGGCGGCTGTCACGCCTTTCCATGGCAGCACGGAAAAATCCGCGAAACGGGGCTGCCAGACGATGGATGTCTTCCAGACGCCCCATGATCTTCTCACCCTTGCCCAGTTCCTTGTCGAGGCGTGCCATGGTCAGGTCCATGTCCTCCCCGTCATCATCAAACCATGCATCCAGCGTGCGCACAAACACAAGGGCTGCACCCTGCACGCGCACCATGCCAAAACTATCCTCGGTGTCGATATCGGCGGCGGCCAGCATGTAGCGCCAGGAATTCAGCGCCAGCTGGTTGAGTGCTGCCAGCATCAGGGGATCACGCCGTGTAGCGTTGCGGATTTCCTTGAGTGCAGCCTTGTAGGGCGCAAGCGCATCGAGACGGCGCATCATCACATCCAGCACGCGCTCGCGGGCAGGCTCGCCCATCATGTCATCGCCGGTTCCATCAAGAACAATCCGGTCAATGCGCTTGGCAAAGCCACCGAGAATGGCTCCCTTGGAGGGGAAATGGTCCCTCAGGTCTGCAAGGCTCACGTCAGCGCGTGTGGCAACCATCGGCAGCGAAATCTGGTCCCAGCTGGTTTCTGCCGCGAGCGCCATCAACGCGTCAACAATGCGATCCCTTGGGGTGAGGATCATGTCAGCTGATTGTTTGGATGAACCTTTGGCCATGCTCATAATCTCCTGCTGGATGGTGATCTGCCGGATAGTCCAGACCATAAGTTAGGCGCGTACCCGTCAGATTAACAGTGCTTTCAGTGCCGCAGCGCTTATCGACCAATGCTGACATAGCTGAATCCGGCTTTGGTCATCTCATCAGGACGGTAGACATTGCGCAGATCAATGAGCAAAGGCGTTTTCAGCAGTCCCTTGATGCGAGTCAGATCCAGCGCCCGGAACTGCTCCCATTCCGTCACGATCACCAGCGCGTCAGCACCTTCGGCACAGGCATAGGCATTGTCGGCGTAATGAACGTCAGACAGCATCTTGCGGGCCTGCTCCATGCCTTCAGGATCATAGGCAACAATCGCAGCACCCTGATCCTGCAATCCCTGCACAATGGCGAGAGAAGGCGCATCGCGCATGTCATCGGTGTTTGGCTTGAAGGTCAGGCCCAACAGCGCGATGCGCTTGCCACGCACATTGCCACCCATCGCCGTGATGATCTTGCGGGCCATGGCGCGCTTGCGCTGATCGTTCACAGCAGCCACGGTTTCCACAATCCGCACCGGCGTGCCGTGGTCCTGCGCTGTCTTGATCAGCGCCAGCGTGTCTTTCGGAAAGCACGATCCGCCGTAACCGGGGCCTGCATTCAGGAACTTGGTGCCGATGCGGTTATCAAGACCGATGCCGCGCGCCACCTGCTGCACATCAGCACCCACAGCTTCACAGAGGTCAGCGATTTCATTGATGAAGGTGATCTTGGTGGCGAGAAAGGCATTGCCCGCATATTTGATCAATTCGGACGTCCGCCGGTCTGTAAACATCAGCGGCGCCTGATTGAGATAAAGCGGGCGGTAGATTTCCTGCATCATGGCCTGCGCGCGGGCGTCTTCTGCGCCAATCACGATGCGGTCCGGACGCTTGAAATCACTGATGGCGGCACCTTCACGCAGAAACTCTGGATTGGAAACCACCGAGAATTCAGCATCGGGCCGCGCATCTCGGATGATCTGCTCCACCTCGTCGCCAGTGCCTACCGGTACGGTCGATTTCGTGACGATGACGGCATAGCCTTTGAGCGCAAGGGCGATCTCCTGTGTGGCTTCCCGCACATAGCTGAGGTCAGCATGGCCATCGCCGCGCCTTGACGGCGTGCCCACAGCAATGAAAACCGCATCGCTGTTGCCCACGGCAGCGGCGAGATCAAGGTTGAAGGACAGGCGACCCTCGCGCACATTCTTCGCCACAAGCTCCGCCAGACCTGGCTCATAGATCGGCATGACGTCATTGTTGAGCGCAGCGATCTTGGCTGCATCCTTGTCCACGCAGATGACGGTGTGGCCAAAATCGGCAAAGCAGGCGCCGGAGACGAGGCCGACATAGCCCGATCCAACCATGGTGATGCGTGCCATATCCTACATTCCTGTCCGCTGACGCAGAGCCGCTACAAGCGTGCCCTCGTCAAGATAATCAAGTTCACCGCCCACCGGTACGCCATGAGCGAGCCGTGTCACTTTAATAGCGAGATGTGACAGAATATCCGTGATGTAATGGGCCGTTGTCTGGCCATCCACAGTGGCGTTGACCGCCAGAATAACCTCGCTCACACCCGGTTCGCTGGCGCGCGTCACCAACAAATCAAGATTCAGATCTTTGGGGCCAATGCCATCCAGCGGCGATAACGTGCCGCCCAGCACATGATAGCGCGCACGCATCGCGCCGGAGCGTTCCAGCGCCCAGAGATCAGCCACAGATTCGACCACGATGATTGTCGATGGATCACGCCGGAGATCCGAGCAGATCGAGCAGGGGTCGCGCGTATCGATGTTGCTGCAGGACGAGCAGACAACAATGCGCTCTGCCGCCACCTGCATCGCCTGCCCAAGGGGCAGCAGCAACTCGTCTTTCTTGCGGATAAGTTGCAGGGCGGCGCGCCGCGCCGAGCGGGGGCCTAGCCCCGGCACACGGGCCAGAAGCTGGATCAACCTTTCGATTTCAGGACCGGCAACGGCGCCAGACATGTCAGTGCTTTGCCTTGATCAAAACAGCTTCATTCCCGGAGGGATGGGCATGCCAGCCGTGGCTGTCTTCATCTTTTCTTCCATGATGCGGGCGTTCTTCACCATCGCATCGGCATGGGCAGCCATGATCAGGTCTTCGAGAATGTCTTTCTCTTCCTCGCGCATCAGCGATGGATCAATGCTGATGCCCTTCATCTGGCCTTTGCCGGTGAGCGTGACCTTCACCATGCCTGCGCCGGACTGGCCTTCAGTGGTTGCAGCTTCCAGCTCGGCCTGCATGTCCGCCATGCGCGACTGCATTTGCTGGGCCTGCTTCATCAGTTTCATCATATCCATGGGGTTCGTCTCTCACAGGTCATCTTCGGTGAAATCGCCTTCGCTGGCCACCACATCGCCGTCTTCGTTGACGATTGGCTGGGCAGCAAGCTCTGAGGCGCTCAAGGCAGGTTGAACATCAATCTTGGGTGCAGCCGGAATGACGGTTGCACCGGGAAACATCTTCAGCACGGCCTGCACAACGGGGTGGCTGTGGCGCAGGCTTTCCTCCTCGTTGCGTTTGGCATCCGCCAGTTCACGCAAGGTTGGTTCACCCTCCTCGTTGGAGAGCGCCACGGTCCAGCGTCGTCCGGTCCATTCCTGCAGGCGGCGGGTGACACGCTGCACGATGCCGGTATCGGCACCCGGAGCCAGAGCAAATTCCAGCAGGCCGTCCTCAAAGCGCACCAACCGCACATGGCGTTCCAGATCAGACACCAGCAACGGATCACGCTTTTCGGATGCCAGCGCCACAAGCTGCTGAAAACTGTTGATCCGCATGGAAGGCGCAGCGGTTGCCGCCTGTGGCTGAATGGCAGGTGCGGGGCTTGCGGCCACCATGACCGGGCGCGCTGCGACGGAAGCTGTTGCACCGCCACCGCCGCCATTGCCTCTTGGGCTGGCCGCACCACCACTCGCAGCACCACTGCCATCCCGCAGCATTTTCAGCGCTTCATCCGGCGTTGGCAGGTCAGCCGCATAGGCAAGGCGCACCAGCAGCATTTCCGCCGCCACAATCGGGCGCGGGGCTGTTTGCGTTTCCGGCAGGCCCTTGATCAGGATTTGCCAGGCGCGGGTGAGCACGCGGATGCTGAGATCCCGCGCAAAGGCCTGTCCGCGGGCTTTCTCGTTTTCACTGAGGGATGGATCAGCCTGCACATTGGGGGCAAGCTTCAATCGCGTCACGGTGTGCACATACTCAGCAAGGTCCGTGATGATGCTGACAGGATCAGCGCCTGAATCATATTGTGCCGAAAGCTCGGAGAGTGCGGCCTGAATATCGCCTCGCATCACCTGCTCGAAGAGGTCAACAATACGGGCGCGGTCAGCCAATCCCAGCATGTCGCGGATCTGGTCTGCTGCAATCGTGCCGCTGCCATGGGCAATCGCCTGATCGAGCAGCGACAGACAATCGCGCACTGAACCTTCGCCCGCGCGTGCAATCAGCGCCAGTGCCTCATCCTCGATCGTAATCTTTTCCTGCTCTGCAATACCGCCGAGATGGCGGATCATGAGCGGCGCATCGATGCGCTTCAGGTCAAAGCGCTGGCAGCGCGACAACACGGTAATGGGAACTTTCCGGATTTCCGTGGTCGCAAACAGAAACTTCACATGCTCCGGCGGCTCTTCCAGCGTCTTCAAAAGCGCGTTGAAAGAGGAGGTCGACAGCATGTGCACTTCGTCGATGATATAGACCTTGTAGCGCGCATAGGCCGGGCGATATTTCACCGCCTCGATGATCTCGCGCACATGATCGACGCCGGTGTTTGAGGCGGCGTCCATCTCGATCACGTCGATATGGCGGCTCTCAATGATGGATTCGCAGTGCTTGCCGTAGTCTGGCATGGCAATGGTCGGCGTTGTCACCGAGCCATCGTCTTTCTCATAGTTGAGAGCCCGGGCGATGATGCGCGCTGTCGTGGTTTTGCCCACGCCGCGCACGCCGGTGAAGATATAGGCCTGATGGATGCGGTTGATGGCAAAGGCGTTGCGGAAGGTTCGCACCATCGCATCCTGACCAATCAGGTCTTCAAACCCCTTTGGCCGGTACTTGCGTGCCAGAACGCGGTAGGCGCCATGTTGAGACGTATCCGCCATCGTTTTCCATGATCAAGAGGCCAGACCGGGGGCCAAAAAAGTGGGAGGCTGGACATTGACCCGCCCGGTTCTCGTTAGGGCTGCTTCCTTCCGGACCTGACCCGGTTGGCGAGTGGTACGTCCAGCGCCAACCTCCCGCCCGCTATATCGGTGAAATGGGGCCGCGTTGCAAGGGTGGAGTTGTGGATGGGGGAGGGGAAAAGCGGCGACAACTGTGCAAATCAAGGATTTCCTCATCCTGAGGTGCTTTGCGCAGCAAAGCCTCGAAGGACGCACAATGGAAGTGCAGTTACTGGGATGTGCAGTTCCCATCGATTGATTGCACGAGCAATCTGCGTCCTTCGAGACGCTGCTGATGCAGCTCCTCAGGAAGAGGAAGATGGTGAATGGCACGATGGACTATTCATTCCTTATCCATCACCTCTGTGCTAGAGCGACCACAACTCCGCTAAACACCCCACAGGAACCCCTTGAATTGACCGACACCTCAGGCATGCTGGCCAGCATGGAGCTTGTATCGATCCCGGAGAATCCCATCCCCAGCAATGCGTTTGCGGGCAGCATCACCACGCCTGATGGTGTGGCCCTGCGCTATGCGCGCTGGCGGACAACCGCGCGCAAACAGCGCGGCACGGTCTGCATTGTTCAGGGCCGCTCAGAATTCATCGAAAAATACTTCGAGACCATCACAGAGCTGCGCCGTCGTGGCTTTGGCGTCATGGCCTTTGATCTGCGCGGGCAGGGCGGGTCGCAGCGCCTTCTGCCCGATCGCCGCCGGGGTCATGTTGATGATTTCATGGATTATGTAACCGATATCCGCAGTATTGTGCGCGATGTGATGACACCGCATATGCCCAAACCCTGGTTCGCGCTCAGCCATTCCATGGGTTCTGCCGCGCTGCTTCTCGCGCTTGACGAAGGAGACACCGGCTTTGAACGCGCTGTGATGCTGGCGCCCTTGATTGGGCTGGCAGATCTGAAATTGCCCGGATTGGCGCGCGCTGCCGCTTCCACCCTTGATTTCTTTGCACTTGGCACGCGCTATATTCCCGGCGGTGGTGCAACGGCGCTTTCCACCAAGCCTTTTGCAGGCAACCGCCTGACATCAGATCCCGTGCGTTATGCCCGCATCTCCAGCATCTTTGCGGTGGGCCCGCATCTCGCATTGGGTGATCCAACCATCCGCTGGACGCAGGCCATGTTCCAGACATTCCAGCGCTTTGAGAATAGGGAGTTTGGCCGGCATATCTCTGTGCCCACCCTCATGATGATACCGGGCGCTGATCCGCTTTGTTCATCGCCTGCTTCCGAAGCACTGGCCATGCGGTTGCGCGCCTGCCAGCCCATCGTTATCCCCGGTGCCCGCCATGAAATTCTGATGGAGCGGGACTATCTGCGCAGCCAGTTCTTTGCCGCTTTTGACAGCTTCATCCCCGGCCAGACCAGCGTTGATGATCTTGTGGATGCTGATGATGAATCTGAGGCAGGAACTGCTTCTTTAGCGGCCTGAAAGAACCTCAAGCGCCAGTGCATGCAATCGCTTGTTGCCTGCAGCCACAATCGACCCACCTGAAGCGGCTGATTCCCCTGTCCATGTTGTGACAAAGCCGCCAGCTCCTTCGATGATCGGGATGAGCGGCGCGATGTCATAGGATTGCAGGCCGGTTTCCACCACCAGATCAATCTGTCCTGCTGCCACCATGGCATATGCATAGCAATCGCCGCCGTAGCGCGCGAGGCGGCACTGGCTTTCCAGCCGATCATAGGCCTCGCCATCAGCGCCCTTGATGATGCGCGGGCTCGTCGTGGCAATGAAGGCGTCTTTCAGCGCGGCGCAGTCTCTTGTTTTCAGCAATCGCTCGCCAGAGGAATTGATCAGCTTTGCCATCTTGCCGTCGCCGATGAAACGTTCACGTACGTAGGGCTGGTTCATCATGCCATAAACCGGCACGCCATCCTTCAGCAGGCCCACCAATGTGCCCCATGTGGGCAGGCCGCAGATAAAGCCACGCGTACCATCAATCGGATCGATGATCCACTGATAGGCCGCGCCCTCGTTCTCGATGCCAAACTCTTCGCCGTGGATGGCGTGATCTGGAAAAGCTGACTTGATCCTCTCGCGGATCACCCGCTCCGCCGCCCGGTCAGCTTCTGTCACAGGATCGAATGCATGCCCGCTCGCCTTGTTGACGACGCCGGAGGCCATGCGGAAAAACGGCAAAATGACATCGCTGGAAGCAGACGCGAGGTCGGCAAAAAAGCGATCAAGTGAAACAACGGTCATGGGAATGATCCTTGTAAGGAACGCCCTTCAAGCACCATGCCCCGCTGTTTTCAATGTTGTTTGCACAGGCAGTAGGCAAAAGGATTTAAAATCGAGCGAGATAATCAATTGTGACCGTTTCATGTGCAATTCATGCATAAATCGCATAGCTGTCAGGCGGTTAAAAATTGTGATGTTATTACAGTACGTTAGCCGCGAAAGGCTTGTTTATTGCATGTTTTGCCCGCCGTATCACTTGATCAAGATCAATTTCCTCTTGCAATTATTGCGTCGCAGCACGATCTTCGCAATTGCGAGATGACAACTTTGTTGTCGGCTCGTTGCCCTTTTTGGGCGTTTCCTCCCTAGACTTGGGCCGCCTCGTGCGGCCCCTTTTTTTGGCTGCTACTCAGCCGCCTGGCCGTAGGCAGGCAAACGGCGGTCCAGCAGGTGGCGCAGGCAGTCAAACACAGTCACCAAATCGTGCTGCACCTGTTCAAACCGTGGGAGCGGCTGCAGGGCTTCTTCATCCATGTAAAGCGCGCGGTTGATCTCGATCTGCAGGGCATGCACATGTGATGCCGGATTGCCGTAGTGTTCGGTGATGAAGCCGCCAGCATAGGGCCGGTTTCGCGCCACATTATAGCCCATGCTTTCCAGAATGGATTGGACAGCTTCTGTCAGGAAAGGCGAGCAGCTTGTGCCATAGCGGTCTCCCAGCACAAAGTCCGGGCGCGGGTTAAGCTCCGGCCCCAGACTGGCTGATGGCATGGAATGGCAGTCAAACAGGATGGCTTCACCGAATCGGCGATGCGTTGTCTGGACGAGATCACGCAGCATGCGATGATACGGTCGGTAGATTGTCTCGATCCGCTCCAGCCCTTCAGCCACAGTCAGGCGGTTTTTGTAAATTTCCTGTCCGTCGCCCACGATGCGGGGAATGGTGCCCAGCCCGCCGGAAACGCGGATGGAGCGCGTGTTGGAGAAGGCAGGCAGACGCCCGTCAAACATACGCGGATCAAGCTCATAGGGCTCGCGATTGGCATCAAGATAGGCCCGCGGATAGTGCGCCTTGAGCAGTGGTGCACCCAGATCAGCGGCATTCTGAAACAGGATATCCACAAAACAATCTTCAGACCGGCGCAGATTGTGCTGGTCGAGGCGGGATTGAGCGAGAAAGGCAGCAGGGTAGTTGCGTCCTGAATGGGGCGAGCTGAAAACAAATGGCAGCGTCTGCTCTGCGGGAGCGACAACCGAGCAAGGTGTCTGTTCAGCTGCGTTCAAACCCCTTCTCCTGCGTTTTATGGGCTTCAGATCGTAACCATGTATAAAAAACACAGAGAGCTTCACTGGTTCTTTACCAGCTTAGGGGTTAACCTGTTTGCTCAATTTTGACAAACGAGCAAAACACATGCCCCGTATCCTGCTGGCCGAAGATGACAATGACATGCGCCGCTTTCTGGTGAAAGCACTCCAGAACGCCGGATATGATGTCGCGTCCTTTGACAATGGTCTTTCAGCTTACAACAGACTGCGGGAGGAGCCGTTTGAGCTTCTCCTGACCGATATCGTCATGCCGGAGATGGATGGCATCGAGCTGGCGCGCCGCGCCACCGAGCTTGATCCTGATATCAAGGTGATGTTCATCACCGGCTTTGCCGCCGTGGCGCTGACCCCAGATTCAAAAGCACCGAAGGATGCCAAGGTTCTGTCAAAGCCTTTCCATCTCAAGGATCTGGTCAACGAAGTGAACCGGATGATCGACAAGGCAGCTTGATTGGTTGGCCGCCTGAAAACGGTTCTGGCGAT
This sequence comes from Beijerinckiaceae bacterium, assembly GCA_051649305.1. Lineage (GTDB taxonomy): Bacteria > Pseudomonadota > Alphaproteobacteria > Rhizobiales > Beijerinckiaceae > JADCCX01. The sequence goes on from JBOFGV010000098.1 coordinate 11,388, forward strand.
CAAATCCACATTCGTGGACTTTCCCGCCAGTTGCTTGTTGCCAGACTGTCATACTGCCGTTATAGCCACCCCACCCCTATACCGAAACACGATGCGTTCGGGCGCTTAGCTCAGCGGTAGAGCACTACCTTGACATGGTAGGGGTCACAGGTTCGATCCCTGTAGCGCCCACCATCCCTTTGCATTTAAACGTACAGCTTTCCGCCTTTGGTGCTCCTGGGTACCATTGTCGTTTCGTCGCGGGAATCGGACCAAGCTCAGGCGTGAATACACCGCACGCTGCGGTTCTGCCCAAACAGCGTGTTGGCCGGTCGCGCCTTATCGCAGGCTTCAGTCTTGATGGGACAGCGTGGCGCAAAGGAGCAGCCTGTCGGAATGACCTCCAGCGCTGGCGGTGCGCCGGGAATAGCATCAAGCCTTGCACCCTTCTGTGCACCGTGCAGGTTCGCAGCCAAAAGGCCTTTGGTGTAGGGATGGCGCGGGTCGCGGATGATATCGCGCACGCTGCCGGTTTCCACGAATTCACCGGCATACATCACAGCCACGCGATCCGAGATTTCAACGGCAACGCCAATGTCATGGGTGACAAAGATCATCGCCATGCCGAACTCGCGCTGCAGCTCCCGTAGCAGAAGCAGGATTTGTATCTGCACCGTGGCATCAAGGGCCGTTGTCGGCTCATCAGCCAGCAGCAGTTTCGGGCGACACGCGAGCGCGAGCGCTATCATGGCCCGCTGGCGCATGCCGCCGGACATCTCGTGGGGATAGGCATTCATGCGCCGCTCTGGCGATGGAATACGCACACGGGTCAGCATTTCAAGCGCGCGGGCGAGGCCGGCCTTGCGGTCGCAGCCTTCGTGACGCATCACGGATTCCGCAATCTGGTCTCCGATGGTATAAACAGGATCAAGCGCCAGCATCGGGTCCTGAAAGATCATCGAGACAGTGCCTCCGCGATGATCTGCCAGCGCCCTGTCTTCAAGGGTGAGAACATCAACACCGTTGACCTTCACCGTGCCACCGATTGTCGTGCGCTGGAGGGGCAACAGGCGCAGCAGCGTTTTCAACGTCACGCTCTTGCCAGAACCACTTTCGCCCAGAATGCTCAGTGTCTCGCCAGGGGCCAGCGAGAAGCTGACACCATTCACCGCATGCACCGTGCGTTCGCCAGAGAAGCGAACCGTCACGTCCTGCATTTCGACCAGAGGCGCGCTCATGCGGCCACCTCAGAAACGGCTTTGGCCAGCTTATGGCCGGAGCCAGGAATCGCAATGTGGCAGGCCGCCTGATGTCCCCTCTGTGCCTGCGCAAAAAGACCTGCGCTGGAGCGCGAGCAGACAGTGTCAGCCAGTGAGCAGCGGGTGTGGAAGCGGCAACCGCTGGGCGGGTTGATCGGGTTGGGTGGATCGCCCTGCAAGGGGGCTTCATGGGTGCGTCGATCAGGGTCCATGGATGGCATGGCCGCCAGAAGTGCACGCGAATAGGGATGAACCGGATTGCTGTAGAGAGCTTCCACAGGCCCGATCTCGGCGACTTCACCCAGATACATCACCATCACGCGGTCGCTCATGTAGCGAACCACGTTGAGATCGTGTGAGATAAAAATGTAGGTGAGACCGAGCTCAGATTTGAGATCGCACAGGAGGTTCAGCACCTGCGCTTCCACCGATTTGTCGAGGGCTGAAACAGCCTCGTCCAGAATGACCACCTTGGGCGAAAAGGCGAGTGCCCGGGCAATATTCACGCGCTGGCGCTGCCCGCCCGAAAGCTCATGCGGATACCGCCCGGCATAGCGCTTTGGCTCCAGCCCTACCTTGTGCAACAGGTCGTGCGCATGGGCCACAGCCTTCTGTTCGCTCATGCCATTGATGATGGGACCAAAGGAGATGGCATCTTCCATCGTGAGGCGCGGATTGAGTGAGGCGTAGCTGTCCTGAAAGACCATCTGCATCTGGCGGCGCAGATCGCGGATCGACATCTCAGGCCCGAGGCGTTTGCCATTGAGCAGGATATCGCCAGAATCCGGCGTGATCAGGTCAACCAGCAAGCGTGCCGTGGTTGACTTGCCGCAGCCGCTTTCGCCAACGATGCCCAGTGTTTCACCTTCGGCAACATCAAAGCTGATGCCGTCGACAGCGCGGACGACGCCCTTTGAGCCACCCAGAAAGCCACCTTTCAGGGGGAAGTGCTTCGTCAATCCCCGGATGGAGAGAAGCGGTGCTGCACTGCCTGCTGTCTGGTTTGTCATGCCTTGATATCCATTGCAGAGCGCAGACCATCCGACAGCAGGTTAAACGAGATCGAGGTGATGAAGATCATCAGGCCCGGCAAGGCGGCAACCCATGGCTGGACATAAATCGCATTGCGCAAAGTGTTCAGCATCAGGCCCCACTCAGGCTCAGGCGGCTTCACCCCAAGGCCCAGGAACGACAGGCCGGAAGCGAGGATCAGCGAAACTGAAATCAATCCTGTCGCGTAGACAAAGATAGGCCCGATGACATTGCCCAGAACATGCACGCGCACAATGGTGAAGGCCGATGCGCCTGATGCGCGGGCGGCCTCGACGTATTCGATCTTACGCACAGCAGTTGTGACGCTCTCTGCAATGCGCGCGATGGGCGGGATGAAGACAACGGTAAGTGAAAGCAGGCCGTTGAATATCCCCGCTCCCAGCGCGCCGGACAGGGCAATCGCCAGTAGGACGGATGGAAAGGCAAAGAACACATCAATGGTGCGCATGAGCACTGCGTTGAGCTTGCCGCCGACATAGCCAGCTGAAATGCCGATGATCGAGCCAATGAAGAAGGCGATGAAAACCGGCGTCACGCCCATGAGGAGTGATAGCCTTGCACCGTAGATCAGCCGCGAGAGCATATCGCGGCCAAGCTCGTCTGTGCCCAGCGGAAAGCCCGGCGTACCAATCGGGCGCAGGCGGCGCAGCATCGACGCGCGATAAGGGTCTGCAGGCGCAATCCATGGCGCGAGGATAGCCATCAGAACAAGACCAATGACCAGACAGAGGGCGATCATCGCAACCGGATCACGCCGGAAACGGCGCAAAACACCTGCCCAGTATCCCGGTGATTTGTCGACAGCAACGAGGGTTGTGGTTGCAGGCATGCTCATGACCGTTGCACCCTCGGATCAAGCATGGTCTGAACCACATCCACGATCAGGTTCAGCGCCACAAAGAACAGCGCCAGCACGAGGATCGTGCCTTGCAGCAGCGGCAGGTCGCGCTGGAAAATCGCCTGCCCCAGCAGAAAGCCTGTGCCGGGCCAGGAGAAGACAGTTTCGATCAGGATCGAGCCGCCCAGAAGATAGCCAAGTTGTAGGCCCATGACCGCAAGGGCTGTGGGTGCAGCATTCTTGACGACATGCCGGAACACACCGCGATCCAGCAAGCCCTTGGCCTTGAGGCCCGAGATGAATTCCTGACTGAGGATATCCGCCACCAGTGCCCGCACAGTGCGTGAGACAATCCCCATCGGGATAACGGACATGGTGACCGCTGGCAGGATCAGATGCTTGATATGCGCCCAGTCCCACATCCAGGCATCGGAGCCGCCCGGTCCTGCTCCGGTGGCGGGCAGCCAGTTCAGCTGAACGGAAAAGATGATCACGAGCACCATGCCCAGCCAGTAATGCGGCACGGAAACGCCGATGATGGAAATGAAGGAAGCGAGCTTGTCGATCCAGCTGTTGTGAAAATATCCGGCCACAAAACCGAAAAGCGAGCCGAGGATAAAGCCAATGAGCGTGGCAAGCACGGCCAGCATCAGCGTGTTGCCAAGAGCCTTGCCAAGCTCGGTCGCCACTGGCCTTCCGGTTGCGATGGATGTTCCCAGATCACCCTGAAGGGTTTTCAGAACCCACAATCCGTATTGGACAGGCAGAGGCCGGTCAAAGCCGTATATGCGGCGCATCTCGGCCTGCAGCTGCGCAGATGCATCAGGCGGGAGAACAGATGTCAGCGGGTCTCCCGGCGCAATATGGACGAGCAGAAAACAGACCACGCTGACGCCAAACGCCACCGGCAAAGAATAGGCAATACGCCTCAGGACATACATTAACATTTACAGAGATTGCCCTGAATTTCCATCATTCATCAAGGGGTGATTGTGATTGTGGAAAAATTCTGGAACCAGTTCTGTGCCTGCACGAATCCTTTCACTTTGGGACTCATGGCGCGCGCATTGACGTCGTGTGTCACCATCAGGAACAGAGCCTCGTCGACAAATTTCTCATGCACGCGCTCAAGAACCTTGGTCTGTGCGCCGGCATCAAAAGTATTGCGGATGTCATTGAATAGGCTTTCCATTTCCTTGTCACAATACAGGCCCCAGTTTGTGCCGGCTGGCGGCCTCAGGTTACACTGGAGATGCCGTATGAACCCTGTGAAAGGGTCCTGGATGAAATAGCTGTAGTTCATGCCCGTCGCCTTGCGCGACGATTCATGGTTTGCGCCCGCACGCCAGATGTTGATGAGCGCATTCCATTCAACTGTTTCAAACTCAATTTTCATTCCAGCTTCTGCGAGGTTCTGCTGGATGAACTCGTTCATGGGCAAAGGCTGCATCTGGCCGGAGCCTGATGGAGAAATCAGAATCTTGGTCACAAATGGTTTTGATGGGCCATATCCTGCTTCAGCCAGCAACCGCTTTGCCTCAACAAGATCGCGCTTGAGCTTGAATTTTGGATTTCCAAACCACTGATGCCCCGGAGGCATGAAGCCTTCGGCCGGAACCATCAGACCTCCCAGAAGCACCTTCAGCCCCTCACGGTCCACAGCGAGATTGGCAGCTTTGCGAACCCGTACGTCATTCCATGGCGAATCGTCATGGCTTGAAAGATGCCATGTCCAGTTATGCGGATAGACGTTGGTAACAATCTGCATGCCGGCGGCTTTGAGGGCCGGAACGGCATCAGGTGAAGGCGCTTCAATCCAGTCAACCTGTCCTGACCGGAGTGCTGCTGTCCGAGCGTTGGGATCGGGTAGCGGCAGAAGGATCATCCTGTCGAGTTTTGGAACGCGTTCTTTTTCCCAGTATTCCTTGTTGGGAAGAAGCTCTGCCCGCTCGCGCGGGGTGAACCCTGTCAACTTCCATGGGCCTGTGCCGGAGGGCTGTTTGGCAAATTCCTGCCAGTTCTTGCCAACCTTCTCCCATTGGGCCGGTGAGGAAATCAGGATCCACGCCAACTGATAGGGCAAAGTCGCATCAGGTATGGTGGTGGTGATTTCAAGCGTTAGCGCATCGATGGCGCGGTAGGCTTTCACAGCTGGAATCCGTGAGCGTCCCTGCGAAGCCTGACGCTGGTCGAACTGAGGGGAATCCTGTTTGAGAAGCTTGTCCAGATTCCAGACGATTGCCTCCGCTGTCAGCGTGCTGCCATCATGAAACTTCACGCCTTCACGCATCTTGAAGGTCCATTTGGTCTTGTCGACAGGGTCAACATTCCAGCTGGTGGCAAGACCGGGGATCAAAGTGGACGGTTTGTCGGATTTTGTAAGGTCCCAATGAACAAGCGCATCATAGACTGTGAAGCCCATGAACCTTTGCCCCTCGCCACCCTGATCTGTCTGGCCGGTTGTCAGTGGAATATCAGAAGCGGTCATGCCGACCCGCAACGTGCCCTGTGCATGGGCTGTTGGGGCTGATCCAAGCGCGACAAGAAAGCCCGCTGTCAAAGCGAGTGCAGAATAACTGGGGATTCGCATGGGACGACTTTCTTTTGGCAAAAACGCCTGGATAGAGTTCGCTGCCACCCGGAATGGGTGGCAGCGGGTTCAGTCATTAATCAATCGACATCGGTGCGATATCGATGAACCAGCTCTTGGGCGGGATAACACCCTTGACCTTGGCGCTCATCGCGCGTGGGCCAGCGTCATGCGCAACCCAAAGGAACGGTGCTTCCTCAACAAGACGCTTGTGCAGCGCAGCCAACCCCTTGTCGCGCTCGGCACCATCAAAGCTGGAGCGCGCCTTGGCTATCAACTCGTCAAACTCGGCGTTACCAAAGTAACCCCAGTTGTTGGAAACAGGCGGGAAGGTTTTGGTTGAGGTGAAGCGAACCATGGCGAAGAAAGGATCCATGGTCGCAAAGCTGACATTGATCGCATGTGCACCGCGGGCCTTCGGGTCCTTTGCGCCTTCACGCCAGTTGGTGAAAACAGCGTTCCACTCGATGACATCAAGCTCAACATCGAAGAAGCACTCCTTCAGCGACTGCTGCACAAACTCGTTCATCGGGATCGGCTGCATCTGACCCGAGCCGGAAGCCGAGGTGAGCACCTTGACCTTCAGCGGCTTGGCAGCGGAATGACCGGCTTCGGTCATCAGCTTTTTGGCAGCTGCCGCATCATACTTGATGTCGAAGGTCGGGTTTCCCCACCATGGATGGCCTGGTTCAACCGAACCCTTGGGCACACCCATCATGCCACCCAGCAGTGTTTTCAATTCCTCACGGTTCACGCAAAGGTTGGCTGCATGGCGAACGCGCTTGTCCAGCCAAGGGGAGCCATCGGCAAAGGAGAACTGCCATGGCCAGACATGCGGCTGCGGGTTAGAGTAGACTGTAAAGCCACCGCTGCGGATGCGCGGCAACGCATCGGGAGCTGGTGCCTCAATCCAGTCAACCTGACCAGACAGCAAGGCTGCGGTGCGGGCATTGGAATCCGCCAATGGAAGCAGGACAACACGGTCGAGCTTTGGCACGCGCTTGGCATCCCAGTAGCCTTTGTTGGCGACCATCTCGAAGCGCTCGCGCGGCACAAGACGCACGCCCCGGAACGGGCCTGTGCCCGACGGCTCGGCTGCAAAGGCGGCCCATGCCTGCTTGGCACGCTCGGCGGGGTCGGCCACAGTGGCCGGAACAGCGGCCAGCTTGGCGTTCCAATGGGTTGGCGAAGCGATGAAGAGGTTTGTGAGGTTGATCGGCAGGAAGCTGTCCGGCTCCGACGTCGTCAACTCAACAGTCAGATCGTCAATTTTGCGGGCAGTGCGCAGCGTTGGCATGCGCGAAACGGTGACGCCCACCTGGCTTGGGTCAAAGTGGGCAGCATCCTTGTTGAGAACTTTCTGAACATTCCAGACAATCGCATCGGCTGTCAGCGCGGAACCATCATGGAACTTGACGCCGGGACGCAGCTTGAAAACCCACTTGGTCTTGTCTGCGGCATCAACAGCCCATTCCGATGCGAGGCCGGGAATGACCACACTGGGCTTGTCGACTGAGGACAGATCCCACTGTGTCAGCGCATCATACATCGGGATGCCAGTGAAACGGTTGCCTTCAAAGCCCTGATCTGGCTGGCCGTGCGTGCGGGGAATATCCGCAGCTGTCATGCCGATGCGAAGGACCTTTTCCTGCGCCTGTGCAGCGCCAAGCAACGCAGTGGATGCGAGCAAGGCAGCCGAGGCAAGTGACTTTAAACGAAACGACATCTGTATTCTCCCTTTCAACGTCTCCGGACTTTTGCCGGTCAGAACGTCATGTTGAACTCAAGGCAATCCCTGTGCCAATTGAAACGCTACCCAAATTATCCGGCTGATACAATCTGAACAAAATAAGAGTTGCACACAAGGCGCTTATTGACGACGCTTTCCGGTGAGCTGGCCCTTTTCAGTCAACTTGAAGGGGGTCTGCTGGAATGCCCGTTTAATAAACGGACAGCCTAAAATTTAGTCAATCAAAAACCGCCGCCTGAATCTTCTGATGCAAAAGACCGTGAAATGAATATTCTCCTCATCAACCCCAACACAACCGAGGCAATGACCACGAAAGTAGCTGATGCTGCGCGTCTTTTCATGCCTGAAGTTGAAGTGCGGTCCGCAACTGGCCGTTTTGGTGCCCAATATATAGCCAGTCGGGCGAGCTATGCCGTGGCTTCGCATGCTGCCCTGGATTGTCTGGCGGAGCATGGTGCTGGCTGTGATATTGTGCTGCTGGCCTGCTTTGGCGACCCGGGGCTTGAGGCTTTGCGTGAAGTCTCCCCGGTTCCTGTCATCAGCCTGATTGATGCTTCCTGCGCTGAGGCTGCGCAGAACGGGCGGCGGTTTTCGATCGTCACCGGGGGTGAACGATGGGAACCTATGTTGCGTGAAATGATCAAGGCGCGGGCGCTTGATGTGCAACTCGCTTCCATTCGAACCGTTGCACCCACGGGGGGCGAAATCGCAGCTGACCCTGAGAAGGCCTATGCCGTGCTGGCCCAGGCATGCCAGAGCTGTGTAGACGACGACGGTGCGCAGGCCGTTATTCTGGGGGGAGCAGGATTGCTTGGCATTGCCGAGAAAATCCAATCGATGGTGTCTGTGCCATTGGTTTGCTCAAATGAAGCAGGCTTTCGATCTATTCAGAAAGAGCTCGCTTCAGGACACCACAAGGTTGATATCAAAGGCTGCGATCCGGTTGGAAGTGTTGGATTGTCCACTCCGCTGGCCGCTCTGCTTCAGCAGGGTAAGATGCAGTCCTGAGATTTCATCATTATTGGGTTGGCGCGCTCACAGCCGCAACGGCTGCTTTTGCGTTTGTCTCAAGAGCTTCGGTTGACATGCCCGGCTTGTAGAGAGAGCCGCCCAATCCAAAGCCGTTGCAGCCTGCTGCCCGCAGGGAAGCCATGTTTTCCGGTCCCACGCCGCCCACAGCAATCAGCCGCAGCCCGGCGGGCAAAACGGCGCGCATGGCTTTGACGCCAGAGTGCCCAATCATTTCCATGGGGAAAAGCTTGAGCGCATTGGCACCTGCCCGGATCGCCGCAAAGGCCTCTGTTGGCGTTGCAAAGCCGGGCGCTGATACAAGACCAGCGGCGCGCGTGGCACGGATCACATCGACATCCGCATGGGGTGAAATAGCGATATGCGCGCCAATGCGTTTGAGCTCCGCCACCTCGGCTTCGGTGGTGACAGTTCCTGCGCCAACCACGGTTTGATCACCAAAACGGCGCATCAGCCGGGCGATGCTGTCAAACGGATCCGGCGAGTTGAGGGGGACTTCGATAATCCGAAATCCTGCCCTGACAAGGATGTCCCCAACACTTTCGGCATCAGCAGGCGGCAAGCCGCGCAGGATGGCGACAAGCGGCAAAGCCTTGAAAGCCGCATCAAAGCGCGCGTTGTTGTTGCCGGTTGTCATGCCTTACCCTCTTCAAACGTTGAGTGCTCCGGCCCCAAATTGCTGGGCAGGCCAGCACACCAAGCGCTGTCCGGTATCGTTCGCACAACGCCTTGTCGCCCATCAATAGGTGCCGATTGTTCGTCGAGCAACTGACTATGGAACCGACTATTGCGCAACTCGTGGTCTCTAACTGGGCCTAGGCGTGTTGTTACCACAATACGGCATTCTTCCTGCTACACGCAGGTTATCTTGTGGGTCATTTCCTGGCCGTCAAGGAGCCATAACAAGCAACCTCTTGATAGCATGTGCAAAACCGGAAGCTGATAGAAATACAACCTAAAGTTGCTTTTATGAAATCAACGAAGTAAATCTTCCTGAGCAGTCGATTCGTTTTTAGCGCCAAGGGCAAGTGCAATGAAGTCAGTAACAGAAACAGCGACACTTGTCGGCTGTGCCCATTCTTACATCAGAACAACGCAAAATCTTGCTGTTCTTGCGCTTTTATCGCTTGTTTTGGCTGGTTGTGCTGTCAATCCCACCCCTCTTGATCAGGCAGCCGTTGCCAGTTTTGTTGCTGAAAAGCGCGCTGCATTGACTGAAGGACAGGAGAAAATCGGCCGCAGAATCGACATGCACGAAGCGATGGCGCGCGCCCTGAAATACAACCTTGACGGGAGAGTTGCAGATTTTGAAGCGATGCTGCGGGTTGAGGAAAGCAAGCTGAGTTCCATGGATATGTTGCCGCGCCTTGTGGCGGGCGGCGCAACAACCAGCCGGAATTCCGACAGCAGCTCGTCCTCCCGTTCCATCATCACAGGACGTGAGTCACTGGAGCCATCGACATCTCAGGACCGCAACAGCCTGACCGGCGATCTGACCTTTTCCTATAACCTGCTGGATTTTGGCCTGTCCTACTTTCGGGCACAGCAGGCCTCGGACAAGGTGCTGATTGCAGAAGAGAACCGCCGCAAGGTGGCCAACCGCATCATCGAGGATGTGCGCGTTGCTTACTGGCGCGCCATTGCCAGCGAAAAACTGGCACGGCGCATTCCCGGCATGGAAGCGCGCATCGGCCAGGTGCAGCGCGCCAATGTGGCGCTGCGGGCCTCGGGCCAAACCTCGCCTGTTGCATTGCTGACCTTTGAACGCGAGGTGATTGACCTCCAGCGTGAAATCCGCCGCCTTGATACGGAACTTTCAAATGCGCGTGTCCAGCTGGCTGCGCTCATGAATCTCGAACCTGGCAGTGCTTTTGCCCTCGTGGACCCCACACGCGGACGGCAAAAACTCGCATTGCCGGGTTCGGGACCCGAGATGGTGCGGGTTGCCTTGCACAACAGGTCTGAAATCCGTGAGTTGATCCTGCAAAAGCGGATCAATGACACAGAGGCCAAGGCTGCACTTGTGGAACTGCTGCCGGGCATTCAGGCCTTCATCGGCGGCAATCTGGACCAGAACTCATTCCTTACCAAAAACCACTGGGTGGGCTGGGGCGCTAAAGCGAGCTGGAACTTGATCAATATCATCCGCTATCCCCAAAAGGCAGAGGTGATTGCCTCTCAGGATCGTTTGATCGACCAGAAAGCCTTGGCAGCCACCATGGCAGTGATGACGCAGGTTTATGCCAGCCGCATCAAGTTCCACCACACTGGAAAGGAACTCTCGGTCGCCAATGCTTATGGCAACGTGCAGGGTCAGCTTCTGCATCAGGTTCGTGCCGAGGCGAAAGCCGGAAAAATATCCGACCAGACCGTGCTGCGCGAGGAGATGAACCAGCTCATTGCCACGGTCCGTGCCGATCTCGCCTATGCCAACTGGCAGAGCGCCTATGCCAACGTTTACTCCGCCATTGGCATTGATCCCTACGCCAACCAGCTGGCGAAAGATGCCGGCGTTCCTGACCTCGCAAGTCAAATCCGCACCAGCTGGTTCGAAAAAGGCCAGATGCCTGCGGGTATGAAACAAGCCCGGCGTTAAATCTCTCTCTTCACATCCCCCAAAACACCAGACAGAAAGCAGCAGGCCTATGACAATGCTCCCCCCCACAGAAGTCAGACATCCTGTCGCAACCAAAATTCTGGTGTTTATGGCCAGCGCCGTCCCGCTGGTCTGCCTTGCGGCGGGCGAAGGTCTGGCTCAATCGCCAGTAAAGCCCGCCGCAATTTCTGCTTCCTCCACAGCCGGTACACCAGCTGCGCGCGGCGTTATCAGACCCTGGCACGAAGTGAAAATCGCCGTTGATCTCGTGGCCAAGGTCAAGTCCTTGCCGCTTCGTGTGGGCGATCGTTTTAATGAGGGTAATGTCCTGCTGGAGTTTGATTGCGCCCGCTTTCAGGCTGATCTGCGCGCGGCAAAGGCAACAGAATCTGAGCAGGCTGCGGTCCATCGCAGCAATGTAACGCTGCAAAGGCATAAGGCTGTCGGCTCCAACGACGTGGACATCTCCCGTGCCCGTTTGGCCAAGGCTACAGCGGATGCTGAAAGCCTTTCACTGCGCATCAGCCAATGCAAGATTGTGGCTCCTTTCTCGGGTCGCGTGGCTGAACGCATGGTGGATGCACATGAGCTGCCACAAGCCAACCAGCCGCTGCTGCGCATCGTCAATGATGGTGCACTGGAAATAGCCCTCATTGTTCCGGCCAACTGGCTGAAATGGCTGAAGCAGGATCAGGCTTTTGCGTTCACGCTGGATGATACAGGAGCCTCGGCACAGGCTGTCGTCACCCGCATTGGCGCAGCCATTGATCCCGTCAGCCAGACCGTCGAGGTGTTCGGCAAGCTTCAGGGCGCGTCAGACAACATCCTGCCGGGCATGGGTGGTTCCGCCACCTTCACGCAGCCGCAAAGCTGAGGAATCATGGGAAGAAAAGCAGGCAGCTACACTGCTGTGCCAAGGCTGCGCGCTGACTTGCAGCAGATCGTGCAGGATGCGCAAAGTGTGGTGTATGATCCGCAGGCGCAGCAGTTTTTCCATCTCGACAGGGACAACACCGTCCTTTTTGCGCTCTGGAGAAACCAGGCTTTTGCTCAGCCGGAACATGGTCTTCAGAAAAACATAGCACAGTATGCAATACAGGAATTGCATGTGCAGCGCTTCCTGCAGCTTGCCAACCGTTATGGCTGGTTGCAGGGAAGGAAAGGGCGGGTCAAAGCACCTTGCCGGGATTCATGATCCCGCGTGGATCGAAGCTCTGTTTGAGAACACGCATCATTTCCAGAGCAACCGGGTCCTTGTAGCGCGGCAGCAACTTGCGCTTGTGTTGCCCCACGCCGTGCTCGGCAGCAATCGACCCGTTGTAGCGCTTCACGATGTCAAACATCGCTGTGTTCATTGGTTCATAGAGTGCCAAAAATTCTTTCGGATCAGCGCCTTCTGGCTGCGAGACATTGAAGTGCAGGTTGCCATCGCCCAGATGCCCAAAGGGTAGGGGACGACAACCGGGAAACTGCTCCGCCAGCATGGCAAGGGCCTCGTCCATAAAGCGAGGCACATCGGCGATGGGGACCGAGATATCGTGTTTGATCGATGCACCAGCCAGTGATTGCGCAAAGGGCAGATCTTCCCTGAGTTTCCACAGGTTCATGCGCTGGTCGAGCGAGGCGGAAAGTGTGGCATCATCCGCTTCGCCTGCTTCAAAGGCTTCTGCCAGCATGGCTTCAACCGCGTCCTGCAAGCCATCCGCATTCTGGGAGGCCACCTCCAGCAAGACATACCAGGCGTGCTTTTCTGACAGCGGATCGCGCGTGCCTGATGCATAGGCGAGCGACAGTTCAATGGCCTGTCGCGGTATGACCTCGAAAGCTGTGACTATACCGCCTGCTCCGGCCTGTGCTCTTGTCAGCAGCTGCAGCGCCTGCGCTGGCGACGACAGACCTATGAACGCCGTTACCTGACTTCTGGGCCTTGGAAACAACTTCAGCGTTGCGGCTGTGATGACACCAAGCGTGCCTTCCGAGCCGATGAAGAGATGCTTCATCTCATAGCCCGCATTGTCCTTGCGCAGGCCGGACAATCCGTTCCAGATGCGCCCGTCCGGCAGCACCACTTCCAGCCCCAGCACCAGATCACGCGTGTTGCCATAAGCAATAACACCGGTTCCGCCTGCGTTGGTGGCTAGGTTGCCGCCAATCATGCAGCTGCCTTCTGAGGGCAGGGACAGCGGGAAAAACCGGTCAGCCTTGGTGGCGGCTTCCTGCAGGTTCTGCAAAATGACACCGGCTTCCACCGTCATCATGTTGGACAGCGGCTGCACATCACGCACCTTGTCCATGCGTGCCAGCGAGAGGAGGATGGCCTTGCCGCTGCCATCAGGCACCTGCCCGCCCACACCGCCTGTGTTGCCGGATTGCGGCACGACAGGCGTGCCGGTCTGATGGGCCAGCTTCATGATAGCGGAGACTTCAGCTGTTGACCCCGGACGAACCACAGCGATTGCCGCACCCGTGTAAAGGTTGCGCCATTCCCGCAAATGGGGGGCCATCACATCCGCATCTGTGATGACATGTTTATCGCCAACAATGCCTGCAAGGCGTGGCAACAATGGTTGCGAAGTGGGCGATGCAATGACGGCGCGGCGCATGAGGGTCAGTTTCAGTTAGCGCTGGAAGATACCAACAAGCTCAATATGCTTGCTCCAGGCAAACTGATCAACCGGCGTCACCTTGCCAAGCTTGAAGCCACCGGCAATCAGGATTTTTGCATCCCGGATAAAGCTCTGGAGATCACAGGAAACACTGATGACCTTCTTCACCTTCGACGTCGCCAGATGTTTTGACTGCGCCTCGGCCCCGGCGCGTGGCGGGTCCATTACCACGACATCATAGGTGTTGAGTTCCATCGGCAGCAACGGGCGCTTGAAGAGATCACGTGCCTCGGCGGTCACCTGCTTAAGGCCCTGACGGCTGCGGGCTCCGCGCAACAGCGCATCAATGCCATCCGCCACATCATCAACGGCATGCACCTTGCTGGTTTGCGCAATCCGCAGCGCAAAGGGGCCAACACCGCAGAAGAGATCAACCACGGATTTTGCCTTGCCCAGATTGTCAGCCACAAGCCTCGCCAATGTCTGCTCCGCCTCGGAAGTGGCCTGCAAAAAGGCGCGGGGCGGCAGATTGACAGGAATATCCGCCATCATCACGGTGGCGGGCTTGCGCTCCACCACGATGCCGCGATGGACAGAGAGGCGTGCCAGATCAAGCTTGTTGGCAATTGCCGTCAATTGCCTGCGCTCATCGGGGTCCGGCTGGCCATGGCCACGGATATCCACATCCAATCCGTTGAGCGTCGCTGAAATCTGCACATCCAGCGGCTTGTTGCGCGACAGCAGCGGCAGTGTCACACGCCGCGCCACATCAAACACGGATGCGAGCTCCGGCACGAGAACAGGGCAGACATCAAGGGATTGCAGGTTGTGGCTTCTCGCAGCCATAAAGCCCGCTGTTGGCCCATCCGGCCCAAAGCGCACATGCACAATAGCGCGGCGGCGGCCTTGACCGTGGGCAACAATCGTATCCTGAACATCGGCCACAAGCCCCTCGCGCTCCAGCGCGCGGCGGACAACATCGGTTTTCCAGTGGCCGTAGGCATCCACCTGCATGTGCTGCATGGCGCAGCCACCGCACCGACCGAACGCCGGACAGAAAGGCTCTGCCCGCGAAGGCGAGGGTGTTACAATGCTGATAAGCTGATTGTCGCCATCAAGCGCAACAGTTTCGCCGGGCAGGGCAAACGGCACGAAGACGGGGCCATTCTCGGTCCGTACGACGCCTTCGCCGCACGAACTCAGATGATCAACGGTGAAGGTCATTCAGCCGACATCTAGCGGTTTTGTGCCAGCGGCCTTGCCATCAGCGCCTTGCGTGATCACCTCGACGCGCAGCTCGGCCTTGCGCAGCAGAAGCTCGCACTGCACTTTCAGCTTCTCGCCGCGCTCATAGATGCGAATCGATTCATCCAGCGGTACATCGCCCCGCTCAAGGCGGCTGACAATCTGCTCCAGTTCCTGAAGCGCTTTTTCAAACGGCAGGGCGGCGATGTCAGCGGTGTCAGATGGTTCGGTCATTTCTGCGGTTTAGCGCATTGTGGGCTGGGAGCGAAGCTGTGTTTACAGCGATGTTAACCTTTTTTTCACCATGTTCGCGCGTTTTTCATCAAGACAGGTTAAAGCAAAATTGCTGCAGTCGTTTGAGAGGCCAAGATGGCGTTCGAATACAAGTGTGTCGCTGGCCCAACAATCGTTGCCGTCAAGAGTGCCAAGGCGCGCGATCAGGCGGTCAAAGCCTTTGAAGACATCATGAATGCCGAGGCTGCCCACGGCTGGGAATATGTTGGCATTGATGAGTTTCATGTTTCCGAACCCGAAGGCTGGCTGTCGCGCAAGCGGGTTTATGTCCCATCCAAAATTCTGGTTTTCCGCCGCGAGAAGGAGGCATCAGCCGTGGCTGAAGCCCTTGCTCTGCAGAAACGTGACCTTGCGCCGGAAGCTGTTTCATCCGCGCCAATGGCAGCGATAGCCGCGCCTGCCGCTTCCGTGGTCGAGGCAGAGGTCATTGACATCACCAAGGATGCAACTGCCAAGGGCCGTGCCCTTGCCAAAGGGCGTTGAGCGCCGTGCCTGAAGCCCCGGTTCAATCCTGATGGATCGTCTGGCTGAACTTGATATCTTTGCGCGCGTCGTGACCGCAGGGTCCATGTCTGCCGCAGGGCGCGAAATTGGCCTGTCGCCTCCCGTCGTTTCCAAACACATCAAATCACTGGAAGAGCGTTTGGGAACGCGGCTGCTGCAACGCACAACGCGGCAGCTGGCGCTGACAGAATCAGGACAGGGCTTCTACGAGCGGGTGGTGGCGATTCTCGCCTCTGTCGATGAGGCGGAAGCCTGGGTTTCACGTCGCACGGCAGCAGCCCGCGGTGTGCTGCGTGTCTCGGCTCCCACATCCTTCGGGCGCATGCACCTTGCACCGCATCTCGTGGATTTCCTCAAGCAGTATCCCGATATCACGGTGGATCTGTCACTGTCGGATCAGTTCGTGGATATCGTGGCGGAAGGCTTTGATCTCGCCATTCGCATCGCCGATCTGGCTGATTCAAGCCTTGTTGCCCGCAAGCTTGCGCCTAACCATCGCGTGTTATGCGCCACACCGGACTATCTTGCGACGCACGGCGAGCCTGTAACCCTTGCTGATCTTTCAAGCCATAAGTTGCTTGTTCACAACGTGGATTTCTGGCGTCTGGAAAATGCCGGAGGCGTTTCAACAGTCAAGGTGGAAAGCGCCATCCGCACCAATTCCAGCGAGGTTATCCGCGAGGCGGTGCTGGCCGGTGTGGGAATCGCATTGCGTTCCACATGGGATGTAGGGCCAGAAATCGACAGCGGAAAATTGCGGATTGTCCTGCCGGATTGGCATGCCTCGGCGCGGGTGGCGGTTTATGCCGTTTATCCCTCACGCCGCCATCTCGCCCACAAGGTGCGGGTCTTCATGGATTTTCTCAACGGGCGGTTTGGACAACCACCCTATTGGGACAAGGGATTGAGCCTTGGCTCAACCCCCAAGAGCTGAATTCAGCGGGCTGTTTTGCGATCAAACACAGCCACAAGCATCACGGCAATGCCTGTCTTCAACAGGTCACCCAGCATGAAGTTCTGAATGACGGTCCATGCGCGAGCAGCACCTGCGCCGGTTGCGCCGCTGGCCAGCGAGGCGAAGAAGCCAAGCCAGATGTAGCCGAGCGTAAACACAGCAGCCTGCGCCAGCAGCATGGCGCCTGCCAGCTTGAGGATTGACTGGCCAGCGCCCTTTTCAACGGCATAGCCAACGATGCCAGCCGAGAGAATGAAGCCCATCAGGAAGCCCGCTGTTGGCCCCATGAAGTAAAGCGGGCCAGCCACTGCCGGAGGTGTGTTGGCAAACACCGGTGCGCCGAAGAAGCCCTGCGCCAGATAAAGCACCACAGTGATCATGCCCAGACGCCAGCCATAGGCAGCGCCAATCAGCAGCACAGCAAGGGTCTGCAATGTCATGGGAACCGGATAGAAAGGCACGCTGACCTTGGCGGAAAGCGTCAGCAGCGCAACGCCCAGAATGGCCAGTACACCATGGCGCAGAAGGCTGCTCTGGCCTTCAGTTGCCCAGATGCGGTTGATCAGAGGTCCGGTGGTTTGCGACACTGCTACGCTTGTCATCAGTTGCCCTTTCGCCGACACTGCGGCTGGTTCAATTTCTCTTCGTATAGAGCCTGCTTTATCGCGGCTCAAGAGCGACGTCGGCAACATCCCATGGTTTCATGAAAGCATCTGAGCTTCTGCATCCCCGGCCAGAGGGCCTGTGGTGCCCGCCGGGCGGGTTCTATATCGATCCCGTGCGGCCGGTGGAGCGGGCGCTGATCACCCATGGCCATGCCGACCATGCACGTATTGGCCACGCTCATGTGCTGGCCACGCGCGAGACATTGGCCATCATGGCGGTGCGCTACGGCGAAAACTTCTGCGGTCAGTCTCAGGTGGCTGTGCTGGGAGAAAAGCACACAATCGGCGATGTGACGGTCACGTTCCACCCAGCCGGGCATGTGCTTGGTTCGGCGCAGATTGCTGTGGAAGCTGGCGGCCTGCGCATTGTCGTCTCGGGCGATTACAAGCGTGCGCCTGATCCGACTTGTCTGCCGTTTAGACCCGTGCGCTGCGATGTGTTTGTTTCAGAAGCGACCTTCGGCCTGCCGGTCTTTCGCCATCCGCCGACACATCAGGAGGTCGACAAGCTTCTGCGCTCCTGCTCGCTTTTCCCGGAGCGGGCGCATCTCGTGGGCGCCTATGCGCTGGGCAAGGCGCAGCGGATAGTGAAACTGATTCGCATGGCGGGCTATGACCGCCCCATCTATCTCCACGGTGCGATGGAAAAACTCATGGCGCTCTATCAGGCGGAGGGCATTGATCTGGGCGAGTTGCGCACGGTGCGGGCAGGGGACCGCGCCCACCTGAAGGGCGAGGTCATCCTCTGCCCGCCGGGCTCCCTGAGCGATCTCTGGTCCCGCAAGTTCCCAGATCCTGTCACGGCCTTTGCTTCGGGCTGGATGCAGACCCGCGCCCGCGCCCGCCAGCGTGGTGTGGAACTGCCGATGATTGTATCAGACCATGCAGATTGGCCGGACCTTTGCCGTACGATCACGGAAACCGGCTGTTCCGAGCTCTGGGTCACGCACGGGCAGGAAGATGCGCTGGTGCACTGGGCGCAGCTGCAGGGCATACGGGCAAAGCCGCTCAATCTCGTTGGTTATGGCGATGACGGTGAGGCGGAGCCGGCATGAACAGCTTTGCCGCCCTTCTCGATCAACTCGCCTATGAGCCGCGCCGGAATGCGAAGATTGCGCTGATCGCGGCATACTTTCGCCAGACACCGGACCCGGAGCGCGGCTATGCGCTGGCAGCGCTCACCGGTGGTCTGGTGTTTCCGCTGGCAAAGGCGGGTCTCATTCGCCAGCTGATCGCCGAGCGCACGGACCCTGTGCTGTTTGCGCTGTCCTATGACTACGTGGGTGATCTTTCTGAAACCGTGGCGCTGCTCTGGCCCACCACGGACAAAGCGACCAACGGACCGCCACCGCCGACGCTTTCAGATGTTGTCACAACGCTGGCCAGTGCCCACAAGTCCGCCCTTCCGGGGCATCTCACGCAGTGGCTGGACGATCTGGATGAAACCGGGCGCTGGGCCTTGCTGAAATTGATAACGGGCGGCCTTCGCATCGGTGTTTCTGCGCGTCTTGCCAAGACGGCGGTGGCAGCGCTTGGGGCCCTTGTACCTGATGATATCGAGCAGGTCTGGCATGGCCTGATGCCGCCCTACATGGCGCTCTTTCTCTGGGCTGAAGGGCATGGCCCAAAGCCAGCAAGTGATGATCCCGTTCCTTTTCGCCCAGTCATGCTGGCGCATGCGCTGGAAGAGGCAGATTTTGCCAAATGGGATGCTGCTGATTTCATGGCGGAATGGAAGTGGGATGGCATCCGCATTCAGGCCTCAGCGGGCAGAGGGGAGGATGGCAAACGCCAGCTCCGGCTCTACTCCCGCACCGGCGAGGATCTCTCAGCCGCCTTTCCTGATCTTGCCGATGTGTTGCCGTTCGATGGTACGGTTGACGGCGAATTGCTGGTAATGCGCGAGGGCCGCGTGCAGAGTTTCAACGTTCTGCAACAGCGGCTCAACCGCAAACAGGTTTCTGCCAAACTGATTGCAGAGTTCCCCGCCCATATCCGCGTTTATGACCTGTTGGTGGATGGAACGGAGGATATCCGCGCGTTGCCATTCGAGGCGCGCAGGAAACGGCTGGAAGCAAGGCTCCCGAAGGCCACACCGCGTCTTGATTTGTCGCCTCTCATCGTCTTTGCGAGTTGGAAAGAACTGACCACGATGCGGTCTGATCCCGCTCTGGCAGGCGCAGGACCAGATGCAGAAGCCATTGAAGGCTGCATGCTCAAGCGGCGGGATAGTGCCTATCTGCCGGGACGCCCCAAAGGCTTATGGTATAAATGGAAGCGCGATCCTATGCTGGTGGATGCGGTGCTGATGTATGCGCAACGGGGCCACGGCAAGCGCTCGTCATTTTATTCGGACTTCACCTTTGGCGTCTGGCGCAAAGGCCCGGAAGGCGAGGTTCTGGTGCCTGTCGGTAAAGCCTATTTTGGCTTCACTGATGAAGAACTGGTGCAGCTTGACCGCTATGTCCGCAAGCACACCAATGACCGCCACGGCCCTGTGCGTGTCGTAACAGCCAATGCTGAATCCGGGCTCGTACTGGAGGTTGCTTTTGAGGGAATCAACCGCTCAACCCGCCATAAATCAGGCGTTGCCATGCGTTTCCCGCGCATTTCCCGCATCAGATGGGACAAGCCCTCGCGCGAGGCTGACGTTCTCGATGTACTGGAAAAATTAATATCTGAGCCCATACTTTAAACAAAAGCGTGCTCTATTTATCGTCCTGTCCTGTAGCCAGATAAGTAAAAACCGAATTGCTGCACTGCGCAATCGAACTTCTTGGACAGGCCGCAGGAGTTATGTCAGCTTTGATGAGTCGATCTTGACCAAGGAGGTAAACCTATGTCCCTCGAAACGCATCTTGTCGAACTGGAGCGCAAGCACCGCATGCTGGATCAGGAAATATCGCAGGAACAACAGCACGCCCAGTCCAATAAAGAGAAAGTAGCCAGTCTCAAGCGTCGCAAGTTGCAACTCAAGGATACGATCACGAAACTCCGACACGAACTGGTCCAGAAGACCGTTCACTAGGGTCCGACAGAATTCAGATTTTAAAAGGCGCGGGACGTGAGTTCCGCGCTTTTTTTGTCAGCTGCTGCCACAACCCGAACTGCCGCATCCTGATCCTCCTGAATTGGCGCAGCCTGATCCTCCGGAGCTAGCGTAGGGGCTGCAGCCTGAGCCATCTTTCTTTTTCGCAGGGTCATCATGCTTTGCTGATTGCTTTCTTTTGAGCATTCGGCGGAAAAGGACGGACAGCGGCCAAAGGAAAGCAACCGCGCTTGCGACGATGAAGAGCATAAGCAGGACATCTGGTCCGGACTCCTTGGCCGAGTCATTTGACCTTATGGACAACAGGATCAGGCTGGCAAAAGCCATAACGAAACCGCCTGCTACAGACAGTGCAATTCTGTCCAATTCAGAAGGCTTGGGAATCAGCCAATAGCTGTCTGGAACTATCTTCACAGCATGCAGGCGGGTATCGAAACGGCGCTCGACATCAGGCCAGATATCAGCCGGAGCAACTTCGTCGAACTCCCGCTGATAGGCTGCAAGTGTCCCAAGATAATTGTCGCTGTAGCGGGAGGCTTCGCTGTTGCCCCCTTTGGTTGGTCCATGATGCAGCGGGCGCTGCAGCACCGTTTTGCACAGGACATCCCAATAGGAGTGCGTGTAGACGAGATGCAGATGCCAAGCCTGATCAACGGCATCGGAGGGCGTTACTTGGTGCTCCGCCACGCATGCAAGATACAGGAAACGTTTGTATTCTTCGATTGTATGTAACGTGAATCTCTTGTCCCAGCTGTTTTCACGCGCAAGACGATCCGAAAACATCAAATCTGCGGAAGGATCATCAATCTGAAATGCATCGATGCGCTTCCACAGCTCTGGGTCAGTCAGCATTCACACTCCATCCATCGGCCATGCCAACAGTCGTATCAAGCGGAATGCTCTATGACGTTAATCAGCAATAGGGTCCGAGCTTCTTGTAACAGGGCGCTGGATAAAGCCAGGCATCTGGCCACCCGGTGCTGCGCCTGCAACAGGAGGGCGGCCGGCGCGGTCGAAGCCTTCAGGGCGTGGCGCGCGCTCATTGGGGTCGCGGCCAATTTTGCCCTGCATTGAGGCAAGATCAACGAATTCGTCAGCCTGACGGCGCAGATCATCCGCCACCATGGGAGGCTGCGTTGTCACTGTCGAGATAACGGAAACGCGCACACCTTTGCGTTGAACGGCTTCCACAACAGACCTGAAATCACCGTCACCAGAGAACAGGAACATCTGGTCGACATGGGGCGCGAGCTCCATGGCATCAACAGCCAGCTCGATGTCCATGTTGCCCTTGATCTTGCGGCGACCGGCAGCGTCAGTGAACTCGCGCGCTGGCTTTGTAACGACGGTGTAGCCATTGTAGTCGAGCCAGTCGACCAGTGGGCGGATGGAGGAATATTCCTGATCCTCAACAAGCGCAGTGTAGTAAAACGCGCGCACGAGAAGCCCGCGGGACTGAAATTCTTTCAGAAGCTTGCGATAGTCGATGTCGAATCCAAGAGATTTAGACGTCGCGTAAAGGTTGGCACCGTCGATAAAAACAGCAATTTTTTCTTGAGTTGGCATTCAATGTCTCCAGTATGCTCTTGTTAAATTTGCAAATCCGCAATTTATTTTCGGCGACCAAATCGGTTTGGCCATATTTTAGATCACAGTCAAGCGCATTTCTGCAAAGGCTGCTGTCCTTTTCACGGAATTGCGACGCTTTATCGCAATCAAGCCGCAAAAAATGTATTTTACCACAATGTGTCGAATGTGCGTCGCGGGCGGTTTTTTGTCTATAGAGAATCGCAATTTTGAGGAGGCACCTCATTGTTTCTTGCATTTATGGCCAGTCTGGATTAGCAGCCTTTCATTCAGGCCAATTTGTCCATAAAGGAGCCGCCCCATGGCGCGCGTCACCGTTGAAGATTGCATCGACAAGGTCGATAACCGTTTTGAGCTTGTTCTGCTGGCTTCGCATCGCGCCCGCATGATCGCTTCTGGTTCGGCCCTGACGATTGATCGCGACCGCGATAAAAATCCGGTTGTTGCCCTTCGCGAGATTGCCGATGAAACAATCCAGCCGGAAGATCTCAAGGAAGAGTTCATTCACTCCCTGCAGAAGCAGGTTGAAGTGGACGAGCCAGAGGCAGAAGCTGTGCCGATGATTGCAGCGGCTTCCAACCGCACCCAGATCAATCAGGTTGATGACAGCAATGTCTCGTTCGACCGCATGTCGGAAGAAGAGCTGCTGCGCGGTTTGGATGGACTGGTAGCTCCCCCGCCTTCATCGAATTCATCGGATGACGACAGCGACGATTGATTGGTTTTGCACATTTGATTTGAAAAGCGGCTCATTGGGCCGCTTTTTTGTTGGCCATTGAGCGCGCGGTCTCAAGAGCCGGGCAACAAAAAAGGCCAGCGTTAGCTGGCCTTCTTGATAAGTGATGACAGTGAAATTCAGCGCTCGACAACGACCCGCGCGCCGACACGAACGCGACCGTAGAGATCAATCACGTCATCGTTGAGCATGCGGATGCAACCCGAAGACACGGCCTGACCGATGGTCTCTGGCTCGTTTGAGCCGTGGATGCGGTAAAGCGACGAACCGAGGTAAAGCGCACGTGCGCCCATGGGGTTCTCCGGGCCGCCTGGCATGAAGCGAGGCAGATCAGGACGGCGCTTCAGCATCTGGGCTGGTGGTGTCCAGGATGGCCATTCCTGCTTGCGGGTCACGGACTTTGTGCCGCCCCACTCAAAACCTGGGCGGCCAACGCCGACGCCGTATTTCAGCGCCTTGCCATTATCGAGCACAAGATAAAGACGACGCTCTTTGGCGTTAACAACGATTGTGCCAGGGCGGTGCTTGCCGTTGTATGTCACTGTTTCGCGTGGAATGGGAGTTGCAGCAGCGCGTCCACCACCGGCGTTCGAAGGTACGGCGTTGACGGTGCGGCCAGTCAGCGGGTCGAACAATGTGTTCGACGCCATCGTGGCAGAGGCAGACATCGCGAGCGATGCTACAGTAAGGGCGGCCAAAAGGCGCATAGTGAAACTCCTGCAGTACGGTTGGAACGGGATTTGCCCACAAACTCTTGAAGCGCTTTTGACATCGCTTTGTTAAAGCACTTTAAAGCCCCGGATTCCCTGATTTGGCAAGATGCCAGCGCAATCACGGTGCTGTGAGACGATCGACTGGCATCAGAGCGTGCCAAGAATGCAACAGTTGGTTGTGTGTTTCCCACCCTTCATGGGCAAGGTACCACTGGTTGAACCTGAAAGCGCGCCTATTCTGGATGGCCATGCGGGCATTTCTCGGGCAAACTCAAAGCCAGCCAAAACAATCGGACGCATGCTCGTATGCCGGATATCCATTCCATCGCCGCTGTTGCATCAAAGGCCGGGAGCAAAGGTTTGCCGCCTGTGCATCTGTGGAATCCGCCTTTTTGCGGCGATATCGATATGCGCATCAAAAGCGATGGCGCGTGGTTCTATCAGGGAACACCCATCGGGCGTCCACAGATGGTAAAGCTGTTCTCCTCCATCTTGCGCAAGGATGCAGACCGCTATGTGCTGGTCACGCCAGTGGAAATGGTGGGCATAGAGGTGGAGGATGTGCCATTTCTGGCTGTTGAGATGAGATCGCAGACGACAGAGGCTGGACGCGTGCTGCGGTTTAGAACAAACGTCGAAGACTGGGTAACAGCATCAGCGGCCTGCCCCATGCGGTTTGAACCTGAAGCAGGCGGCGGGTTGAAACCCTATGTGCTGGTGCGCGGCGGGCTTTGGGCGAGACTCACGCGCAGCGTCTATCACGAGCTCGTGGCTTTGGCAGAACCACGCGATATTGACGGCATCTCCATGCTTGGCGTTGTATCGGAAGGTGCTTTCTTTGCCATGGCAGCGATGAGCACACTTGGTTCGGATATCGAAGCATAATGGAAAACGCATTTACGCCCGAAGCATTGATGGAACGCGCCAAAATCCGGCTCTATCAAACCAGCCGTGATGCTCCGGAGGAAGCGGCCTTCTCGGACCATGCCATTGCAGGCATGCAGCCAGATGTTGCCACGCTGGAAGCCGCAAAACCTGCTGCGGTGCTGATTCCCATCATGGCGCACGCAACCGGCGCGACACTGCTGCTGACACAGCGCTCAACAACGCTGCGCCAGCATTCTGGCCAGATCGCTTTTCCCGGTGGGAAGATCGATGCGAATGATGCAAACCCTCTCGAAGCTGCCTTGAGAGAGGCCGAGGAAGAGATCGGACTGTCGCGCCAGCACATCGCACCCCTTGGCTATCTCGCGCCCTATTTCTCTACCACCGGTTTTCGCATCACGCCTGTGGTGGCGCTGGTGATGCCGGACGCGCCGTTCCGGTTGAATGCGGATGAGGTTTCAGACATTTTTGAAACACCACTGTCGTTTCTGATGAACCCTGCCAACCATCAAACCCATGAAAGGGAATGGAAAGGCCAAATGCGACGATACTTTGCGATGCCTCATGAGGATCGCTATATATGGGGCGTTACCGCCGGTATCATCCGCATGCTTTGGCTGAGGCTTTATGCTCCGCATCATTCTTGAAGGCCTGTTCCTCTTTCTCCTGCCGTTTGCGGTGTTTGGGGTTTATCTCTTTGTGCGCGGTCAAAACCCGCTGCATCCCGGCGTCTGGTCGAAGAAGGCCTTGTCCTGGTTGACGATAGTGGCCTTGCTGCTCTGCGTCGCGGCCATTGTTTTCATCGGTGCAAACCGCACCGTGATGCAGGGCACGATTATACCAAGCCATGTCGACAAGGACGGTCGCTTCGTGCCGGGGACTTTCAGGCAGCAGTAGCGTCATTGTCATTCCCCTCCGCTTCGCTCCGGCCGGGAATGACAAGGTTCAATCACCAGGGGTGGACAGTGCCGTCCCAGCGGAAGAACTGGCCTGTCTGCGTCATTTCAAGACGGTCCAGCAAGGCCACGAGACCAGCCGCACTTTCTGCCGGCGTGATGTCGGCACCATCGCCGCCCATGTCGGTCTTCACCCAACCGGGGTGAGCGAGCGCAACGATGATTCCAGCAGGTTTGAGATCAGTCGCCATGCCTTGCATAACCTTGTTCAGGGCGGCCTTGGAGGCGCTGTAGGCTATGCGACGGGAGCTTGAGGCGTTGGCATAGGTCAGTGATCCCATCTGGGTGGAGATGTTGAGAATGCGCGGTGCTTTCCCTTGTCTGAGATGCGGAAGAAAGGCCTGCGCAACGCGCAAGGGGCCAATCGTGTTCACAGCCAGGGTGGTCTGAAACGCCTGCAGGTCCACGTCCAGGGTTGTATCGCTCGTCTGACCAAGAATGCCGGCATTGTTGATCAGAACATCAACCGGCTCTTTGACCGAGACTGCAGCCCGCGTCACGGAACGGTCGTCAGCAATGTCCATTCCAATGATCATGGCCTGATCTTTTGGTGCCATCCGCAAGAGTTCCGGCACCTTGAACGGATCACGCACAGCAGCAATCACGCGGTCGCCGCGCGCAATCAGCACTTCTGCCAAGGCAAGCCCGATGCCCCGGTTGGCACCGGTTATGAGATAGGTTGTCACAATGCTTACTCCGCTGCGATGGCGGGAGGTGCCTCAGGCTCGCGGCCTGAGAGGTTATCAAGGCTGGAAATGATATGCTCGGCCAGCTTGTCCGCCAGCGGCGATGGCTCCAGCCGGTTGCGCATCAATGCGATCTTGACCGAAGGCAGCGCCGGGAAACCATCTGACGGACCAAGCACCCGCATGCCGGGGCGGATGGCGCTTTCCGGCAGAACGGACACAGCAAGGCCTGCAGTTACGGTTGCGCCCACAGCGGTGGAGTTCCAGCTGGCATAGACAACGCGGAAGGGCTTGCCGATGCGCTCCAGCCGCTCTGTTGCCGCCTGCCGCCAGTTGCAGGTGGGGCGGCCCAGCGCCAGCGGCAGCGGGCTTTCCTCATGCACCTGCGAGCGGGCGGCAGTCACCCAGAGCAGGCGCTCATGGCGGATGACTTCTGCCGGTGCACGGTGATCGGAATGGGTGATGATCGCGAGATCAAGCTCGTTGTGATGAATGCGCTCCACAAGCATCGGTGTTGGCTCGCAGATGACCGTCACCTCCACCTTGCAATTGGTGCGGGTGAAGCGCGCCAGAATTTCCGGCAGGTAGCGGTCGGCATAATCATCCGGCACACCCAGCTTCACACGGCCGGAGAGCGCTGCATCCGTGAAGCTTAGTATGCAGTCATGGTTGAGGCGAACGATGCGGCGCGCATAATCGAGCAAACGCTCGCCATCGTCAGTCATTTTCGAGGCGCGGCCATCCTTTTCAAAGATATCGCGGCCCACGCGCTCTTCCAGACGCTTCATTTGCATGGAGACCGCGGACTGGGTTTTGTGCACCACATCCGCCGCTTTGGTGAAGGAGCCGGTGTCCGCAATCGCAATCAGCGTGCGCAACTGATCAATGTCCAGCAAATGTGCCATCCGGTATCCCCCAATCCTGTCTGTTGATGCCAGAAGCATGATATGTCATTTTTTGTGATGATCAAGCTCAATAACATTCGTTATGTGCATGTTTTAAGCTGTGGCATATTCAAGGTCGTGATCAGACAGCGTCATTGTGCTGTCTGGCATCGCTTTTCAAAAGGAGAAAGCCATGACACATTCTGCATCAAGAGCAACAACGGGAACCGCAACCGGTACCACGTTCACCTTTGCACTGATTGGCATGGCTGTGCGTGGCGTCTCAAAGATCAGGACAGCGCTGAAAAACCGCCGCCAGATTGCGCAGTTGCATCAACTCGATGACCGCGCGCTGAAAGACATTGGCCTGCTCCGCACCGATGTTCACGCCGCGCTGGCAGAGCCGCTTTACCGCGATCCATCCCAGCATCTGGTGGATGTGGCCGGCATAAACCGGAGCGGCTCCAAACCAGCCTCCGGCCTCCAGACGCGGGACCTGAACCGTCTTCGACACCCTGATGCGGCTGTAAAGAATGTGATTTCCGGCGGAGCAGCTTGCGCCTGATCGCCCTAAAGTTCCAACAAACACCGATAGCCCCGTCTCTGCAAAGAGCGGGGTTTTTCGTGAGATGAAGGCCGGGACATCTCCACCGCAACGAGCGGAAGAGGGAATAGTGGTAGTTTGGCTCGCTTGGGATGATGAATGCCCCGGCGCTTGACCCCGGATGACAAACTCTCCGGTGTCGTTCCGCAAGAGCCGGTTGTCCGTCCCATCCTCAGATACCGTTTGCGCATAGCGGCGGCTGCGATGGTGTTTCGCATCTAGGAATTAATTCTTTATTTGTCAAGCAAATTCCACCACCGTCATTGCGAGCGCAGCGAAGCAATCCAGCCGGAACTTGCCGCATTCCGTATGGCTGAAAGCGCGTGCTGGATTGCTTTGTCGCTTCGCTCCGCGCAATGACAGCAGCGAACGATCAAAACAGCCAGTGCCGTTTACCATCCTGTCCAAATCAATACGCTTGCGTAACGATTCTGCGGTAAAACCCCAGCATGTCGGTCGAGCTGCGTCATTCCCACGCCCTGCATCTGCTGCACGATGTTGCCCTGCAACAGGTGCGCGATGGCGGGCACGATCTTTCCAACCGTCAGCTCGCCATCCTGATGACGATCTATCTGGATATTCCGCCGCACACCGTGCGTGGTCTGGCGCAGAAGCTCAATGTCACCAAGCCGGTCATCACCCGCGCTCTTGATGCTATGGGTGAGATGGATCTTGTGGCGCGCCGCCGTGATCCGGCTGACAAGCGCAATGTCATCGTGCAAAGAACGGTTCAGGGTTCCCTTTATCTCGAAAAACTGGGAGACCTTGTGATCACGAAAGCAAAAGAACTGCCTCTATGACATCACCGGACCGCCGCTTCACACCTGTTGTCTCACCGGACTTTGCGCCCCGCCCCATGCGCATTTGCGCAGGCATTGTGCCGCTGCGGCCCAACCCCGGCTGGGACACCGGCATCGATACGGAACTGGTGTTCGGTCAGGAGGTCACGCAGTTTGATGAGATGGAAGGCTGGGCCTACGTGCAGGCCGCTCGCGATGGCTATGTCGGCCATCTGCCACTGAATGCGATTATCGCGCGCGGCCAACCGGCCACACACCGGGTGACGGCACTTCGCACCTACATTTATGCCGGGGCATCGATCAAGGTGGCGGAACCGCTGCTGATTCCTGAAGGCGCTGAACTCACCGTGGTTGGCAGCAAGGACAGTTTTGCCGTGCTGGATACCGGCGGGCATGTCTATGCTGATCACATCGCGCCGGTTGACGTGCTGAAGCAGGACTATGTCAGCACCGCCGAGCATTACATCAACACGCCTTATCTCTGGGGCGGTTGCACCAGCGTGGGGCTGGATTGTTCCGGCCTTGTGCATGTGGCGCTGTGCATGGCGGGCATTGCTGCGCCGCGTGACAGTGACATGCTGGAGCGGTTCTTTCCCGTCGAAGTGCCCATCACAGAAACGCTGTCTGGCCTCAGGCGGGGCGATGCGATTTTCTGGAAAGGCCATGTTGGCCTGATGCGCGACGCTGACACTTTGCTGCACGCCAACGGTCATCACATGAGCGTGGCCAGCGAGCCAGTGCGGGAAGCGGTTGCGCGCATCAAGGCGAAGAGCTTTGGCGCTGTGACCTCGATCAAACGCCTGAGCGCGCCTGCTTGACGCCTTCGCGGGCGAGCTCATCCGCCCGCTCGTTCAATTCGTTTCCAGCGTGGCCCTTCACCCAGTTCCATTGAATACTGTGCTGGCGCGTGGCTTCATCCAGCCGCATCCAGAGTTCGGCGTTCTTCACCGGCTTCTTGTCCGCTGTCTTCCAGCCGTTGCGCTTCCAGCCGTGAATCCACGTCATGATGCCCTGGCGCACATACTGGCTGTCGATGTTGAGGTTCACCTCGCAGGGCCTTTTGAGGGCTTCCAGCGCCACGATGGCCGCCATCAATTCCATGCGGTTGTTGGTGGTGTCGGGTTCTCCCCCAAACAGCTCCTTGCGGTTGCTGCCGGAGATGAGAATGACGCCCCAACCGCCGGGGCCGGGGTTGCCGGAGCACGCTCCATCCGTCCAGATCTCTACACTGCTCATCGGCTGATGCCGTATTCAGCCGGGTTGCTCACCTTCTGGTGCGTGCGCAACCGGCGGTAATACGCCATGGGATCATGAGGCTTCACCAGCGCACCCGGCGGCACATTCAGCCAGTCGTACAGGCGCGTCAGCATGAACCGGATAGCAGCACCCCGGCACAGCACGGGCAGGGCATCCACCTCAGCCTGTTCAAGCGGCCGCACCTTTTCATAGCCTGCTATGAGTGCGCGGCCCTTGGTCTGGTTGAAGGAATAATCCGGCTCAAAGCACCATGCGTTCAGGCAGATCGCAAGATCATAGGCGAGGAAATCATTGCAGGCGAAATAGAGGTCGATGATGCCCGAGAGATGGCCTTTAAGGAAAAACACATTATCAGGAAAGAGATCGGCATGGATGACGCCTGAAGGCAGCGCCTTTGGCCAGCGCTCGTGCAGGTAGAGCAGTTCCTCATCGGCAAAACCATAAAGGCCGGATTGCACAGAATTCGCAGCCGGGCCGCAGCGCTCCAGCAGCGGACGCCAGCCGTGGGGTGCCAGCGCATTGATGCGGGAATGCGATGTGAAGTCCCGCCCCGCATGGTGCAGCCGCGCCATCGCTTCACCCAATTGTCCGCATTGCTCCACACTGGGGCGACGCACGGAAAGGCCTTCGAGAAAGGTCACGAGCACAGCAGGGCGGCCAGCCAGACGGCGCAGCGCCTTCCCATCCCGCGCCTTTACAGGCAGCGGCGTGTTGATGCCGCCAGCGGAGAGATGAGTCATCAGCGAGAGGAAAAACGGCAGGTCCGCCTCGTTCACGCGCTTTTCGTAGAGCGTCAGGATGAAACGACCGGCGTCGGTTTCCAGCAGATAATTCGAGTTCTCAACCCCCTCGGCAATGCCCTTGCAGGAGAGCAACTCGCCAATGTCATAGCCCGCCACAAAGGCCGCCAGTTCTTCATCGGGCACATCGGTATAGACAGCCATCAGGCGCTCGCTTCTCTCAGCTGGCGCGGCAGGGGAAAGAACACGCTTTCATCCGCTGTCGAGACTGTTTCAACTGATACCGTGTAGCGCTCGGCAAAGGCATCGATGATCTCTTCCACCAGCACCTCAGGCGCGGAGGCTCCTGCCGTGATGCCAAGGCTGCGGATGGAGCCATAGAGCGCCCAGTCGATATCTGTAGCGCGCAGCACCAGTTGCGAGACGGCACAACCTGCGCGCTCCGCCACTTCGCGCAGGCGCTGCGAGTTCGATGAGTTGGGAGAGCCGACCACCAGCAGCGCATCCACCTCAGGGGCCACACGCTTCACGGCTTCCTGCCGGTTGGTGGTGGCGTAGCAGATGTCTTCCTTGTGTGGGCCGACAATCTCCGGGAAGCGGCTCTTGAGGGCGGCCACGATGTCAGCCGTATCATCCACCGAGAGCGTGGTCTGTGTGACGAACGCGAGGTTGCGCGCATCCCTCGGGCTAAGGCTTTCCACATCGGCGAGGGTTTCCACCAATGTCACAGCACCATCGGGCAACTGCCCCTTCGTGCCCTCCACCTCCGGGTGGCCTGCATGGCCAATCATGATGAGGTCACGCCCGCGCCGGTGGTGCAATTCTGCCTCGCGGTGCACCTTCGTCACCAGCGGGCAGGTCGCATCAATCGAGAACATGTTGCGGCGTCCCGCCTCCTCAGGCACGGACTTCGGCACGCCGTGGGCCGAGAAGATGACGGGCGCAGTGGTGTCGGGAATCTCATGCAATTCCTTCACAAAAACCGCACCCTTGGCCTTCAAGCCTTCCACGACATATTTGTTGTGCACAATCTCGTGGCGCACATAGACCGGCGCGCCGTACTGGCTCAGGGCTTTTTCCACCGCATCAATGGCGCGGACGACGCCAGCGCAAAAGCCGCGCGGGGCGCAAAGCAGGATTCTCAGGGCGGGTTTGCCGGTATCAGACATATGCCGGATGTGACGGCTCGCCGCCGGATCGTCAAGCGGCGAAAACGACGAAGGCTGATTTTGCCAAAGCTTAGGGAAATCACCTATCGAAAAGTCCGGCAAGCGTGCTTATGTGAGTTATGCCGCTGACTGTTGTCTTGCAACGGCTCCCCATTACAACGACAATATCTTTCCTGCCATTTCCAAAGTGGACCCGACTTGACCATGGCTGATGCTGCCCACAGTTCCGATCTCATCCATCAGGCCGTTGTCTTTTTGGGCGCTGCCGCGATTGCCGTGCCGGCTTTCCGCTTTGCCGGGCTTTCCGGCATTCTGGGCTATCTCGTCGCGGGCATAGCCATTGGACCATCAGGCTTTGCCTATTTCACGGACCCCGGAACCCTCTTCACCATCGCAGAAGTCGGCGTGGTGATGTTCCTCTTTGTCATAGGATTGGAGCTGAAAGTCTCGCAGCTCATCGCCATGCGGCGTGATATCGCCTGGCTCGGCGGCCTCCAGATGATCCCGACGGCGCTGGTGCTGACGGCTGCGCTCATCGCGTTTGGTATGGTCTGGAATGCGGCGCTTACGGTTGGCATTGCGCTCGCTCTTTCCGCAACGTCCATCGCCCTGCAAATCCTGCAGGAGCGTGGGCACATGCAACATGTCTATGGCAAGAAGACCTTCTCTATCCTGCTGTTTCAGGATCTCTCGGTGGTGCCGATTCTCGCCATCGTGCCCTTGCTGGCTGTTGGCAGTGCTGCCCCCAAGGACACCATGGAAACAGTGCTGGCCATCGCCAAGGCTGTGGCTGCCATCGGCGCGATCATCCTTGCCGGGCGCTATCTGCTCAATCCTATGTTCCGCTTTCTGGCGCGCCTCAACAGCCACGAGATCATGACCATCGCGGCCCTGCTGGTGGTGCTGGGGGCTGCTGTGCTGATGAGCTTTGTCGGCATGTCGATGGCGCTGGGCGCATTTCTCGCTGGCATGCTGCTGGCGGAATCCAACTTCCGGCATGAGCTTGAGGCGGATATCGAGCCCTTCCGTGGTCTGCTCCTCGGTCTGTTTTTCATGTCCGTCGGCATGCTGATTGACCTTGGATTTGTGCGCCAGAATTTCGTGCTGGTGATTGCAGCAACTGTTGGTCTGATCTCGGTCAAGTTCATCATCTGCGCGCTGATCGGCATCATCGAGAAAGCGCCTGCCACCTCCTATCTCAGGGCTTCCAGCGTGCTGACACCGGCGGGTGAATTCTCGTTCGTCATTCTGCCTGTGGCTGGAACGCTTGGCATTCTCACCGGCAACCATCAAAAACTCTTCATGGCGGTTGCGGCTTTTTCCATGCTGCTGGGGCCATTGGTTTCAAAGGCCGTGGATGTCTATGTGCAATATCTGGAGCGCACAAAAAATCTTGCAGGGCCGCGTATTGACGAAGACTTTGACGGTGCCAATGGCAAGGCGCTTGTCATCGGCTTTGGCCGCTTCGGCCAGATCGTCAACCAGATGCTGCTGACATCCGGCACGGATGTTACCGTCATCGACAACGACATCGAGATGATCGAGGCGGCAGGAGGTTTCGGCTTCAAGGTTTACTACGGTGACGGCCAGCGGCTCGATGTGCTGCGCGCAGCCGGTGCTGAAAAGGCCGAGATCATTTGTCTGTGCGTCGACAACCAGGATGCCGCTGTGACGATGGTCGAGATCATCAAGCACAATTTTCCGCAGGCCCGCTTGCTGGTGCGCGCCTATGATCGCCGCCATGCCATCACCCTCATGCGGCTGGAGCCGGATGTGGTGATGCGCGAGGTGTTTGAATCTGCTCTCAGCTTTGGTGGCGCGGCGCTGAAAGCGCTGGGCCGCACGCGAGAGGAAGCCGAAGCCATGCTGGAGGATGTGCGCAAGCGGGACCTCGCGCGGTTGCAGCTGCAGCTCGAAGGTGACATCAAGTCAGGCTCGCATCTCAACCACAAGGAAGCGGTGCGCCAGAGCGTCAAGCCAGCGCCGCTCATCCAGCCAGCCCAGAAATCAACGGCGCTTTCGCCTGAAACACAGGAAGTGTTCGATCAGGCGGCAAAGGCAGCCGGGAAAGCCAACTGATGTCATCATCCAATCTCAAAACCGACGCAGGCCCTGCTGAAACAGGGCCGGTCAAAACAGCTGCAGCACGCCCCAAGGCTGTCTTCATCGAAGGCTCGACCATGGGCCATGTGGTGCGCATGACTGTGACGAGCTCTGTCGGCCTGATGGCCATTTTTCTCGTGGATTTTCTTAGCCTGCTCTATGTTTCGTGGTTGAAAAGCGAGGCGCTGACAGCTGCGGTTGGCTATGCCTCGGTGGTTCTCTTCTTCCTCACCTCCGCCAACATAGGTTTCATGATTGCGACCACCGCCCTTGCCGCCAAACGGCTGGGCGCGGGAGACAGGGAGGGGGCAAAACGCATTGCCACCTCGTCGCTTGTCCTCATGGTGCTGGCCGCTGCTATTCTGTGGCTTGTGCTTTTGCCAGTGCTCAAGCCATTGCTGGCGCTTCTGGGCGCTGAAGGCGAGGTGCAGCAGGTGGCCTGGGAATATCTGCAGATCACACTGCCATCCAACATCCTCATGGCGTTGGGTATGGGTTTTTCCGGCATGCTGCGGGCGGTGGGGGATGCCAACCGCGCGATGTATGTGACGCTTTCAGGCGGCATCGTCACGGCGGTCATTGACCCCATCCTGATCTTCACTCTGGGTCTGGGTGTTTATGGTGCGGCGCTCTGCGTCGTGCTGTCCCGCGCAGTCTTTGCCTTTGTCGGCTGGTATGGCGCGGTGAAGGTTCACAGGATGATGGCGCGTCCCACTGTGGAGACAGTGAGGGCGGATACAGAGGCAGTGTTCGCCATTGCCGGTCCTGCCATCCTCACCAATGTGGCAACGCCGTTTTCGCTTGCGGTCGTTGCCCGTATTGTTTCGGTCTATGGCCCATGGGCGATTGCCGCCAATACGGTGATTGACCGGTTGACGCCGATTGCCTTTGGCGCGCTGTTTGCGCTTTCGGGCGCAGTTGGCCCCATTCTGGCGCAGAACTGGGGTGCAGGTTATTTCCACCGGATGCGGGCTGTCATGCGAGACAGCTTCCTGTTCACCCTGGTCTATGTGAGTATCACATGGATCGTGCTGATCCTCTGCCGTTACTGGATAGTGGACCTGTTCGCGCTTACCGGTCCTGCTGCCGACGGTGTGATTTTCTTCTGCTGGATCAGTGGCATCATGTGGCTGTTCCTGGGCATGCTGTTCACGGCCAATGCTGCGTTTAATAACCTCGGTTTTCCGCTATATTCCACGGCTTTCAACTGGGGCAGGGCAACCCTCGGCACCATTCCTTTCGCCTGGCTGGGCGCGCAATACTATGGGTACAAGGGCGCGTTGGGAGGCATCACATTGGGCGCAGTGGTGTTCGGCATTGCGTCTGCCATTATGGCGATGCGTGCGATCAAGGCATTGGAATTGAAGGCGCGTGAGGCCTCAAAAGCAGCTGTTGCCGAAAGCCCTGCCAATGCCTAAATTGGCGGTCTGGCAGTTTGGCCAGCACAGGATTGCTCTGCCATGATGAACCTCTTTGAAATGATGACACAGGCGCAGGGCGGTAACGCCATGCAGAACATGGCGCAGCAGTTCGGCCTTGGTCAGGAACAGACGCAGAGCGCCATAGAGGCGCTGTTGCCCGCTCTTTCCATGGGCTTGCAGAAGCAGACAGAAAGCGTCGATGGCTTCCAGAACCTGCTGCAGATGTTCGGCGGAGGCCAATACTCCGGTTTTCACGATGCGGATGGCGATGGCATTCCAGACAACGCAGCGACACAGGGCAACGATGTGCTTGGCCAGCTGTTTGGCAGCAAGGAAGTCTCCCGTGCGGTTGCCGATCAGGCCTCTCTCATGAGCGGTGTTAGTTCCACCATCCTGAAGCAGATGCTGCCGGTTGTCGCCAGCATGGTCATGGGCGGCATGTTCAAGGGTGCCATGAACAACGGCCTTGGGGGCATTCTGGGTCAGGCCATGCAGGGTGGTCTTGGCAGCATTCTGGGCCAGGCCATGGGTGGGCAGCAACAGCCTCAGAATCCCATGGGCAACATGATGGCGAATAGCCCTATGGGTGGCATGATGGGCGGTCTTCTGGGCAATCTCTTTGGTGGTTTGCTGGGCGGCAAGCCAGCGCCGCAACCAGCGCCTGCGCCTGATCCTATGATGGCGGGCCTTGATATGCTCAAGGGCATGTTCCAGTCCGGCCAGCAGGTCAGCCAGAGCTATCAGAACAACCTGCAATCGATCTTCGAGCAATTCGCGCAGCGGCGGTGAGATTTGGTGTCATTCCCGGCCGGAGCGAAGCGGAGGGGAAGGGAATCCATCTTTCGATTGTTGGCAAGCAAAGAATGGTTTCCCTTCCCTCGCCTTCGGCT
Source organism: Beijerinckiaceae bacterium (assembly GCA_051649305.1). Classification (GTDB taxonomy): domain Bacteria; phylum Pseudomonadota; class Alphaproteobacteria; order Rhizobiales; family Beijerinckiaceae; genus JADCCX01. Next base: position 47,231 of record JBOFGV010000098.1, read on the forward strand.
CGCCGGGAATGACATCAATAATCAGCCCCAGAGCTTCTCCGCCAGCGCAAACGTCAACCGCGCAGCCTGCGGCTCACCCCCTTCAGGGCGGCCCGGTTTGGCAGCCGGCACCCAGCCATAGATATCAAAATGCGCATGCCGGATGCCGGGTTCGACAAAGCGCTTCAGGAACAGCGCGGCGGTGACAGAGCCCGCCATGCCGCCTGATCCCGTGCTGCTGAGATCAGCAATTTTTGAATCGAGATAGCGGTCATAGGCGGGCCAAAGTGGCAGTTGCCATACGGGGTCATTCACCACACCGCCTACTGCACTGATGTCTGCGGCCAGCGCCTCATCCGTGGTGTAGAAGGGCGGCAGATCAGGGCCGAGCGCCACGCGTGCGGCGCCCGTCAGGGTGGCGTAGTCGATCAGCAGATCAGGCTTCTCTTCGCAGGCCAGCGCCAGTGCATCAGCCAGAATCAGACGTCCTTCGGCATCTGTGTTGCCGATCTCGACGGTCAAACCCTTGCGGCTCTTGATGATATCGCTGGCGCGAAAGGCGCTGCCTGATATCGCATTCTCGACGATGGGCAGGAGCAGGCGCAACCGCACTTTCAGCTTGGCCGCCATGATCATCTGTGCGGCTGTAATGGCAGCCGCCGCGCCACCCATGTCCTTCTTCATCAGGAACATGCCAGCACTGGGCTTGATATCGAGACCACCGGTATCAAAACAGACGCCCTTGCCCACAAGTGTCAACTTGGGGTGTTTCGGGTTGCCCCATACGATGTCAACCAGCCGCGGTGCTTCAATGGAAGCCCGCCCTACTGTATGGATCAGCGGGAAGTTCTTTTTCAGCAGCGCATCACCAACGGTCACAGTGGCCTTGGCATCAAACGTCTTGGCCATATCAAGCGCAGCATTTGCCAGCGCCGATGGCGTCATGTCATTGGCAGGCGTGTTGATGAGATCGCGCCCCAGCGTTACGGCGGATGCAATCAGGCTGGCGCGCTCGCGGGTGGCCTTGTCCGCCACAACGAGTTCCGCAGGCTTGCGTGTCGCTGCTTTGTAGCGATTGAACTGATAGCTCCCCAAGGCCCATGCAAGGGCGAGGGTAGGCAAGTCCGCAGCCGAAGCATCAGGCGCATTGGCGATATGGTATTTGCCCTCCGGCAATTCCTTCGGCAGGCGACCAATCAGGAAGGGATCAGGCGCCGCTGATGCTTCACCCATGCCAAAAACCACGCCGCCAATCTGCGTGCCCTTTTCAGGCGGCAGAAGCGCCAGATTTCCCGCTTTTGGCTTGAACCGGGTGGCCGCAACATAGGCTTGTGCATTGGCTGGCAGGCCTGCTTTGACAGCCTCCCAGTTTGTTTCCGTAACAAGCCAGAGGGGAGTGGTGGATGCAGCGCGGGGCAGGAGAGTGGGCATGGTCTGTTTCACCTATTCGATGACAATCTGTGGGGCGGTCCGTTTGGCGGTACCCGCCTCAAGGCCCTGCCAGATGGAGCGGGCAATGGCCCTGTAGGCCTTGGAGTGACCGCTGTCGGGTGCGGTGACCACAACCGGCATGCCGCTGTCAGCCCGCTCGCGGATTTCCATATGCAGTGGAATTTCACCCAGAAACGGCACGCCAATGCGGGTGGCTTCCTCGCGTGCGCCTCCATGGCCAAAGATATTGGAGCGCGTGCCGCAGGAAGGGCAGAGGAAATAGCTCATGTTCTCGATCACGCCGAGGATAGGCACATTCACCTTCTGGAACATGGCCACGCCGCGCCGTGCATCAATCAGTGCAAGATCCTGCGGTGTTGAGACGATCACGGCCCCTGCCAGCGGGACAGACTGGCTCATGGTGAGCTGGGCGTCTCCCGTACCGGGCGGCATATCCACCACCAGCACATCAAGGTCACCCCAATCCACCTCGCGCAGCATCTGGTTCAATGCCGAAATCACCATCGGCCCGCGCCAGATCATGGCGGTGTCTTCCTCGACCAGAAAACCAATGGACATGACCTTGCAACCATGGCCTTCCATGGGGATCAATGTGCGGCCTGTCTTGATCTTGGGGCGGCCCCGGATACCGAAGAGCTTGGGCATGGATGGGCCATAGATATCCGCATCAAGCACACCGACGCGCAAGCCTTCCGCAGCAAAGCCGAGTGCAAGATTGCAGGCTGTTGTTGACTTGCCTACACCACCCTTGCCGGAGGCGACTGCAATAATGTGCTTGACGCCGGGCGGGCCGGATTGCGCTGTCGCCGCCTGTGCACGTGGGCCGGGGGTTGGTGCTGCAGGAGCCGCCGCTGCGCTGCCCTTGGGGCGTTCTGCTGTCAACGTCACAAGTGCACCGGCCACACCGGGCATGGCTTTGACGGCGTCTTCCGCTGCCTTGCGCAGGGTTTCAAAAGCAGCAGCGCGCGCAGGATCAACCGCAACTGAGAAATACACCTTGCCCTGATGCACGACGATATCGGACAGCGCGCCTGAAGCGGTCAGCGATTGCTGACCATTAGGCCCTTTGATTGTCTCGAGTGTCTTGAGAACATCGTCACGGCTGACCATCATCGTCTCTTCTGTCTGTCTGCGCAGTCACAGCGCAGTAATGAGACATAGAGATTGATGCTGGTTGGTCAATCGTTCCGTGCAATCACATCACAGATCCGAGCCTGAGATAGGGCACAAACTCACCCACCCGTTTGTGGCGTGCGCCCTCTGGCATGATGATAACGGCATTGGCGCGTGCAATATCCATCATGCTGATGGCATCGCTGCCAAGAGGCATGATTTCTTCGCCATTCAGGTTTGCGAAGAAAACCTGCGTTGCCCCCTTGCTGGCAGGGATTGCCTGCAACAACCGGGACTGTGAAAAAGGCATTGGCCTTTGTGGACGTCCAAACAGCCTTCGGGAAAAGGCAGGTGTCATCACAATGTTGACCGCTGCGATATCGGGCAGGCTGGCAGGTGAGGCAAAAACAGGTTTGCCGCCCACCATTCCAAGGGCCATCGAGCTGCCGGGGCTCAGGCGAATGCCGTGGAACAACACTTCGCCAACTGACGCAATGGCTTCCACAGTTGTATCGCTGGGGCCATTTCCGGTGCCGCCAACGACTGTGATGATATCTGCAGCACTGGAAACAAGCAGATCCGCCAGTTCAAGGGGATCACCAGCTGTGAAGCTGATAGCGCCTATTTTACTGCCCGAACCGCGAATGGAGCTTGAGACAACATCAATCATGCGGTCATTGTTGCGTGTAATGCTGCGCGCGTTGAAGATGATGTCTACCACAGGCTGGCGCACGGTCACTTCATTGATGCCGCATGATGCCCCTGCCATGGCGGAGGCCATAGTGATGATCTGTCCTGCACGGAACAGGATCTCGCCTTCCTTTATCAAGCCGCCGGGCTGATGAATGCCGAAACCTTCAACAACACTGCCGAGTGCCCTGGCTATATCGCCGGCTTGCTGGCACAGCTCAAACGGCAGGACAGCATCACAGCCGGGAGGCAGTGGACTGCCACGATCAACCGGCGATGCGGGAAATTTGAGCAGCACCGGCTTTCGCCGTGTTGCCAGCGCTACATCGGCGGCCTTCAGGGCAAAACCGTTGATGGCGGCCTGAGCAGACATCGGCACGTCTCTGCGCACCGGAATGTCACTGACAACCCTCAGACCTATGGCCATGGCCAGCGGAATGACCTTGGGTTCAACCGGATTGAACCGGCCATATAAAGCAATGGCATCATCGACAGATATGCATGATTCAAGATATCGCATGGCACCCCTCCAGCGAGTGGGGCTAAAACCATTTTCAAGATGTATCACATATGAACGATTTTTACAGGAAATCGTAATTTTCTGTTATTTTTCATTCATTTATCTGTTGTTCATCTCGGCAGAAATGGGAATTCTCAGGCAGATCGCTGCGCTTCCTCGACAAATTTCTCGAAGAACTGGTCTGCCATGCGCTTGGCAACACCATCAATGAGGCGGGCCCCGAGCTGTGCTATTTTTCCACCCACCTGTGCATCCACATCATAGCTCATGATTGTGCCTGTACCATTGGGGCGAAGCGTGACTTTTGCACCGCCCTTGGCGAAGCCCGCGATGCCGCCCTGTCCCTCGCCGGAGATGGTGTAACCGTTGGGCGCATCGATGTTCGAGAGTTCCACGCGGCCTTTGAAGGTGGCGGAAACCGGCCCGATTTTCATCTTCGCTGTCGCCTGAAACTCCGTCTCCGAGAGCTTCTCAAGGCTTTCGCAGCCAGGGATACAAAGCTTGAGAATCTCAGGATCATTGAGCTTGCGCCATACTGTTTCCTGCGGTGCAGCAATCTCAACCTCGCCTGTCATCGTCAATGCCATGGCCGCTCTCCCGCTACTGTGTCAGTTCAAACGCTGGAAATCTGACCGCCATCAACGCGCATCACAGATCCTGTCACGAAAGATGCTTCGTTGCTGGCCAGAAACAAGGCCGCTGCAGCAAATTCATCTGTCGTGCCGTAGCGTCCGGCGGGAATGCGGCTCATGGCGTCAGCGCGCACCTGATCCTGCGATTTGCCGGTGCGGCCAGCAGCACCCTTGTCGATCTGGTCGACACGGTCTGTCTGGATACGGCCCGGCGCAATCGCGTTGACGGTGATGCCGTGCTTCGCCACCTCGTTGGAGACGCTCTTGCCCCAGCCGATGATCGCTGGGCGGATGGCATTCGACATGCCCAGATTGGGAATGGGCTGGATGACGCCGGATGACACAACAGACATGATGCGTCCGTGCTTGCGGGCAATCATGCCGGGCAAGGCAAGGTCTGCCATGCGCACAAGGCCAACAAACATCATGTTCCAGTAGGTCTGCCAGTTCTCGGATGAAACACCCATGGCTGATCCGGGAGGCGGTCCACCGCTGTTCAGCACCAGAATATCAAGGCCACCGCCCAGCGCGATCTCTGCTCCGGCGTGCACGCTGTCGATGGCTTGCAGGTCACCAGTATCAAGCGCAAAGCCGATGGTCCCTTTGCCAATCGCCTGTGCCGCATCCGCAGCATCGGCTCCCTGACGTCCTGTAATGGTGACCTGCGCTCCCGCTGCAGCAAAGGCAGAGGCAATGCCAAAGCCGATGCCACGCGTTGCGCCCATCACGAGGGCCCGCTTGCCTTGAAGAGAAAATGTCATGGATGCACCGCTTGCTTTCAGAAAATTCTGGTCTGCCGGTTTCATGCGGGAGAAAAAGCATGGTTTCAAGCCCAAAGGGCAGGCAGGCGTGATTTAGGAACGGTAGCGCGCAAGTCTTGATCAGGGGCTTGGCAAGCCAAAAGTTTGTGCTACAAACTACCAAAACGTTTTGGATTTCTATCTGCATCATCCGTTTCCGGAGCCTGAAGACACCATGCCCCGTCATCTGGAAAGATTGACACCTTATCTGCTGATCGCGCCGTCGCTGATCTTTCTGGGCGTGTTTTTCATCGTCCCGCTGATTGAGGCGCTGATTGTTTCTTTCACGGGCCCAGGTGGTTCATTAGGTCTCCAGAACTACACCAAGGCCGCAGCTGACCTCAATTTCACACCCGCACTGAAGAACACACTCATTCTCGTGGCCGTGGTGGTGCCGCTGCAGGTGATCTTTGCGCTGGGCATGGCCATGATGCTGCAGAAGGTGAACAAGGGGCGTGATCTTGTCCTGTGGATCTGGACAATCCCGCTGGGCATCTCCGATCTCGCGGCAGGCATTGTCTGGCTGGCGATTTTCACAGACCGGGGCTATCTCAACTCCATGCTGATGTGGATGGGTTTCATTTCCGGCCCCGGCAGCTATCTCACCTATGAAACACCCCTGATGCTGTTTGCAGCCGTCATTCTGGCTGAAATCTGGCGGGCCACCGCCATCGTCTTCATCATTCTGGTTTCGGGCATTCAGCTCGTGCCCAAGGAGTACGGCGAGGCGGCGGAAGTGTTTGGCGCCAGCGCCTGGACGCGCTTTGTCAAGATCACGTTGCCGCTGCTCAAGCCATCGCTGCAAACCGCGCTCATCCTGCGCACGATCCTCGCCTTTGAAGTTTTTGCCGTTGTGGTTGCGCTGGGCGGCACCAACATCCGCGTGCTCGCAGGCGAGGCCTACAGCTGGCAAAACGACAACCAGAACTACGGTGTCGCCTCCGCCTATGCCGTGGTCATTCTGGTGTTGTCGCTGGCCTCCACCATTGTGTTCCTGAAGCTGATGGGCGAGCGCAAGGAGACGCAGACATGAGCCGCCCGCTTCGCAATGTCCTGCTCTGGTCCGGTGTCATCACGGTTTCTGTCTGGGTGCTGATTCCGATCTACCTTCTGGCGGCCTCGTCCTTCAGTGGACGTCTCGGGGTTTCGGCCTGGCCCAAGCCGTTCTTTCCATCTGCGCCAACGCTTGAAGTGCTGAGCTTCTTCTTCAAGGTGGATGGTGTCTGGAAAGCAACATTGGTCAGCCTACAGGTGGCAGCGATGACCATGCTCTTCTCCATCCTGCTGGGGGCACCGGCGGGCTATGCGCTCGCACGCCATGCCTTTGCCGGCAAGGATGTTTACCGCGTCATCATCCTGCTGACCCGCGCCTTTCCCGTTGCCATCCTCGCCTTGCCCTTGACTGTGCGTTTCATCCAGCTTGGCATCTACGATACGCCCATTGGCATCGCACTCGTGCACACCTGTCTCGCCCTGCCATTTGCGGTGCTCGTCACATCCAGTCTTTTCGTGGGCATTCCCAAAGAGCTGGAGGAAGCCGCCTGGACCATGGGCTGCACCGGCTTGCAGGCCTTCATGAAAATCGTGCTGCCGATTGCGGCACCCGGCCTTGCCGCCACGGCGATCTTTGCCTTCGTGATTTCATGGAACGAGGTTTTTGCCGCAGCCGTTCTCTCGGTCCAGAACCGCACACTGACAGCCTATCTCCTGTCGGTGCTGTCCGAATCGCCGCTGCACTTCAGGTTTGCCGGCGGACTTTTCCTCATCATCCCGGCGGTCGTCTTCATCTTTGCCGTGCGCAAATATCTCTTCAGCATGTGGGGCATTGCAAACCGATGATGAGAAGACACATCAGAAACAGCGGGGTGCAGTATGGTTGATATCACCATCTCCGGTCTTGAGCGCAGCTACGGGTCATACAAGGCCCTCAAAGGCGTTTCGCTCGATATCAAGGATCAGGAGTTTGTCGTGCTTCTGGGGCCATCAGGCTGCGGCAAGACAACGCTGCTGCGCGCCATTGCAGGGCTGGATCACACAGACAAGGGCACGATCCATCTCGGTGAGCGCAACGTGACAGCGCTGCCCGCCCGCGAGCGCGGCATTGCCATGGTCTTCCAGAACTATGCGGTTTTCCCGCATATGACTGTTTACGAGAATGTGGCCTTTGGCCTGCGCATGAAAAAAGCGCCGGAAGCCGAGATCGTGAAAGCTGTGGGCGAAGCCTCCGAGATGATGCGCATCGGGCCCTATCTGCAGCGCTATCCCGCGCAGCTCTCGGGCGGCCAGCGCCAACGTGTGTCACTCGCCCGTGCTCTGGCGGTGAAGCCTGCCGTGCTGCTGATGGACGAGCCTCTCTCCAACCTTGATGCGCTCCTCCGGCTTGAAATGCGGGCGGAACTCAAAAGCGTTCTTGCGCAGTCTCGCACCACAACGGTCTATGTCACCCACGATCAGGTGGAAGCCATGGGCCTGGCTGACCGGGTGGCCGTGATGCAGCAGGGCGAGATCATCCAGTATGAAAAACCGATGGATATCTACGCCCATCCCGCCAGCACCTTCGTGGCTGGTTTCATTGGCAACCCGCCGATGAACCTGATGAAAACCACCCGCCGCGCAGATGGCAAGGTGAGCCTTGGCAACTGGGGTTTTGATGCTCCGGGCTCTGGCGATATCCTGCTCGGTGTTCGGGCCGAAGAACTTGATATTGTCGAACCGGGTGCGGCCATTGATGCCACGGTGAAGGTGGTTGAGCCGCTTGGCCCCAGCCAGCTTGTCACCATTGAGATCGACGGCCAGATGGCGCGGGTGGATGTGCCTAATGCCACAAGCATCCGCAGTGGACAGAAGATTGCCCTCAAGCCCAAAGCAGGGTCCCTGCGCTGGTTCAATGCCGAAACCGGCCAACGTGTCTGAAAAGAAATAACCGTTATGTCTGAACTGATTTCCACCCGTCATGAAGAGGCAAAAGCCATTTTGCGCGGTAATGATCGCGGCGGCTACACCGTGCCAACAGCGGGACTTTATCCCTTCCAGTGGAACTGGGATTCCGCCTTCTGCGCCATCGGTTTTGCCACCTTTGATGAGCCGCGCGGCTGGGATGAGCTGGACACATTGTTCCTTGGCCAATGGGCTGATGGCATGGTGCCTCATATCGTTTTCCATCAGCCTTCGGACACTTACTTTCCGGGGCCAGATGTCTGGGGCACAAGCCATACGCCGCCGACATCCGGGATCACGCAGCCACCCGTCGCAGCAACGGCAGCCCTGCGCATGCTGCAGTCCGCGCGCGATCCCGCTCTGGCCAACGAGCGTTGCGCGCAGCTTTACCCAAAGCTGCTCAGCAACCATCGTTGGTGGGCCAGCGCCCGCGATCCGGACAACACAGGACTGGTCGCTGTTCTGCACAACTGGGAAACCGGCATGGACAACAGCCCTGCATGGGATCTCGCCTTCGAGCGTGTGCCGCGGACAGACAACCCCTACGTCCGCAAAGATCTGGGCCATGTCGATTCCGCGATGCGGCCACGCGCGATCGACTACGACCGCTATGTGCATCTGGTTGAGACCTACAGGGCCTGCCAGTGGCAGCCGGAAGCGATGTGGAAGGCTGCGCCTTTCAAAATTGCGCATATCGGCATCAATGCCATTCTGCTGAGGGCAGAAATGGACCTGCTGGTGCTTGCCGGGCACTTCGGCACAGAGAGTGAAGCGACAGAAATTAAAAAGCGCATCGCCCGCATGGAAAAGGCCATTGCTTCGCTCTGGTCTGAAAAGTTGAGCGCCTATCAGTCGCTGGATCTGATCAGCGGCAAGCCCATCGACAAGGCGACCAATGCCGGATTCCTGCCACTTCTCACCAACGTGCCTGATGCAGCCAAGGTGGCCAGCATGGTGCAGGAAATGGCGCGCTGGGCGGCCCTCTCAAAACATTCCGTGGCCACGGTCTCGCCGGATGATCCGGATTTCGACAGCAAGCGCTACTGGCGCGGCCCGATCTGGGGCATTGTCAACTGGTTGCTGGCGGACGGTCTGCGTCACCAGAACCGGGTGGAGGAGTCGGAGCGCCTGCGCAAGGACACCGCCCGGTTGATCCTTGATCATGGCTTCCCCGAAAACTTCGATCCAATGGACGGCGCGCCCGGTGGCGGCCATGGCTTTTCGTGGACAGCTGCTGTGGCCTTGGCCTTTGCGCTGAAATAGGGGCACTTGCCTCTGGTTCACAGCATTGCCATATGGGGGCTGCAAAACGGAGACTGCGCTTATGCAGGATATGCCCGGAACCAAATTCACCAAGGCCGAAATGGCCTCAATGCGGCGTGCCGCCCGCGATGAAGCAGGTGTGATTTCCGAGTTCTGGAACCGCATCAAGACGCTTGGCCGCAAATTGCCTTTTGCCGAAAGCATGGTGGCTGCCGCCTATTGTGCCTCGGATCCTGCCACACCAACACGGGTGAAAGCGCTGATCGTTGGCGCGCTGGCTTATTTCGTCATGCCTTTTGATGGCATTCCCGATATTCTACCCATGCTGGGTTTCACCGATGATGCCGCTGTCATTGCCGCGACTATTGCTGCCATCCGCGCGCATATGAGCGAGGTGCATTGGGAGAAGGCGAGGGAATTCCTGTCTTCAGACAAAGACGCTTAGGTCGCCTCGATCACGCCCTGCGCCTCAAGTGCGCGTCGGAGCCTCGTAAACGCCAGCCGGATGCGGGATTTTACCGTGCCAAGGGGCAGGCCAGTGCGCTCGGCAATGCTGTTATGGGACAGGCTCTCAAAGAACGCGAGCCGGACAAGGCTCAGCTGCTCTTCGGGCAGTTCCTGCATGGCGCTGCGCAACACTTCCTCGCGCTGCTGCATATCCATGGCGCGGTCGATCTGGATGTCTTCCGCAACGGATTCAAAGGCTGAATCCATGGGGTCGATGTAGTCCAGCCTGTCACGCCTTGCGACATCAATGCGGCGGTTGCGGGCAATACGGTAGAGCCAGGTGGTGAAGGAGGACTTGGCGGGATCAAACAATGCGGCCTTGCGCCAGACTGTCATCATCGCATCCTGCGAGATTTCCTGGGCGCTTGCCTGATCAGCCCCAAGCCGCATGAGATAGGATTCGAGCCGTGGCACATAAAAATCGAACAGGCGTGTAAAGGCGTCACGGTCGCGATGATCCGCAACCGCACGTACCAGTAACGCCCATTCTGCATGTGTTGGCACACACACTCCTTCAGCTTCAGCTGTTCAAACCCGGTTTGTGTCCTGTTCTGCAATTGAGTCAGGGCACTTTTGGAAACGCTATGCTTTTGTGCTGCTTAACGCAGGCAATTGACATTTTCCGTATGTTTTATTCTACGGTGTCGATGCAGAAATGCAATGCGCAAAAAAGCGCATTAAAAATTGTGGGCCGACCCCAAATTTGCCCCGATCATGAAATTCTGTCAGGAGACGGATAGGCTCTCTGCCAAAGCCCGCGACTGAGGTAAGTTATATCTATGATTCGATATCTGATTTGCGTAACAGCCCTGACAATGGTCCTCGCAAACCCGGCCGATGCCCAGCAGCGTCAGGCCGCAAGGACCAGCAATTCCGGTGGCAATGCCTTTGAAATCGGCAAAGCCGGTGCCTGGGGTATTTTCACTGCTGGCGAAGGCCGCGCGCGCACCTGTTTCATCATGGCGCAGCCGGCAGAGCGCCTGCCAAAGGGTTTGTCGCGTGATCCGGCGCATATCTACATTTCCATGCGGCAAGGCGAAGCCAGCAAGCAGGAGTTTGCTGTCATCACCGGTTATCCCGTGAAACAGGGGGCGGATGCACAGGTCGCTGTCGGTGCAGTCACTTTTACGGGCACCGGGCAGAACAAGAATATCTGGCTGAAAAACCCGGCTGAAGAAGGCCGTTTTATCGGCGAGTTGCGCAAGGGTTCCAGCCTCACGGTCAAGGGCACCTCGCAAAAGGGCAATGATACCACTGACCGTTATCTTTTAACCGGCTTTGGTCAGGCACTGGAACGCGCCCAGAAAGAATGTTCCTGACGGGTGCAATTGCCGGTTTTCCGTGCTAACGGGCCGCTATGTCTGATATCTCCTCCCTTGTCGTGCCAACAGCCGCACCTGCTGCGGCTATAAACGTACCTGCGCCAAAGCCCTCGCTCGCGGGCCTCACCCGTGCCGGCCTTGGCGAAAAGCTTGGCGAACTCGGCGTCAGCGAGAAAGACCGCCGCATGCGGGTGGCCCAGCTCTGGCACTGGATCTATGTGCGCGGCTCCACCCAGTTCGACGATATGACCAACGTCTCGAAAGTTTTGCGCCATGACATCGAGCAGGCGTTCACGCTGGCGAGGCCTGAGATCGTCTCCGAGCAGATCAGCCAGGATGGCACACGCAAATGGCTGATCCGCCTGCCGTCCACCGGCAAGTTCGACCGCGGTTCGGAAGTGGAATGCGTCTACATTCCCGAAACAGACCGTGGCACGCTCTGTGTCTCCAGCCAGGTCGGCTGCACGCTGAATTGCTCTTTCTGCCACACCGGAACGCAGAAATTGGTGCGCAATCTCACATCAGCTGAAATCGTGGCACAGGTGCTGATCGCGCGGGACCGTCTGGGGGATTATCCCGGTCGCACGCGGGCGGATGGCACATTCTCGGCGGAGGTTGGTGGACGGCTTGTCTCCAACATCGTTTTCATGGGCATGGGCGAGCCGCTCTATAACTTTGACAACGTGCGCGATGCGATCAGCGTGCTGGCAGACCCTGAAGGCCTGCAGCTTTCGAAGCGCCGCATCACGGTCTCCACCTCGGGCGTTGTGCCAGAAATCGCGCCGCTTGGGGCTGAAACCAACACGATGCTGGCAATCTCGTTGCATGCCACCAACGATGCGCTGCGCGATGTGCTCGTGCCCATCAACAAGAAATACCCCATCGCTGATTTGATGGAAGCCTGCCGCAACTATCCCAGCCTGTCGAACGCACGGCGTATTACCTTCGAGTATGTGATGCTGAAGGGCGTGAATGACAGCCTCGCCGAGGCCAAGCAGCTTGTGAAGTTGCTCAAGGGCATTCCGGCAAAGATCAACCTCATCCCCTTCAACCCCTGGCCGGGCACGCAGTATGAATGCTCGGACTGGGAGCAGATCGAGAAGTTCTCGGACTATGTCTTCAACGCCGGTTATTCCTCTCCCGTGCGCACGCCGCGTGGCCGCGATATTCTGGCGGCTTGCGGACAGCTGAAGAGCGAGACGGAAAAACTGCGGGCGCGCGCCCGCATGATGCAGGAATCCGGCATTGGCGCTGAAGGCGTCTATGCCGCCGGTGCGGGTGAGGACTGATCCATGCGGTTTCTGGGACGTCTGATTCTCATCCCTCTCGGCATTGCCATCGCGGCGTTTCTGGCGGGTACGTTTCTGGTGGTCGCGGGCTTTGTGCAGCCCCAGCTTGGCGGCGCGCTCACGGAAGCCGCCATCACGACACTTCGTCGTTTGGTCGAGAGCCTGATGGAAGACGGCGAGGCGGCGGTTCGCTTTGGCCGTCTGGCACAGGGCCTGTCGACATTGACAGTGGCACTGCTGTTTCTGCCCGTCGCCATTGTGGCGGCTGTCAGCGAGGTCTTCAGTGTCCGCTTCTGGTTTGTGCAGGCGCTTGGAGCGGCTCTGCTAACCGCGCTTTTGCCTTGGGCCATGCTGCCGAGTCTGATGACGGGCACGCCGCTCGCCTCGTCGCTCACGGGTCTGCTCGCCGTCACCGGCGCATTGGCTGGCAGCATCTACTGGATGGTGGCGGGCCGATCCGCCGGGTCTGATCCCAAGACGGTCGAGGATCGCGCCACAGTGCGTGCGCCTGCTGTGCGCAGGCAGGGGTAGGGGTTGTCATCCCCGGCGAGCCCGCAGGGCGAGGGAAGGGGATCCACACTTTGCGGTCGTTTCAAAGAGTGGCAAAGATTGAAAAAGATGGATTCCCTTCCCTCGCTTCGCGAGCCGGGAATGACAGGGGCCTCACTTCTGCTCGGTCAACAAAATCTTGACAGCAAAAGCGCCAAAAACCCCGGCAAAGACATAGTCAATCGCCCGCATAACGCCGGGATTGCGCTTCAAACTGGCCACAACACTTTCCGCCCCAAGGATCATCAGAATGGCGAAGGGGATGGTGAAAACCACAAAATACACCCCCAGAAACGCCAGTTTCCCCACAACGTTGGGGTCTGATGCCGAAACGAACTGCGGCAGGAATGTTACGAAAAACAGCACCACTTTAGGGTTGATGAGATTGACCATCACGCCCAGCCAGTAGGTCTTGAGAAAGCCATGCTTCGGCTCGCCATCCTCCTTCATGTTCAGCGCAGAGCCATTGCGCAGCGCATCGATGGCCAGCCACCCGAGATAAAGAGCACCCAGCACCTTCAACACCGTGAAGGCTGTTGGCGAGGCCGCAATGATGGCCGAAAGACCAAGCGCTGCCAGCACCGTATGCAACAGGCAGCCAGTGCTCGCCCCCAAAAGCGAGGCAAGACCCGCCTGCCGCCCGCCCGCAATGGTGCGGGAGAGAAACAGGCTCATATCGGGCCCCGGCGTGGCAAACAGGATGAAGCACGCGATGGAATAGGTGAGCAGTACCGATGTGTCAGGGATGAAGGACATGGCTGTGAGGGGCATGGGTACTATGTCCGTGTTGGTGTTGGTCAATGGACATCAGAGCAGCGTTTGGTTGGTTTCGGAAACGCAGATTTGTGATGGGAGGTGTGAGATAGGTTGATGGGGGAGGCGGTTAAGTCAGCTGTGCGGAGAATAAGATTGCTATTATCCGCATATAATGCGGTGAATAGCCTTGCTCTTGCGGAGAATATCGTCCATAATCTTCGCATAAGTCGCGGTGATTAGGCATGTATATCCACGAACGTGAGGATTGGCCAGAATTTCGGTGGAGTGACGCTGCGCTTAGCGCACAGCTTGCGGCTGTCCGACATCGGCAGGGGCGTTTGATCGGGCACATGGCCGCGCTCGGCTTTTCGCTGCAATCAGAAGCGCTGCTACAGACACTCACAGAGGATGTGCTGAAGTCAAGCGACATTGAAGGCGAGGTGCTGGACAAGGAAAAGGTCCGCTCTTCCATTGCCCGCCGTCTTGGGCTTGATATCGGCGCACTGACGCCAGTTGATCGTCATGTTGAGGGCGTCGTCGAGATGATGCTCGACGCCACGCAGCGCTATGACAAGCCCCTGACGAAGGAGCGGCTGTTTGACTGGCATGCCGCTTTGTTTCCGACGGGGCGCAGCGGCATAAGCCGGATCAGGGTTGGCGCATGGCGGGATGGCAGCGCCGGGCCGATGCAGGTTGTATCGGGGCCAATCGGGCGCGAGCGGGTGCATTTCGAGGCACCAGCAGCCAACAAGCTGGACACCGAAATGGCGGCCTTCCTCAAATGGTTTGAAGCGCCGACGGAGATCGATCCGGTGATCAAGGCTGCATTGGCGCATCTCGGGTTTGTCACCATCCACCCCTTTGATGATGGCAACGGCCGCATCGCCCGCGCCATTGCAGACATGGCTTTGGCCCGCTCGGAAGGCTCGTCGCAGCGATTCTACAGCATGTCATCGCAAATCCGCATCGAACGGAATGCCTATTACGATATGCTGGAAGCCACACAGAAGGGTGGAATGGACGTGACCGCATGGCTGACATGGTTTCTGGCTTGCCTTGGCCGTGCCTTTGAAGGGGCAGAGGTCACGCTTGCCTCGGTAATAGCCAAGGCGCGCTTCTGGGATCGCCACCGCGATGCATCCTTCAACGAGCGTCAGCGCGCGATCATCAACCGCTTGCTCAATGGCTTTGAAGGCAAGCTTACATCATCGAAATGGGCGCTGCTGGCTAAGTGCTCCCAGGACACTGCTTTGCGCGACATTGATGATCTCATGGCGCGCGACGTGCTGGCCAAGGACGCCGCAGGTGGCAGGAGCACGAGCTATGCGCTCGTGATCACTTGAGTGCAGCCTCCCAAACACGCCGCTTGTCATTCCCCTGCAATCACGCTACAAGCAAGCAGTGAACGCGTGAGCCGGATGGTGCTCCGCTGCAAACTTTCCCAAAACAACGATACGAGACAGTTTGCAGACACATCGATCACTGAATCGGAATGAGGCCGGATTGAGCGTGTGGGGCGCTTCAATGGATTTAGATTTCGCAACATGGCGGCGGGCAAGCCCGCGCGGCATCCGGCACAGTGTTTCGTGCGGTGGATGGAATGCCAAAACCAGCAACGAACAACAGGCAACCTTGGCAATATCGGCTTTATAATCTGCAAGGAATTTGGATGAGACCCGGACAAAAGAACCGCATGCGCGGTGGGCGCGGTGGCAATAATAACAACAATGGCGGCAGCAGGCGCGGCCCAAACCCGCTCACCCGCTCCTACGAATCGAACGGACCGGATGTGAAAGTGCGCGGCACGCCGCAGCACATCGCCGAGAAATACATGCAGCTGGCGCGCGATGCCCACACCAGCGGTGATATCGTGATGGCGGAAAGCTATCTGCAGCACGCCGAGCACTACTACCGCATCATTTCTGCCGCCCACAGCGCGCAGCAGGTGGCCTATAACCAGAGCATGGGCATCCAGACTGCTGCCTCTGATGAGGCACAAAGCGACGAGGATGAATTCGAGGTGGTGGGCGCGGATCGCTTTACCTTCCAGGCGCCGCAACCGTTCCAGCAGCAGGGTCAGAACGGCGGACAAAACGGTCAGCAGCCCTATGCGCCGTCCTCCGGCCAGCCCTATGATCCATCGGTCAGCGGCGAGCAGCCACCCATGGGCGATATGCCCGTGATGGAAGGCGCACAGCCCGGCTATCAGCCAAACCAGCAACCGCGCGGGGATCGTTCCTTCGGCAACCGCCGCCCGTTTGGCGACAGGGGCGAGAGACAAGATCGTGGCGATCGCCCGGATCGCGGTGACAGGCAAGAGCGCGGTGACCGTCCTGAAAGACAAGACCGGGGTGAGCGTTCGTTCGATCGGCAAGACCGTCAAGACAGGCCTGAGCGTCAGGAGCGTCCCGAGGGGGAGCGTCAGGATCGTGGAGACCGTCACGAACGCGGCCCACGCCGTTTCGGCAGGGACAGGAACTTTGGGGATCGCAACTTTGGCGACCGCAACAACGGTGAGCCCCGCTCGCCGCAGGGTGATCGCGGTGGTTATGCGCCGCGCCAGCCTGATGCTGGCATGCAGCCAGACTTAGCAAATGATTCGCAGCCCATTCTGCCATCCTTCATCACGGCCCCGGTGCGTGTTGTTGCGCCTGAAGTGATGGAAGCGCCTGCACCCCGTGTGCAGGAATCAGCACCAGCTGCAGCCGCCGATGCTGATGCGGGCGCCAAGGTGCGCCGCCGCCGCCGTGTCCGCAATGCGGATGGCGAGCTTGTGGACAGCACCGACGAGTGAGATTTCAGCAGGCGGGTGTGACTTTTCACCCGCCTTTTTTGATCCATTCCCCTTCTTGCCAAATTGGCTGATCTTGTGTCTTTGTCTGTTTTGACCACAGGCAGAGATTCATGAGTGATGATCGCGCATTGGCGCTTTCCCTTCTTTCCACCAAGGCGGTGCGCGCCCGCACGCGCCTGCTCTATGAGGCAGGGCTGGCCGGTCAGCTGACGCATTTTCATGTGCATCCGGAAAAACTGCCGGCCCTTGCGGATTATGTGCTGGAAACCATCCGGCTGAATTATCCATCCCTCGCCATTCCCTTTCATGCCCGCTGGCGGCATTTTGTTTCTGCGGGGCAGGATCTCTGGGGCGAGATCGACAGTGCCCAAAGTTGGAAAAGTCCGAATCATCGCGGGCGGGCAGCCTATGACCTCGCAATCACCAGCGTCTTGCTGGATGCCGGTGCAGGCGCTGACTGGCGCTATACGGATGCGAAAACCGGGCTTGTGTCCTCGCGTTCGGAAGGGCTTGGCATCGCCAGCCTGCGCATGTTCGAAAGTGGTCTTTTTTCCTCTGATCCCTCTGATCCCTTGCGGGCCGATGCTGAGAGGCTCGCGGCACTGACGGCGGATGAAATCGCCAAAGGCTTTCAGGTTTCAGGAGATAATCCGATGGTGGGTCTGGAAGGCCGCGCTTCGCTCCTGCGCCGTCTGGGCGAGGCAGTGCTGGCCAACACAGCCGCCTTTGCCAAGAGTGATAAACCCCGGCCCGGCGGGTTGTATGATGCGCTGGTTGCACAGGCCAGCGACAGAGCCTTGCCTGCGGCCAGCATTCTGGAAACGCTGCTTTTGAATCTTGGTCCCATCTGGCCGGGGCGCACAACACTGGGCGGCCTGTCTCTCGGCGATTGCTGGCATCATCCGCTGATCAAGACAGCGGATGCCAGCAACGGCCTCGTGCCATTTCATAAACTGTCGCAATGGATGGCTTACAGCCTGATCGAGCCGCTGGAGTGGACCGGCTACACCGTCACGGATATCGATGGCCTCACCGGACTCCCGGAATACCGCAACGGTGGATTGTTTCTGGACGGCGGTGTCATCAGCCTGAAAAACGCGGATGATGCGAACCGTGCCCATGAGCCGGGATCACAGATTGTGGTGGAGTGGCGCGCGTTGACTGTAGCCCTGCTAGATGAGATCGCCATCCACATCCGCCGTGGCTTGGGCATGGATGCGCAGTCGCTGCCGCTGGCCCGTATTCTTGAAGGTGGCACATGGTCGGCCGGGCGAAGAATAGCACGGGAAAAGCGCGAAGGTGGCGGTCCGCCCCTTTCCATTGTCAGCGATGGAACTGTATTCTAGCGTGATTGTTGAGGGAGTTTGACGTCTATGGCCAAAGTAGTTCAGCCCGGTGTGGTGCTTGTGGATCACCCGATGGTGCAGCACAAACTGACCCTGATGCGCGACAAGGATCGCTCGACGAAGTCTTTCCGTCAGTTGATGAACGAGATCGGCATTCTCCTCTGCTACGAGTTGACACGCGATTTGCCACTGGCTGAAATCGAGATTGAGACACCGCTGGAAAAAATGCAGGCTCCTGTCATTGCCGGCAAGAAATTGGTGTTTGCGCCCATCCTGCGGGCGGGCACGGCGTTTCTGGATGGCATGCTGTCCCTCGTGCCTTCAGCGCGCGTGGCCCATATCGGCCTTTACCGTGACCCGAAGACATTGCAGGCCGTGGAATACTATTTCAAGGCCCCGCCCGATATCGCGGACCGTCTGGTCTGCGTGCTCGATCCCATGCTGGCGACAGCCAATTCAGCCACGGCTGCGATTGACCGTCTGAAGGAACATGGCGCGAAGGAACTGCGCTTCGTCTGTCTGCTCGCCGCTCCTGAGGGCATCGCCAAGCTCCGGGCAGAGCATCCCGATGTGACAATCTACACGGCGTCGATCGACAGCCACCTCAACGATCACGGCTACATCGTGCCAGGTCTGGGCGATGCCGGAGACCGGATGTACGGTACGAAGTAATCCCGTCAGGAAGCGTAGGCGCGGCGCTTCGCCCAGTTGCGGCGCGGCGAGGATTTGCGCTTGAGAGCCTTTGTTGCGGATGATAGCGCGAGTGGAGCACCTCTGAAACCTGTCAGCAGGGGCGGCGCAAAAACCAGCGGTCTGCCGTTCTGGTCACACACTGATGGCTTCATGGCTGTGCTGGCATTCATCATAACAAATTCACCTTTGCTCTCTGCGTCAGTTCTGTTTCGCATCGGTGATCATGTTGCCCTGTCGCCGCTGAACGGCTGATGACAGCACTCTTACAAATTCTCCATGTTCAGGCGAGTCAAACGGGCTGAAAGCGCGCAAGAACCCGGCAACGCGGTTAATTCCGGAAGGTCAGAACCGCCCCTGATAATCAGCTGCCTCAATCTCGCAGGCTATTACCGTGAACACACCGTTCGCGAGAGCCATGCTGATGGCTGAACGGAGACTGTCTCTGTCCCTCACCGTGACACCCTTGCCACCCATGGCATTGGCGACAGCGGCAAAGTCCGTCCGTCCCAGATCAACCGCCAGCTTGGCGCGGCCTGTTGCTTTCTGCTTCATAGCAATTAGCGCGAGGCTGGCATCCACCAGCACAACGATCACGAGTGGCAGGTTCGTGTCTCGCAAGGTCGCCAGTTCACCCAGTCCCATCTCAAGGCCGCCATCACCCACCACAGCGATCACCGGAGTGTCTGGCTTTGCATGCTTGTAGCCCATGGCCAGTGGCACAGAGCAGGCCATGGTGCAGAGCCCGGTCGATTGCAGCATTGTGCGGGGCGCATGGCATTGCCACATCTGGCTGAGCAGGATGCGATGGGCTCCGGAATCAGCCGTGATCACTGTATCTAAGGGTGTCGAGGCGCGCAGTGTATCAAACACCGCCGCCGGTCCCCAGACATCCTTCTCGCCTGAAAACGCAGTCAGGAGCGCAAGTCTGGTTTTGGCAGGTTCCTTGTCAGGCCAAGTGTTTTTCAAATGCATATTCTGGCAAAGGCCGTTCAGAATGGACGGGCAATCTCCCTGCAAAGTGAGCATTGTGCTGTGCATGCCGTGGGTGCGCAGTGTCGGGGTAATGTCGATGACAGTCTTGTTTTCAGGCCATGGGTCACGCCAGCCGATGCGCATCTCGATGGGGTCATAGCCTGCCAGTACAATCACATCGGCCTGAGCAATGAGCGGCATCAGGACTTTGTCGGCTTTGGGGGAAAGGCCTGCACCACCCACAACCATAGGGTTTGCCTCGTCGATCAACCCCTTGCCTTTGTAGGTGGTGATGAGGGCAGCACCTGTTGCCTTGCAGAAGGCTTCAAGGGCAGCCCCCGCGCCTTCATTGACAGCGTCGACCCCGGTGATGACCAAAGGGCGTTTGGCGTGTTTCAGCAGCATGCGCGCCTGCTCAAAATCACCCTCTGCAAAACTTTGCGTTGTCTGCGCCCGGTGGCCGGGAACTGCGCGTTCATTCGCGATGGCTTCGGCAACACCAATCGGCACATCAATATGCACAGGGCCGGGCTGACCGGATTGCGCGATCTGGATTGCCTTGGCCATCATAGGGCCAATCGCACCGTGTGTTGCCCGGAAACTCGCCTTGACCAGAGGCCGCAACACCGCCTGATGGTCGAAAACCTGATGCGTGAAAGTCTCCGCATCGACAGCATCGATACAGCCAGTCAGAAAGATCAGCGGCACGCGGTCCTGCTGGGCGTTGGCAACAACATTCACTGCATTGGCGACACCGGGGCCAAGCGTTGAAAACAGCACGGCAGGCGCACCAGTGGCATGCCAGGTTCCTTCCGCCATAAAACCAGCAGCATTTTCATGACGTGCCAGACCAACGGTAACACCTGCTGACTCAAGTCCGGCAATCAGTGCCAGCACTTCGCCGCCGGGAATGCCAAAGGCATGACGACAGCCCGCCGCAGCAAGGGCTTGCCCTATGAGATCAGCACCGGTGGGAGGCGTTTTTGAAGGAGTTGCAGACATGGTTTCAATGAGCATTGGCAACGGCGGTGGATGCAATCGCAAGTGCGCCAAACCGGAGATTGGGCAGACTTGAACGACGGCTGGAAGCGTGCTCGGCCAATTCGTTGAGACGTTTGGAAGCAAAGGCATTATGCCCTCTTCGTTTGCGCAGTCGCTTAGACAGAAGTTCGCAAGCACGCTGCACATCTCCGGAGCGCACATAGCTTTCAATGGCTACCTGCTCAAAAATATCACGTTGGGCGTCGCTGCCGCCAATCTGTTGCAAACGCGGCAGTGCGTGCCCCATCAATCTGGCTGAGCGGCGGTAGTCAGCTGCATGAAAGGCCATAATGCCTTCCGCCGCTGTTTCCCCAATAGCTGCGGCGACCCGGTCATTGTGAGAGTGTCCCGCCTGCGCATTCTGACGCAATGTTCTGACCAGCGCTTCGCCTGTGCTGGTTTCACCCGCCCCAAGCAAAGCCATGAGATAGTGCAGGTCAGCAAACACCAGACGGTGATCATGGGCGCGCTGGCTGGCAATGTCGGCCAGTTCGTCCCAGCGGTTTCCAACATCGATACCCTCGAGCTCCAGCCGTGCCAGCAGGGAGGCGCCATTGGCGAGATCGCGGTAGTCATCCGTTCTGTTGGCGCGGATTTCGCGGTCATAAAGGTCGAGCACGTCTCTGGTGCGTCCCAGTTCCAGCTCAAACAGGGCAAGGTGCCAGTAGATATGATAGGAGAAATTGTTGCAGTGCTGCCAGCTTTCCGTGCTGCCTCTCAGCCAGCGTGAGCCTTCTTCCGAGCGCCCTGTCATTTCCATGACGTGGGCAACGGCGTGGCGGCCCCAGGCATCCCTTGGCTGCAGGGCAATGGCATGACGCCCCGTCTGTTCAGCCAGTTCGAAATCGTGGTTTTCTTCCTGGGCAAAGGCAAGACAGCCCAGGACATAGCCATAGGCTGTCGTTCCGGCAAATCCGTGAGCATGGCGGTAAGCGCAGCGCAGCATCGCTTTTGCCTCGCCCATGATGAAGCGGATGCCATGAGAGAATTTGAACGCAAGCGCATCGCGGGGATGCAATGCCAGTGTTGTCTCAAGTAGGTTGGCTGCTTGTTGCGGATCGCCTTCAATCCAGAAAGCCAGTGCATCGACATAAGCCAGTTCCCTTGGTGTGACAGCCCGCTGGCTAATGCAAAGCTGTGCTTTCGCAAGACACGCAGCGGCATCCACCGCACATTCCGAGCGGGCAAGGCTGAGCAACATCAGGCCTTTGATGGCATGCCCAAGGGCAAAAGAAGGATCAGCAGCCAGAACACGTCCAAGTGCTGATGATGCCTGTGCGCCATGGGCCAGAACGTGTTCGACCAGCTCGTTCCAGTCCTGAGCCAGGCCGGAATGCTCGGTTGTCATCACATTGCCGAAGCTGTCCACAATAGCCAAAACCACTCTCCTGATCATTCTCCCACGCGCTGCCGTGAAGGTTTAAGAGCGCCGGTTGATGAACAGTGGGCAGATCAGATCAGAAAATCACCTGACGAGTATGTGAAACACGGGCTTGTGACCCAGCGTGATTGAATGCGAGCGTCGATCAGTGGGTTTGGGCCAGAAGACGGTCAGACAGAGCGTTGATTTCGGCGACAACAAGCTCCGGGTCGCTCTCGTGCGGCACATGGCCGACGCCTTTCAGCATGACAATCCGCGCTTGCGGGATTTCCCTGCCCAGCGCTGCAGTGTGAATGACAGAAGAGACCGTGAGGTCACTGTCTCCGCTGATGACGGTGACAGGAACTTTGATAGCGCCATAGCGCCCGGCGCGGGTGCGCACATGATCCAGTAGGGCCGAAACATCCTGCGCATTGGCCAGAAAAGATGCAGGGCGCAGGGTGAGGCGCAGGGCGGTGTTTTCAATGTAGCCAGCAGGTACAGGCTTTGGTGAAAACACGCCTTCCAGCGCCTTTTCCATGGAGAGTGCCGCGCCTGCAACCGGCAGCAGATTGGCGAACGCAGGGCCAATCACAGGCAGGCTGGCGGGATGATAATACCATGCGATACCGCCCGGCCATGGATGCGTGGCAGGCCCCAGCAGCACGAGCCCCGCCACTCTTTCAGGGATGTCCATGGCATAGCTTGTGGCGATAGCCCCTGCGAAAGAATGGGCGACGAGGATGGCTTTCTCAACACCAAGCGCTGCCAGTGCTTCGTCGATCAATGCAGCCTGTCTCGAGGGAGAGGCGTCTGCCCGGCCTCCCGGCCTGTCGCTGTGTCCATGTCCGGGGCGATCAATGGCGATGATGCGGAAGCCTTCCTGCAACCGCTCAGCCAAAGGGGACGTCAGCGCCAGATGGTTGCTGGATGCTCCGTGCAGAAATACCAGCGTGCGCTCTGGCGGGGCATCGCGCGGGCCAATATCGCGCAGATGCAGCTGACCTCCTGTGACCGGCACAAAGATGCCTTTTGGCGGGTGCTGTGATGCAATGCGCGCAACGGCAATCTGGGTCCAGACGGCGAGAACAACGACAAGAATGGCGATGACAGCCAGCGTGATGTGCATCAGGTGCTTTCCATTAACAGCGGCTTTTTCAGCGGGGGCGTGACTCATACGGCGGTATACGCTACAAGACGGTATGCCGGATGCAGCAGCAAACACAGGATTTCAGGAGAGCTTCAAGCCTCCCGTTGTCATTTCTGTTGCAGCCGTTGCGCTGGCTCTTGCAGGCCTTCTGTGGTGGCGCTTTGGCGACAGCGTTTTCGCGACCAGCATGATGTCGGCCTTTATGGCGTGTTTCTGAGCGCGCCTCTGCGACGGAAGATATCCGGTCGCCGTTTTCCCTTGCCATGCTCGGTTTTTTGCCAGTGGAAAGGTCTTCTTGCCAGATCCCACAAGGCATACCAGGCGGCGAATGAAATCAGCAGCAGATAAACCGGCAGCGTTATCAGCCAGGGGATGAGGTGCCAGCTTCGCCTGCGCAGAAGGCCAGTCACTGCAGGCATGACCATGGTGATTATGCCCAGCAAAATGACCGACAGGGCAATGCTGTTGATGGCAATGGCGCTCCATGTTTCTCCGCCAAAAATGTCACCACTCCAGACATTAAAGGCGATGTAGGCGAGCATTAACGGGAAGCTCAAAGAGCCTGCAATAACGCCGAAAATTTGCACCATCGCGACCAGCCAATTGACACAGCCCATCTCACGCAGCGCGCGCATCGGCTGCTGGCCATGGCAGATCGCGGTTTGAGCCCAGCCTTTCAGCCAGCGCCTGCGTTGCCCGAGCCAGCTACTGAACGACAACGGAGCTTCTTCGAGCGTGGTTGAATCCAGGTCTGCCACCAACCAGTCCTTGCGCGCGATTCGAAGGCCAAGATCAGCATCTTCCGTCACGTTCCAGCTGTCCCAGCCATTGAGCTGTCTCAGGGCTGAAGCCCGGAAGTGATTGGATGTGCCTCCCAGCATCACCGGCATGCCCTGTGCTGCAAAACCGCGTTTGAGCACATCAAAAAGTGCTGCGTACTCAATGCTCATCATCAGGGCGAACCAGCTGTCTGGCCCATTGTCGATGGCAAGTCGAGCCTGCAGGCAGACCACATCTGCAGGCAGCTCTTCAAAAGCGACAATCGCTCGCTTGAGCTGGTCCGTGTCCGGAAGATCCTCCGCATCATAGACAGTCACGTAAGCGCCTGAAGCCCGTTGCAAACCCAGGTTGAGAGCGCGTGGTTTTGTTCTGGGTTTTCCGTCTGGCAGCACGAGCACCTGCATATAGGATGGCATTGGATGTTGCTGCAAAGCTGCGAGTGTCACAGGGTCATCTGCCTCGATGAGAAAAAGCACTTCCTTGCTTTCGTCTGGGTAGTCGAGTGCTGCCAGCGCTTTTATCAGCTGACCTGCGATGGTTGCTTCATTGTAGAGAGGCACGAGCAAGGTGTAGCGCGGCCACTGACGGTTAA
This sequence comes from Beijerinckiaceae bacterium, assembly GCA_051649305.1. Lineage (GTDB taxonomy): Bacteria > Pseudomonadota > Alphaproteobacteria > Rhizobiales > Beijerinckiaceae > JADCCX01. The sequence continues at coordinate 71,768 of JBOFGV010000098.1, forward strand.
TCTGGATGGCTTCGGGGTAAAGCGGGTATGATTGCGGCTCTTCGAGCAAGGCGCTCATCTGCACAGCGATCATCATCAGAAACAACGGCGACAACAGCGTGGCTGTAAACGGCAGAAAGCTGATGGACAGGCCGTAGGGGATCAGTCCTGCCAGCAAAAGCAGGACAGCGGCTGACCACTTTTGCAAACGGGATGCGCCGTTCCGGGCAGTTGGCTCGGCTCCTCGCGCGCCTGTTGAAGCCGCGCCTTGCGCAAGTCCTCCTGTTGTCACCGCGGAGGGGCTATCATTCCCAGTGCAACAGCCTTGGCAGAGGCGTGTGCCCGGTTGGAAGCCGAGAGTTTGGAGACAGCCGCATCAATGAAGAAATTGACAGTGGCTGCGGTCAAGCCAAGGCTTTCGCCGATCTGCTTGCTGGTATGGCCATGGGCTGCCCAGACAAGGCATTCTTTTTCACGGGGCGTCAGGCGAATCGCGACCACATTCTCGAAGTTGAAACGGGTTTTGAGCACAGCGCGGTGCAAGGCCGGATGCAGCATATCCATCGCAGCCAACAGATCATGCCGAACCATTGGCCACTTCCGCTCTGTCACATCACTCGTGAATGTCAGCAGGGAACGATCACCGGCGGGCCCGCGAAAGCTGGCCGTGAGTGCCTGTCTGCCCAACTGGAACTCTGAAAAATCACGAAAGAACTTGCGCAGTCGCGTGCGACCCTTGGGCAATTGCGCCCAGTCGATAGGCTGTATCGTGATTTCGCCAAGGGATCGAACAGGGTCTATACACTCATACTTGTTGTCTTCGGCATGCTGACGCCAGGCATCACCATAGGTGTCGACAACAAAGGGGTCATCACCGACTACGCCGGGCACATGTCGCATCATGAAGCCTGCATGCTTGGCTCCGATCGCACGACAGATATCGCGTAGACTATGCATAAAGTCTGTCTTGTGATCGGCTTCGCGGACTTTGGCCGCCAACCAGGTCAGACTGCGTTTTTGACTGGATTGTTCTATCATTAGTGACCCCAGACAGAATCATAACGCCGCTGTGGCCAACTCGGCAAACGGCTTCGCTGCCCTTGCGTCAGCGCATTAAGCTTTGCAGGAAGACTTGCACGAACCGGCAGGTGTGACTAAATCGCTCACAATGACAGATGTTTCGCCTCCGCCAGGCCATACGGATATTCGCAAAATGGCGAGGCAGAAGCGTTTGGCATTGGCTCTTCGCAAGAATTTGGGAAAACGCAAGGATCAGGAGCGGCAGCGTGAGCAGGTGCGTGAGGTGCCCGCAGACGATGTTGATAATCAGGGCTCCGGCTGAACCGTTGCACTTTGAGTGACGTAGCGTTGTCAAAACGGCAACGCATGTGACATCAAAAGAAACGAAAGAAAGACTTTCATGGACCGTATAAGCATCAAAGGCGGCGGGCCGCTCAACGGCACCATCCAGATTTCTGGTGCCAAGAACGCCGCCTTGCCTCTCATGACAGCGGCTTTGCTGACCGATGGCACGCTGACGCTGGACAATGTTCCGCGCTTGTCTGACGTCACGCAGCTGCTGCGCATTCTCAGCAACCACGGGGTTGATCACAAGATTTCCGGCAAGCTTGCCGGTCAGAGCAATGAAACAGGCCAGACGATTGATCTTTCTGCCCGGCAGATTGTCGATACAACAGCCCCTTACGAGCTTGTGTCACGCATGCGTGCCAGTTTCTGGGTTATCGGACCTCTGCTTGGCCGTATGGGACAGGCGAAAGTATCGCTGCCAGGTGGTTGCGCTATCGGCACGCGTCCGGTTGATTTCTATCTGCAGGCGCTGGAACGTCTGGGCGTCAAGATCGAGATCGAGAATGGCTATGTGCTTGCCGATGCCCGCAAGGGTCTGAAAGGCGCGGAAATCTTCTTCCCCAAGGTCAGCGTGGGCGCTACCCACACAGCCTTGATGGCAGCCGTGCTGGCCAGCGGCACAACGGTCATTCACAATGCTGCACGCGAGCCGGAAGTGATTGATCTGGCCGATTTGCTCAACAAGATGGGCGCAAAGATCAAGGGGGCAGGAACATCTGTCATCGAAATCAAGGGCGTGACGCGCCTGCAGGGCGCGCGCCATTCTGTCCTGCCAGACCGCATCGAGACAGGCACCTATGCCATGGCTGTGGCCATGACAGGTGGCGATGTGTTGCTGGAGAACACCCGCATCGATCTGTTGAAAGCTGCTTTTGACACGCTGGCGAAAACGGGCGTCACCATCGAGCAAAAGTCAAACGGCGTCAGGGTCAGCCGCAACGGTTCAGCGCTTACGCCCGTTGATGTGACCACCGAGCCTTTCCCAGGCTTTCCAACCGACCTTCAGGCGCAGTTCATGGCTTTGATGTGCCGTGCCGAGGGAACATCGCACATCCGCGAGACGATCTTTGAAAACCGCTTCATGCATGTGCAGGAATTGGCGCGGCTTGGCGCGAAGATACGCCTTGATGGCGACATGGCCATCATCGAAGGCGTCAAGCATCTCACAGGCGCGCCTGTTATGGCGACAGACCTGCGTGCTTCGGTCGCCATGGTGATTGCGGCTCTGGCGGCCGAGGGCGAAACCACGGTTCACCGTGTCTATCACCTCGATCGCGGCTTTGAGGCGCTGGAGAAAAAGCTCCAGCGCTGTGGTGGTCAGGTTGAACGAATATCAGACTGATATTTCTACCACTGTGGGCGGGCAACAATAGCGCCGCGCTTCAGGCCAAAGCCAGGAATGTCGCAACGGCATGGTGACTCTTCTGGTGCAGGCCGTGTGCGGCATGATCCGCGCGAGGTGTAGCAGATGTTGCCGACAACCACCGGGCGATAGCGGGGCGCATCCCAGCCATAAGGGTCCTGACGGTAGTAGGGACGTGGGGGTGGCTCATAGTAGTGCGGACGCTGCGGCGGATAGGGGTAATACTGCGCAGCGGCAGGCACTAGGCCGGAGACCAGACCAAGAGCCACAAGAGCGATACGTTTCATGATGACCTCTTTCTCATCTGCGGGGCTGTTCACCCCTCGACGGCACAAAGATGACCGCTTTGTTATGAATGCGGATTGAATGCCTGTCCCAAGGAAGGTATCGCATCTTGAGGATAGGACAACCCATGCCGATGGACTTAAAACAGACCGATAGCCACTTTGAGACGGATTTCAGGGCACTTCTTGCCCAGAAGCGCGAAGTTTCCGAGGAAGTGTCAACAGCCGTGCATGCCATCATCGCTGATGTCCGCGAGCGCGGCGACGATGCCGTCATGGCGCTCTCGCAAAAGTATGATTCTGTTGATCTCAAAATCCTCGGCATGCGGGTTTCGGCGCAGGAGCTGCAGGTTGCAGTTGCCAAAAGCGACAGCAGGGCTGTCGATGCCCTGCACTTTGCCAAGGAACGCATCGAGACCTACCATCGCCACCAGCGCCCGGCGGACAAGTCTTTCACCGACGCATTGGGCGTGGAACTGGGGTGGCGCTGGACGGCAGTGGACTCTGTTGGGCTTTATGTGCCTGGCGGTAGCGCAAGCTATCCATCGTCTGTTTTGATGAATGCCGTTCCGGCCAAGGTCGCTGGTGTCGAGCGCATCGTCATGGTGGTTCCCGCCCCCAAGGGGCAGATCAACCCGCTGGTGCTGGCGGCGGCGCACATCGCAGGGGTGGACGAGGTTTACCGCATCGGTGGCGCGCAGGCGATTGCTGCACTGGCCTACGGAACAGAGACAATTGCGCCAGTGGTGAAGATCGTCGGTCCCGGCAATGCCTATGTGGCGGCTGCCAAGAGGCAGGTTTTCGGACAGGTCGGCATCGATATGATCGCCGGACCATCCGAAGTCGTCATTCTGGCAGATGAAACTGCCAATCCGGCATGGATAGCCGCTGATCTTCTGGCGCAGGCGGAGCACGATGCGGCTGCACAGTCGATCCTGATCACGGATTCAAGGAGCCTGGCGAAGGATGTGTTGGCCGCTGTTGAGGCGCAGCTCAAAACCTTGCCGCGGCAGGAGATTGCCCGCGCCTCCTGGCGAGATTTTGGCGCTGTCATTCATGTGCAATCCCTCAAAGCCGCCATCCCGCTGGTGGACCGTCTGGCACCGGAGCATCTCGAAATCATGGCGTCTAATGCAGATGAACTCTCGGCCAGCATCCGCAACGCGGGAGCCATCTTCATGGGCGGGCACACACCGGAAGCCATCGGCGATTATGTGGGTGGCTCAAACCATGTCTTGCCTACTGCCCGCAGTGCCCGCTACGCTTCCGGTCTGGGAGTGCTGGACTTCATGAAGCGGACATCCATTCTGAAATGTGGGCCGGAGCAGCTGCGTGCGCTGGGGCCAGCAGCGATTGCGCTGGGCGAGGCGGAGGGGCTGACGGCTCACGCCCGCTCCGTGGCCATCCGGCTCAATCTTCCCTCCGGATCATAACCATCATGGCGATGGCTCTGTCATGACAACGGAGATTGGCAATCCAAACAATCGGCTTGTGGCCATCGTTCTGGATGCCAACTCCATTGAGCGTGGCACGCCAGATCAGGAACACGAGCGCCTGACCGCTATTTATGATCTCGTGGAAGAAAACAGCTTTGCCCTGCCGGACAACCGTGAAGGGCCGTTTGCCCTTCATATCGGCATGATGAATGCACGACTGGTGTTCGAAATCCGCACGCAAGGCGGCGATCATATCATCACCCACGGGTTGTCGATGTCGCCCTTTCGCCGCGTGATCAAGGACTACTTCCTGATTTGCGAAAGCTATTACGACGCCATCCGTACAGCGTCTTCCGCCCAGATCGAGGCGATTGATATGGGCCGTCGTGGCCTGCACAACGAAGCGGCTGACATCGTGATGGAGCGCCTGAAAGACAAGGTGACAATCGATTTCCAGACGGCACGCCGGTTGTTCACGCTGCTGGCGGCGCTGTCATGGACCGGGCGCGAAACATGACCACATCCACCCGTCCGCATTCCATTTTGTTTGCCTGTTCGCTTAACGCCGTGCGCTCGCCCATGGCGGAGGGGCTTGCCCGCGCCATCCTCGGCCAGAAGATTTACGTCGACTCCGCAGGCCTTTCGACAACAACACTGGATTCCTTCGCTGTCGCAGCCATGGCCGAAATCGGCATCGATATCCGCGATCACAACACGCAAGGGTTCGATGACATTGCGGTTGATGAGTTTGATCTGATCGTGGCGCTTTCGCCGGAAGCACTGGAGAAAGCGAAGGCGCTGACCCGCCTGAGTTCTGTTGCGGTCGAATACTGGCCGACAGATGATCCCACGCAAGATTCGGGCGGCTCCCGCGAAACAAGGCTTTCCGCCTACCGTCAGGTACGCGACAAGTTAAAACAGCAGATCAGGGATCGTTTTTCGGGTTAGAAACACCGATGTGTTCGCGATAGATGTAAGGGGCGAATCAGCAGCCTTGCGGAGCGGCATTTGTCGGCATTCATACTCTCGGAGCATCATCGCCATCGGCTGCTGGTCAGCCTGATTGCGGAAGAGCTGGGCAAATTGCAGGAGCGCACGGTCAACCCTGCCGAGAGCCTTGGCTGGACCAGCGACATGCAGCTGGGAGAAGAAGCATCCGACAACAGCCTTGGGCTGGACAGTCTTGGCCGCATCGACATCGCCAGCCGCATCAACCAGTTTTTCCATCTGCATGAATCCGGCATCGAAGATTACCTGCTGATTGAAAAGACCATTGGCCGTTGGAACTTCATTGTCGCTGAAGCAGAAAAACTTTCGTTCAAATCGATCTCGTTCCAGACATCCGGCAGCACCGGCGCGCCCAAGGTCTGCACGCACAGCATGCTCAATCTTCTGGCGGAAGCAGATGAGTTGATTCGCGTGCTGGGGCCTTTCCAGCGCATCGTCAGCCTTGTGCCGCCGCACCATATCTATGGCTTCATATTCACGGTGCTGTTGCCTGAGAAACTGCAGTGCACTGTGATTGATGCGCGTGCCATGTCACCCGGAGGCTTGCGGCAAACGTTGCAAGCGGGAGACATGATCGTCGCCACACCGCATCTGTGGAGCTATTTGCTGGCCTCTTTGCCGGGCTTTCCAGAAGGCATTGCGGGCACCACCTCAACCGCACCCATGCCGCCGGTTCTGGCGGGTCAGTTGCGCGACAAGGGCTTGAAAACCCTGACTGAGATTTATGGCTCCTCAGAAACCGCAGGCATAGGCTGGCGGCAGGACAGTGCTGCTGCGTTCCATCTGTTTGATGATTGGGTGGTGAGTGCGGACCAGCAGGCAATCGCAAGGCGCAGCGCCGACGGCTCAACGCAGGAGCAACAGCCCTTTGCTGACATGGTGCAGTTTGAAGGCGAGCGCATGCTGCGCCCGACAGGCCGTCGCGATGGCGCGGTTCAGGTGGGTGGCGTCAATGTCTTTCCTGACAAGGTGCGGGATGCGCTGTGCCAGCATCCGGATGTGAAAGAAGCGGCTGTCCGCGCCTTTGCTGTGGGTGGGGATGCCGCGCGCCAGCGCCTCAAGGCTTTTGTGGTGCTGAAGGACCAGACCATGGATGTCGCCGCCGCCGAGAAGACCCTGCGCCAGCATGCGGCAACCCTGTTGTCGGATGTGGCCTGCCCCACAGCCTATCGCTTTGGTGCAGCATTGCCCGTGAACGCCATGGGCAAACTGACGGACTGGACTTGATCGCATGACCTCTGACACAAACCGCAAGGCCACACTCTGCGGCTTCATGGCCATTGGCCTCTGGGCGGTGCTGGCGCTGCTGACAACAGGCACTGGCTCTGTGCCTGCGTTCCAGCTTTCGGCGCTTACCTTTGCGGTTGCCAGCATCATTGGTGTGCTGGTCATCCTGTGCACGGGCAGCGGCTTTGGCGTGCTCAACCAGTCACCCAAAGCCTGGGCCATCGGCCTCTATGGTCTCTTTGGCTATCACGCGCTTTATTTTGCAGCGCTTAAGCTGGCTCCTCCGGCGGAAGCAGGGTTGATAGCCTATCTCTGGCCACTGCTGATTGTGCTGATGACGGCCCTGCTGCCGGGCGAGAAACTCGCCATCCGCCATGTTATTGCAGCGATGGTGGGTTTTTGCGGTGTGCTGGTTCTGGGCCTCGGCAAGGGCGGCATCGGCTTTGATGCGGCCAACTGGAGCGGTTATCTCGCTGCCCTCGGCTGCGCTTTCATCTGGTCAAGCTATTCCGTGCTTTCGCGCACACAGGCCAAGGTGCCAACAGAAGCTGTCACAGGCTTTTGTCTGGCAACGGCAGTGCTTTCCGGCCTGTGTCACATGCTGTTTGAAACCACGGTGTGGCCGCAAGGTGCGGTCCAGTGGCTGGCTATCATAGGCCTTGGCCTCGGCCCTGTGGGAGCAGCGTTCTTCCTGTGGGATTACGGCGTCAAGCACGGCAACATCCGCCTGCTGGGAACGGCAAGCTATGCCGCGCCGGTGCTGTCCACCATCCTGCTGGTCATCGCAGGCTACGCCACCGCGCACTGGACGCTTGGCCTCGCCTGCCTGCTGATCGTGGGTGCCGCTGTTATTGCGCGCGACCGGTAGCGTATGCGCTGATTGCGCTGAATTTTCTCCCCTCCTCGTTTACGGGGAGGGGTCGGGGGTGGGGCTTCTTGTTTTCCACTGGGACCGCAGCCCCACCCGGCTCGTCACTGCATGACGATCCACCCTTCCCGCAGGCGGGTAGGGCAAGGTCGCTCAAGGCCTTGTGTTGATCGGCACCACTGGCGCTTCACGCATCACAAGAATGGAGATGCGGCGGTTGGCGGCCATGGCTGGATCATCGGCAAACATCGGTTCCGTGTCAGCCTTGCCCACAACGCCGTAGAAGCGATCATCCGGCACCCCGGAAGCTGCCAGAATATCCCTGACAGCAAGCGCGCGTCCGGTTGAGATTTCCCATGCCGCAGCACCGGGGCGAGTGGCTGTGCGGCTTGATGATGTATGGCCTGATACACGCACGCGATTCGAGAGGCGGCGCAGTTGCGGGGCAAGCGTTTCCAGCAGTTTGCGGGTGCGCTCATAGGGATACTTTGCGCCGTCAGCAAACATCGAGCGTCCATCCTGATCAACGATCTGGATATCGAGGCCGTCCTTGGTTTCCTCGATGATGACGTTCTTTGAAAGCTCGGCGATTTCCGGATTATCCTGCAACGCCTGACGCAGCGACACGGCAGCGAGCGCAAATTTGCGGTCTGCAGTGGCAATCTTCAGGCCATCAATGCGGTTGTCAAAAGGCGCCGGGGCCGTGAAGTCCGAGCCGAACTCAGTTGGCAGGTTCTGCACGTTTTTCAGCTTGGGCTTGTAGGGAATGCCGTTCATCTCGACGATGCCGGAGAGTTTGTTTTCCTTTTGCGTGCCAAAGGCCTCGCGCATGGAACCAGCGACGATCTGCATCTTTTCCTTATTCGAGGACGACATGGCAACAAGCATGACGAAGAAGCTCATCAGCAGCGCCATGAGGTCGGCAAAGGTCACGAACCAGCCGTGACCACCCGAATGTCCACCTTTTTTGCGGGCCATTACGCCATCGCCTCGGCCATTTCAGCCCGCTGGTGCTCCGGCAGATAGGCCAGCAGCATTTCGCGGACAATCGCAGGGCTCTTGGCATCACGAATCTGCAGAATACCATCGATGATCAGCGTGCGGGAAATTTCTTCCTCATCAAGCTTGAGGTGCAATTTGTCAGCAATCGGCAGGCAGATCAGGTTGCCCACCAGCGCGCCGTAGAGTGTCGCCAGAAGGGCAACCGCCATGAACGGGCCCAGCTTGGAAGGGTCTTCCATGTTGGCGAACATGTTCACCATGCCGATGAGCGTTCCAATCATGCCCCAGGCCGGGGCGCAGTCGCCGACGGAGCGGTAGATTTTCTGGCCTTCGTCAAGATGGGTCAGGAACATGTCGCGGTCGCGCTCCAGCGCACCGCGGATGAATTCAGGATCGTAGCCGTCGGCGATGTAGCGGATGCCCTGCGCAAGAAAGGGGTCATCCACCTGCACGTTTTCAAGTGCAATCGGGCCGGATTTGCGCACCACTTCCGCCACGCGGGTGATCTCTTCAATCAGGTCTCGCGGATACATCTTGCGCATCTGGAAGACGAACTTCATGCCCATCGGCACGCCGTGGGCGATGGCCGAGAAGGGAAAGCGGATCATGGTCACGGCGATAGAGCCACCGAAAATGACGATGGCGGCGTGCTTGTCCCAGTAAAGGAGGAAGTTACCGCCATCGATCATGATGAGGGCGACCAGCGTGCCGACTCCGGCAATCAGGCCAACGGCGGTTGCGATATCCATGACGCACTCCAGAACTGTCCTGGGGCAGGCGCGTGGCCTAACACAGGTACTCAGACATAAACTGAGTGTTGTTCTACCCGAGCAGCCTTAAAGAAGCGTTAGGCCTGCCTGTTTGCCATTGATTTACGCTATGGCACTGTTGATTTTCTTTGTTTCCACTGACGCAAGGTTGCTTTTCAGCTGCGTTCGTCCAAAGACCTTGGCTCAAACGATGCTCAACACCGGTGCACTATGTCTCAGTTGATTGATGGAAATGCCTATTCCGAAAAGCTGCGCGCAAAATTGGCGCAAGCCATCGCGGGCTTTGTGGCGGCGGGTCATACCAGCCCCGGCCTTGCTGTGGTGTTGGTGGGGGATGATCCCGCCAGCCATGTTTATGTACGCAGCAAGGGCAAGCGCACGGTGGAGGCAGGCATGCGCTCCATCGAACACCGTCTTGCCGATACGGCGTCGGAGGCGGAGCTGCTGACGCTGGTGCGCCAGCTCAACGCTGATCCTGATATCGATGGCATTCTGGTGCAATTGCCACTGCCGGCACACATCTCGGCAGACCGCGTGATCGAGGCCATCGATCCCGCCAAGGATGTCGATGGCTTTCATCCCGTCAACGCCGGTCGTCTCGCCACCGGGCAGGATGCGCTGGTGCCTTGCACGCCCCTTGGCTCCATGATGCTGCTGAAATCCGTGCAGCCGAACCTCGCGGGCCTTCATGCCGTGGTGGTGGGGCGCTCCAACATCGTGGGCAAGCCGATGGCGCAACTGCTGCTGGCTGAGAGCTGCACAGTCACCATCGCGCATTCCCGCACCAAGGATTTGCCCGCACTCTGCCGCACGGCGGATGTGCTGGTGGCCGCTGTCGGCCGTCCGGAGATGATCCGCGGGGATTGGGTGAAGCCCGGCGCCATCATTATCGATGTCGGCATCAACCGGGTGGCGGGTTCAGAACCCGGCAAGACACGGCTGGTGGGCGATGTCGCCTTTGCAGAATGCGCGGCTGTTGCGAGTGCCATCACACCTGTGCCCGGTGGTGTGGGACCGATGACGATTGCGTGTTTGTTGCACAATACACTGAAGGCGTGGTGCGCGAAGCGGGGTTTGGGGATGGTTTTGTAATTCGGGTAAAATATTCCTAGTGCGGAATATTTTTAGCATCTATGCATGCTAGGAACGTGAGGCGAGCATGAGTGGACTATCTGGAAAAATTGTCGAGGTACTTGAGCGGAGCAAGCTCGAAGTCTCGACAGCCATTGGTCCGTCTTTGAAACGACTACGTGTTATCTGTGACCTCACACAGGTAGAAATGGCAACACGGTTAAACGTTCAGCAAGCCGCAGTATCTAAAATTGAAAAATGCGGCGATGTTCATCTATCTACGGTGAGAAAATACATAGAGGCACTTGGTGCTTCTTTGCGCATTGATGCATCTTTTCCTGCAGATTCGCCTCTTGCAATTCACATTCGGAACGCATTTGATGTTGAGCAGAATAGCGACGATCAGTTAGTTTTGCCGCTTATTGACGATGATCAGTTTCGTGCGCAGAGAGATGTAATATTATCAATACGACCGCAGTACTCGGAAAAGATTATTGCCGGTAGCAAAACCGTTGAGTTGAGAAGACGATTTCCTACATCATCACAAAAAGGAACAGTTGCATACATTTATTCAACATCTCCCGTCCGTGCTATTGTGGGCGTAGCTGAAATTAGTGATGTTCTTAAATTGCCGATTCCGCAAATATGGATGCGATTTAAAAAGACTGCATTCATAAATAAATCTGATTTTGATAAATATTTTGAAGGATCGGAATACGGCTTCGCTCTTCTTTTTAAAGAAGTGCGTGCTTTCCCTAATCCTATGCCGCTTGCCGAACTTAGAGAAAAATTTGGCTTTGAGCCTCCGCAATCATTCCTGTATGCTAGGCATGATCTTCGAAAGGCGCTCAAAAATGAATCAACAATCGTATCTCATTGATACGAATATTCTGATAGGCCTCGAAGACAATCGGACTGTTGAGCCTGCATATGCAACGTTTTCTCAACTTGCCGCGAAGCATAAGGTTGACATATTCGTTCATGAGGCTGCACGCGATGACATCGCACGTGACAAGGACAGTAAGCGTAGAGCAATTTCACTCAGCAAAATCAAAAAGTACCGCATACTTGGTAAGCGCCATGGATTGACCAAGTCAGACTTGGAAACAGAATTTGGGACTCTCAGGAAAGAAAATGACGTCGTAGATGCGACCTTACTGCACGCACTTACGATTGACGCCGCTGACTTCCTAGTCACGCAGGATCAGGGCATCCACGACAGGGCGCAGAAACATTCTGCCGATTTAGCACGTAGAGTGCTTTTTGTCGGTGACGCGACACAGCTTCTGACGCAAACGTATGAACCAAAGCAGGTCCCAATCCGCCATGTTGCTGAAGTGGAAGCGCATACAATAAATCATGAGGACGATTTTTTTGATAGCCTGAGGGATGGCTATGACGACTTCAACAATTGGTGGAAACAAAAATGCGTAGGTGAGCGCAGACCATGTTGGGTTGTTTATGAGAATGATAAGCTGGCAGGACTCATCGTTCGCAAAGATGAGTCCGCCAAAAACACGGATGCAATTACGAAAGCAGATCGTATTTTAAAAATTTGCACATTTAAAGTGCGACCTGAAATGCGCGGCGTCAAACTGGGTGAGTTACTATTAAAACAGGTTTTGTGGTTTGCTCAATCGAATCGTTATGACCTTGCTTATTTAACTGCCTACGACAATCAAACGGCCCTTATGAGTCTTTTGGAATATTATGGATTCAAGCACCGCGGCACCAAGCCTGACGGAGAGCTTATTTATGAGCGCGCTTTTGAATCCGGAAAATTGTTTAGAAGCGCAGAGCTGACCATCTTTGAAACAAGCCGAAAAAACTATCCGCGCTTTGTTGTCGACGATAGTGTCCGTTGTTTTGGCATCCCCATAAGGGAAGCTTATCACGACACTCTATATCCCGATTTATGGAGACCTCGTCAGCAAGATTTGTTTGTTGGGGCCTCCCGGGCGGAGACACCCAATCGGCCAGGCAATACAATACGTAAAGTTTATCTGTGTCGTGCTCAGTCCAATTTGGCTGAGCCTGGAACGATTCTCTTTTTCTATAAAAGTGCATCAAAGGAGCTTCCTTCGCAGGCAATGACTGCGATTTGTATCCTTGAGGAAATGACTTTAGCCACTTCAACGAAAGAGCTGATGCAAAAAACCGGAGGCAGATCTGTCTACAGTGAGGAAGAGCTTGAAGCATGGAAAGCCACATCTAACCGGCCTGTGAAAGTTATAAATTATCTGTTGGTTCGTTACATTGAGCCATCAATCGGTCTAAAGGAGCTTATTGAAATTGGAGTTGTAAAGCGTAATCCACAGCAATCAATTTATGAGATAAAAGGCGATATTTTCAGAAGAATGCTGAGCCGCTCAAATCTTGGCTTTGAAACGTAAGTCACATTTTTTTGACGTTTTGGCTGCCGACACTCTCCCTTCCCCCCACATCCCCCGCCTGCTAAACCCCTCCCATGACCACCCCTTCCAACACGCGCCGTGTGTTCATCAAGTCCTACGGCTGCCAGATGAATGTCTATGATGCCACGCGCATGGCGGATGTGCTGGCACCTGAAGGCTATGTTGAAACCGCTGAGATGGCAGATGCGGACCTTGTGATCCTCAACACCTGTCACATTCGCGAGAAGGCCGCCGAGAAGGTCTATTCCGAGCTTGGCCGCATCCGCGAATTCAAGAAAACTTTGGGTGAAAACGCTAGGGATGTGCAGGTGGCTGTGGCGGGCTGTGTGGCGCAGGCCGAAGGGGCCGAGATCATGGCGCGCGCGCCGGTTGTCGATCTGGTGGTGGGGCCACAGGCCTATCACCGCCTGCCGCAACTCTTGCGTGAAGCGCAGGCAACGGGGCAGGCGATCGATACGGAGTTTCCGCCAGAAGACAAGTTCGAGCATTTGCCCGCAGCTGCTCCGGCCAGAACACGCGCACGCGGTGTCTCGGCGTTCCTCACGGTGCAGGAGGGGTGCGACAAGTTCTGCACCTTCTGTGTGGTGCCCTACACGCGCGGTGCGGAACTCTCACGCTCGGTCGAGCGCATCGTCAAGGAAGCGGAGGAACTTGCTGCCGCCGGTGTGCGCGAAATCACGCTGCTGGGGCAGAATGTCAATGCCTGGCACGGCGCGGGCGATGATGGCGAGAGCTGGACGCTCGGCCAGCTCCTGCGCCGTCTCGCTGCTGTGCCCGGTGTTGCCCGCCTGCGTTATTCCACCAGCCACCCGCGCGATATGGACGATGAGTTGATCGCTATACACCGGGATGTTCCTCAGGTGATGCCCTCTCTGCATCTGCCCGTGCAGTCGGGTTCGGACCGCATCCTGAAAGCCATGAACCGCAAGCACACGGCAGCGGAGTATCTCGCCATCATCGCCGATGCGCGCGCCGCAAGGCCGGACATTGCCGTCACCTCGGATTTCATCGTGGGCTTCCCGGGCGAAACCGATGCCGAGTTTGAGGAGACAATGGCGCTCATCCGCGCCGTGCGTTTCGCCTCGGCCTATTCGTTCAAATACAGCCCAAGGCCCGGCACGCCCGCTGCCGACATCAAGGATCAGGTGCCAGAAGCCGTGATGAACGAGCGTCTTGCGCGCTTGCAGTCACTGGTTCTTGAACAGCAGAACGCTGCTCATGCCGCCATGGTTGGGCAGGAGCTGGATGTGCTGTTTGAAAAACCGGGCCGCAACAAGGGCCAGATTGGCGGAAAATCCCCGCATATGCAGGCAGTGCACGTGGATGGACCGGAGTCATTGATCGGTCACATAGCCCGCGTAAAAATCGTCGGTGTTGCATCAAACTCACTTGCAGGGGTTCTCGTTCAGGGCAACACTGCATCAGTAGCGTGATTCAAAGGATTAAACCTGTTGCGTGAACCTGACGGAGAGCAAGGTTTGACATCGACAAAGCGTGGTGCGCCGCAAGAGCCAGCATCTCTGAATCCAGCCATGATTGTGGCAGCCAGTACAGCCGCTGGTCTAGCAGGCAACGCTCTGCCGCTGGCAGGGTCCAAGGGCCCCAGTGATCTCACCCTCTCCTTTGAAGACAACAAGCGCGCCAGTCTGGTGTTTGGCCAATATGACCAGAACGTTGCGCAGATCGAGCGGCGGTTGTCCGTCATCGCCACCGTCAATGGCAACCATGTGGTGCTGAAAGGCTCTCGCGAGTTGATCGACCGGGCGCGCCGCACGCTGGAGCTGCTTTATGAGCAGGCAAAGGCTGGCAAGGCGTTCTCTCCCGGTGATGTGGACGGTGCCTTGCAGGAAGCCGCCCTTCAGGGACAATTGTTTCCCGCCAAGGCGGATTCTGCCCGCACTGCTTTTGATCATATCGTCACCCGCAAGCGTGGCCCTGTGCGTGCCCGCAACGCTGCGCAGGATGCCTACCTCAGGGCTCTCAAGCGCAACGAACTGGTGTTTGCCGAAGGCTCTGCCGGAACCGGAAAAACCTGGCTGGCTGTTGGCTATGCCGTCCAGTTGATGGAGCAGGGGTTGGCCGAACGGCTGATCCTGTCGCGTCCTGCCGTTGAAGCCGGTGAGCGCCTCGGCTTTCTGCCCGGTGATATGAAGGACAAGGTCGATCCATACCTGCGCCCCATCTATGATGCGCTCCATGATTTTATGGAGCCGCGCATTGTCGAGCGCGCTTTGATGACCGGGCAGATTGAGGTGGCACCGCTCGCCTTCATGCGCGGGCGCACGCTCACGAATGCTGTTGTGTTGCTGGACGAGGCGCAGAACACCACATCCATGCAGATGAAGATGTTTCTCACCCGTCTGGGTGAGGGATCCCGCATGATTATCACCGGTGACCCGACGCAGATCGACTTGCCACCCGGCATGAAATCTGGCCTGATTGAAGCGACAGCCCTGTTGCCATCGCTGGAAGGCGTTGGCCATGTCCGCTTCAGCTATGCGGATGTGGTGCGCCATGATCTGGTGGGCCGGATTGTCAAAGCCTATGAGGACGCTGGCGGTGTGCATCAGCGGCGTGATGTTTGATCGCAAAACCTGTTGCTGATCTTGATGTCTCTGTCGATGTCCAGCGTCAGTCCGCTGCATGGAAGACAATATCACGTGTCACTGGCTTGGCGCGCAAGGCAGCCAAACGGGCCTTGAGCATGAGCGGCGTAGCGATCCTGCCCGGTGCAGAGATTGCGATTTCGCTCGCGGATGATGCCACTGTGCAAGCCTCAAACAAGGAGTGGCGCGCCAAGGATGCGCCAACCAATGTGCTGTCCTTTCCCAGCGTTCCGGCAAACCGCATTTCACGCACGCCGTTTTTGGGGGATGTGATCCTCGCCTTTGAAACCGTGGAGCGGGAAGCCATTACCGAGGAAAAACCCATTGAACATCACATGATGCACCTCGTCGTGCATGGTGTTTTGCATGTTGTGGGATATGACCACATGACTAAAGCTGACGCCGAGCGTATGGAAGCGCTTGAAACATTGATTCTTGCTTCGCTTGCCGTGCCTGATCCCTACGGCGATACGGAGCCACTGGAGATAGTAAAACCATGAGTTCGACCGACGACAAGGCCGAACGTGAGAAATCCGCCTCTTCCGCCGCTGCTCCTGCACAGGATGGTTGGCTCAGCCGCCTGAAGGGTGCGCTTGGTTTCAAGAGCACGGTTTCCATCCGTGATGATATCGAGGATGCGCTGGAAATGCGCGGACCTGCTGCCGAGTTTACGGCGCAGGAGCGCATCATGCTGCGCAATATCCTCAGCATCCGTTCGGTCAAGGTGGCCGACGTGATGATTCCGCGGGCAGATATCATTGCGGTGTCAGCTGAAATCAGCCTGGGTGATCTGCTGCGCGTGTTCCGGACGCAAGGCCACTCGCGCCTGCCTGCCTACGGCGAAACGCTGGATGATCCCAAAGGCATGGTGCATATCCGCGATTTTCTGGACTTCATGTCTTCCAAGGCGGAGACTGGCCTGCCCCGCAGCCGCAAGCGCAAGGATGGTGCAAACATCGATCTGGGTCTTGTTGATCTCTCGGTGCCGTTGCTGTCTGCCAAAATCCTGCGCCCCGTCATTTACGCGCCACCCTCCATGCCAGCGATGGACCTGCTGGTGCGCATGCAGGCGACCCGCACGCATATGGCGCTTGTTGTCGATGAATACGGTGGCACGGACGGGCTGGTGTCCATTGAAGACCTCGTCGAGATGATCGTCGGCGATATCGAGGATGAGCATGATGACGCCAGCCGCGCCATGGTGGAGGCGACAGCCGAGGCAGGACGGTTCATGGCGGATGCCAAGGCAACACTGGATGAAGTCGCCAAGGTTGTTGAGGTGGATCTGACCGAAGAGGCCGCTGCCGCTGATGTCGATACAATTGGTGGTCTGGTGGTCACATTGGCGCAACGTGTGCCTGCACGGGGCGAATTGATCAAGGGACCGCTGGGCCTTGAGTTCGAGGTTCTGGATGCTGATCCAAGGCGCATCAAGCGTATCATGATCCACCGCCGTACCGGTGGAATGGCACAGGTCAGTGCTCCATCCGAAAGGGCCTCTGTGGCAACCATCGATCCTACTGTTGAAGATGGTCTGCCTGTTCAGGCCCCAAAATTGCCGTGACGGGCGGCTTGATCCAGAACCTTTCACAACAGGTCCTCCTGCTCTGGGGCTGGAAGCGATTGGCCGTCGCGATTGCAGCTGGTGGTGTGGCCGCATTGTCCATGCCGCCGCTCAATGCCATGCCGGTTCTGGCGCTGGCCTTTCCTGTTGCCGTCTGGCTGATTGATGGCGCAACAGCAGGTCCGGGCCGCTTTTCATGGCCTACGCTCAAGGCCGCTTTTTCTGCAGGCTGGGGTTTTGGCTTTGGCTATTTCCTTGTTGGGTTCTGGTGGCTGGGTGCTGCCTTTCTGGTT
Source organism: Beijerinckiaceae bacterium (assembly GCA_051649305.1). Lineage (GTDB taxonomy): Bacteria > Pseudomonadota > Alphaproteobacteria > Rhizobiales > Beijerinckiaceae > JADCCX01. The sequence continues at coordinate 89,021 of JBOFGV010000098.1, forward strand.
GAGGACGATGGCTTTATCTGGGCCATGCCTTTGGGCGTTGTCGGCCTGCCTGCTGCTCTTGCCCTGTTTCACGGCTTTGGATTTTTGATCGCCAGACTGTTCTGGTCCACCGGCAGCCGCCGCATCTTTGCTTTTGCGGCAGGCATGGCCACAGTCGAGTGGCTGCGCAGTTTCATCCTGACTGGATTCCCCTGGAACAGCATCGGGCAGGCGTTGGCGGGCTTTGACGCGACGGCGCAAATGGCTTCGGTTGTCGGGCTTCAGGGGCTTACGATTCTGGCACTGCTGATTTTTTCAGCACCAGCCACTCTGGGGTCCGGCGAAACGGCAGGGCAACGCTGGCGCATGCCAGTTCTGGCCTTTGCCTGCCTGGCGGGAATCACAGGATTCGGCCTGTGGCGATTGCAGGCGAATCAGATTGCGATGCTGCCCGATGTGAAGATTCGCATCATGCAGCCCAATCTCAGCCAGCGCGAAAAGCACAGAATGAACGGGCAGGAGGTTTTGACGCGCTATCTGAAGTTGAGTGACAGGGCCACAACCCCCGGTGTTTCGGGCATTGCTGACGTCACGCATCTTGTATGGCCAGAGTCTCCCTTTCCTTTTTTGCTGGCAAGGGAACCACAGGCACTGGCCCAGATTTCCGGGTTGTTGAAGCCAAGGACCATCCTCATCACCGGAGCAGCAAGAGCAGAGGATGCAGTGGGGGCGAATGGCAAAGCGCGATATTTCAATTCGATGCATGTCGTTGGGCCTGATGGTGTTATCACAGACAGTTATGACAAGACCCATCTCGTTCCATTTGGGGAGTATCTGCCGTTCAGCGAATGGTTTGGAAAACTGGGAATAAGACAGTTTATTGAAATTCCCGGGGGCTTTGAGGCCGGTTTGCGGCGCAAACCTATTGCCGTAAAAGGTTTTCCTGTCACTTTGCCATTGATTTGCTACGAGGCTATTTTCCCCGCTGAGCTGCTTGCATGGAACAGTCGGCCAGCCCTCTTCCTGAACGTTACGAATGATGGCTGGTTTGGGATAACCTCTGGTCCACATCAGCATTTCGCGCAGGCTCGGTTGCGTACAATCGAGTTCGGCGTGCCTCTTGTTCGTGCAGCCAATACGGGCATTTCAGCAATTATTGATCCGCTTGGCAGGATTGTAAGCAGCCTACCACTTGGAGTTGAAGGCGTTGTTGATGGTCCTTTGCCCAGCGTCTTAAAAAATACAATTTACAGTGGTGTTGGTGATGTTTTGGCAATATTATTGCTTATTTTTAGCTTCGGACTTTGCATTCGGGCGAAATGATAGTACACCTCTGACCTATGTGACGAGGTCGGGCTTTGTGTGTGTGCCAATCTTGTTAACGCCCCTGTTTCAAAAAACGTCGGCAAATCGGTTCTGCATCCTCATGCGAACCGAAGAACATCGTTGGACAATGAAGAAAATTCCCAATCCCATTGACATCCATGTAGGTGCGCGCGTTCGCATGCGTCGAATTCTTGCTGGCCTCAGCCAGGAGAAGCTCGGCGACGCGTTGGGCATCACATTTCAGCAAATCCAGAAATATGAAAAAGGCACAAACCGCATCGGTGCAAGCCGGTTGCAGGAAGCCGCCAAAGTGCTTGGTGTTTCGGTTAATTTCTTTTTTGAAGGTGTTTCGGCTGATATCGCCATGGCGCAGGGATTTTCCGAACCTGAATCCTCTGGTTACGCTGCGGATTTTCTGGACAGCAACGAGGGCAAACAACTTGTGAATGCCTTCCTTCGGATCAAGGAACCCAAGCTTCGCAAGAAGATTCTGGACCTTGTTGAAGCCATGGCTTCAGGGGAAGATGCATAATCTGTTCGTCTTGACGAACGTTTTTACCATTTTCGGTTGACCTTTCGAACGCATTCTGGCTATGACCGCCGCCGAACAGAGCGCACTCACGCGGTGCGCTCTCGGGTTTCAGCTTAATTCAACTCTCATTGTGGAGACACTGCGGTGGTACGTTCCGATTATCTGTTCACAAGTGAATCTGTTTCCGAAGGCCATCCAGACAAGGTCTGCGACCGCATCTCGGATGAAGTGGTAGATCTTTTCTTCCGTGAAGCAGCCAAAGCCGACATGAGCCCATGGGCCGTGCGCGTGGCATGCGAAACACTGGCCACAACAAACCGTGTTGTCATCGCCGGTGAAGTGCGCACATCGCTCGACGAAAAGTCCATGAAGAGCAAGGTCAAGTCCGTTGCCCGCAAGGCCATCAAGGCTATCGGCTACGAGCAGGACGGTTTCCACTGGAAGACCGCCAAGATCGAAGTTCTGCTGCACCCACAGTCTGTTGATATCGCCGTTGGTGTTGATGCTGCCGGTAACAAGGACGAAGGCGCTGGCGACCAGGGCATCATGTTCGGCTATGCCTGC
>JBOFGV010000099.1:0-33226 GCA_051649305.1 Beijerinckiaceae bacterium
AATTGGGAACGTTTTTCCAATGTCTTAGAAAAGAGCAGCCTACTTTCCCTCGACCTCCTCTCCTTCTTCCACGACCGTCTGAAAGTCATGCTGCGCGAACAAGGCGCAAGGCATGATCTGGTCGATGCTGTTTTAGGTGCCTGTGCACACCCTTCCCCCTTGCGGGGAAGGGCCGGGGATGGGGGTGGCGCAGAACAAGGCGCAGTGCTCGATCCTGCTGCTACCCCCACCCCTACCCCTCCCCGCAAGGGGGAGGGGAGTCAAAACGACGACCTCCTCTCCATCGTCACGCGCGTCAATGCACTGTCAGCTTTCCTTGCCACCGAAGACGGCAAGACACTGCTAGCAGGCACCAAGCGCGCGGTGAACATCCTGCGGGCGGAGGAAAAGAAAGACGGCGAGGGCGCGTTCGAGAAGGCCATCGAAGCATCACTTTTGAAAGAACCTGCCGAACGTGATCTCAATGCAGCACTCGCCACAGAAGGTGCAGTGGTGGCACAATCTGTTGCCGCCGAAGACTACGCCGCCGCCATGTCTGCCATGGCGCGTTTGCGTGCGCCGGTCGATGCCTTCCTTGATGGCACGTTCGTCAATGATCCTGATCCTGCGATCCGGGTGAACCGCCTGAGCCTGCTGGCGTCGCTGCGGCGTGTCACGGCATCTGTTGCGGATTTCAGCAAGGTGGCTGGGTAGGTCTTTCTTGTCATTCCCGGCGAGCGCAGCGAGGGAAGGGAATCCATACTGACCTCTGCGTCTTCACTAAGCTTTGTATGGATTCCCTTCCCTCGCCTTCGGCTCGCCGGGAATGACAGTCAAGCCTTGGTCACGCGTCTCAGCGTCAAATTAATCCGCCCGCCCTTCGGCAGCAAATCACTGCTGCCCGACATCACGCGGTCAACGCCGTGGAAGCACAGGCGGGATGCTCCGCCAATCAGCAGCAGGTCGCCACTCACCAACCGCACCGACTTTGTCGGATCATTGCGCTTCAACCCGCCGTAGCGAAAGAGGCAGGTATCCCCCAGCGAAACGGACAGCACGGGGGCGGCAAACTCCTGCTCGTCGCGGTCCTGATGCAGGCCCATGCGCGCGGTGGTTTCATACCAGTTGATCAGGCAGGCCTCTGGCGCGCCATCAAAACTGGCAAGCTTGTCCCATGCTTCAGTCAACACCGCAGGCATGGCCGGCCAAGGCGTGCCGGTGTCAGGGTGTTGAGGCTGATAGCGGTATCCGTTGATATCCGACACCCAGCCCAGCGGGCCGCAGTTGGTCATGCGGACAGAAAACGGCGTGCCTGACTTGGGCATCACCGGCGTGAACAGCGGTGCCGCTTTGATGATGGCCCGCACCTCGTCCACCAGCGCCTGCTGCGCCTCAACGTTGAAGAACCCCCGGTGCAGAACAAGGCCAGGAGCCAGTTCTTCCGGTGGGTCGGCAAACAGGCTCACGCCAGTTCTTCACGTGATGCAATGGTGGAATCAGCGTTCAGGCGATAGACAATCGGCACGCCAGTGGCGAGTTCCCGCGCGATGATCTCTTCGCCGGACAGGCCTTCCATGGCCATGATCAGCGCCCGCAGGGAATTGCCATGGGCGGCCACAAGCGTGCGCTTGCCCGACAGCACAACGGGCAGAATGTCATGCACATAATAAGGCAGCACGCGGGCTGCCGTATCACGCAGGCTCTCGCCGCCGGGAGGCGGGATATCGTAAGAACGACGCCAGACATGCACCTGCTCCTCGCCCCATTTCTTGCGGGCATCATCCTTGTTGAGGCCAGAGAGTTCGCCGTAGTCGCGCTCGTTCAGCGCCAAGTGGCGGTGGGTGGTGAGGTTGGGTTGGCCCAGCTCGTTGAGCACCAGATGGCAGGTCTTCTGCGCGCGGATAAGCTCTGACGTGAAGGCCACATCAAAGCCGATGCCGCCTGCCTTCAGGCGCTTGCCTGCTGCCTTGGCTTCCTCAACGCCCAGAGCTGTGAGATCAGGGTCTTTCCAGCCGGTGAAGAGGTTTTTCAAGTTCCAGTCGCTTTGGCCATGGCGGCAGAGCACGAGCAAGTGGGTCATTTCTGGTCCTCGTCTTCGTCGTCCTCATCAGGCGACGGTGGTGGTTGTGGCGCCTTGCGTGCGGCTTCTGCCACACCTTCAAAAGCCCTGTAGGTCATGAGCAGCATGGCGACAAGCACGCCCGATGAAATCGCCAGAATCTTGAAGAGCTTTGCGTCTATGGCGATCCATTTAAGGACGCCAAGGCCAGCAAGCAAGAGCAGGGCAAAGGCATAGATGCCGCGCTTGATTCGTTGGTTAGGCGTGCTCAACCGCCAAGGCCCAGCACGTCAACCATGCTGAAATAACCGGGCTTGCGGCCACGGCCCCAGAGTGCTGCCTTCACAGCGCCATTGGCGAAGTTGTCGCGGCTTTCAGCGGAATGGCTGAGCGTGATGCGTTCGCCGGGCCCAGCCAGAATCACGCTGTGTTCACCCGCCACCGTGCCGCCGCGCAGCGACGCAAAGCCGATGTCACCTTCCTTGCGCACGCCGTGGTGACCATCGCGCGCGCGGGCGGAATTGTCCTTCAGCGCAATGCCGCGACCCTCGGCTGCGGCTTCACCCAGCAGGAGCGCCGTGCCCGATGGCGCGTCAATCTTCATGCGGTGGTGCATTTCCACAATCTCGATATCGTAATCCGTGCCCAGCGCCTTTGCCGCCTGCTTCACCAGTTGCGCCAGCACATTGACGCCAAGGCCCATATTGCCGGACTGGATGATGGTGGAATGGCGGGATGCGGCATTGAGCTTGGCAAACTCCGCCTCGCTGAAGCCGGTGGTGCCGATGACATGCACAATGCGCGCCTGCGCCGCGAGGCCAGCGAAATGCACGGATGCCGAGGGGATCGTGAAATCGAGCACGCCGTCCGCCTTGGCAAAAGCGGTCAGCGGATCATCAGTGATGACAACGCCTGCTGGGCCAGCTCCGGCGATCACGCCAGCGTCCTGACCCAGCTGTGGCGAACCTTCCCGCTCGATCGCAGCAGCCAATGTCACGCCCGGCGCGGCCTGCACAACGCGCACCAGCGCCTGCCCCATGCGGCCAGCAGCACCCACAACAACCAGTCGCATGTCAGACATCGTCAGAACTCCGGGCGGCAGATTTATGACGGCTGCGGGCCGTCATAGCCTTCAATGATCACAAGGTCGGTTGGTCCAACATCCTTCAGGTGCTCAAGTGCCGCCTGATATTCCGTTGAATCGTAGCAGGCCACCGCCTGCGCGTAGCTGTCAAACTCGATGACCACATTGTGCTTGCGTGGTGTGCCCTTGACCACCTTGCCCGCTGGACCGCGCACGATAAAGCGTCCGCCAAATTTGGCGAAAGCCTTGCCGTTCAGGGCGCGGTAGCGGTCATAGGCCTCGGTGTTGTCAACATCAACGCGTGCGACCCAATAGCCTTTGGCCATCACACGCCCTCGACAACCACGAGGTCGATCTCGCCGGCCCCTTCGCGCAATTTGCGGGCAGCGGCATATTCCGCCGAGAAGGCATAGGTCTTTGCGGCTTCAAAGCTCGGGAATTCCACCACGACATTGCGCGAGCGGCCCTGGCCCTCGGCCACTGTCATCTGACCGCCGCGCACGATTGGTGTGCCGCCATATTTCTTCATGGCCTCGCCGGCAGCAGCGGCATAAACGCCCCACTGTGTAGCATTGGTCACGATGGCGCGGGCAATCACATATCCCTTTGGCATTGTCGTCTCCCTTGATATCAGCCGTACTCCACGGCCATTTGAAAAGTGTGTTGTCTCAGGTGGCTTGCGTGAGTTTGGCTCCCACAAGCCTGCGTGCGTCAGCAGCTGTCATGGGCTCTCCAAAAGCATAACCCTGACCATATTCACAGCCAAGCTGGTAGAGTTCAACCGCATCGGACTCGGTTTCTGCACCTTCCGCCACAATCTGCATGCCAAGATCATGCGCCATGGCGATGATGGTGCGCAGGATGACAGGGCGCGAACCCTTGGCGGATGGGCGCACAAAGGACTGGTCGATCTTGATGGTGTCAAACGGAAAACGCTGGAGATAGGACAGCGACGAATAGCCGGTGCCAAAATCATCGAGCGACAGGCCCGCGCCAAGGTCACGCATTTTCTGCAGCATCTGCGCGGCGTATTCCGGATTTTCCATCACCAGACTTTCGGTGAGTTCCAACTTCAGCGTTCCACGCTTCACAGGCGCACGGGTGAGAACAGCCTTCAGGTCATGCAGCAGATCATGGCGCAGCAACTGGCGGCTGGAAACATTGACGCTGGCGAAAATCGGCGGCTCCACATCCAGCGCATCCTGCCATGCGCCAAGCTCGCGGGCCGTGCGTTCCAGCACGAACACGCCGAGATCCACAATCAACCCTGTTTCTTCGGCAATGCCGATAAAATCCTTGGGTGAAATCAGGCCAAGCTTGGGGTGCTCCCAGCGCAGCAGGGCTTCGAAACCAGCAATAGTCCGGTCTTCAAGCCGCACCACGGGCTGGTAGAAAACCTTGATTTCGTTGCGCTCCAGCGCACGGCGCAGGTCGCTTTCCATTGCCAGTCTGTCGGGTCGCAGGCTGCGCATCGACGGGCGGAAAACCTCTATCCGGTCGCCACCAAGGCGCTTGGCATGGGCCAGGGCAATCTCGGCATTTTTCAGCACATCGTCGCGCCGTGTGTCACCCTGCTTGTCAAAAAGCGCGATGCCAACCGATGTCGTGACGATGAACTCCCGTTCCGAGAAGGTCATGGGCGCCGTGACGGCGCGGCGCACCAGATCGGCAAAAGCCGTGATGCGCTCTGGCTCCCGCTCGGACAGAAGAATGATCGCAAAATTGTCACCGCCGATGCGCGCCAGCGTGTCCTGCGGGCGGAGCAGTCGCCCCAGTCGCCGCGAGATATTGAGCAGGATCGAATCCCCAACCGAGAAGCCGACGCTCTCGTTGACCTGCTTGAAGCGATCAAGGTTCAGCATCAGCACCGTTGGGCGCATGGCATCATCGGTGCGTGAGAACACAAGCGCTGCATCCAGCCGGTCCAGAAACAGCTCGCGGTTGGGCAGGCTGGTCAGGTTGTCATGCACGGCGTCATGCAGCAGCCGCTCTTCGGCTGTCTTGGTGCTGGTGACATCCGAGAGGATGCCGACGATACGGATGACTTCGTTGTCATCGCCCACAACCGGGCGGGCCTTCATCGCAAACCAGAAGAACTCACCCTCTGCCGAGCGCAGGCGAATGTCCATCAGCACGCGGCCCCGGCGCTGGTCCAGCACCGCGTCCATGGTGGCCTTGTAGCGGTCCCGGTCGAGCGGATGAAGTGCATCCAGCCAGAGCGCAATATTACCATCAAGCGATCCGCGCTTCAGGTGCAACTGCCCCTCCAGCTCTGGGCTGACATAAAGCCTGTCAGACTGCACATCCCAGTCGAAGACGATTTCGCCGGAGCCTGTCAGCGCCAGGGCCTTGCGCTCGCTGTCCGTAACAAGGCCTTGCGCTAGCGCGCCGCCCGCAAAGGCATGCTGCACAACCGTGAAGCCGATAAGCATGACAATCAGCACGATGCCGCCCAGCAGGGCAGGGCCGGTAATTTCGTTCGCCAACCGCCCGTAAACCGCAATGCCTGCCGCAACCACCCATGCCAGCAACAGCACCCAGGTCGGCACCAGCATGATGGCGCGGTCATAGCCAAGGAAAGCGAGATAGGCGATCAAAACGAGGCCAATGCCAGCCGCGACAGCGATGGATATGCGCGCCACACCAGCCGCTACGGGGGCATTGAAAAGCGCCAGTCCAACAAGTGCGCCGATGAAGACAACCCACAGCATGGTGAAATGCACATAACGCACATGCCAGCGGTTGAGGTTGAGATAGGCGAAGAGGAAAATGACCAGCGTCGCGGCCAGAACAGCCTCGGTGGCTGCACGCCAGACGCGCTCGGAATCAGGAGACATGCCGATGAGCTTGCCAAGAAAGCCGAAATCGATGCCCAGATAAGCAAGAACCGCCCATGCCAGAGCTGCAGCGGCGGGGAAAATGACAGCACCCTTGACGATGAACACAATCGACAGGAACAGCGCCAGAAGGGCTGCAATGCCGAGGATAACACCACGATACAGCGTCAGACTGTTGACGCGCTCTGTGTAGGCATCAGGGTCCCAAAGGGTCATTTGCGGCAGCACATTGGAGGCAAGCTCCGCCACAAATGTCACAGTAGTTCCTGGGTCCAGCGTGATGAGGAAGGCGTCAACGCCGGTGGCCTCTTCGCGCTCAGGCCGCAGACCCTGGCTGGCGGTGATGGCGCGCACACGGGTTGAGCCAAGATCCGGCCAGATGACGCCCGAACCAACAAGGCGGTAGTGCGGCGTCACCAGCAGGCGATCAACCTGCTCGTCGGTGTCGTTCGTCAGCGCAAAGGCAATCCAGTCAGGCCGCGTGCCTTGATCCAGCGCCCGCACCTCAATGCGGCGGACAATACCGTCCTTGCCGGGAGCGGTGGAAATTGTGATTCGGTCGCCCTGCGACTGATAGCGCTCGATTGCGGACAGCAGGTTGATGGCCGGTTGATCAGGTCTGACACGCACAGAATCCAGCGCACGCGCATCCTGAACGGCTGTGAGGGTCCAGCAGAACAAGGCAATCAGAATAAGCGCTAGGCGATGCAACAAGAAACATTCCCGATTGGGCAGGCAGGGATTGGCGCGGATGGGTTCCGAACCAACACTGGCAGGACTGGTAGCCTTTGCCATGCGCCGCTGCAAGTCACCCCGGCCAAACACAGGCTGCAATTTACGTATTGCCGGCATTTCTCTGGCTTTGCCGAAGCTTCGCAAACAGCACATGATCCCGCCATTGCCCGTTGATTGCGAGATATTCGCGGGCATAGCCTTCCTTTTCAAATCCGACCTTTGTGAGGAGGCGCAGCGATGCCGCGTTTTCAGGCACACATGCTGCCTCGATGCGTCTGAGATCAAGCCGTCCAAAGCTGATGTCCAGAACTGCCTCGACTGCGTGGGTCATATGGCCCTTGCCGGCATGTGGCGCGCCCATCCAGTAGCCAAGGGTTGCCATGGAAGCTGCACCCCGCCGCAGGTTTGTCAGGGTCAAGCCGCCCAGAAGCCGGCCGGTTTCCCGCTCAAACAGGAAAAACGGATAGGTCTCATCCTCGTCAATTTCGGTGTTGTAGCGGCGGATGCGCTTGCGAAAGGCGCTTTCCAGAAGATCATCTGCTGGCCAAACTGGCTCCCATGGCTGGAGAAACTCCCGGCTTTGCCTGCGCAGGGCCGTCCATTCAGCATAGTCTTTGAGTGCAGGCGGTCTGATCAGCAGGTGGCCGGTCTCAATGGTGAGGTCCTGTCGGATATCGGGGGTGCGCCGGAAGAGTAGCATCGCCCCACCTTGCTCCCTCAGGCCACAGCACGCAATGCGCTGGTGGTCTGTCCTGTCCGCGCTGAAATGGCGTCCAGCATCGGCAGTTTTTTCAATGGCCCTATTGCGGTTAATGTGGCGGCTGAGCCCATGATCCGGCGTCCGGCGCGGCGCACATCATCAACGGTGATGGCATCCACCTTGGCGATAATCTCGGGTGCCGGGATGAGGCGGTTGAACATCAGGAGATGGCGCGCCATCTGGTCTGCCCGTGCGCTGGAGCTTTCAAGCGCCATGAGAAGCGACACTTTCAGCTGTGCCCGCGCCCGCGCGACTTCCACTTCCGCGATGTCATCAATGCCTGCCATCAGGCAATCGACAGAGACATTCATTGCGTCTCCCAGCGTGGCTTCGCCCGCACCGAAATAGACGCCAAAAATGCCAACATCAGAGTAGCCCCAGAGGAAGCTGTAGACAGAATAGGCCAGACCGCGCTTTTCGCGCACTTCCTGAAACAAGCGGGAGGACATGCCGCCGCCCATTACATTGACGAAGACCTGCGCGGCATAGAAGTCCGGATCATGATAGGACGGCGCTTCCAGACCCAGAAGCACATGGGCCTGCTCAAGCTTGCGCGCTATCCGGCGCTCTCCACCGACATACTGTGCTCCAACGCGCGTTCTGGCTTCACCTTTGCCAAAGCGTGCGAGCCGCTTTTCTGCTTCGGCCACCACCTCGGCATGGTCAACCGCACCGGCGGCAGAAACCACCATGCGGTCGGCTGCATATTCGCGTTGCAAAAAGCCGTTGAGGCTTGTGGCATCCAGCGCCTTCACGGTTTTTGGTGTGCCCAGAATGGGTAGGCCAATCTGTTGGCCCTGAAAGGCGGTTTCGGTGAAAACATCGTAAATCAGATCATCCGGAGTGTCTTCCACCGCAGCAATTTCCTGCAGCACGACACCCTTTTCGCGCTTGATCTCGGCCTTGTCGAACAGGCTGTCGGTCAGGATATCCGACAGCACATCAAGCCCAAGGCCAACATCGCGGCCCAGCAGCCGGGCGGTATAGGCCGTGGTTTCGACACTGGTTGCAGCGTTGATATCGCCGCCGACGGCCTCTATTTCCTCGGCTATGCCCTTGGCTGTGCGCCGCGACGTGCCCTTGAAAGCCATGTGCTCCAGAAAATGCGCCAGTCCGTGCTCACCCGCCTGCTCATCGCGGGATCCTGCGCCAGTGACGATTGCCAAAGAGGAGGTTTCAACATGGGGCATGGCCAACGTGACAACACGCAAACCTGACGGCAATGTGGTTACTTCAGGCGTCAAGCTTTCACCTCATGAATGGCACGGGCATTGGCCTCGACAAACGCTTCCACTGCCTTGAGGTCATTGGGCAGCAGGGTTGTCCGCTCGGCGTCGGTCAGCAGATTGGCAAGGCGCTTTGGCAGTGCTGGTCTTGTGCCGGTGATGTCTTCCATCGCATCGGGGAATTTCGCAGGATGCGCCGTTGCCAGAATAATCTGCGGAACAGCAGGCGCATCAACGAGCGTCTGGCAGGCTTGCACGCCGCAAGCCGTGTGGGTTTCCAGCACATAGCCAGCATCAGCCTGCACTTTGCGGATCGTGGCAGCAACATCGGCTTCGCTGGCGCGCGCCGCCCTGAAGTTCTGGCGCAAGCCAGAGTGTTGCTGTTCGGTCAGATCAAACTGCTTGCCCTGCGAAAGCGAGGCCATCTGGTTGCGAATGCCCGTGGCATCGCGTCCGTTCGCCTCAAACATCCAGCGCTCGAAATTCGATGAAATCTGGATATCCATGGAGGGCGAAGTGGTTGCCATGACGCCGCGCATCTCATAGCTTCCGGTTTCCAGCGTGCGGGCCAGAATATCATTGCTGTTGGTCGCAATCACCAGCTTGTCGATAGGCAGTCCCATCATGCGGGCCACGTGGCCAGCAAAGATATCGCCGAAATTGCCGGTGGGCACAGAGAACGACACTTTGCGGGCAGGCGCCCCCAGCGCTACAGCGGCCACGAAATAATACGTGACCTGCGCCACGATGCGCCCCCAGTTGATGGAGTTGACGCCGGAAAGTTTGACGCGATCGCGGAAAGCATGATGGTTGAACATGCCCTTCACCAGCGCCTGACAGTCATCAAAAGTGCCGTCAATCGCGATGGCGTGCACGTTCTTCTCCGTCGGCGTTGTCATCATGCGCCGCTGCACATCAGACACGCGGCCTTCGGGATAGAGGATCATGACATCGACCCGCTCGGAGCCACGGAAGGCTTCAACAGCAGCACCGCCGGTATCACCCGATGTGGCGCCAACAATGGTGGCCCGTGCGCCTCGCTTGATCAGGATATGATCCATGAGCCGCGCCAGCAGCTGCATCGCCACATCCTTGAAGGCGAGTGTCGGCCCGTGGAAAAGCTCCAGCACAAAGCTGTTGGGCGCTATCTGCTGCAATGGCGTTACGGCAGGATGCCCGAAGCTGGCGTAGGCGGCCTTCGCCATGGCGGTGAGTTCAGCATCGCTGATTTCACCGTCCACAAAGGGCTTGAGCACCTCAACTGCTACTGCGTGAAAGGGTTTTCCGGCGAAGCCGGCAATTGTTTCAGCTGACAACTGCGGCCAGCTTTCAGGCAGATACAAACCGCCATCACGGGCAAGGCCGGCCAGAACAGCATCACAGAAGGAAAGTGCGGGGGCTTCACCGCGTGTAGAAATATATCGCATGAAATGTGCGATACCACTCGTTTCCACAAAGGGGAATTGCGGAATGTAAGGGTGGCTTCAAAATATGGAGCCTTCAAACACTGAGCTCAGAGCAGCGACAGCTGGTCGCCCTGCCGCACCGGGGGCTTGAACAGATCTGTCCGCAGCTTCAGGCGTTTGATATTGTAGCCAAGCTTTGTCGCTGCCAGCTGGAAACGCCGCCCCACCATCCAGGCAAAAGGCCCGGTTCCGGTCTGACGCTGCTCCCAGCTTGAATCATAGTCCTTGCCGCCACGGGTGGACTGGATGAGCGACATCACATGCCGCAGCTTGCCCGGCGCGTGATCAAGCAGCCATTCGCGGAAGATATCACGCACTTCCAGCGGCAGACGCAGCAGAACATAACCCGCCTCGGTGGCGCCGGCAGCCCGAGCGGCCTCCAGAATGGATTCGATCTCGCTGTCGTTGATGCCGGGAATCACCGGAGCCACCATGACCGTGACGGGAATGCCCGCCTTCGTCAGCTGGCGGATGGCCTCCAGCCGCTTTTCAGGTGTCGCTGCGCGCGGCTCAAGCTCGCGGGCAAGTTTCCGGTCCAGTGTCGTGATCGAGATTGCAACCTTGACGAGTCCGCGTGCGGCCATGGGAGCGAGAATATCGATATCCCGCGTCACGAGCGCAGACTTGGTGACGATGCCCACGGGATGGTTCAGCCGCGACAGAACCTCCAGCAACCCACGCATGATCCTGTGCTGTTTCTCGATAGGCTGGTAGGGGTCCGTGTTGGTGCCAATGGCCATGGTGCGCGGCTGATAGCCCGGTGCGCAAAGCTCCTGTTCCAGCAGCTGGGCAGCGTTGGTCTTGGCAAACAGCTTGCTCTCGAAATCCAGCCCCGGTGAAAGGCCCATATAGGCGTGGGTGGGCCGCGCAAAGCAATAGGCGCAGCCATGCTCGCAGCCGCGATAGGGGTTCACCGAACGGTCAAACGACAGATCCGGCGAATCGTTGCGCGTGATGATTGTGCGCGCTTTCTCTACCGTCACTTCTGTCTTGAAGGGCTTTTCAACCTCAATCATGTCCCAGCCATCGGCCTCGGCATGGCGCGTCTGCATTTCATAGCGCCCTGTCGCATTGGTGACGGCCCCGCGTCCGCGCCGCAATGCGGGGTCGATGCCGCTGCCGATGAAGTCGCGGCGGAAATCACGAAGGGACTGTGTAATGGCAAGAGACATGGCATGGCCTGTTCGATTGCGATCCAGAATATAAGTGGAACAAAAGAACATATAAAGAACAAAAAGAATCTGTCAAGACGCTGACCTAAAACGGCTCCTGCTATCTCAAAGTGGCTTTACGATGACACGCTTGCGGGTTTTCCAGCGGTTTTGCAGGGCGTTCAGGTCATCACCGGGCTGTATGTGCCGTCCGCGCTCCAAAAGCTCGGTCACATAGGTTTCATAGTCAACGCCTGCGGCCTCGGCGCGCGAGAGGCGAAACATCATGATGTCGTAGGGCACATTCTTGCGCGCACGCCGGATATTGGCCTTCCACTGGAAATAGGTGGCAGCTTCGCCGTCGTTTCCCCATTCCGGGATGTGATCCGGCGGGTCTTCAATGGGCGGTCCGCCGTTATGATCGGCTGCGTGAGGCGTTTTCTCGTCTTCCATTTGCGTCGCTTGACTCTACTATAAGAGATTATATTCTACTATCATGAGTGAAACACAAGAATCTGATGCTGTCGACAGGCTTGTTGCCCAACGCATCAGGCAGCAAAGGCAAAGCCTGAATTGGACGATTGATCAACTGGCATCAGTCTCAGGTGTGTCGCGCGCCATGATTTCAAAGATCGAGCGGCAGGAGGTCAGCCCCACGGCCCTGTTGCTGGGGCGTCTCACCAATGCGCTGGGCATCACCATGTCTGCATTGTTCAGGGATGATGACTCGGCCAGCCCTCTGGTCAGGGCTGATGCAAGGCCCATCTGGCGCGACAGTGAAACCGGCTACACCCGGCGCAATATCCTGCCAGATGCGGCAGCGGTGGAGCTGGTGGATGTGACAATGCCGGCTGGCCAGAGCGTCACCTATGACAACATCTTGCCGCTGGCAATTGACCAGTTTGTCTGGGTGATCGACGGCACGCTGGAGATGACCGTTGATGGCGCCATGACGGTTCTCAACACCGGGGATTGTCTCGCCATGCGGCTGGAGAAGCAGATCCGCTACTTTAACCCGCTCACCAAAGACACCCGCTACGCCGTCCTGCTGCTCACAGACAGACAGAAAAACCGGAGATAATAGAAATGACCGCCACCCCGTCTTCTGTTGTCTTGAGACAGCTTGATGCCGATGCAGCCCAAGCGCATTTGCCTGCACTCGCTGCCCTGCTGGTGGATGCGGTCGCCAATGGGGCCTCCGTCAATTTCATGGCGGGGTTCTCATTGCCGGAATCCACCATCTACTGGCAAAAGCAGATCGATGGTTTGAGCAAGGGTGACCGTGTCTGGATAGCGGCGGAAGACAACGGGCAACTTGTCGGCACGGTGATGTGCGTGTTCTTTGGCCAGCCGAACCAGCCGTTTCGTGCTGAAGTTTCCAAGATGATTGTCCATTCCAGCCAGCGCAGACGCGGTGTGGGGGCCATGTTGATGGCAGGCATCGAAGCAGCTGCTCTTGCTGCGGGCAAAACACACCTGCTGCTCGATACTGAAACAGGGAGCGCTGGCGACAGGCTTTACCGCCGCATGGGCTGGCACGAACTGGGCACATTGCCGGATGTTGCCTATACGCCTGATGGCTCCCTCGCGGCTGCAACCGTTTTCTACAAGCAGCTTGCGCCAGCACCTGTTTGGAATGCTCTTGCCCGGTAAATCCGGCTTGAGGGTTTGGCCTGCCATGGACAAGCGCCCGCAACCCGCATAATCCATCTCACCATGGAAAGCCCGGTCCAACTGATTGAACCAAAGCGCATTGGTGATGCGCGCGGCTGGTTCATGGAAGTCTACAGCGAGCGCACCTTTGCGGAGCGCGGCATTTCTGTGCGGTTTGTGCAGGACAACCACTCGATGTCAGCTGAAACAGGCGTGTTGCGCGGGTTGCATTTCCAGACGCCACCCTTTGCGCAGGACAAACTCGTGCGTTGTTTGAGAGGGCGCATTTTTGATGTGGCCGTGGATCTGCGCAAGGGTTCACCGACTTATGGTCGCTGGGTGGGGGTTGAATTGAGTGCAGAAAACGGGCGTCAAATGTTCGTGCCGGTGGGCTTTGCCCATGGGTTCCTCACACTCGAAGCCAACACCGAGGTCGCCTACAAGGTGTCAGCACTTTATGCGCCTGAGCATGATGCAGGCCTGCGCTGGGATGATCCGGATATCGCGGTTGCCTGGCCTGACGTTGGAACGGCCCCCGTTCTGTCCGCAAAAGACAAGGTGCAGCCATCTTTCGCTGCATTCGACAGTCCTTTTGCCTATGACGGGCGGCCTCTGTTGCCGTTGAACGCATGACAAAATACAGCTCATCAAAACGCATTCTGGTCACGGGTGGCGCAGGCTTCATCGGCTCTGCGTTGGTGCGCCATCTCATCGGCAGAACTGCGCACAGCGTGCTGAACTATGACAAGCTGACTTATGCCGGATCACTGACGTCAGTAGAAACTGTGTCGGCTAATGATCGTTATCAGTTTGTCAAAGGCGATGTCTGTGATGCTGAAACCTTGCGCGCAACCATTGCCTCTTTCCAGCCCGATGTGATTGCGCATCTGGCGGCGGAAAGCCATGTGGATCGCTCGATCGACAGCCCCGGTGATTTCATCCAGACGAACATCGTCGGAACTTATACACTGCTGCAGGAATCCTTGCGTCACTGGAGGCAACTCTCGCCAGCGGCTCAGCAGCAGTTTCGCCTGCACCATATCTCAACCGACGAGGTGTTCGGATCACTGGGCCAAGAGGGTTATTTCACAGAAACCACGGCCTACGATCCGCGCTCGCCCTATTCGGCTTCCAAAGCGGGGTCTGATCATCTGGTGCGGGCATGGGGGCACACCTTTGGCCTGCCCGTGCTCATCACGAACTGTTCCAACAACTACGGGCCTTATCATTTTCCCGAAAAGCTGATCCCACTGATGATCATCAAGGCTTTGGCTGGGGAGCAGTTGCCGGTTTACGGCAAGGGCGACAATGTGCGTGACTGGCTCTTTGTAGAGGATCATGTGCGGGCATTGGTCAGCGTTTTCGAGCGCGGTACACCGGGCGCAACCTATGCCATAGGTGGCCATAACGAGGTGACAAACCTCCGGGTTGTGGAAGCGATCTGCGCCTTGCTGGATGCGAAGCGCCCGCGTTTGGATGGCAAGAGCTACAGCACACAGATTGGCTTTGTGACGGATCGTCCTGGCCATGATCATCGCTATGCCATTGATGCGGACAAGATCCGGCGAGAGCTTGGCTGGACACCGCTGGAGAGCTTTGAAACTGGTCTTGCGAGAACGGTGGACTGGTATCTTGAAAAGCAGCACTGGTGGAAAGCCATTCTGGCCAGTCGCTATTCCGGTGAGCGGCTCGGCAAGGCAAACATTGGAAAAGGCAAGGCCTGAGATGAAGCGCGTGCTTCTGACAGGCGGAACAGGCCAGCTTGGGCACGCCCTTCGTGAGACTCAATGGCCTGAAGATATGCAGATTGTTGCACCCGAAAGAAGCAATCTTGATCTGTCTGATGCAAAATCAGTAGCCGACTATTTAAATGTACATTCCTTTGATGCCATCATCAATGCCGGTGCCTATACGGCGGTGGACAAGGCGGAGGATGATATTGAAACAGCCACAACCGTAAATTCACTTGCGCCGGAAATTCTGGCTTTCTGGAGTGCTGAAAAGAACATCCCGATCATCCATGTTTCGACGGATTATGTGTTTGATGGCAGCAAGTCAGAGCCTTATCACGAGGATGACCAGCCCAACCCGCTTGGTGTTTACGGGCAGACAAAATGGAAGGGCGAGCAGGCGGTGGCAGCTGCCAACCCGCGCCATGTTATCCTGCGCACATCATGGGTGGTCAGTCCGGTTGGTCAGAATTTTGTCAAGACAATGCTGCGGTTGGCGCGTGAGAGGGACAGAGTCAGGGTGGTCAACGATCAGCACGGTGCGCCAACACTGGCTGCTGATCTGGCCGAGGCTATAGTGAGGATTGTGCTGCGCCAAATGGCAGACAGCAACGCGCCTTCCGGCATCTATCACTTCGCCAACGCAGGCGAGACAACATGGTACCGTGTGGCCAGAGAAGTTTTTCGTTTGGCGAAGCTGGCAGGTCACATGGTGCCGCTTGTGGAGGATATCACAACAGCTGAGTATCCCACGCGCGCTGTACGGCCTGCAAACTCACGGCTTGATACGGGAAAAATAGCGAGAGACTTTGATATTCATCCGCGCCACTGGACAGCAGCACTGGATAGCCTGATGAAGCAGTTGCTGACGCAGGGCAGGGGAGAGGCGCAATCATGAAGGGCATTGTATTGGCCGGGGGGGCGGGCACACGGCTGCATCCCGCAACGCTTGCCATCAACAAGCAGCTGCTGCCTGTCTACGACAAGCCGATGATCTATTATCCGCTGTCGGTGCTGATGCTGGCAGGCATTCGCGATATTCTCATCATCTCATCGCCGGAATATATCGAGAATTACCAGCGCCTGTTTGATGACGGCAAGGCTTATGGTTTGCGCATTTCCTATGCGGTGCAGCCAAAGCCGGAGGGGTTGGCGCAGGCCTTCACCATTGGTCGTTATTTCGTCGGCAAAGATAATGTAGCGCTGGTTCTAGGGGATAATATCTTTCACGGGGCAGGACTGCGTGAACTGGTGCAGCGCGCCGCCAAGCGCAAGAAAGGCGGAACGGTTTTCGCCTACCGTGTGGATGATCCCGAGCGCTACGGCGTTGTGGAGCTTGGCAAGGATGGCAAGGCGATTTCCATTGAAGAAAAGCCCAAACAGCCAAAGTCGCACTATGCTGTGACAGGGCTCTATTTCTACGATAACAGCGTGCTTGATATGGCGGCAACCCTCAAGCCATCTGCCCGTGGAGAGCTGGAAATCACCGATATCAACCGGCTTTACATGGAAAAAGGCGCGTTGCAGGTGGAAGAAATGTCACGCGGCTATGCCTGGCTTGACACCGGAACCCATGACAGCTTGCTTGAAGCCTCGCATTTCGTCCGCACGATCCAGAACCGCCAAGGTGTCCAGATCGCCTGTCTCGAAGAGATCGCCTATGAAAACGGCTATATTACGCGGGATGAAATGCGGGCCCGTGGCGAGTTGTTTGCCAAGACATCCTACGGGCAGTATCTTCTGAGCCTGTAATATCTGTCATGCCGCCAGTATGGCGCGGGCCTGAAGCGAATCGGCATCCATCTGCTTTATGAGCGCCTCAATCCCATCAAACTTCAACTCTGGTCTTATATAGCCGACGAACTTAATTTCGATTTCCTGATCATAGAGATCAGCAGAATAGTCAAATACATGCACTTCCAGCTTGGGTGCACCGTTGTCAAAAGTTGGGCGGCTTCCAAAGCTGGCAATTGCAGCATGGGGGTTACCATTAATGATGGCCCGAACAGCATAAATGCCGTGTTTCAGCGTGACTGCAGGATCAAGGTGCAGATTGGCTGTAGGATATCCCAATTCGCGACCGCGCTTATCCCCGTGTTGCACCACGCTTTCCACACACCATTCACGCCCCAGCATGCGGGTTGCGTCTGCAATATCTCCATCCGCCAGCAGACTGCGAATATGGCTGGAAGAAACAACCGTACCATCCAGCATGCGGGGTTTGACAACGCTTGTCTCAAATCCATGCTTTTTGCCTGCGTCCACCAGGAAATCCGGTGTTCCCTGCCGTTGGCGGCCAAAATGAAAGTCATGTCCGATGACAACGCCAGAAACCCGCATGCGTTTGACGAGGATATCTTCGATGAACTGATCAGCCGTCAGTGCAGCAAAAGAAGCATCAAACCGCAATTCTATCATGGCCTGCATCCCGGCCTCAGCCAGCAAACGCGCTTTCATTTTTTGCGGTGTGAGCTGAAAAAGGGGCTTTTCCGGTTGAAAAAACCGCCGTGGATGGGGCGAAAACGTCAAAACAGCAGAAGGCCGTTGCAAGGGATGGGCCATGGCAAGGGCTGACTGCAAGAGTGCTGTGTGACCGAGATGAACCCCGTCAAAATTGCCAATGGCAACCACTGGCTGTGCCAATGCCGGAGGCAAGGTGTCTGGATTCTCGAGTGTGAAGAACGGCTTTTCCATGATTGAGACTGTCATGGATGCGCTGTTTATTGCCGTCAAGGCAACATTTTCTGCTACAATTTGTCACGAGCCATTAACCAGATTGAAAGGCCTGTCGGCTATCAAAAATGGCATGAATGGGCAGCCTGCATTCTGGCGGTCTATACGCGGTTCAATCCGCGACGGGGCTTATTGATTGGAGTTAGGTTATCATGGCGCTTGATACGTCGATGCCGATCCTTGTTGTTGATGATTATCAGACAATGGTTCGGATCATTCGCAACCTGTTGAAGCAGCTTGGCTTCGAGGATGTTGATGAGGCTGCGGATGGTTCTGCTGCCCTCTCCAAGCTCAAGCAAAAGCGCTATGGCCTGGTGATTTCCGACTGGAACATGGCTCCGATGACCGGTTACGAGTTGCTCCGCAACGTGCGTGGTGACGAAGGCCTGCGTGCTCTGCCTTTCATCATGGTGACGGCGGAATCGAAGACCGAGAACGTCATTGCCGCTAAAAAGGCTGGCGTGAACAACTACATCGTCAAACCATTCAATGCTCAGACATTGAAGAGCAAGATTGAAGCAGTCTGCGGCGCCTGATAGCGCCCTGCAATT
This sequence comes from Beijerinckiaceae bacterium, assembly GCA_051649305.1. Lineage (GTDB taxonomy): Bacteria > Pseudomonadota > Alphaproteobacteria > Rhizobiales > Beijerinckiaceae > JADCCX01. The sequence goes on from JBOFGV010000099.1 coordinate 17,965, forward strand.
AAAGTGATTTCAGGCGGCGAAAGCCGCCTTTTTCATGCGCAGTGTTGGCCGGTCAACTCACCATGCAAGCTTTTGCATGGTGGATGTGGGCTGGAACACCTGTTGCGTCAGGAATTGCGCCAGCTTTCCTGCGTCAAGTTTATCTGCGCTGTCATGCAGATCGTGGGCATGAATACCCGCTGACAGAAACAGGCTGTCGACGCCAAACGGTACGGCACCTGCAATATCCGTCCGAATCGCATCACCGACGGCCAGAACACGGGCTTTGTCCGGCGTTCTGCCGAGCTTTGCCGATGCTTTAGCGAGTGTCGCGTTGTAGATGCGCGGGAAGGGCTTGCCCGCCTGTGTGACAGCGCCACCCATCTCTTCATAAATCGCGGCAATCGCTCCTCCGCAGGGCAGCAATCTATTGCCACGCTCCACCACGAGATCAGGGTTGGCACAGATCATCGGCAGGTTGCGCTTGCGGATATCCACCAGCAGCGAGCGATAGTCCTCAGCCGTCTCGGTGTCATCATCCCGCAGGCCAGAACAGATGACAAAACTGGCCTTTTCCAGACTGACGCGGGCGACAGCAAGGTCGCGGAACAATGGTTCGTCCTTATCAGCGCCAATGAAGAAACATTCGCGAATGGGCTGTTCCATAGCCAGCTCCATAGTTACATCGCCAGATGTCACCACGGCGTCATAGGCGGTTTTGGCAACCCCTATTCTGTCCAACTGTTCGATCACGGACCAGTTGGGCCGGGGCGCGTTCGAAATCATAATCACAACGCCGCCTTTGGCGCGGAATGCTGTCAGCGCTTCTCCGGCACCGTGGTGAGGAGCAATGCCATTGTGCACCACGCCCCAGACATCAGAAAAAATGACATCATAACGATCGGCAAGCGCATGCAGGCCGGAAGTGAGAAGCGCGTTGTTCAAGATTGGCCCCATGGTCAAACAAGCAATGCCCGCTCTCGAACACGCCTTGGGCTTTGAGGTCAAGCAAACAGATGATCAGGCCAGCTGAAAATTAAGCCCTGCGCAAAAGGCTGCGGAATGACTGGCGCGGCAACCGTGCATTCCGCGTGGTGCTGCCATCGGGGTCTTTCGCATCTGCCTGTCGTGGTTGTGCCGACTGTGTTGCACCAACGGCCTTGGGAGCCAGCACTTCCGGCCGCACCGGTCTTGCTGCACCAAAGATTGGTCCTTGCGCCAGCGGTACAGCCTGATCCAGCAGATCGAGTACGCCCTGTTCGCTGATTACATCGCTGACAAGAAGATCAATGCCCTTGCGCTGCAGAAGCTCTGCCAGATCAGCTGGGTGAATATCAGAGAGCTGGCCACCGGCTTCTGCTGCATTGCGCAGGAGCTGGGCACCCACACGCACCTGCGAGATGCGGCGTTCGACCAGACCGGCAACATTGATCCGCAAATCAGGCAGGCGGGCCAGACCCAGTGAAACACCCAAACGCGCAAGCGAGGCTGTTGTGTCTGCCAGCACCGGCTCAAGCGCGCGGAAATCAGCGTCAGAAATTTCAAGCACAACAGCACGCGCCAGTTTTTCGTCGCTGCGCACGAGATTTTCGAGGCGCGTCAGGAAATCGGCACTGCGCAGCGAGGATCCCGCAACAGCGCAGCAAACCATGGTTTCCTTGTTGCGGGCCCGCAGCACACGCAACACCTGAACCGCACGCTCAACCAGCAGCTTGTCGAGTTCTGCCTCAAGGCCTGTTGCAGCCGCAATCCTGCGCAGCTCGGCATCAGTCTGTAGATCGCCGCCTTCGCCTTTCAGGCGCAGGCTGGCATCATAGCCCCGTGGCTTGCGCTGGGGCAGCGTCACGATGGGCTGCAGGCAGAGTTCAAGCCTCTCGCTGGCGAGAGCCGTTGCCAGCGTTGTGCGCAGCTCGGAGACAAGCGCTGGTGATGCCATATGTTGTGCAGCATCATCATTGAGACCAAGTGCCAGAGAAGAAGCCTCCATCGGCAAATCAGCTGTGAAGCCAAGCTCCGCATCATCCTCAAACCACTCAGGCTCGGGCGAGACAACAGGAGAGGGGGCCGGGATAGGCACGCTTGCCGGTTTGACAATTGTGCTGACAGCAGGCGTCTGCCCGCCTGATCCGCCTAACTGTTTCTCATGTTCGGAAACAGTCTTTGCCAGATCACTGACAAGAGATCCCAGCACTTCGATATCAGCGGTTGCGGCCCGCCACACCAACGCCGGAGATTCGATCGTGCGGCGCTCAATCTCGGCAATCTTGGCGTCATACTGCGCCTGACGTTCCTTCAGATCATCAAGCTCGCCGGTCAGTTCGGTGTATGCTTTTTGAAGCTTGCTCTGGCGCGCGTTCATCCGTGCAAAATACAAGGCACCCACAGACAAGGCTGCTCCAGAAACACCGCCAGTCACTGCAGCTGCAAGCCCGGCATTCATGGCAAAAAGCGTAAGGACGCCCGTTGCGCCGCCAGCAAGGGCCGCCGCACCCGGAATTCCATATGTTTTAAGCCCCATTGCACTGCCTCTTTGTCATCACCCTATGACATTATCGCCAGTGAAATGACGGTTTGGGTGGTGAGTGATTCGCTTTTATTGTGCAATCATGCATCATCTTGCGTGAATTGAGAATCGCTCTTGCGTGTTCACGCACCAGAGTTTTGAACTTTAGATTCCACTATGAGGCTCATGCCATGCCGCGTTTCTTCAATCCCAGACGCATTGCCGCGCCCGCATCGCGCTACAGCCAGGGTGTTGTGCATTCCGCCCGTGCCCACAGGTTGCTGATTTCCGGTCAGGTAGGCGCGCGCCTTGATGGAACTGTGGCTGAAACGCTGGAAGAACAGATGGAAATTGCCTGGGACAACCTGATCGAGGTGCTGAAAGAGGGCGGAATGACGGTCGCCGATCTCGTTAAGGTTGTCACCTATGTCACAGTCCCCGGTTCAGTGGCGCTGGCCCGCACTGTCCGCCAGCGGAAGCTGGGGTTGCATGCACCTGCTTCCACATATCTCGAAGTGGCTGGTCTTGCATCGCCGGCCTTTTTCTTCGAGGTTGAAGGCGAGGCCGTGAGCGAAGACCCTGCAACCATTTTCGATGAATTTTCGGAAGGGGTGCCGCCGGGGCAGTTTGTCCCCAGAACTTAGGAAATCAACGCATCTTGCGATTGTCATGGTTGAGTCGCACAATGCGACCGAAAACAAATAAAAAGGTCTCCCATGTCTGATGACGCAAACCGCATCTCACGCCGGACAGTGATGGCAGGAACCACCGCTGCAACGGTTGCTGCGCTGGCTAACGGCCATGCCCCATTCATCCAGCCTGCATTGGCACAAGCTGGCAGCAACATGATCAGACTGCGGATCCTCGAAACAACGGATATCCATGTCCATGTCCATTCCTATGATTATTACCGCGACCAGCCTGATGATACCGTTGGCCTCGCGAGAATAGCTTCATTGGTCAAACAGGCACGGGCAGAGGTGAAGAACACGCTGCTCTTTGACAATGGCGATTTCCTGCAGGGCAACCCGCTGGGTGATCTCATGGCCTATGAGCGCGGGTTCAAGGGGGGCGATCTGCATCCCATCATCAAGGCGATGAACCAGCTGAAGTTTGATGCGGGATCCCTTGGCAACCACGAGTTCAACTACGGCCTTGATTTTCTGGCAAAGTCCCTTGCCGGCGCAAAGCATCCCACGGTCTGTGCCAATGTGGCCAAGGGACAGCTGGCGGCCAGTGCGCGAGGGGATGACACGCTGCTTCGGCCCTATGTGATCCTGGACCGGGATGTGGTGGATGACGCAGGCGCATCGCACCGGCTTCGCGTCGGCGTCATTGGTTTCACGCCGCCACAGATCATGCAGTGGGATCAGACGCATCTGCGCGGCAAGGTGGATACGCGCGATATCGTGGCCACAGCCAGGGCCTGGGTGCCGGAAATGCGCGAGCGCGGTGCTGACATCATTGTGGCGCTGGCCCACACCGGCATTTCAACCGCGCAGCCACAGGACAAGGACGAGAACGCCGCGTTCCATCTCGCTTCTGTTCCCGGCATTGACGTCATCCTGACAGGCCACCTGCATCTCCTGTTCCCCGGTCCTGTGTTCAAGGACAGGCCGGGCATCGATATCGAGAAAGGCACACTCAACGGTGTGCCCGCTGTCATGGCCGGTTTCTGGGGCAGCCATCTCGGGCAGATTGACCTGACGCTGCAAAAGAGCGGCAACGAGTTCAAGGTCGTGTCCCATAAGGTGGGCAACCTGCCGATCTTCAAACGAGAAGCCGGCAAGGTTGTGCCCCTTGCTGAACCCAGTGCCGAAATGCTGACATCCGTGCAGGGCGAGCATGATGGCACGCTGGAATATGTGCGCAGGCCCGTGGGCAAGACCGCCAAGGCGATGGACACATACTTCTCGCTGATTGCCGACAACGCGGCCTTGCAGGTCATTTCGGATGCGCAGTTCTGGTACGCCAAGCAATTGCTTGCGGGCGGCCCGCATGCCTCGTTGCCGCTGCTCTCAGCCGTGGCTCCGTTCAAAGCTGGGGGGCGCGGTGGTGTGGAGTTCTACACGCAGATCGCGGAAGGACAGGTCGCGCTCAAGAACGTCGCTGATCTCTATATCTATCCCAACACCCTGAAAGCCGTGAAGGTGTCGGGCGCACAGCTGAAAGATTGGCTGGAGCGTTCCGCCGGAATGTTCAACCAGATCAAGGCAACCGACGACGAGCAGCCGCTGGTCAATGCTGCTTTCCCCGCCTTCAACTTCGATATGATTGACGGCGTGACCTATCAGGTCGATCTGGCCCAGCCTTCGAAGTACGATCCCGCAGGCAAATTGATGGAAGCTAGTGCCAACCGCATTGTCGGGCTGGCCTATGATGGCAAGCCCGTGACGCCGGACCAGCAATTTGTGGTGGTTACCAACAACTACCGTGCCTCAGGCGGCGGCGGCTTCCCCGGCAATGACGGCACCACCATCGTGCTGGATGCGCCAGATGCAACACGCGATGTGATCATCAAGTTCTTCCAGCAGACAGGCACGCTGAACCCCAAGGCAGACAACAACTGGAGCCTGAAGGCGGTGGCTGGTGCGAAGAACGTCACCTTCGAGAGCAACCCCAAGGGCAAGGATGGTGTTGCAGCCATCAAAGGCCTTGCGCTGGCCGGTGATGCCCCCAATGGCTTTGCCAAATACAGGCTGGATATGAGCCTGTAACAGACAGAAAGGCAGATTATGGAACTTGGTGGATTGCTGCTGTTCGCAGGCGTTTACTTCGTTGCGGTGGCCTCTCCTGGGCCGGGGCTGGCAGCTGTGGTTGCCCGCGGCCTTGCACAGGGCACTGCCGCTGCACCGGCCTTCATCGCCGGTTTTGTGGTGGGGGATTTGATCTGGTTCACCGTTGCAGCAACAGGATTGACCGTCATTGCCAAGACATTCGAGACCCTGTTTCTGATCATCAAATATGCCGGTTGTGCCTACCTCCTGTTCATCGCCTGGAAGATATGGACCGCGCCGGTCGCCTCTGCTGACATCGCCGCTGCCAGCCAGAAAGTGCGCTCATGGCCCAGTTTTCTGGGGGCCTTGTCGCTCACCCTTGGTAACCCCAAGGTGATCGTGTTTTTCCTCTCGCTCATGCCGCTGGTGGTTGATCTGAAATCCGTCACACCACTGGTTTTCGCGGAACTTGCGCTGGTCATCGTGCTGGTGTTCACCCCGGTGCTGACCGTAACGCTGCTGCTCGCAAACCGTGCACGGCAGGTTTTCACCTCGGAACGTGCGCTCAGGCGCATCAACCGGGGAACAGCCGGAATAATGGCAGGCGCGGCTGTTGCCATTGCTGCCCGGTCGTGAATAAACTGGCTCCATAGGGAGAGAACTCTGTGGCAGTCGAAGTATCCAATGCGCCCATGAAGGGCAAACTTGTCATCACCAATCTGGGGCTTGTGCTGTCGGGCGATCTTGATCGTCCCTTGCTTGATGCTGATACGATTATCGCTGTCGATGGCCGCATCAGCGCCATTGGCAAGGCGCGTGATCTTGATCTTGCGGGTGCGCAACTCACCATCGATGCCAAGGGATCGCCGGTTTCTCCGGGGCTGATTGACAGCCATTGCCATCCGGTTTTTGGAGACTGGACCCCGCGCCAGAACCAGCTCGGCTGGATCGAAATGGGCGTGAACGGCGGCGTGACAACACTTGTGTCTGCCGGTGAAGTGCATCTGCCGGGACGTCCCAAGGATGCCGAGGGCGTGAAGGCGCTGGCCATCACGGCACAACGTTGCTTCCAGAATTTCCGACCCGCAGGCGCAAAGGTCATTGCCGGTGCGCCGGTGCCGGAACTGGATTTTGGCCGCGACGTCTATGAAGCGCTGAAGGCCTCTGGCATTCGCCACATCGGCGAGATTGGCCTTGGCACTGTGGCCAAAGGTTCTGACGCGAGACGCGTGGTAGACTGGTGCCGCGCCATCGGTCTTGAATCCATCATGCACACCGGCGGGCCCTCGATTGCCGGTTCGCATTTCGTCAACCGCGATGATGTGCTGGAGGCGCAGCCGGATGTCGTCAGCCACATCAACGGCGGGCCAACATCTGTGTCCCATGCCTGTGTCCGCGCGCTTTGCGAGAAGGCGAAAGGCGCGCTGGAAGTCGTGCACAACGGCAATGAGAAATCAGCACTGGTGGCGCTTCAGGCCTGTCTTGAGAACGGTCGTCTGGCTGATCTGCTGATTGGCACGGATGCACCCGCTGGTTCCGGCGTGCAGCCCAACGGCATGATACGCATGGTGACGCTCTTGTCCTCCATGGGGGGCTTGCCTGCCGAGCAGGCGATCTGCTGTGCTTCCGGCAATATAGCCAAGAAGCGCGGGCTTGACGCTGGCCTGATTGCCGTCGGGCGACCAGCGGATTTTGTCTTCATGGACAAGCCGCAGCATTCCTCAGGCAAGGATTTGCTTGAGGCCATCAGCCTCGGTGATTTGCCGGGTATCGGAATGGTAATGATCGACGGCATCGTGCGCACCGGTCGCTCACGCTCGACACCGCCAGCCAATACCGCGCCGGTTGTTGTTGGGCACTGATTGAACAGACTGAAAGAAACGAAATGACCCAGATTGAAATCCGCCGTATCGCCACGATCACAGAGGAGATCATGCGCGAAACCGGTCCTGCCCCCGGCCATGTGCTGCGCCGCGCTGCTGTTCTTGCGGTGCTCACCAATCCTTTCGCTGGTCGGTATGAGCCCGACATTTTGCCGATGATGGAGGCGCTGAAAGCGCCGGGTCTTGAGATGGCGAAGCGCTGCATCAATGCGCTGGGCGGTGATCCGAAAGTGGTCGCGGGCTATGGCAAAGGCGCAATCGTTGGCGAAGGCGGCGAGCTGGAGCACGGCGCGCTGTGGCATGTGCCGGGCGGTTATGCGATGCGCGAATTGCTGGGCGATGCCAAGGCCATCGTGCCCTCCACCAAGAAAGTCGGTGGTCCCGGCACGCGTCTTGATGTGCCTATCACCCATATCAACGCATCTTATGTGCGCTCGCATTTCGATGCGATGGAGGTTGGCATTCCCGGCCATCCGCGCGCCGATGAGCTGGTCTATGTGCTTGTGATGACGACGGGCGCGCGCATCCATGAGCGCGTTGGTGGTCTGCAACCGGCAGATATCAAAGTCTGGGATGGTCAGCGATGAGCGCTTCCATCCGCAAGATTGTGGTGTTGGTGGATGAGACGTCCATCGAGATGGGCGAGCCTGTTTCGCCGCCGACACGCCGGGCTGTGGCTTGCGCCGTCATTGAAAATCCCTTTGCCGGTCGCTTTGCCAAGGATCTGTCTCAGCTGACCGAGATTGGCGTTGAGCTGGGTGATCTGTTGACCAAGCGTTGTCTGGCGGCTCTTGGCATCCGGCCAGAGGATGCCGAAAGCTATGGCAAGGCTGCCATTGTGGGCGAGGCGGGAGAGCTGGAACATGCTGCCGCCATCCTGCATCCCAAGATGGGCACGCCGGTGCGCGCCGCTCTGATCAAGGGGGCTGCCCTTATTCCTTCCGCCAAGAAAATGGGTGGCATGGGCACGGCGATCGATGTGCCGCTGGGCCACAAGGACGCAGCCTTTGTGCGCTCGCATTTTGACGCCATGGAAGCGCGCGTGACAGATGCGCCGCGCCGCAACGAGATTGTGGTGGCAATTGCGGTGACAAACTCAGGCCGCCCCAATCCGCGCATCGGTGGCTTGCAAAAGCACGAGATCAAAGGCGAGGACGGCCTGCGGTAGGCCGTCGCTCTCCATCATGGCCGCATGATGTTTGCCGCGTAAAGATATAGCAGCAAAGCCCCCAGGCCAACGCCGATCAGCAACGCCAGCAGGGGCCATACCCACCAGCCTGAGCCGCCGGACTTGCGCGCGGACAGTGCCTTGGTTGTGGCCAACGTGGCCGTGGCAGCAGTCGCGGCAACAGCGGCTTTTGCAACATTGCCGGATACGGCTTCACTGGTGCTTGCTGCAGCATTGGCAACCATTGTTTTGGTCTGTGCGACCGCAGTGCTGATTGCAGCAACGGGCTGGGCGACGACTGTTTGTGCAGCTTTTTTAACCACAGTTTCATCCGCAGGCTTTGGGGCCTCTGGCTCTTTTTGAACCGGCTCTGATTTGGCCAGCTCATTTTGATAAGCCCGTTCACGCTCCGTCAATTCCTGACGGATAGCGGCCAATCCGTCTTCTGCTTTGAGCGGTTGCACTGGCAGGCCTGGGCGCAGATCCATTGCCGCTGTTTTCTGGGCTTCCGGTTGTGGAGCCGGGACCGGCGATGGCGTTGCGTTAGTCCAGCGCTCGAAAGCCTGATTGGCTGTTTGCGGCATGGACAGTGCAGAAGGCAAAGATCCAGCCGCAGCCAAGGCAATCGGTTTGACTTCCGCCTGAAGCGCCGCAGCTTGCGCTGCGAGTTCAGGCAGCATTGCAGGTGTCCCGTTCTGCGCGAATTGATCGGCCTTAACCGGCGCTTTGGCAGAGGAGAAGGAAGCTGGATATTCTGCTGGCGCTGGTCGCCCAACATTCTGAAGGGCAGAATTTTCTTGCGCAGCCAGCGCCCGCTCACGTTCAATCAGGCGGCGCGCGATGTAATCTGTCACGGCTGCACGCAGCGCCTTCTCATCGTTGGTTTCAGCCAGCAGCACGCGGCCAGAGCGGGTTTCCTGCATAAACCTGAAAGTGCTCGCGTCTTTGTTCATCTCGATGAAGGCGATAATGTCGACAAACAGGCGCGGCTTATCGGTGGTGACCATGCCGAGATCAAACAGCTCTACATCGCGCGGAATGGCAGCGTAAAGCGGAGCCAGCTGTGCCCGCACAGCCTCAAGCCGTGCGGCGCTGGCAAGCTTGCTGTCAGCCCTCAAGGCGTCTTCGTCAGCTTGCTTGTTGCGGGCGCGGCCCATGGCTTCTGCCAGCTCAATGGCTGCACGGTTGCGCATGGCGGCTTCATCCGGCGTAGCCGGACCATTATGCATGGTCGGTTGCTGACCCATGGCTTGTCCCTCACTCTGCAAGGTGCAGTTTAGGCGAGCTTTGTGTCAGGATCAAATCCTGACCGTTTGTCAGATGCAGCGACCGCCATCCACCTCAAGCACCGCCCCTGTCACCATGGCAGCATCGTCGCTGGCGAGAAACAGCGCTGCATTGGCAATGTCCTGCGGGGTGGAGAGCCGCCCCAGCGGGATCGTGGCTTTGAACTGCGCCCGCTTTTCTGGCGTATCCTCGCCCATGAATGTGGCCAGCAGGGGTGTTTCGCCGGCAACAGGTGCAATACAGCAGACGCGGATTTTATCGGGTGCCAGCTCAACCGCCATGGATTTCGAGAGCAGGTTCACCGCCCCCTTGGTGCCGTTGTACCAGGTGAGGCCGGGGCGCGGACGGATGCCTGCTGTCGAGCCGATGTTGATGATGACGCCGCCACCATGGGTACGGAAATGCGGCACGACTGCCAGCGCCGTCAAATAAACCGACTTCACATTGACATCATAGAGCCGGTCAAACTCCGCCTCAGTGACGGAGAGCATCGGCTGGTTACGATGGCTGATGCCTGCATTGTTGACCAGAATATCAAGCCGCCCACACTTCTCGATAGCCTTGGCAAAAGCCTTGTTGACGCTGGCAGATTTGCCCACATCGCAGGCAACCGCAAAGGCCTTGCGCCCCAGCAGCTTCGCCGCCTCGCGTGCCTTGTCGGCGTTGATGTCCATCACGCAAACCCGCGCGCCTTCACGCAGATAGGTCTCGGCAATGCCAAGGCCAAACCCTTGAGCAGCACCTGTTACAATCGCAGTCTTTCCCTTGAGGCGCATGGTCTTCTTCCGTTTTATCCGTGGTTGATCACAATGGTCTTGCTGGCTGAGAACTCATAGAGCGCTTCAAAGCCCTTCTCGCGGCCATGGCCGGATTTGCCCACGCCACCAAAGGGCAATTCAATGCCGCCGCCTGCGCCGTAGCCGTTGACGAACACTTGTCCGCAACGCATGGCGCGCGCCACCCGCATGGAGCGGCGGGCATCGTTGCTCCAGATGCCAGCGACAAGACCGTAGGGCGTGCCGTTGGCCAGCGCGATAGCATCCGCCTCATCTTCAAACGGAATGACGGAGAGCACCGGCCCAAAGACCTCTTCTCGCGCCAGCATGTTGTCGCGCGGCACCGGGCCAAACAATGTGGGTGCGGTGTAGAAGCCACCAGCCGCGAGATCAGCCGGCAAAGTGGCCGTTGCCAGCACCGGCACGCCTTCAGCCTTGGCGCGGGCCGTGAACATCTCGACCCGCTGCTTCTGCTTCAGGTTGATCATCGCGCCCATGTCGCGGTCGTCATGGTGCGAGCCAATGCCGATCTGGTTGAAACGCGCAACAAGCGCTGGCACCAACGTATCGTAAAGACCACGCTGCACCAGAATGCGCGACCCTGCCGAGCAAGTCTGCCCGCCGTTCTGGATAATCGCGTTGATCAGCACAGGAAGGGCGCGCTCAAGGTCCGCATCCTCAAACAGGATTTGCGGAGACTTGCCGCCAAGCTCGAGGGTGCAGCCGATGTGGTTTCGGGCTGCCGCCTGCTGGATGACCGAGCCAGTTTCTGGCGATCCCGTGAAGGAAATGAAATTGATGCCAGGGTGGTTGGCCAAAGCCGCACCCGCTTCACTGCCAAGGCCGGTGACGATGTTCAGTGCGCCCGGTGGCAGGCCTGCATCCAGCGTCAATTGGCAGATGCGGATGAGCGACAGGCAGGCGTCTTCCGCTGGCTTCACCACGCAGGTGTTGCCACAGGCGAGCGATGCCCCAACCGAACGGCCAAAGATTTGCGCCGGATAATTCCACGGCACGATATGGCCCGTGACGCCATGCGGATCACGCACCACGGCAACTGTGTATCCGTTGAGGAACGGGATTGTCTCGCCGTGCAATTTGTCGGCAGATGTGCCGTAGAACTCGAAGTAGCGGGCGGTCGCTGTCATGTCAGCCCGCGCCTGCTTCATGGGCTTGCCCGTGTCGATGGCTTCAAGCAGCGCCAGCTCCTCATGGTGGGACAGCACAAGCTCTCCAAGCCGCACAAGAACGCGCCCGCGCTCGGTTGCGGTCATCCGTCCCCATGGGCCGGTTTCGAAGGCAGCGCGGGCTGCCTGCACCGCGAGATCGATGTCAGGCGCACCGGAGCGCGGAATGGCGGCATAGGCCTCGCCGTCGGACGGGCAGATGCAGGGCAATGTGCGGCCATCCAATGCACCAACGGAAAGGCCGTTGATCAGGTTGAGATGCAGCACAAGATCAGAGCTTTGAGGTTTGGTGATCTTGTTCATGGCTTCCTCTCAATAGGCTTTGGAACCTTGCAGCGCTTTTGTCAGCGGCTTCTCGAACCATCGCCATACCATCATGGCGACAATGCACGAGAGTGTCACGCCTATAGCGACAAAAAGCAGGGGGGAAATGGCAGTGATCTTCGCGCCTCCGACGATGGCCAAGCCCTTCAATGCAAAGGGATGCAGAAGATAAAGCGCATAGGATGCATCGCCGAAGCGAGACAGGCTGTTGCTGAGGGGATTGTCCCGGACAGCATCATCCAGCCCCAGTGCGGCCAGCACCAGCAGCGCTGCGGGCAGCCCAAAGGCAAACGAGCGCTCCTGCAGCGGCTGGGGAAGATATTGCCCTGCGGCCAGCAAGCCAATGGCCGACATCACCAGCACAAGCGCCAGTTTGCGTGTTGGCCGGATGCCCTCAAGCGCCATATGCCCAAGAATGACCCCGTATCCAAACTCAAGGATAATGGGCCTTGTCCAGAAATGGGGGATTGTCTGCGAAGGCGGCACAAAGTGTCCGATGACAACCAGCGCCATCAATGTCGCCACAACGCAAGCAACCGCTTGGGGTCTTTGCAAAGGCAGAAACAGCGCAAAGATGATGTAGAAGAAGACCTCGTAGTTGAGCGTCCAGCCAAGGCCAAAAACAGGCTGGATCAGTGCATCGGGCCGCATGTAGGGAATAAAGAAAAAGCTGGCTGCTATTTCTCCCCATGCGGGCACCGCACGGCTGGCCGCTGCGATGCCGCTGAAGGTAACGATCAGAAACAGCAGTGTCGCCACCCAATAGATGGGCACAATGCGCGCTGCTCGGCGCTTCAAAAACGGCAGGATAGAGTGTGCTGAGCCAAAGGCGCTTTGCGTGGCATAGACCATCACAAAGCCAGAGATGACAAAGAACAGGTCTACTCCAGCGGACAGCGGAAAGACGTTCTGCCAGGCAAAGCTGCTGCCTGCTTTCCGTGCCAGCAGATCCGCATCATGCAGGGCGTGGTGAACCACAATCGCGAGAGCCGCGACGGCACGCAAAATCTGGATCGAGGGAAGTGCGGAAAGGGGTGTTCGCTGCAGCATTTCTGTCTTGATAAAGGCTTGAACAGCGCTTGTCAGCCAGCTCTTTATCGAGAACCGACCTCTTCATAGAGCACAACCGCATCGCTGGCAGGGCCGCGCCGCTCCGCTACATCCAGCACCTTCACCACCCGCACGCGCGAGGGCAAGGCGATTGTCAAGACATCACCAAGGCGTACCTGTCTTGACGCCGATGTCACGCGCTGGCCGTTGATGCGGACATGGCCCGATGTCGCCAGCTCCTGTGCAATGACGCGGGTTTTGACGAAGCGCGCAAACCACAGCCACTTGTCGATGCGGATGGATACGGATGCTTCCTGCGTCTGCCGCTCTTTCATAGACCCGTCGTCATCACTCGCCCCGCCATGGGTAGGTCCAGGTTTCGGTCAATGTCTTGGTGCCTGCCTTCAGGAAGGCCCGGATGTCAGCAGATTGCCCCGCCGGCACATCCACATCAATCGCGGCACGAAAGCCACCGGTCTGGGCATTGGGCACAAGGAAGGTGCGCAGGATTCGCCCGTTGGAGATGGAAGGCACCACCTGCAATTGCTCTGGCGCTTTCTGGAAGAAGGGCAATTGACCATCCGTGAAGTCGATGATGAAGCGCGCCATGGTCGGCGTCACAGGCTCTGATGAACCGAGCGCCTTGGGCCTTGTGCGGTAGGTGCTGCGGGCGATGCCACCGGGTGTCAACTCACCCTCGTCCATGGTGGAGGTGATCTTGTAGCGCCAGGTGCGGCTCTGCCCCGGCTCCATCGGCTGGGCCGGTGCCCACTGTGCCACGATGTTGTCGTTGGTTTCATCCGAGGTGGGAATTTCAAAGAGCTCGATCTTGCCTTCGCCCCAGCCTTCCAGTGGTTCCACCCAATAGCTTGGTCGCTGCTCGTAGTGCAGATCGAGATCCTGATAATGCTCGAACACGCGGTCGCGCTGCATCAGGCCAAAGCCACGGATGTTGTTGTCGATGAAGGCAGCAGCCTCGATCTTGCCGGGGTTGCGCAAGGGACGCCATATCCACTCGCCTGCACCTGTGTGCATCAGCAAACCGTCAGAATCGTGCAGCTCTGGCCGGAAGTCATCGACATAGCGCCGGTCGTTCTCGCCGGTGAAATACATGGAAGTCAGCGGCGCAATGCCAAGACGCTCGATACGCTTTCTGGCAAACAATGTGGCTGTCACCTCAACCACGGACTCTTTCGCGGCATAGATGTCAAAGCGGTAGGCCCCGGTGAGGGATGCGCCATCAAGCAGCGCATAGACAACCGCGCGGTCTGATCCCGCCTCCGGCTGTTCAACCCAGAATTCGCGGAACACCGGAAACTCCTCTGTTTCCTTTGCGCCAACGCCAATCGCCAGCCCGCGGGCGGAAAGACCATATTTCTGTCCCTCGCCCAGAAAGCGGAAGTAGGATGCGCCCAGAAACGAAATCAGCTCATCGTGATGGCGCGGGTCATTCAGAGGATAATGCAGGCGGAAGCCGGCAAAGCCTGTGTTGACCGGAAACGGGCGTTCAAATTTGTTGCGGCCATAATCAAAGAGATTGGCAGCATAGGGAATGGGGGCAGGTACGCCATCCCGCAGCAGATTGATGGTGATGGGGCGCGGATAGAGAAAGCCGGGATGGAAGGTCTGCAACCGGAACTGACTGCCGCCGCCTTGCAGAAAAGCGCGCTCTGGCCGGAAGCGGATATCGCGCCAGGAATCAAAATCAAGCTTTGCCAGCATCTCCGGCATGGCGGTGTTGGGATCATGGGCAACGGCAGCGAGATCGCGCGCGCGGCGGATGACATCCTCAAAGACAAAGCGCGGTTGGGGTGCAGCAGGTGGTGCAGCCGGGGTTTGGGGCGGTGCAGCCTGAGGGGCAGGTGTGGCCCGATTCTGCGCGTAAGCGGCATAGGAAACCATCGCACCGGCCGTGCTGGCGATTCCTGTGATAACCTTGCGTCTGTCCATGAAAAGTCTCTTCTTTATATAGGTTGCTCTTTCCGTTGAAATCGGGCGACGTCAAGGCAAAAACACGGGTCATTTCAGCAGCTTGCCTAACATTTTTGCAACAGCGAAATGCGATGCGACATTATTGCTTAAATTTAATCCCCAAAATTCACCATAAGGGGTCATTTCCGCTTGCATCGCAGCCAATCTGGTGTACTTCTCCCTTTGCCCAATTTCGCACGTGCCTGTGGTTGCGTGCTGGTCGGTGGATCTCCGGACAAGAGGCCGGAAAAACGCCAGTAGTGCTTGAAAGCTCAATGATGGAAACTTCCATCGAATTGACTTTCGCGGACCAGCAGCCGGAGGCGAAAACCGGCGGCCCTGCCCGAAGCAGGTGACGCAGCTCAAAGCAACGACGGAGCGGGCTTTTTTAGGCTCTTGTCGACCCTCCAAAGGTCG
>JBOFGV010000100.1:0-4540 GCA_051649305.1 Beijerinckiaceae bacterium
CGATGAATTTCACACCGGCATTGGTGTTACGGTTCTGAATTTCCACAGTTGTCCCAGGGAAGGCTTTTTCAAAGGCTGATTTGAACGGATCTGTAACGTCTTTGGAATATGATGTTACAATCGTTAGCTTCCCCGCTGGTGCCTGGGCAGACACTGGCAAAGATTGAATTGTGAGGCTGGTTGCTGCTGCTAACAGAAGGCTGCGCTTGGTGATCATGGTCTCTCTCCCTGCTGTTGAACCGATGCGGCTTTGATTGCCACTTGGTCATCATATCAGCAGGGGTCGTGCCAAATTGATTATGAGAAAAATAAACACATAATTACAATTGTTTGGATGTACTTTAAGTTCTTAGATAAAGAACAATATGTAACACTTCTTTCCCATGACGCCAGAGATGCGGGTCAATCCTGTAACATGGCTTAGGTCGTTTTTTCGGTACTGACCAGGCCATGCTCGCGCATTTTCAGGTAGAGAGTTTTGCGCGAGATCCCGAGCGCGGCAGCTGCCTTGAGGATGCGCCCTCCCTGCTCTGCCAAGGTCTGGGCAACAATTGTTGCTTCATGTTTCTTCATCCGCTCAGCCAAAGAGAGGTCAGTTGTCGATATCATCCCGGGCGAATGGGTGGCATCCACTATCAAAGGTTCAAACAATCCAAGGGCAAGACGCTCCGCTACATTGCGCAACTCCCGCACATTACCAGGCCAATCATGGCTGGCAAGCCGTTGGGAAGCCTGTTCAGATAAGGGTTGTGGTTCAGCCAGACCATGCCGCTTAGCGGCGGCTGCCATAAACACCTTCAACAAAAGAGGTATATCCTCACGCCTTTCCCGCAATGCAGGAAGAGGCAGCCGCGCAACATCAAGCCGAAACGCAAGATCGGAGCGAAACCGCCCTTCCTTGGCATGCGCATGCAGATCCCCTTTGGCGGCAGCGATAACCCGCAGGTTAACAGCAATTGATTTGTTCCCGCCGACCCGCTCGACGCTACGCTCCTGCAATACACGCAAAAGCCGGACCTGTGCCGCCAGCGGCATGCTTTCAATCTCGTCCAGAAACAGTGTGCCACCATCTGCATGTTCGATGCGGCCAATGCGCTTGTCCTTGGCCCCAGTGAAAGCGCCGGCCTCATGGCCAAACAACTCACTCTCAATCATGCTTTCTGGAATAGCACCGCAATTAATCGCCACGAAATGGCGTTGCGCGCGTGGCCCAAAGCTGTGAAGCGCACGGGCCACCATATCTTTGCCAACCCCCGTGTCGCCTGTAAGGAGCACATCAATCTCGGTATTGGCGAGCGTGGCCACCTGCCGCCGCAGCATAGTCATGACCACTGAATTTCCGACCAGTATTGATTCAAGGCTGCTGCCAGACGTGACGCCTGCCTTCAGCGCACGGTTTTCCAACTGTAATTGTCGGTAGGCCGTTGCCCGCCGCACAGCCTCAATCAAGCGCATGGGGTCAGCCGGTTTTTCCAGCAGGTCCCATGCGCCCCGCCGCATGGCATCCAATGCCATCGAAACATCTGCATGCCCACTGAACAGGATAACAGGCAAAGCCTTGTCAATACTTGTGAGCTGATCAAGCAACGAGAGCCCATCCATATCGGGCATGCGAACATCGGTGATAATGACCAAGGGTTTACAGCGCGCAAGAGCAGCGATCGCGGCCTTCGCTGTCGCAAAGCGCATGACTTCAAGACCTGACAGTTCCAGCGTTTGCCCATAGGCTTCGAGAACGGCACGATCATCATCGATCAGAAAAACAGACATGATTCTACCATTACGTCAGACGGGACTTTAGGCAACGCGCTCGCACCAATCGTCATGCGCATTCAACACAAGGTCAAAAACCGTACCATCGGGGCTACTGCTGGCAAGGCGCAAGCCACCCCGGAAGTCGCGCGCAATGTTGAAAGATGTAGACAGGCCAAGACCAAGTCCACTACCGCTCGCCTTGGTTGTAAAGAAAGGATCAAAGATCCGGGACTGATCGGCCTCGGCAATACCCGAACCATTGTCTGCAACCGAGAATATAACAAGATTGTTAACTGTTCGGGCAGAAAGACTGACGCGGGCAACTTTCTGTCCCTCTACAGCATCAAGCGCATTGGAAATCAGATTGACGATGACTTGCTCCAACCGGACGGCTTCAGCCTGTACAACAAGACCGGGCGCTACATCCAATATGATCTCAATGTTCATGTCCCCTAACCGATTTTCAAAGAGACTTAGCGCATCAGCCGTTGCGTCCTTCAGAAGAACAGCATGCAGGTGATCATCTGGACGACGTGCGAAACGCTTGAGGTGGCCGACAATAGCTGACATACGCATGGTCAGTTGCTCAATGCGCTTGAGTGCCAACCCGGCTTCTGCCGATTTTGATCTCTCAATCAGGACTTGGCCATTGTGAGCAAAACTCCGGATCGCCGCTATGGGTTGGGTCAATTCGTGACCAACCCCCGCTGATAGCTGCCCCAGTGCCGCCAGCTTCGCCGCCTGCACAAGTTCCGCCTGCGTTGCCTTGAGCTGTTCAGTGGCTGCCCGCTCAGCTGCCAGCGCGTCCGTTGAGCTTCGTCGATACATTGTCAATGCCCGGCCCATGTCCGTCAATTCATCGTTGCCCCCAGCCGGAATGACGACATCGGCCTTGCCATCGGCAAGAGCGCGGCTTGCAGCCGCCATGCTCGTAATCCGCGCTATGACATTTCGGGGGACATAACGAAACCCAACCCAGCCAGACACGAGCAAAGCGGCAAAGGCTGACAGTGTCATCAGTTGGCGGCCTGCCGATAGCGCCTCACTGGACGCTTTTGAAGCAAGGCTCGCCTGTTGATTGACAGCTGCTACATGCGCGACAACCAATCTGTCCAATTCGCTGAGCAAGGCCCGGTTTTCCTCCAATTGTCGCCGCAAAGTTTCGAGAAGCTTCAGCTCATCCCGGCGGAAGCCTGGCAAACCGCCTTCAATCGCAGACAAGACAACGAGCCTTTCGATCACCTCTTTCAAGGTGGCGTGCTCGGCATTGCGTTCGAGCTGGGCCAGCCGGCTGCTCAGGGCATCGATTGTTTCGGATAGAAAATAGACGGTTTGGGAAAACTCAGCCGCATCTGAAGCGGTCGAAATGCGCGCCAACAACCCCGCAGCCAGATTGGCCAAGGCACCCATATCAGTCAGGTTGTCAATCCGGTCGAGATCAGGGTGTCCTGTGCCAGTGTCGTTCGGGAGGGCTGACGACAGTCGTTGGCGCGCCAATGTGCGGGCCTCGGCGATAAGCGGTTCGACTTCGTCCACGATATCAGCATGCAGCCACCGCAGTTCGCCAAATCCGGCATCAGCTTGTCGCCGGATGGCGAGCCGCTGCCGAATGGTCGCAGACAGGCCATTCAGATTGCGATCCAAGTCGGAAACAAGACTTGCCGCCTTCGTTGGCAGCCGTTGATCCGCATCGGCCACAAAAGCTGCAAGGTTACGCAACCTGTGCTCGACGTTGAGTTGCAACGGTTGCACCTCATCAACAGAAGTGGCCTGAGCCAATGCAGGCGCGACGGAACCCAGCGCAGTGCCTTGTTCGGCGAAGGCCGCTGCTGCAAGCGAGGACGGCAAATGTACGTTAGTAATGTCGCTTTGGGTGCTTGCTATCCGTGCAAAGCTGATCCAGCCAACCAGTGCAGCAAGAACCGTGATCGCTGCCACAATGCCGAAGGCAAGCCCCAAGCGTTGCGCAATTGTTGCGGCAAGCGGCCGCATGGCGTTGGGCATCTTCATCACGGTTGTGCCAGTGGCGGAATGCTTACCCCAAGACGGGTCAAGACAGTTATGGCATCACGTGATGCTTGTGCGTAGCGATCCGCGGCATCACGACGCCAGGCCGCAACTTGTGCAGCTTGATTCAACGGTGCGGGGACGCCTCGATCAATGCGCTGGAAACCCTGCGTGAAAGCGGCGTCCTTGGCGCTGGCAGCGTTTACAGGAAGTCGCATGATGATGCGACGGATCGCTGACACCTCTCGCGCAATATCTTCGGGCGTTTCAGCATTGATTTGCTGCTCTGCGGCACGAAGCAGTTGCATGGCCCGTTGCAGGGGAGCCAACGGATAGGTGATCAACTCGTCAAATAAAAGGTTCACAAGGTCGTAGCGGCTCGCTGAAAGGGAAACATTGAATGGAGAGACAAACGCACGGCGCGCAACTGCTTGTTCGAATGGATTGCGCAGGCCTGAAGTGCTTGGATCAAGGTAAGTCCGGCTGTCGCTTGGCAAACGATTGACTTCGGCGCTGGCAACAAGCGACTGGCCTGCGTTTGAAAGGAGAAATTGAATGAAGCGCCGCGCTCCGTCCAGATTTTGGGCATTGCGCAAGAGGCCGATGCTTGCAGGCATGAAAATGCCGTCATCAGGATCAACGAAGGCAATGCTCTGCCCCGCGTTTTCCCTTGATGAGGCGCGGCCAGACAGAAAGTCGATGGACAGCGCAATTGTAAAACGCCCCTGTTGCAATCCGCGACCGACCGAAAAGCTGCGGGCAGAAATCGATGATACAT
>JBOFGV010000101.1:0-9208 GCA_051649305.1 Beijerinckiaceae bacterium
CCAGCGAATGGAAGGTGACAACAGCCAGAATGCCGCCTGACTTCAGGATGCGCTCTGCGCCGTGGAGGGCTGTGGCGAGTTCTTCCAGCTCATCATTGACCGCAATGCGCAGGGCCTGAAAGGTGCGTGTGGCGGGATGGATTTCACCCTGCTTCACCCAGAGGATTTTGGTGATGATATCGGAAAGCTGTTTGGTGGAGGTGATCAACCCATCCTTACGGGCGGCGACAATGGCTCGTGCCAGAGAGCGGGAATGACGCTCCTCACCGTAGTGATAGAGAATATCCGCAAGGCGCTCTTCGCTCTCCTCATTCACGATATCAGCAGCGCTGCGACCATCCTGCGCCATGCGCATATCGAGCGGGCCATCGAAGCGGAAGGAGAAGCCGCGCAGGGATTGGTCAAACTGCATCGATGATACGCCGATGTCGAGCACAACGCCGTCAACCGGCGGCAAGTCGAGTTCGGCCATCTCAGCGAAACGGTTTTCTTTCAATACAAGCCTTCCCGCATACTGATCCACCATGGCCTGGCCATTCCTGATGGCATCGGGATCACGATCGAAGGCAATCACTTTGGTATCGGGGAATGAATCCAGAATTTGCCGGGTGTAACCGCCGGCGCCGAAGGTGCCATCAACGTAGATGCCGCCGGGCTTGAGTGTCAGTGCGCCCAATGCCTCAGAGCACATCACCGGAACATGACGGTCTTCGCTTTGGCGCGCATCATTCATGGCGCGGCCTGTTTGTCGGAGAGGATGCTGAGCTGCTTGCGCATGCTGCGCAGCCGCTCGCGGCTCTCTGTATAATGCGCCTGAAAGCGGGCTGTTTCCCAGATCTGGAACTTGTGCCCCTGTCCGACAAAAGTCACAGTATCGGTAATGCCCGCTGCTTCGCGGATCATGTCTGTCAGAACAAAGCGCCCTTCTGCATCCATCTTTACGATCTGGCTTGCGCCCAGCAGCGCTGTTGAAAAGAAATCCCGCTCTTCCGAGAATTGTGGCAGTCGCGCCAGCAAACCGTCGATTTCTGCCAGAAGCGCATGACCACCGCAGTCCAGGGCCGGAAAGTCGAGCGTCGGATGCATATAGAGGCCTTCGAAGCCGTCTTTTGCCAACAGGGTACGATAAGGCGCAGGAATGGAAACGCGGCCCTTGGCGTCCAGCTTGTTGGTGTATTGCGAAACGAAGCGGTCCATTCACGCTACTCACCGCTTCGCCGCTGAAAAATGCGGCGAAACCACGATTGTCCCCCTGCCCTTGGCAGCTCCCCCGATCAGACGATGGCCGAGCAATGTCGTTCACCGACAGCGCCTTCACGCTGCGTGCTTGCCAGTTCCATCCCCTATTGATTGGGAGTAATTGGGATAGCATGGGATTTTTTGGGACGTCAACAGCCGTTGATGATTGTTTAACCTCTACACGCACGGAACCGCACGATAGCTCCACCATGATTATGTTAAGGTTAATAATGCGTTAAGCGTGTTTGCTTGAGTCTGAATCGAACTAAAAAGAGCGAAAATAAATTTACGCAACTTTAGATTGCGTTTAAATTTCGCCTTCCCCTGTCGCCATGCGCTGGGTGCATGGCAAATGCGAAGCGTTTTGCTGATTGATCACGCAGACTGATGTTTTCCTGCCAAAACAAAAGACCGCGCAGGTTATGCGCGGTCTTCGTTGCAGGGATGGCTTTGGACGGCAGGCTTGTTAAGGTGCCATCACCGCAACATCGCGTGCACCAGCGGGAAGGCCAGCAACCTTGCCCATCATTTTGGAAGCGCCGGTTGCGATATCAACCGAATGCAAGACGCCGCCTGCCAGTGCAAAACCTGTGTTTTTTCCTATAGCGTCTGTGCTGATATCAAAGGCAATATCCGAGCCTTTGAGGCCGAGATCGCCAATGGTGGTCAAAACACCGTCATTGGGTGGAACCTGCTTCAGGAATAGGCCAAGGGTTCCGTCGATATCGTAAAGCGCAGTTTCCTTGGTGCCTTTCACGCTGTTGGAATAGGCACCTGCAATGACCATCGGTGTCTTGCCAGCGGCCTTGTCGGCTTCGGCATACTTCAGACGGCCATCAACCGTCACCTTGCCGTCATCAACATTGGCGCGCAGGCTTGTGCCGTCACTGCCCAGCAAACGCAGGCGATCAGCAGCAGGGTTGAAATCGACTGTGGCCTTCACACCGGCTGGCAGCATGGTTTCCAGCTTGGATTTCATGGTAGCCTGACCGGACTTGGCATCAACGGTGTAGACAGTGCCATCAGCAGCAACGGCATAGAGCATGCCGTCAGACGGGCGGCGGTCAATGCCAACGATAGGGCCAGATGCGCCCTTGATGGCAACTGATGCGCCAGCCTTCAGCGTTGCGCTGTCAAAGCTGGTGAGTGTTGCATCGCCGCTGAGAGCGACCAAGGTTTCAGACCGTGCTGTGGTTGCAAGTGCAACGGTGGCCATAAGAACGATAGTAGACAATGTAAGTGTGCGCGACATGGTGTTCTCCGTAAGGTTCCAAAATTGGGTCGCGGGGCCTGCCGCCCTCGCCTCCTGGAAACCCGCAGGAGATGGCTTCGGATGCGGCCTTTAAAAAAACTAATCGTGATCTGCATCCATATCGTCGCTTGACGGGTAAGGGTGTTGAGGCTCTTGCTGTTCACGAGTCTGGAAGCACCGATATGAGCAATGCAATTCTCAGCGACGAGACCGTCACAGATATCATCAAACGCTGCGCCAGCGGCGATAAATCCGCCCTGAAGCGTCTTTTTGAGGCGGAATCGCCCCGTATGATCGGCGTAGCCGAGCGCATCCTGCGGCGGCGCGCCTTGGCAGAAGAGGCGACACAGGACGCCTTTGTGCAGATTTGGCGGCGTGCGGAGAGCTTTGATTCCGCACTCGGCAACGGGCGCACATGGATCTACACCATCGTGCGCAACCGCGCGCTCAGCATTCTGCGCAATGAAAGCCGCACCGAGCTTTCGAGCACGCCTGAAACCTTCGAGCGCGCCAGCGAAGACGATGATCCTGAAACCACTGTGTTGAAGCTGGGAGAATCCAGCCGCCTGAAACAATGTCTTGATACGCTGGAGCCTCTGCGCCGCAATGCCATCGTTCTGGCCTACACACGCGGCCTCAGCCATGGTGAGCTTGCAGGCAAGCTTGGATTACCGCTCGGCACCATCAAATCCTGGATACGGCGCGGCATGGCCTCCCTCAAGGAGTGTCTGACGTGAGCGACCTCATCACACGCGAAGATCTCGCCATTGATTATGCGCTTGGCCTCACAGAGGGTGCTGTGCTGGAACGGGCAGAACGCCTGCTGCAGACCGATGCCTTGTTTACCGCCCTGGTGACGGACTGGCGAAATCGGCTTTCGGCACTGGATCAGACGGCGCCTGAAATCACACCTGAAAAACTGCGGTTTGAATTGATTGAAGCGACCATAGACAGGCCTTCCGAAAACCGTAAGGCGGTCGCGCCAGCAAAAGCAAGCTGGTGGTCTGACCTGTGGAACAGCACCACATTCTGGCGACCGGCTGCCATGGCGGCTGGATTGGCCGCTGTATTGCTGTCCGGTGCATTCCTCAATAATCTGGCGAAGCCACCGGCACAGCCCGTTTATGTTGCGGTTCTTCAGACCAGCGAAGGGCGTGCCGGCGCGGTGGTCAACGCCTATGCAGATGGCACGGTGACGCTTGTGCCGCTGGAAACCATTGGCGTGCCGGAAGGGCGTATTCTCGAAGTCTGGACACTGCAAAGCCGCGAACAAGGGCCAGTCTCGATTGGCCGCATCGACAAGGCGCGCAGCATCAAGCTCGATCTGAAAGCGCTGAAGAATCCGGATGTTGGCCATCTCTTTGAGATCACGCTGGAGCCGCAAGGTGGCTCGCCAACAGGCAAGCCGACAGGGCCGATTTTGATGAAGGGACTGACCAGCACAGCGCTTTGAAAGGCCTACTGCACACCGTGAAAATAGTGCCAGGTGCCGTCTGGCCCGATTCCCAGACGCCAGCCGGGGTAGCGGCCTTTCTCGCGCCATTCTGTCAGCGCATAGGCGCTCATGGTGCGCAGCACATCCACCTCCTGTGCAGGCGAAAGCAGCCGTGGATCAAGCACGGCAAAGTAAGGCCAGACATACATTTCCTGCGGTTGGCCGGCGTTGATGCGCGCCTGCCCCACCGCCAGAATGTTGATGATTTGGCCCATGGTTTCACGGCCTTTGCCATCGCCTGATTTCTCGGCAAACTGCCGCATCAATTCAGCCGCCATGGCCGGTCGGCTGGGCCTTGTAGCACTGACATTGGCCTCACGGCCGGTTTTGCCAAAGCTTGGTGGAACCTCATTGGTCTCGATCGGTTTTTGCAATTGCTGCAGATCACCGCTGCGCACCGCCTCCAGAATGAGCGAGCGCATGCGCCGCACCTCGGATGGCAAGGCTTCGATGTCGCGTGAAATTTCAGGCGGTTTGGCAAGTGGCGAAGGAGATGCAGAGCGTGACTGCGCCTGCGCATTGCCGCCAGCGGCTGCGAAAAAAGCAATGAGGCAAATCAGCTTGTGTTTTGTCATGCCCCTATCGAGCGGGCAAATGCGCCGAGGTCAAGACAGTGGCGTTGAATTCAATCTCAGGCGTGGCGCTGCACGGTGAATTCGCCATTTCTGATGCGATCCGGCAGGCGCTCGGCAAAGCGCGCCACAGGCTCCTCACCGTAGGTCATGACGAATTCCTTGAAGGCAGTGAACAGCGCCGCCTGCGCCATGCAGTCGATCTCGATGCCGTCCAGATCACCCTCGGCAAAAGCATCCAGCATCAGCCGCAAAGCCGCCTGCTTTTGCTCTGCGAGTTCCTGCATCTCAATGGCGCTGTAGGTATCGGCATTCAAAGAGGTATTCATCACACTATCAATTCCGACGGGAACCAGCCCGCAAACTGCTCCTTCTTTCTTAGGCTGGACGAAGGTTTGCCGCGACCAAAGTCTTTCGGAAAGGTTAACGGCACAGGCGTAAAACGTGAGATGTGATTAACCGCTGTAACGCGACGAAATCTCACGCGCGATCTGCTGCCCCTGCAACACGAGACGATCAATCACCAGCCGTGCGCTGTCTGTGCAGGCACGGTGGCTTGGCTGGTGACCAGTGAAGCCGCGGTTGAAAGCACCGGCCAGGCGCTCCTTGCGCTGGCGGGTGTTGCCTTCAGCTTCAATCAGCTGTGTCATCCTTTGGCGCCAGCTGTCACTGCTGCTGACCTTGCACAGCGCATGCATGTAGCTCAGTGTTCCGAGAATTTCCGAGAGGCGGAGCAAATCCGCCTCATAGGCAAGTGGTGGTGGCTCGGGTGGTGGTTCTTCTTTCGCAGGAGGCGGCGCAGGACGCGTGCCCTGACGTTGCTGAGCCTCAACGGGCCAAGCCAACATACAAACCAGCAGAAAGAGCGATAACCGCTTCATGCCGCCTGTTCTACGATGGTTCGGGCCTTTGCGACAATGCCGGAGAGGCCCTTTGTTGTTGGCCAACGGCCGATATCATCCGGGCGTGCCCAGACTGTCTGGCCAATCTCCGAGGAGGATTGCGCCTCGCCTTCCAGCCACACCGCTGCAAAAGCGCAGATGAGTGCGTGGAAGGTCACGTTGCCTGCGGGGTCACGCACGATGGTTTCCACATGGTCGACAAAGCCTACGATGCGCGCGGATACGCTGACCTCTTCGCGCAGTTCTCGCAAGGCACATTCTGCCAGTGTCTCGCCCATCTCCAGCTTGCCGCCGGGAAAGGTGAAAAGCCCCTTAGCAGGCTCCACAATGCGTTCAGCAATCAGCACCCTGCCCTCGCGGAACACGCCTACGGAGGCTGCAATCAAAGGGCGTGGTGGAAGAATGACGGGACGCATATCAAACGTGCTGGCCGCCGTTGATGTGCAATTCCGCTCCGTTCACATAGGATGAGGCATCGGTGCACAGGAACAGGATGGCCTTGGCCACCTCCTCGGTCGTCCCCAGACGGCGCATGGGAATCTGGCTTTCAACGATCTTGTTGGTGCCGGGCGACAAAATGGATGTATCAATTTCACCGGGCGAAATGGAGTTGACGCGAATGCCAAAGGCACCGAAGTCAGAGGCCATTTCCCGGGTCAGCGCAGCCAGAGCCGCTTTCGACGTGGCATAGGCTGCACCGGCAAAGGGATGCACGCGCCCACCTGCAATGGACGTGACATTGACGATGGAGCCTTTTGCCACAGTCAATTCATCCAGCAGGCCACGCGCCAGCATGATCGGCGCGAAGAAATTCACCTGAAACACCCTGTTCCAGTCATTGAACGCTGTTGTCGCCGCACCAAGGCGCTGCCCCTGCGGGCCCTTAGGCGAAATGCCCGCATTGTTGACAAGCGCGTGCAGTTTACCGCCCTCCACTGCCAGCCGCTTCTTGATTTCAGCAATGCCACGCATCGTGTCTTCCGGATCTTCCAGATCGATCTGCACATGGTCATCAGCACCCGATGGCCATGGGCACTTGTCCGAAAATGGCTGGCGCGAGCAGGACAAGATGCGCCATCCTGCCATGGCAAAGACCTTGACTGTGGCGTGGCCTATGCCGCGCGATGCGCCGGTCAGCAGCATGACAGGTCGATTGCCAGGCTCTGTTTTGGGGATATTCATCTGTGGCATACCCATGGTGTCAGCAGTCTCCGGATCATATCTGTTTCAAGGGTATAGACGCGTTTTGCTGAAAGCATCACCAAGCGTTTCGCGGCGAAAAACAATGCGGTCATGCAGGCGAAATGGCCTGTCATGCCAGAACTCGATCTGCAAGGGGCAAATTCTGAATCCGGTCCAGTGGGGCGGACGCTGGATGGGTTGTCCTTCATGCTTTGTCTTGAGTGCAGCAATCCGGTCTTCAAAGGTCGAGCGCTGGTCAAGCGGACGCGACTGGTCACTGGCCCATGCCCCTATCTGGCTGTCACGCGGACGGGAGGCGAAATAGGTATCTGCCTCTGCATCTGTTACCCGTTCGACCGTGCCACGCATGCGCACCTGCCTGCGCAGGCTCTTCCAATGGAACACAAGCGCTGCCTTGGCATTGCCGCCAAGCTGCTGCCCCTTGGCACTTTGCGTATTGGTGTAGATGACAACACCGCGCTGATCATAGCCGTTCATCAGCACCATGCGCACATCCGGCATGCCCGAAGCATCGACTGTTGAAAGAGCCAAAGCATTGGCATCATTGATTTCTGATTGCTTCGCCTCTGCAAACCATTCTTCGAAAAGAGAAAATGGATCTGTGCTTTGTGTAAAGTCACCGGACATTAACCAACACCTGCTATCTTGTTCTCGAGTGTGTGTACGTTGGGGTGTATTGCGTGGCGCGTCGCGTCTTTGCCAATGGTGTATATAGTGCAACCTTCACAATGGTGAAGGCAAAATGCGCGCGAATGGCTGGTGCACTCACAGCATTGGGTCTTTTGACGGCATGCAGCATTACAATGCCCTTCGAAGGACGTCAGGCCAGCAGCGTTGCCAGCGACGACGACATCACGACAGCCTCCATTCCTTCAACCAAAAAACCTTTTTCCACGATGGAGCCCGGACAGGTTTCTCCGCTCTCGGCAAAGCTGGATGAAGAAGACTGGCGCCGCGCTCGCGCATCCCTTTCAACAGCGCTTGATCCACAGGGCAACGGCAGCGTTGTGCGCTGGGAAAACACAGATAGTGGAGCCAAGGGCAGCTTTGGTCCCGTAGGCAATGCCTATCTGGTCAAGGACGAGATCTGCCGTGTTTTCGTGGCTACACTTTCTGCCAAGGCACCTGAAGAACTGTTTCAGGGCAATGCCTGTCGCGTGAGCCACAGTGAATGGCAGATCCGTGAACTGAAACCCTGGAAGAAGTCTTAGACAAGACACAGAGGCAAGCCGACAGCCGCCGTAGGTTCTACTTCCATTCCGTTTCATTTTCTGACTGAACTCATGCAGTGCATAGGTATATTCTACACGGCGCTGCGACATTTTTATCTTAACCAAACACTAATTTCATACTTCAAATTGTCATTTTGATCGCCTAACCAGATTGTGCGGCAGTAAAGTAAGTGTGGAGTTGAGCATGACACGCAGCACAATTGGCTGGGCGCTCAGAAACGATATTACTGTTGGCGCATTGACGCAGCTTCTGAACATCACATCAACCAGCGCAACATGGCGCAACCAGGCTGGTCAGCTGATCAGCGTTTCGGGTTCAAACCTCGCTGTCGCAGCCAATGGCCAGTTTTCTGGAGCTGTGACTTTTCTGACAATCGATGACAGTCGTGGTGGTTTGCTTTCCTTGTCGGATATAAACACAACGCTTGGCGCACTTGTCGTCGGATTTTCCACACTGACATTTTTTGATGATGCTGACTCTATTGTTGGCTCTGGCGGCTCGGATACGCTGGTAGGATCGGGTGGCAACGACACACTCTTTGGAAATGCCGGCAACGACACGCTTATCGGCCAGACGGGTAACGACTCCATTGATGGCGGAGACGGCGACGACGTTCTCTCTGGTGAGCTTGGCGAGGATTTTCTGCGCGGCAACGACGGAAATGACCTTCTGTTTGGCGGCAATGGCAATGACTTCCTGAACGGGAGCGCCGGAGACGATTCGATCGAGGGCGGAGATGACAATGACGCGGTTTTCGGCGAACTTGGCAACGATACGCTGAAGGGTGGCAATGGCAACGATGCGATGAATGGCGGAGCAGGCGATGATCTTGTCGCTGGCGAAGCTGGCGATGATAGCCTGCGCGGCGGGGCCGGCAATGACATGCTCATTGGTGCGTCCGGCAAGGATTCAATCCTGGGCGAAGAGGGGAATGATACCCTTCTCGGTGGTGATGACGTCGACTTCCTCGACGGTCAGGATGGGAATGATCTGCTCGATGGCGGTGACGGAAACGATATCCTTTTTGATAGGTTGGGAAACAACGTCTTGGTCGGAGGCGGAGGCGATGACAGAATTACCGCAGGGTCCGGCAACGATACGCTGAATGGTCAAACTGGCAATGACTCCCTTGACGGTGGCGACGGCGACGATGTGCTCTCCGGCGAACTCGGCAACGACACGCTGATCGGCAGCGGCGGCAAGGATTTCATCTTTGGAGGCGACGGCAACGACTCGCTCAATGGCCAGTCGGGCGATGATTCCATCGATGCAGGAGACGGCGACGACGTGCTCTCCGGCGAACTGGGCAACG
>JBOFGV010000102.1:0-4229 GCA_051649305.1 Beijerinckiaceae bacterium
GACTGCGAAATCCGCGCCGAAACCGATGCTGAAGTTGCCGCACGCACAAAGATCCTGCGGCACACACAGGCGGCTGAAGGCTGGTACCGCAAGGAAGCCCGCGCCAAGCGCTAAGGGTATTCAGCACTCCTCCTGACAATAAAGAAAGGGCTCCCGCGAGGGAGCCCTTTCCGTTGACCCGGCAACCCCAAAAGGGATCGCCGGTTGCTTGTTCTGCAATGCATTGCCGCTCAGGTGGGATAGGGAGGGCTCCTCCATCAGGCAATCGCGTTGCCAACAAGGCAGACTGCAGAAGAAGGGCCAGCGAACCGGCCCTTCCCATTCTGTCTACAGTCACCTGTCAGTTGTTCGAAGACGAGTTCGAGCTTGAGTTCGAAGAGCCGTTTGATGAGCTGTTCGAAGACGAGTTCGAGCTGGAATTCGAAGAGCTGTTGGATGAGCTGTTCGAAGAGCTGTTGGACGAACTGTTTGAAGAGCTGTTCGAGCTGGAGTTACCAGCAACGCGCAGGCGTTCGTCTGTTTTTTGTGCCTCAACCTTCGCTGGAGTCGAACGCTCAATAACCGCATCACCGCGATGCGCCTGAGCACCAACGGCACCAAGCGTAGCCAGAGCCACGCCGGCAATGGTCGATATGGTAAGAGAATGTTTCATGAGTAGTCTCCATTTCTGGTTGACGACCGCCGCACCATGCAACGGTCCTCATGACAACGGCTGGTCAGGCGCAATATTCCATGCAAAGCGCTCCTCAGCCGCGCACTATGATGCTTGAGTGGCGCGCCTCTGTGGTCTGCCTGTGGCAAGTCAATGCTCGTGAAAGCGCGGAACCGGTGGATTTGCGGGGATGGATGGTGCTGCTGGAGAGGATTGAACTCTCGACCTCACCATTACCAATGGTGTGCTCTACCACTGAGCTACAGCAGCAACGGAGGCTGCGATACGCTGGATGATCGCAGGTGGCAAGAGCCAACCGACATGATCCTTGATCTTTCCTTGCAACACAGTTGCCTCGCACGAGGGCACTGATCCTGCTGGGTGCTTGCAAGCGCCGCTGGATTCCCCCACATCAGAGGCATCGTGGGCAGAATCAGGAGCAGCAGCATGATTGGGGCAGGGGGCACACCGGGCGGTTTGGGGCAGTTTTTCCTTGGCCTTGGTCTGGCGGCCGTGGGAGCCTATCTCATCACGCAGCAGGTGAGCGTGCAGACCGGCTACTGGACGCTTGGCGGTTACAACGCCTTCGGCCTGTCGCTCATTCCGTTTCTCCTCGGCATCGGATTGCTGTTCTTCGACGGGCAATCGCGCTGGGGTTTCATCCTGCTGTTTCTCGGCATACTGGTCATTGCGGCAGGCATTCTGATGAACCTCAACATCTATTTCGAACGCACCAGCCTGTTCAACACACTCATGATGCTGGGCATGACTGCGGCAGGTGTTGGACTGGTGCTGAGGGCGCTGAAGCAGGGTTGAAGTCTTTTCTGCATTAAGTTTGATTCTAGTTGCCGGGTTCCTGCGCTTCTCCCCTCTCCGCAAGCGAGGAGGGTAATGCTTCAGTTTGAATGCATAGCGCTCGAGGGCTGCTCATCTGACAACCGTCGCCAAACTGTCATCGCATTGAAAAACCTCTGACATGATTCAGGTCTCTGCTTGGACAGAGGAGACCATTGCCATGACCAGCTTTAACATTTCGCGCCGCTCGGCACTTGCCACATTGGCCGCCGCTGCTGTCACGCCCGCTGTCAGCCCTGCCTTTGCGCAGGAAGACTGGCGCAAGCGCTTCCCTGAATTGCGCATGGGTGTGTCTTCGGCAGAGAACGAGCAACTCGCCATGGCGCGACATGAGCCACTGGCCAAGCACCTAACTCAAAAGCTGGGTGTTCCGGTCAAGGTCTACCGTGTGGCAGACTATGCTGGTCTGGTGGAAGGCATGCGTTCAGGCAACATCGAATTTTCCCGCTTTGGTCCAGCCATCTATGCCCTTGGCCGCCGCGTGATGGCGGACCGGTTGATCCCCATCCTGCGCGATGTGGATAACAACGGGGCGGAGGGATATTACTCCGTCATCATCGTCAAGACCGAGAGCGACATCAAGGATATCGCTGGTCTCAAGGGCAAGGTCATTGCCTTTGCCGATCCCAACTCGACATCGGGCTATGCCTTCCCACGCTATTACCTCAAGAAGCAGGGCATTGATGTGGCGACCTATTTCAAGGCGACGCCTTTTTCCGGCGGCCATGACAACTCGGTTCGCGCTGTTGTGAACGGTCAGTTTGATGCCGGTGCCGTGTTCTGGACCAACGAGACAAGCGGCATCGTGCAGCGGCTCGAATCCCGCAACATGGTGCCGAAGGGTTCGACACGCATGATCTGGAAGTCGCCGCTCATCCCCAACTCGCCGATCTGCGTGCGCTCGGACATGCCCAAGGAACTGGTTGATCTGGTGCGCAACAGCTTCATCACGCTCAAGGATGATGCGCCGGATGTCTGGAACACCTTCACTGATGGGCAGGTGTCACGCTATGCACCGGCACGGCACGAGGATTATCTCGATGTCATCGCGGTGATGGAAGAGAACGACCGCGAGCGCAAGACCCGCAGCTGAGGGTTGTGGGACTGTCATTCCCGACGCCGCAGGCGGGCGGGAATCCAGTCTTACGGTTTTCCGAGTTGCAAAAAAGAGTCTGGATTCCCGCTCGCCCTTCAGGCGTCGGGAATGACAATGGGGACTACTCCGCCGCCGCCCTCTTTGGCGGCACGATGAAACCGCCACTCTGGCGCGTCCAGAGGTCGGCGTAGATGCCGCCGTTGGCCAGCAGCTCCGCATGCGTGCCCTGCTCGATGATGCGGCCTGCATCCATCACCACCAGTCGGTCCATGATCTGCAGTGTCGAAAGGCGGTGCGCGATGGCAATCACCGTTTTGCCCTGCATCAGGCCTGCAAGCTGTTCCTGAATAGCGGCCTCCACTTCGCTGTCGAGCGCCGAGGTCGCCTCGTCTAGCACGAGAATGGGCGCATCCTTCAGGATCGCACGGGCAATCGCCACACGCTGGCGCTGGCCGCCCGACAGCTTCACGCCCCGCTCACCCACATGGGCATCGTAGCCGGTGCGGCCTGCCCAGTCGCGCGCCTCAAGAATGAACCCTTGCGCATTCGCCTGTTTGGCCGCCGCCTCGATGGACTCAAAGCTGGCGCTCTCGCGACCATAGGCGATGTTCTGAGCCAGCGAGCGATGCAGCAGCGCGGTTTCCTGCGTCACCACGGCAATCTGCTGGCGCAGGCTGTCTTCGGTAATGTCGGCAATATCCTGCCCGTCGATGAGGATGCGCCCGCCCTCTGGCCGGTAGAAGCGCAGAAGCAGATTGACGAGCGTGGATTTTCCAGCCCCTGAACGGCCAACGATGCCGACGCGCTCTCCGGGGCGCAGAACCAGCGACAGATCATGCACAACCGCCTTGTCGCCGCCGTATCCAAAATTGAGAGTGTCGAAGCGGATTTCGCCTGCGGTCACTTTCAGGTCTGTCGCACCGGGGTGGTCGCCATCACCCAGCGGCACAGCAACGGTTTCCATGCCTTCCTCAACCACGCCAAGATTCTCGAAGATCAGCACGATTTCCTGGCTCACCCAGTTGGCGCTGTTGATCAGGGTGGTGGCCGTGAAAAACGCCGTCGTCAATTGGCCGATATTGATCTGCCCAGTTGTATAAAGCCAGAAGGAAAGCAGCGTGATGACGCAGACCACCAGCGCATTGATGACCGACAGAGCGAAGGTGAAGAGCGAACTGATGCGCTGCTCCCTAAAGAAGGCGGCATCAAATTTCTGGAAGCCATCGCGGATATAGGCATCCTCGCTGCTGCGGCGGCCAAAGAGCTTGGCTGTCGAGATGTTGGCCATCATATCCACCACCTTGCCGGTGATAGCGGAGCGGGCAGCTGATGTGGCCATGGAGCGCTGCCGCCGCATGGGCAGCACGACAACCAGCAGCCAGACATAGGCGGCACCCCAGACGATAACCGGCGGCACGAGCCAGAGGTTCACATTGCCCAGCAAACCCACCACGCCAATGGCCAGCGCCACCAGAAACCACACGCCACGCACACCAGCCAGCACGCTTTCGCGCACGGGCCGCGAGGTTGACAGCACGCGTGTGGCGATGCGCCCGGCGAAATCCACTGTGAAGAAGTTCAGAGGCTGGCGCGTGACGTGCCAGAAATTCTGCCAATTACCCAGCG
>JBOFGV010000103.1:0-27026 GCA_051649305.1 Beijerinckiaceae bacterium
ACCATTATCATGCATAAGGCATGTGACGAGAGGGCAAAGGCGGACCTTTATGAGCAATGTAAGACGAATTCTGCTGGTTGATGACGACAACGATTTGCGCACGCTTCTGGCAGAACAACTGGCGTTGCATGAAGAGTTCGGCATTCTGCAGGCTGCAACGGCTTCCGAAGGCATCCAGAGTGTTCGTGGAGACCATGTCGATCTCGTGCTGATGGATGTGGGCCTGCCCGATATGGATGGGCGTGAAGCGGTGCGTGTGATGCGCAAGAACGGCTTCAAGAGCCCAATCATCATGCTGACAGCAAACGATACCGAGGCTGATACGGTGCTTGGTCTGGAAGCCGGTGCCAATGATTATGTCGCCAAGCCCTTTCGCTTTGCCGTGCTTCTGGCACGCGTGCGGGCCCATCTGCGTCAGTTTGAAGCCAGCGAGGATGCGCAGTTCAATCTCGGCCCTTATGTTTTCCGTCCCGGTGCGAAAATGCTCATCACCGACAAGGGAAGCAAAATCCGCCTGACCGAAAAAGAGACATCCATCCTGCGCTATCTCTACAGGGCCGGACAGCGTGTCGTGCCAAGAGATGTGCTGTTGCAGGAGGTCTGGGGCTACAACGCTGCCGTGACAACCCACACGCTTGAAACCCATGTGTACCGCCTGCGTCAGAAAATCGAGAAAGATCCCGGGCAGGCGCGCATTCTGGTCACTGATGCTGGCGGTTATAAACTGGTTCCCTGATCTCAATGATGGGATAAGGTAGTCTGTATGTCCCTCGATAACGATATCATCCAGCTGACCGCCAATCCTGTGCTTGCCCACTTCGAAGTGGAGGCATTGCGGTTGCTCGCTTTCAACTCTGACACGCGCATTTTGCGGCAGGGTGATGTGCTGTTCCGCGAAGGGGATGTTTCGGACGGCGGCTATTTCATTGTTTCCGGTTCCTTGCATCTGATTGGCGAGGGAACGGAAGAAACACATGTCGCAGGTGCGCTGGTTGGCGAAACCGCCTTGTTTGTTGAAACCATTCGCCCCGCCACCGCCACTGCGCTTGAGGTGACGACCATCCGCCGGATTCCGCGCCATCTCATTCGCCGGATACTGGCGGAATATCCTGATACAGGCCGTGCGATGCGCAGCAGTTTTCAGGGGCGCATTGCGGAACTGGATGGCAAACTGCGCCGGATAGATCAGATGTTGCCGGAGGATCAGGAATAGCTCTTTCGGGTTTTGGCCACCTGCTGCCGGTAGTGATTTGCTAATGTTTGGGCTAATGCACTTGCTGTCTCCGCGACCGCGTGACTTCATTTGATCAAAACAGTGCGGGAGCGAACTCAGGCTCAGACCACTCGATCGGTAACGCACCCTCTCGGTACCATCCCTGTTCGAGATGGAAGGCCCATTGCCTTGCCGCGCCGGAGAGCTGCGATGTAGTCGCCCAGTTGATCTCGGCCCGCCCCTGAAGCTGAACGATGCCCCCTGTTGGAAAATTGATAAACAGCAAGGAGCATCGCGGCTCACCGATCAGATTTCCAAGGGTGTTGAAATAGCTGTTTCCCTTGAAGTCAGGAATGAAGAGAGTGTCACCGTCGACATGCACAAAGCCTGGATAGCCGCCGCGATGCGAGATGTCTAAGCCTCCGCGCTCGGCAATTCCGGGACCCGATGCTGTGGCAACAAACAGCGTATCGGCCTCCTTGATGATTTTCTCAACGGCTGAATCGAGGGAGCGAAAGTGGTTGACGCTGCCGGCAACCCGTCTCGTCGGTTTATCCTCGCGCACCTGAATGTACTGCGCGCAATTGCCGAAGCTCTGCTGGACAGCAACCTCAAGGCCGCCGGCATTGACCTGGGCGATCACGCCATTGGCGCGGTTGCGCCGCCGGGTGCGCAGATCAAGGCCGAGGATGCCGATAGGTGCATTTGTGACAAGGCAGGCTGAAGCTGGATCATCCAGTGGCGGGATTGCTCCGATTAAAAGCGATGTGTCAGTTGGCGACTGGATAAAGCAGGCGTCGCCCCACAGAACAGCTGCGATCGGCCATCCGTCCGCATCGACGCAGCCGATAAATGCATAGCGCAACAGAGGGAAGAATTGGCGCAGTTGATCGGTCAAAACAGTACGGATACCGGTGCCTTTGGCGGAGAGCCCAGCAAGCGCCTGCGCCTGCAGCTCATCC
Organism: Beijerinckiaceae bacterium; assembly: GCA_051649305.1. GTDB lineage: Bacteria > Pseudomonadota > Alphaproteobacteria > Rhizobiales > Beijerinckiaceae > JADCCX01. The sequence continues at coordinate 2,176 of JBOFGV010000103.1, forward strand.
TTGTGGAACGGCGACGGTTCGGACGTCAACTGGTCAGCCCTGTCGGCAATGGGGATTGTGGCATAGGCTTGAAATTCGGCAGCGCCTCCACCCTGGCGATCCACGCACGGATGGCAGGATATCGCTCCAGCGAGATGCCACCTTCTGGCGCATGAGCGGTGTAGGAATAGCAGGCGAGGTCGGCGAGCGTGGCATGCTCGGCCGCCAAGAACGACCTTCCCGACAGGTGCTGATCCATGAATGAGAATAGCCTTTGTGCGATGACGAGAGCACGGACGGCGTCGCCCTGCATACCCCATTGAGCGACCATGCGCGCAGTCGCCGGCCCGTAGAAAATCTCCCCGGCGGCGATTGACAGCCAACGCTGTATCTCCGCGGCGATCACGGGATCGCGTGACAGCCACTGACCTTTCGGATCATAGCGATGGACCAGATAAGTCATAATGGCATTGCTGTCAGCTATAACGACGGGGCCATCCTCCAGTACAGGGATTTGACCGAGAGGGTTCAGCTTCTGGAATTCTGGCGTGCGCCTGACGTCAGCGGGCGATGCCGAAAACAGATATGGCAGACCCAGCATGCGAAGCAGCAGCTCGATCCGGTGCGCGTGGCCGGACAGCGCGGTGCCATGTAGAACGATCTTTGTTGCATCCATGTTTGCCTCCAGGAGGCAAAATATATGGCCTTATCATTCATTCCAAAATATGAAATAAATTGAATTTAGAATTTCTATTTCTGGAATAGTGATGGACCGTCTCGACGAACTGCGCGTTCTGCTCGCCATCCTCGATAGCGGCAGTCTGGCTGGCGCTGCGCGGCGGCTCAGGCGCTCGCCGCCCTCCATTACACGCTCACTTGCGGCGCTAGAAGATAGGCTGGGCCGTCGCCTCGTTGAGAGGTCGACCCGTAAGTTGGCGGTGTCAGCCGAGGGCTTCGATGTGGCGGCGCGTGCAAGGCAGATCATCGCTGCCTATGACGGCCTGTCCTCGGATGCTGCAGCCGGAACGATGACGGGTCTGCTACGCATCACTGCGCCCGTGCTGTTCGGCAGACGTCATGTTATGCCGCTACTCGCGGCATTCGGCCAGACTTACCCGCAGGTCCGGCTGGAGGTCATGCTACAGAATCGGGTCGTCGATATGATCGAAGAGCAGTTCGATATCGCCATTCGCATCGGCGCACTGCCATCATCCGATCTTACCGTCAGAAAGGTCGGCTCGCTCGGGAGGGTCCTCGTGGCAGCGCCGAACTACATCGCATCAGCCGGCTTGCCGCGCTCTATCGATGATCTTGCAGGCATGAAGCTTGTCGTCGGCTTGCGAGCTGGCGCACTCGGTTCATGGACGTTCGGTCAAGGGCGAGTCCTGCTTCCGAGCCGAATGCAGAACCTGCTCGCGATCGATGATGTCGAGGCAGCGATCTGGTGCGTGAAATCAGGCCACGGGATCGGCCGCTTCCTGTCCTACCAGGTCGATCGCGAGCTTGCCGAGGGCGCATTGGTGAGGCTGCTTCCAGAAACGGAGCCTAAGCATTTGCCGGTCCATGTGCTGACGCTGCCGACTCGCAACCGCCCGATCCGTACGACCACACTAGCGCAGCAGCTCGTGGACAAACTGCGCGATGAACCCCTCTTGCACCAATAAAGCGAGAATTCGACATGGATGCCTGATATCTAAGGCCAATCCGCTCAGCCAAGAAGCTTATAATGTCCGGTTTTCATGAAAATGTGCGGTGAGCCCCGATCTCTGCCGAATCGCTGCTCCTGGCTTAAAGTCGGAACGACACTGTCACGGGCACATGGTCAGACGGCTTGTCCCATCCGCGGGTTTCCTTGGTGATGCTGGTGTCAACAACCGCCGCTTTGAGGTCTTCTGTCGCCCAGACATGATCAAGTCGGCGTCCCTTGTTGGCGGTTTCCCAGTCTGCAGAGCGATAGCTCCACCATGAGTACACTTGCTCAGGCTCGGGCTTGATCAGGCGAACAGCATCGATCCATTGGCCAGACACGCGCAAATCCTCCAGCGCCTCGGTTTCAACCGGCGTATGGCTGACGATCTTCAAAAGCGCCTTGTGGTTCCAGACATCGGTTTCATAGGGGGCAATGTTCAGATCGCCGACAAGAACGCTCTTGCGACGTGTCCCCACTGATCCGGTTGACCATGCACGCATGTCACGCAGAAAATCGAGTTTATGGCCGAATTTCTCGTTGAGTTCCCGGTCCGGGATATCGCCACCTGCTGGCACATAGAAATTATGCACAGTCAGACCGGCATAGGCACCCGCCTCTTCGCCCAGCATGGCCGCGATATGGCGGGCATCTTCCTTGCCGCCGAAGGAGCGCTTCTCAGGATCAAGAAGCGGGAATCGCGAGAAAATGGCAACGCCGTTGTAGCCTTTTTGTCCGACAAACACCCAGTAGCGAAAGCCCATGGCCTTGATGCCAGACAAGGGAAACTGGTCATCCGGGCATTTGGTTTCCTGTAGGCACAGAACATCCGGCGCGTGTTCGGCAACAAATCGGGCGACAAGATCGATTCGCAACCGAACCGAATTGATGTTCCATGTGGCAATGCGAAGTGTCATGCGTGGCCCGTTCAAAGACAGTGCAAAGAGAATAGCTTTGCTTTCTCTACCGGGCGCGAAGGTGCTGTTCCAGAGATTTATCTGCAAAGGAAAATTTGTAGAAAATACCCGCAGACAAAACAAACGCCCGACTCGGGGGGAGTCGAGCGTCCGTGTCAAAGACAACCACCAAGGAGCCTTGGCGTGTAGCTGCTCGCAGAAACTGAAAACGGGGGGTTTCAATAACTGAAGGCGACTACGTAACAATACGTATGCTAGATTAACAAAAGATCAAGACGGAAAAACTCTCCTGTCTGCACCTTGCAATCAATCTCAGCTCGTCGCAGCCTGCTGCTCCTGCATGCGCTGGTTATAAAGCGCGCCGAAGTCGATCGGATCGATGTAAAGCGGCGGGAAACCACCGTTGCGCACCGCATCAGCAATGATCTGGCGGGCGAAGGGGAAGATCAGCCGTGGGCATTCAATCATCACAACCGGGCCCATTTGCTCGGCAGGAATGTTCTGGGCACGGAAAATGCCGCAATAGGTGAGGTCAAACTTGAAAAGCGTATCGGCACCTTCGCCGGCACCGCCCTCAAGCTTCAGTTCAACTTCGAAATCGTCCTGCGACAACTGTCTGGCGTTGACGTTGACCTGAATATTGATGCCGGGCTGGGCTTCCTGTGGACCGAGAGACTTCGGAGCATGGGGATTTTCGAAGGAGAAATCCTTGGTGTATTGCCCCAGTGCGTTCAGTGAGGGGGCTTCATTGGCAGCAGTGCCATTGGCGCCATTTTTTCCAGCCGACATGTTCAGGTCCTTGTGAGTGTCAGATTATCCCGTGTCGGCTATCACGAACAGGATGACAGCGACAAGTGTTCTGTCATCCTGTTGGTCTTATCCTGCGATATTTCAGCTTTCCTTGAAGCCATAATCAGGAATGCCCTGTTCATTGCCGTAATATTTGTAGGGTAGGAACTTGCCAGACATCGTGATCTTGACGCGGTCGCCCTTGGCGTTGGGCAGGCGCTCCATTTCAAAGTCGAAATCGATAGCGGACATGATGCCGTCGCCGAACTCTTCCTCGATCATGGCTTTCCAGGCCGGTCCATTGACCATCACCATTTCATAGAAGCGGTAAATCAGGGGATCGGTCGGAGGCATTGTCGTGCCGCGATAGGGCACCTCGTTCAACATTTTCTCCTCGTTGGAGGTCAGGCCGAAGAGGGCAGCTGCCTTGGCGGCAAGGGGCTTCACGAGTTTCATCTGACCGTGAAGAGCACCAATGACCAGAACGGGGGCCATGCCGCCGATCTCGTCAGTGATGTATTTCCAGGTCCAGCCCTTCTCGCGCTTGATGTCGAGAATCTTTTCAGTGAGGTCGGCACGCTTCATGGGTGTTCTCCGTCTTGTGGTGATGGGTGATTGTTTCAGGCTGCGTCACGCTTGCCTGATTTGGTTGGTGGCACTGGCTGGAGCTGCACAGCAGGCCGTACAACCGGTGGCTTGCGGCGGTCATAACCTTCAGGAATCTCGTTCTTGAAGGTGCTCGAGCCCGACACAAGAAAATCAATCAGGTGATTGCGAAGGGCGTAATAACCGGGGTGTTTGTGAACATCGTTCCGCAGGCGGTCCTTCGGCAATGGGTTCACAACCATTTCGGCCACCATGGCGTGCGGACCGTTGGTCATCAGGATGATCTTGTCCGCGAGATATATCGCCTCATCCACATCATGTGTGATCATGAAAACGGTCTGCTCGGTATCAAGGCAGATGCGGCGCACCTCGTCCTGCAAGTTGCCACGGGTCAATGCATCAAGCGCCGAAAACGGCTCGTCCATCAGGAGGATTTTGGGTTCAATGGACAGCGCGCGCGCAATGCCCACGCGCTGTTTCATGCCACCTGAGAGCTGTGCAGGCTTCTTCAGTTCTGATCCCGCCAGACCCACAAGCTTGATGAACTTCTTGGCCTGCTCCTCGATCTTGTCTTTGGTCCAGTCACGCCACTTGGACGAGACGGCGTAGGCGACATTGCCCAGCACTGTCCGCCATGGGAGCAGCGCATGGCTCTGGAAAATCACGGCCCGGTTGAGGGACGGTCCTTCAATCGCCTCGCCATCCACCACGGCCACGCCGTCGTCAGGCGCATCAAGACCGGCCAGAATGTTGAGCACGGTCGTCTTGCCGCAGCCGGAGTGGCCAATCATGCAGACGAACTCGCCTTTGGCCACAGTGAACCAGACATCCTCGAATACGGTCGTCTTGCCACCACCGGGCGCATCAAAGCGGCGGGCGATGCCTTCAAGTGAAATATATTTGTCTGACATGGTGCTTACTCAGGGCAAGTTATTCGGGATACGTGACGGCTTTCGCCAGTCTTGCCAAAATCTGGTCGAGGATCATGCCCACCAGACCGATCAGGATAATCGAGGTGATGACATTGGTGATCGAGAGGTTGTTCCATTCGTTCCAGACGAAGTAGCCAATGCCTGTGCCACCCACGAGCATTTCAGCTGCTACAATGACGAGCCAGGCGATGCCGATGGAGATGCGCATGCCGGTGAGGATGGTGGGCGCAGCGGCGGGCAAAATGACGGTGAAAGCCTTGCGGAAACCGCTGACTTCCAGTGTCCGCGCCACATTCAGCCATTCTTTGCGCACACTCGACACGCCGAAGGCGGTGTTCACCAGCATCGGCCAGAGCGAGCAGATGAAGATGACAAAGATCGAGGAAATCGCTGAATCCTTGATAGTGTAAAGCGCCAGTGGCATCCATGCGAGCGGCGAGACCGGCTTCATAATCTGGATGAAGGGATCAAGTGCCCGGTTCATCAGGGGCGAGATGCCAATCACGAAACCCAGTGGAATGGCGACAAGCACAGCAAGGCCGTAGCCCAGCAAAACGCGGCCAATGGAATAGGCGAGCTGAATGCCGACACCCTTGTCGTTGGGTCCGCGATCATAGAACGGCTGTTGGGCGTGCTCCCACATCTTGGCGAGCACATCCAATGGGCCGGGCATGGCGGATTTGCCTGTGGTGGCGCTCTGTCCCAGCAGTTTGGCATATTCCGGATCAATGCCGGCCTGCCCTGTGCCTTGCGATGCATTAACGCCGATATGCCATGCGAGGCCGAAGATCAGCAGAATGAGGCAGGACAGAAGCGAGGCGCGCGTCTGCAATGATAGCGTCTTGATCGAAAGCGAAGACATGATTCATCATGTCCGCTTGATGGCAAACGAGGCGATGTATTCCTCGGGCTTTGTGGCATCAAAGGGCTTGCCCATGACCGAGAAGGTCTTGGTGGAGGCTTCGGGCACAGCGTGTCCCAGATCCTTCATCAGGCGCTTGGCATCGGTTGCCAGATAAACCTGATCAGCGATGGCCTTGTAGTTGACCTCGCCCTTCAACTGTCCCCAGCGCTTCATCTGCGTCATGATCCAGATGGCAAAACTGTCCCAGGGGATCGGATCAAAATTCACGCGCTGCGGATCGCGCTTCACCTGGCCCAGACCATCGGCGTAGGTGCCGGTAAGGATCTGTTCGAGCACGATCTGCGGCTGGTTCAAATAGTTGGCAGGCGCAATCGCTTCGGCGATCTGCTTGCGGTTCTCAGACTTCGAGGCATAGACCGTAGCATCGATGATGGCCTTCAGCAGGGCCGCATAGGTGTTGGGCATCGTGGTAACGAATTCACGCGAGGCTGCGAAAGCACAGCAGGGATGTCCGTCCCACAGTTCTTTCGACAGAACATGGATAAAGCCAACACCGTCATAGACCGCACGCTGGTTGAACGGGTCGGGCCCCAGAAAGCCGTCGATGTTGTCAGCGCGCAGGTTGGCAACCATCTCTGGTGGCGGAACCGAGCGGATCTGCACGTCTGTATCAGGATCAAGGCCATGTTCTGCGAGGTAATACCGCAGCAGGTAGTTATGCATGGAGAAATCGAAGGGAACCGCGAATTTGAAGCCCTTCCAGGACTTTGGATCGCGCTTGTCCTTGTGGCGGTTGGCGAGTGTGATCGCCTGTCCGTTGATGTTCTCGACCGCTGGCATGGTGTAGGGAACAGCGTTTGATCCAACACCCAATGTGATCGCCAGTGGCATAGGCGCCAGCATGTGGGCGGCGTCATATTCCTTGTTCATGGTCTTGTCGCGAATCACAGCCCAACCTGCTGTCTTCACGGCTTCAACATTCAGGCCATGCTTGCTGTAAAAACCCATGGGTGAAGCCATGATGATCGGCGTGGCGCAGGTGATAGGGATAAAGCCGATCTTCAGGTCTTTCTTCTCAGGTGCAGCACCTTGCGCGAACACATCTGTTGCTGTCGCAACAGGGAAGATGGATGCCAGCGCTGCATAGGCGGTTGATGCGCCAACAGCCTTCAGGAATGTGCGGCGTTCTGCCTCCACCGGGAAGATGGCACGCATGATTGCGCCTTCCACCACTCGGCTCAGACGCAGATCTTCGCTCCCGGCTGCGGCTGCATCAGCTCTTTGAGCCGCTTCGTGCTCAGCTTGACTGTTGTGCTCGCCACAATCGCACCCCTTGCGGGACAATTTGTACTTGCTGCTGAAGGCATCACCGAAAATCGACATATCAGGGTCCCCGAAAATCTACTGAAGTTCGAGAAATTACTCAGCAAAGCGTGTGCCAAGTTATTAAACGTCTGATTCCTGTTGAATCCGGTTAAATTTCGGGCAGGCGGTCAGGGTTGTTTGCGCATTTTTACAGCATATGCATGATTTTTCAGCAAAAAATGCGTTTCTGAAAAGCAGACTGCTCAGTTCTCGTCCTGCTTCGCGCGGCGGCGGATGCGCTTGCGCGGCTCATCAGGGATTTCCTGCCAGTCCTTGCTGGAAAGATCGATATCCCTTGGGTCCTGCTGCGCTTTTCTGACGCGCCCTGCCAGGATTTGCCGCACAGAAGGCGTCAAAAGCGCCAGACCGATGATGCCTGCCAGAAATCCCGGCACCACAACCAGCACAGCGCCCAGCACCTTGAGTGAGGCGTGGGTGATGCCAGCACCTGTGATAGTTTCAACCTTGATTCCGGTGGTTGTCATCAGTTTGCGGCGCAGCAACTGGCCCACAAAGACGAATCCAGCAACGGATTTCAGGATAAACAGCAGAAATGCCATCAATCCGCCTGTCCAGCTGGCGACAAGGTTGAACATAATCACTTCCGCAGCAAACCACGCGGCGATGACGATCAGACCAGTTAGAAGAGGAAATCGACGCATCATTGAAAAGGAGTCTGCTGCAAAACTTGTCGCTGGGGTTGGCGAATGCTACTCCCGCATCCACATATGAGCAGCTTGGGGTCTGCTTTCAAGCCGATCCCGTGTTACCATGCACATCAGCACTATGGAATGGATGATAAATCATGTCGGGCAACAATGATCTTGTTCTTACACTCGTGTTTCTTGGTCTGGCTGTCTTCGTCATCATGAAGCTGCGGTCTGTGTTGGGAACAAAGGCGGGCTTTGAGCGGCCGCCAGAAGAGATTCGCCGCGAGCGGGAAGCCCGTCAGAACCCTGAGCAGGCAATTGGTCGACAGGACAATGTTGTTCCCTTGCCAACCGCCAACCGTCCGGCCCTCAATGAACAGCCGGAAATGACACAGGCCGATCGCTGGATGGGCATTGCCCAGGCGGGAACGCCATTGGCGGCAGGTCTCGACAGCATTCTGGCGGCGGACCCCGGTTTTGATGGTCGCGGTTTTGCCGGTGGTGCCAAGGCCGCTTACGAAATGATTGTGCAGGCCTACTCCAAGGGTGACCGCAAGACGCTCAAGGACTTGCTGGCCAAGGATGTTCTCGATGGTTTCGTCGGTGCGATTGCAGACCGCGAAAGCCGTGGCGAGGTGGCGGAAACTACCTTTGTTTCCATCGACAAGGCTGACATTGTGGCCGCTGAAATGCGCGGCAAGCACGCACACGTCACAGTCAGCTTTGCGACCAAGTTGATCACAACCACGCGCGACAAGGCAGGCGTCGTGATTGACGGCAGCGCCGAGAAGATTGCCGACGTCAACGACATCTGGACCTTCGCACGCGATACCAGCACCCGTGATCCTAACTGGAAACTGGTGGCGACAGAGAGCAACGGCTGATTGCAGGCGGTGCGCGCATCCTTCGCCGCCGCGATTACTCTTGTCATGACAGTTACAGCCGCAACAGTTACAGTCTCTTGGGCAGAGGCGCTGCCTGATCTCAAAGGCGCAACGGCCAAACCATTGCCGTTTGAGCAGCTTGCGGGCTGGCAAAGCGACGATCATCTCGCGGCATGGGCGGTGTTTCGGAACCATTGCGCCGCGCGTATGGCGTCTTCTCCGGCGCTCCGGGCCGGGGCTGTGCCACCGCCATCGCTCATCACGGTTTGTGCCGAGGCGTTGAAGGCCAATGTTTCCACCAAGGAAGGTGCCAAGGCTTTCTTCGAGCGCTGGTTTCAGCCAATCGATATCGTTCCTGCATCTGGCACAGGATTTCTGACCGGTTACTACGAGCCAGAAACCACGGGATCGCTGGAGAAAACCGAAGCGTTTCAGGCTCCACTCCTCAGTAGACCTAATGATGTCGTGACCATACCTCAGGGCGAGACATGGCCGGGTATTCCCGAAGGTTTTGCTGCTGCGCGAAAGGAAAAGGATGGCAAATTTACGGTCTACCCCGACCGTGGTGCCATCATGCGCGGCGAGATTGCATCGCTGACAAAGCCGATCATCTGGCTGAAAGACGATGTCGAGGTTTTCTTCATGCAGGTTCAGGGTTCCGGCCGTGTGCGGTTGCCGAACGGCCAGACCGTGCGCATCGCCTATTCCGGGCGCAACGGTCATCCCTACAGCTCCATCGGGCGGATTGTGGTGCAGGAAGGCCTGCTGCCACTGCAAGATGCGACGCTCGACAAGTTGAAAGCCTGGCTGCGCGCCAATCCGGTTAATGCCAAACGCATTATGGAGATGAACCGCTCTTATGTGTTCTTCCGTCTGGCAGATGAGCTTTCTGAATCTGCTGGGCCGATTGGCGGTGCAGGTATTCCGCTGACACCATGGCGCTCTATTGCGGTGGACCGGACGATCTGGGCCTACGGCTTGCCTGTCTGGATGCAGGTGGATTTGCCAGTAGGCGACAAGAGCGAGGCTTTCCGCCAACTGACGATTGCCGAGGACACGGGCTCTGCCATTCTGGGTCCAGCGCGGGCAGATCTTTATCATGGCTCAGGGGCTGAAGCTGGATCACGGGCTGGCGTCTTGCGTCATCCCATGCGCTTTGTTTTGCTTTGGCCCAAAGCATCATGAGGCGGCGTGGCAAGCTGAGTGATGAAGAGCTGGCGCTGTGGGTGCATGTCGCCTCGCAAGTGCGGCCATTGCCGGGGCGAAAAGTGCCGGTGATGCCAAAACAACTGGCGGAACGCGCCAGTGAAACGGCTTCTGTGACAGCCATTGCTTCGTCACAACCCATTACACCTGCTCCAAACCGTCTTCTGCCGATGGCACCCATCGAGCGGCGATTGCGCCAGCGTGTAACGCGCGGGCAGGCGCCTATCGATGGCGTGCTTGATTTGCATGGCATGCGGCAGGATGAGGCGCATCGTGCCTTGCTGCAGTTCGTGCAGCGCAAGCACCATGAAGGCGCAGCCCTCGTAATGATTATCACTGGCAAGGGCAGCAGCAGCTACAGCGATAGTGAGCGTGGTGTGCTGAAGCGTCTGGTGCCCCACTGGCTGTCTGATCCCGGTTTGCGCCGCTGTATCATCGGGTTTGAGGATGCCGCGCAGCGCCACGGCGGCACTGGCGCACTCTATGTGCGCATCCGGCGGGCAAGGGAATTGGTCTGATGCTCGCAACCCTGTTGCCGTAAAGGCGTTTGCCCGTTACTGCATGCCGCTAACTCTGTCTCAGCCCACGCTTCATGGCGTGCTGGCGCAATTCCGGAACGGTCATGGGTTTCAAATGCGGTATCGTTGGTCTGCCTAACGTAGGCAAATCGACCCTTTTCAACGCCCTGACGCAGACAGCGGCTGCACAGGCTGCCAACTATCCCTTCTGCACCATCGAACCCAATGTGGGTGATGTGGCCGTGCCCGATGTGCGATTGGATACCTTGTCGGCCATTGCCGGTTCAGCGCAGATCATCCCCACACGCCTGACATTCGTTGATATCGCCGGTCTGGTGCGCGGTGCATCCAAAGGCGAAGGTCTGGGCAATCAATTTCTGGGCAACATCCGGGAATGCGATGCCATCGCCCATGTCGTGCGCTGCTTTGAAGATGGGGATATCACCCATGTCGAGGGCAAGATCGATCCGCTGTCGGACATCGACACCATCGAGACAGAACTGATGCTGGCTGATCTGGATTCTCTGGAAAAGCGCGTGGCTAACTTGGAAAAGAAAGCCAAGGTTGGCGACAAGGAAGCCAAGGAAGCGCTTGATCTGATCAACCGCGCGCTCCCTTTGCTGCGCGATGGCAAGCCCGCGCGTCTGGCCCAGCGCTCGGCGGATGAAGAAGCGGCGTTTCAGGCATTGCAGCTCATCACCTCGAAGCCGGTGCTTTATGTCTGCAACGTCGAGGAGGCTTCCGCCGACAAGGGCAATGCCTTCTCGCAGCGCGTATTTGACCGAGCCAAGGCGGAAGGTGCCAAGGCCGTTGTTGTCTCAGCCAAGATCGAGAGCGAAATCGCTGTGATGGCGCTGGAAGACCAGAAGGACTTCTTGGATGCTGTCGGCCTTGTTGAACCCGGCCTCAACCGCGTCATCCGTGAAGGCTATGCGTTGCTGGGCCTGCTGACCTATTTCACCGTAGGTCCGAAAGAAGCCCGCGCCTGGACCATCACCAAAGGCACCAAGGCTCCTGCTGCTGCAGGCGTCATCCATACCGATTTCGAGAAGGGCTTCATCCGCTCCGAGACGATTGCCTATGCAGATTACGTTGCCCACAAGGGCGAAAGCGGAGCCAAGGAAGCTGGTCGTTTCCGGTTGGAAGGCAAGGAGTATGTGGTCGCTGATGGCGACGTGATGCACTTCCGGTTTAATACGTGAGGCTGGATTCTGTTCTCACTGGATAGAATGATGCAAGTAACGAGGTGTTCGATGAAGACAGTGACCGCATCCAAAGCGCGAACGCATCTCTCTGCTCTGCTTCGGATCGTCGAGTCGGGGGAGCGCTTGATCGTCACGCGGCGTGGGAAACCAAGCATAGAGTTTGTCGCTGTTGTCGCTGAAGGAACAGGTTCGAGCTCAACAAACAAAAATGCATCCAACCATTTCTTTCAATCCAACCGTAAGAGAGGTTGACCCCTTTGGGATCGATTCCTTCCCTCTATTTTGAAGACTTCATCCCCGGTTCCACCACGCCCTACTGTGGCGTGACCGTTGCGCATGACCCTATGTTGTCCTTTGCGCGGGAATTCGACGCGCAGCCCATGCATATCGACGAGAAGGCTGCCAAGGCCACCATGGCAGGGGAGTTGATCGCCTCGGGCTGGTACACGGCAGCGCTCAATATGCGCATGATTGCCGACCATTTTATTCTCGATACCGCCAGCATGGGGTCACCTGGCGTATCAGAATTGAAATGGCTGAAGCCTGTTAAGGCGGGTGACCAGTTGCGCGGGCTTCGCCATATTCTTGATCGGCGGCCCTCCCTCACCAAGCCAGATCGGGGTTTTGTCAATTTCCGCTTTGAACTCCTGAACCAGCGTGATGAAACGGTGCTGGAACAGACCAATCTGATCATGATCGGGCGACGCGGCAGCGAGCATTTGATCGATTCGGAAGCGAAACCGTTTGCATCGCAGAAGACAGAACTGCCAGTGATGAAGATGGTTGAGCGCGATACGATCCCGTTCTTTGAAGAACTGGAAATTGGCGAGCGACTGGAACTGGGTTCCATCACTTTCACCGAGGCAGATGTCATCCGTTTTGCCAAGGACTTCGATCCCCAGTTTTTCCATATCGATTCAGAAGCAGCCAAAACCTCAATCTTCGGCGGTTTGATCGCCTCCGGCTGGCACACCGCTGCAAACTGGATGGCCGTTATGGTGAAAAACCGCACAGCTGCTGCTATGAGCGCCATGATGCGGGGGGAGCGTCCTGCGCGGCTTGGGCCATCACCGGGATTTCTCAATCTCCGCTGGATCAAACCGGTGTTCGCGGGTGATACCATCACCTATCATTCGGCCATTGTTGAAAAGCGGGTTTCAGCGTCCCGTCCGCAATGGGGTGTGGTCAGGCATTACAACACGGGTGTGAACCAGCACGGCGAGGAGGTTTTCTCGTTCTTTGGTGCGGTGTTCTGGGAAAGGCTTGGAGATGCGGTTTAGTGGCACAAAAGACTATGTGGCGACCGATGATCTGAAAATCGCGGTCAATGCTGCCATTGCCCTTGAGCGGCCATTGCTGGTGAAAGGCGAACCCGGCACGGGCAAAACCGTGCTCGCGGAAGAGATCGCCCGTGCGCTCGATGCGCCACTGCTGTCCTGGCACATCAAATCCACCACCAAGGCGGCGCAGGGGCTTTATGAATACGATGCGGTCTCGCGCCTGCGGGACAGCCAGTTGGGCGATCCGCGCGTGTCGGATATCCGCAACTACATCAAGCGCGGCAAGATGTGGGAAGCTTTCACCTCAGAGAAGCGACCGGTGCTGCTGATCGATGAAATCGACAAGGCGGATATCGAGTTTCCCAACGATATGTTGCTCGAACTGGACCGGATGGAGTTCCATGTCTACGAGACAGGCGAGACCATCAAGGCGGCCAAGCGCCCGGTGGTGATCATCACGTCCAACAACGAGAAGGAACTGCCGGACGCTTTCCTGCGCAGGTGTTTCTTCCACTACATCACCTTCCCGGATGGGGCGACACTGCAGAAGATCATCGATGTCCACTATCCCGGCATCAAGCGCGATCTGGTGGCGGAAGCACTGAAGGTGTTTTTCGTCGTGCGCGATGCGCCTGGGATCAAGAAAAAGCCCTCGACCTCGGAACTGCTGGACTGGCTTAAACTGCTGGTTTCCGAGGATATCAGCGCTGAAACCCTGCGCGAGCGTGACAACCGCAAGCTCATCCCGCCGTTGCATGGGGCATTGTTGAAAAACGAACAAGACGTCAGCTTGTTCGAGAAGCTGGCGTTCCTCAACCGCCGCGAAGGCCGCTAGCAGGTATCACTGCCTCAGGGCGTTGGCCTGCAACTGCCGCATCGGCTTGAGCAAATAATCGAGCACAGTGTGACGCCCGGTCAGGATATCCACCTGTGCCATCATGCCGGGTACCACAGGCTTGCCAGGTCCAAAGCTGGTGGCATTGGCAGCTAGACGCACGCGGAAATAGGGTTCGCCTTTGTCATCCGCCAAGGCATCGGGAGATATTTCCAGCACACGACCCTTGAGGCCGCCGTGGATGGAATAGTCATAGGCAGAAATCTTCACGACTGCCGGCAATCCCGGCCAGACTTCGGCACGGTCCTGTGGTGACAGGCGTGCTTCGACAATCAGCGAGTCTTCCAATGGCACGAGCTGCACCAGTGGTTCACCAGATTTGACCACGCCGCCAATGGTGTTGATGTGAAGTTTGTTGACGATACCGGCGATGGGGGCCAGCACCTCAGAGCGGCGGCTGCGGTCCTGCATGGCGGAAATGACTTCTTCAAGCTTGGCTGCCTGCACGCCGACTTCGCGGCGCTCTTTTTCGGCTTCGGTCTTGAACTGGGCGATGATCTGCTCGCGCCTCCGGCGGAGTTCACTCATTGAGGCTTCCGCACGGGGTATTTCAATGCCGAGTTCCTGCACCTTGGAATCAAGCTGTTGCAGGGTCCGCTCGCTTTCAAGAAGATCATTGATCGACACCGCACCTTGACGCGACAGGCGACGCAGGCTTTCCACCCGTGGCACAACCAACTGACGTTCCCGAAGGAAGTTGCTGACCTTTGCGCGAAGCTCAGAAACCTCCAGTTCCTTCTGGCGCACCTGATCGTCCGCCACGCGCAATTGCGCATCAAGGCCACCAACGCGCGCCTTGAACAGATCGTTTTCCTTGGCGGCGATGTCAGCCATTTCACCGCGCAGGAACGGATCAAGCTCCAGTTTGCGGCTGCCTGCGCTTTCGGCTTCCAGACGCTGCAGCATCAGGCGCTTGGCCTTGAGTTCGAGGGAGGTCTGTGAAAGCTCAGCCTTCGAGAAGCTGTTGTCGATGCGCAGCAGCGGCATGCCTTCTGTTACCTGTTGGCCTTCGCGCACCAGAATTTCGCTGACAATGCCGCCTTCAAAATGCTGCACAACGCGGTTGTTGGTTTGCGGAATGACCCGTCCCGCGCCGCGCGTAACGCGGTCAAGCACGGTCAAAGAGGCCCAGACCAGCAGCAGAAACAACCCTACAAAAGTTGTCCAGACAAAGGTCACATGGGCCTTGCGCGCAATGGTGTCGGCCTGTCTTTCCATGGCCGGTGCGGGTCTTGATGAAAACAATGCCATTTTTCGCGCCTGAGCAGTTTGAAAACACACTCTAGCGCCTTCGGGTTTACGCCGCGTTAACCATGCTGACGCGAGAAAGGGCCTGCGCAAAAGCTTTATGCAAAGGCACCCGATGTCGACCGAAGGAACAGCGTCTTCGCCAGTGTTGCCAGGGACAGGCCTTCCTGCAGGAAGTTTCTCTGGCAGCATTATGCGTGCGCTGGGCACACCGAGCCATCCCATTGCTGATCTGCGCCGCCTCGCGGCACGTTTGGGAGGCAGCGGTTCTGCTACGCTGTCTGATGTGCGGGATATCGAAGGCATTCCCGGCCCGCAATTGCTGCACGAGTTGGGTGAGCGTCTGGGCCTGCAATTGACATTGGCCACCCGTGATATTGCCACTTTGACCACGGCGGATTGCCCCTGCGTTGTGCTGCTGCAGGATGGTACCAGCCGCTTGCTGATCGAGGCACCTGAAAACGGTGCGATGATCGTGGCAGGGGATGGGACCAATCAGCAAAGGGTGGACAGGCGGGCGCTGGCTGCTGCTGCCAATGGCGGCGTGTTTCAGGCACGGCGGATTGATCCTGATCTGCAATTGAAGCGGCAGGAAAGCGTGCTGGAAGCGGGCTTTGCAAAGCTCCATCCACAAGCCACAAGCCGCCCCGCTGCAACACAGGCCTCGCCGCCGTCCCGTCATCCCATTATGGCCTATCTGCTCAAGGTCTGCTCGCAAAAGCGCAATCTGGTGATCTCCCTGGCTATGGCCGGTTTTCTTTCGGGCCTGATCAGTCTGGCTGTGCCGGTTTTCACCATGGTGGTGTTCGACAGGGTTATTCCCCACGGCGCGTTCGAAACGCTTTGGGCCTTGATCATCGGTGTTGTGGTTTTGCTGGGACTGGATTTCGCACTTCGCCATGTGCGCCACGCCCTGAGCGATTCAGTGGCCGTTGCAGGAAGCACGGGGTTGGGCGCACAGTTTTTCAGTCGCCTTCTGCACAGCCCATTATCCTCCATGCCCAAGGATAGTGGTGCCCTGGTGCAACCCTATCAGGATATGAATCACGCGGCCCATCTCGCGCCGCAGTTCATTGCCGGATTGATGGTCGATCTGCCGTTCTTCCTGATTGTGCTGGGCTTCCTGGGCATGCTCGGCGGTTGGATTGCAATTATTCCCGCCATTGGCGCAGTGCTGCTCCTTGTGCTGCATGCCGTCGCGCACCGCCTTGCCACACGCGACATGGGTGATGAGGCGCGCCTGCAGCAGCGCCAGACCCAAATGCTGGTGGATGCCGTGTCATCATCTGAAATGATCCGCACGACAGGATCGGGGCCCTCCCTGCTTATGCGCTGGGAAGAACGCAGCGATGCGGCGGCTTTTGTCGGTCACAAGATGCGCAGCCAGCAAAATCTCGCCGTGCATGCCGGTGCGGTGGTGATGCAGATGGTGACAGTGATCACGGTTGCAGCAGGAGCCTATGCTGTCAGCGCTTCAGCGATGACTGTCGGTGCGCTTTCCGCCTGCATGATGCTGGCAGGTCGCGCGATCATGCCTGTCGCAACACTGATGACCCAAGGGTATCGCCTTAAGCACATTCTGCAGACCACTTCTGATATCGGTCAGTTTCTCAGCAGCCCTCCAGAGCAAGGCAATGATACATCCGGCAGACAATCCGCTGTTGCTGGCCCTGTGCAGCTCAACGGCATAACCTTCCGCCATGCCGGCAGTGAGCTTGATGTTATTGCCAGTCTTTCCCTTAAAATCGAGGCGGGAGAGCGTGTCGCCATCATTGGCAAATCAGGCTGTGGCAAGAGCACATTGCTGAAACTGCTGGCGCGATTGCACGATGCGTCTTCCGGCTCAATCCATATCGGCGGGCGTGATATTCGGCAGATTGATCCGCTTGTATTGCGCCAGTCGATTGCATTGATGCCGCAGGTTCCGCATCTCTTTGATACGACCCTCGCCCAGAACATGACCGCAGGTCTTGGGCCTGTGCCTGCTGACTGGTTTGATCATGTGGCTGCGCTCACCGGCGTTGCTGATTTTGCCAACCGGCAACCCGCAGGCTTCAGCTTGGAAACAGGCACGGGCGGCAACCGGTTGTCTGGCGGCGAGCGCCAGTCCACTGCATTGGCTCGCGCCATCATGGGCAAGCCTTCCATGCTGCTGCTCGATGAGCCAACGGCCGCCATGGACAACGAGCGTGAAGCGCGCATCGTCAATGCGCTGGCCGCCGAGTTGCAGAACGGCGCCTTGAAAGACACCGGCCTTGTTATCGCCACACACCGCATGCCGATTCTAGCGCTGGTGACGCGAATCATTTGGCTGGATGGCGGCAAAATTGTCGCAGATGGGCCAAAAGACGAGATTTTCCGCAAGTTTGGTCTCGCTGCCTGACGTGTATCGGACAGCTTTATCAATCCGTTAACCATGTTTGTTTGAAGTGCAGGGTGTGAAGCAAGTGCTTCGCGTGAGGAGAAAAGGGCCATGAGCAATGTCCTGATATTTCCCCGCGCCAGAACACAAAGCAGCGACAGACAGGTGATAGAAAAATCACCGTCCGAGAAACGATCGGAAGTCCTGCTTTTTACGGGTGTGCGCTATGAGCGTCATACCGATGAGGGTCCGCAGAACGCGACGCCCGAAACTTTTGGCCGGGACAATACCCAGTCGCCACGCCGCCGCAAGGCAAGGCGTCGGGCGTGAACGAATCAGCAGGTTTTGCGAAACCTGTATCGACGTGGCTCGCAGCCGCGTCAGTTTGCCTGTTTTTGTCTGCCTGCGCCTCTTCCCATACCGGTGATTTCGGTCGGCGCGCCAATAACGTCGTTACCAACGGTTTTCTACCCAAGGCTAGTATAGTATCAGCCTGGATGCAGGGCGAACCGGTTTCGCTCTATCCTTTTACAGACGACGAAATTGAACTACGGGACCGCGCGTGGCGTTTCCTGATGCCTGCGCATGACAAGGCCAACCTCCAGATGAAACTGGCGGAACTGAGCTACACAAGAGTTCTGCCTCCCATCCCGCATTCTGGCCTCAATCATTATCACTTGGTTCTGATGGCGGAGGACTATCGATCCGTCGCTTCGCGTTATCAGAAAATTGGTTCCGATATCGAGGCGGACAGGTTGTTGATGATCCCGTTCTCGCAGATCGCGGCGCGGGTTTGCGCCGCTGACCGCGTGCGTGTGCAAAGCCTCAATCACGTCAAGCACCTCACACCGATCCAGCGCGAGCAGGCCACGACGCGGGTGGTTGAAAACCGTGTTCTGGTCGACTGGGTGCGCCGCGACATGCGCGACAAGGTGCAGGCCTATCGTTATGCTCTGGAGCATGTGACGATCGAAGCCCCGATGCGGCAGGCGATCCATGCCGAGCAGGCCCTGATTGCCATGGAAAGCGCCCAGCAGACCCTCGACTACTGGGATGGTTGCGGTGAAAATCCCGTTGCATTGCCTCCCGGTTCGCACAGGCACGGACATGGTGCGCAATCTCATATCAATGGCGGTCGTGAGCGGTACACGCCCGCAAGTCCTGCCGATATCAAGGATGGGCGTGGGCGTCTCGAGGGCGGAAAGCCACCGAAGTAGCGCTGTCAGCTGGTGCCCGGTGAGCGTCTCATGATGCCGACGCCAAGGCGCGCAAGAGCGGCTTTCAGATCCGGGCTTTCGACCTCTGCCAGGACTTTATCAAGATGCTTGCTGTCGGCCACTGTCAAAGTGCGCTTTGGCGTAACGGCGCGTGGAACCGTCTTTCTGATCGAACCCTGTTTGAGCATCAGTTTTTCCACGCAGCGCCAGCCAAAGAAGCCATTGGCGCGCTCGATGATTTGGGGTGCGAGATGCTGCATCTCCAACGCAAAGGCACCCTCCACTTTCACGGTGAGTGTGGCTCCACCCTTGCGCTTATCAGGATCAGCACCCGGCGCAACCGGCGGCCATTTCAGGGAAACAGGCTCAGACCATTGCGCGAGATTGGCTCCTGCAATCTCGGTCCAGTGCAGGTGAACCGCAGAGCTCGCAAAGCCCTTGGCCTTGAGGGTTGGCTCAAGGCATTCATCGATCAGGGCCTGCAAAGGTCTGACACCGTTTTTCTTGCGTAGATGAAACGATTGCCTTGCGGCTATACCTGCGTTTGCTGCTTTTTCCGCCACATCACTGCCCATTGTCCGAGACCCTGATGATAATCCAGTCCAGCACCGAAGCCAAAGGCAAACCGCTGCCTGCTGCGGCCAATCTGCTGCAATGGTATGACAGGCACGCCCGTGTGCTGCCCTGGCGCTCTGTTGGTGGCGAGATGCCCGATCCCTACCGCGTGTGGATATCGGAGATCATGTTGCAGCAAACCACGGTTCAGGCGGTGAAGGCTTACTTTATCGCCTTCACCAGCCGCTGGCCTACCGTGCAGGCACTGGCAGCTGCTCCTGTGGAAGAGGTCATGAAAATGTGGGCCGGTCTTGGCTACTACAGCCGTGCCCGCAATCTCCATGCCTGCGCACGGACAGTTGTCGAAAAGCATGGTGGTGTGTTTCCGCGCGACGAAGCAACGTTGCAAACCCTGCCGGGCATTGGCGTTTACACATCAGCGGCCATCAGCGCGATTGCCTATAACCAGCGAGCTGTGGTGGTAGACGGCAATGTGGAGCGTGTGATTGCGCGTCTGTTCCAGGTGGAGGAGGCGCTTCCTGCCGCGAAACCTGTCATTCGCGCCCATACCGACGCGTTGACGCCGGATCAGCGTCCCGGAGACTTCGCGCAGGCCATGATGGATCTGGGTGCAACTGTCTGCACACCGCGCAAACCAAGCTGTGCGATCTGCCCTTATCTTGGGAGTTGCGAAGCGCAAAGAAACAGCGATCCTGAGATCTATCCGCGTAAAATAGCCAAATCTGAAAAGCCATTGCGCCGCGGCGCGGCTTTCCTTGTTTGGCGGGCAGATGGCGCGCTTCTGGTGCGCACCCGCCCGCCAAAGGGATTGTTGGGCGGTATGACCGAAGTGCCGGGAACCGACTGGCTGGCAGCCGCGCCCGTATGGCTCAATCCTCAAGGTGCACCTTTTGCCGCTGACTGGCAAAGATCATCCCGCGTCGTGCGCCATGTCTTCACGCATTTTCCGCTGGAGCTCTCGGTGTTTCGGACAATGGTCACCATGCATACCAAAGCGCCAGCTGAAATGCGTTGGTTAGCTGGTAGCGAGATCGCCAGCGATGCCTTCCCGACTGTATTCAGGAAAGTGCTTGCTGCAGAGTTCGATTAATCGGCAGACCGTTCAACGCGCAGATCGCCGCCTTCAATGCCGGTGATTCTGACATTGGTGCCGACGGCAGCATCCGCCCCCATAACCCGCCAGACGGTGTCGCCAATCCTGATTGATCCAATGCCGGAAACAATCGCGGTTTCCAGACGATAGACTTTGCCAAGCATGGAACCAGCACGGTCATTCAAAAACGGAGCATCAGTTTTCTCGTCTTTCTGGCGTTTCTGGATCATGCTGCCCACAGCAATGGATGCCAGACCAAACACGGCAAAGATCAATAGCTGTGCAACAAGGCCCGGCGAAAACAGCCAGCTTATGACGCCAGTGGAGACGGCCGCCAGGCCGATCCATAATAGGAAGACACCGGGCATGACAACTTCGAGTCCGACCAGCAGGATTCCACCGGCCAGCCAGAGCCAGAACGCAGGCATAAGGCTCATGCCATCACTCCTTCATGCTGCCCCAGGGACCGGATTTTTCGTCCTGAAGCGTCACTTTCGCATCAGCAGCCTGTGCCTTTGCGCGGCTTGGTGTTGAGCGGGAGGTTTCAGTTGATGAGCCTGTAGCAGCCTTGGCGATTTCTGAAATACCGGCCAGCACGCCGGAAAGCCCTGCCACTTCCGTGGGCATCAGCAGCACTTTCTGGTTGGGGCTGCGGGCGAGGTTGTCGAGCGCCTTCACGTACTTCTCTGCCACCAGATAGTTCACAGCCCCCATGCTGCCCTTGGCGATGGCCTCCGATACCATGCGTGTGGCTTCTGCCTCGGCCTGCGCGCCACGCTCACGGGCTTCCGCATCGCGGAAGGCGGCTTCCCTGCGGCCTTCTGCCTCCAGAATCTGCGACTGTTTCATGCCTTCCGCCTTGAGGATCGACGCCTGCTTCAGGCCTTCCGCTTCGAGAATAGCGGCACGGCGATCGCGCTCTGCCTTCATCTGGCGGGCCATGGCATCAGCCAGATCACGCGGCGGGACAATGTCCTTGATCTCGATGCGCGTGGCCTTGATGCCCCATGGGGCAATGGCAGCATCCACAACATGCAAGAGCTTCACGTTGATCTCATCGCGGTTGGAGAGAAGCTGATCCAGCTCCATCGATCCCATCACGGTGCGGATGTTGGTCATCACCAGATTAAGCAGCGCAATCTGCAGGTTTGTTACTTCGTATGAAGCGCGGGGTGCATCGAGCACTTGATAGAACACCACACCATCCACAGTAACAGCGGCGTTGTCGCGGGTGATAACCTCCTGTGTCGGCACATCCAGCACCTGCTCCATCATGATGACCTTGTTGCCGATGGTCTCGATGTAGGGGATCACCAGACCAAGCCCTGGCGTGAGCGTGCGGTTGTATTTGCGGAAGCGCTCAACGGTGTAATGATAGCCTTGAGGCACCTGCCGAATGCTCGCCATCAATGTGATGATCACGAAGATGGCCAGAACGGTGGCGACAATAGCAGAGCCGGTGATGACCATGAGCATTCTCCCGAAGCAACGTGCAAAGCGATTTGTCTGAAGGTGTGGGCTGACGACACGAAGCGCAAGAGGAATCTGCTGGATCGGGTTTTGGACCGCACATCCGTCGTCACGGAAACCATACCGGAAGCCATCACCATTCCTGATCTCGACTTGATCGTCAGGTGAGGCTAAAGGAAAGGCATGATCAGTACAGGCGTAACCAGAAGACGGATGATATCAGGCGCAGCAATGCTCGCCGCCGGATTGCTGTCTGCCTGCACAGAAACCGCCAGCGATTTCAACGCCAATGCCGAGCCGCGCGTGAAAGTGCCGGGTGTTCCCGTGGCACTTGTCTCCCTTCAGGGCGCGCCTGAAACATTCACATCACGTCTGTCGAGCGCCATATCACAGCAAGCCGCGCGACGTGAAATTGTCATTGTCGGTATTGATGGCAACCCGCGCTATCAGGTCCGTGGCTATGTTTCGGCCCAGACCGGCGCGACTGGGGCGTCGGAACTTGCCTGGGTGTTTGATGTGTTTGATGCCCAGCGCAAACGGGCGCAGCGGATATCAGGCGTCGAACCCCTCCGGTCCGGTGGCGATATCTGGAACTCCCTGAGTGATCAGGATATCCAGAAGATTGCGTTCAAATCGGTTGATGACATTGCAGCCTTTCTGGCTGGAACTCCTGAAGCTGTTGCAGCGCGCAACGCTCCTTCACTTCCCTCAACCAACACCCGAAACCCGGCAAGCACCCGCGCTGTTGGCCTCATGCTGGGTAACTGAGTTTCTGCCTGTGAATACAGGTGCTTTGTCTGCATTTCGAGGTTCGATTGGCTTGTGACGACGCCACAGCGTTGCTAATGGAAAACAGCTTCTCCCGCGACGGGCGCGCGGAAGGTCTGGCTGAAACTTTGTCTGCCCACGTGATGACATCATGAAACTTGTAGCGGGCAATTCCAACCGTCCACTTGCGGAAGCGATTGCAGCCCATATCCGGCAGCCCCTTGCCAAGGCGCAGGTACGCCGTTTTGCCGATATGGAAGTCTTCGTTGAAATTCAGGAAAACGTGCGTGGCGAGGATGTGTTCATCATCCAGTCCACGTCTTTCCCAGCCAATGACCATCTGATGGAATTGTTGATCATTGCTGATGCCCTGCGTCGTTCGTCGGCGCGCCGCATCACGGCTGTGCTTCCCTATTTTGGTTATGCCCGTCAGGACCGACGCGCTTCCGGACGTACACCTATTTCGGCCAAGCTGGTTGCCAACATGATCACGCGCGCGGGTGCTGACCGTGTGCTTACGGTTGATTTGCATGCGGGCCAGATTCAGGGCTTCTTTGATATCCCGACCGATAATCTCTACGGCGCTCCCGTCATGGTCAAGGACATCAAGGAGCGGATGGACACCAGCAACACCATGGTCATTTCGCCTGATGTCGGCGGCGTGGTACGTGCCCGAGCGCTGGCCAAGCGCATCGATGCGCCACTCGCCATCGTCGACAAGCGCCGCGAACGCCCCGGTGAAAGCGAAGTGATGAACATTATCGGCGATGTGGAGGGTAAATCCTGCATCCTCGTGGATGATATCGTCGATTCAGGCGGTACACTTTGCAATGCGGCCGATGCCTTGATGGCCAAGGGTGCCAAGGACGTTTCGGCCTATATCACGCACGGCGTTCTGTCGGGTGGTGCCGTGTCGCGTATCGCTTCATCCAAGCTCAAGGAGCTTGTGATCACCGACAGCATTGAGCCTTCGGAAGCTGTGAAGGTCGCCCGCAACATTCGCGTTATCTCGGTTGGCACCTTGTTGGGTGAAGCGATTGTCCGCACCGCGGGCGAGGAAAGCGTTTCCAGCCTTTTTGACTGACCGATCTTCTACTTGCTTCTCTCCAAGCTGCCTTGTCCCAGTGTGCAGCACTCTGTCTGGCCTCCGGCTTGCATTTATGCCATGTAAGCGCCACACATCTGGGGAAATCTGCCCCAAACCGGGACTGGGATGACAGAATACAGGAAAAGCAGTGTTTTTGATCGCATCCGGCGCTGGGCGCTGGATGTTGACGCGCGCTTTGATCATGGAACCTTCTCATTCTGGAACAGGATGAAGGAGGGATACCAGCGCTATTCCATCCAGATGGACCGTCTTTCGCTTCAGGGCGGCAAGAAAACCCTCGTGAACCTTGCCAGCGGCGGCATGACCCTTGGGCTTGCAGGCGGTGTTTTGATGCTGGCTCTGGCGGTGCCTGCCTTCAAGGAAACCACGGATGAGAACTGGCTGAAAAAGCAGGATCTTGCGGTGGTTTTTCTCGATAGATACGGCTCGGAAATCGGCAAGCGCGGCATCAAGCATGATGATTCAACCCGCCTTGAGGATATGCCGGATTATTTCCTGAAGGCTGTTCTCGCCACCGAAGACCGCCGTTTCTATGATCACGTCGGTATTGATGTGATCGGAACAGTGCGCGCCATCAGCGTCAATACGCGCGCGTCGGGTGTTGTGCAGGGTGGATCGTCAATTACGCAGCAGCTGGCGAAGAATCTGTTTCTCACCAACGAGCGTTCCATTGAGCGCAAGATCAAGGAAGCTTTTCTGGCTCTGTGGCTGGAAAGCCGCCTGACCAAGCAGGAAATCCTGAAGCTTTATCTCGACCGCGCCTATATGGGCGGCGGCACTTTTGGTGCAACCGCTGCGGCCGAGTTCTATTTCGGCAAGTCGGTGCGGGATCTGACATTGGCAGAAAGTGCCATGATGGCTGGCCTGTTCAAGGCCCCCACGAAATACGCACCGCACGTCAACCTCCCGGCAGCACGCGCCCGCGCCAATGATGTGCTCTCCAACATGGTGGAGGCTGGGTATCTGGCTGAGGGGCAGATTTTCGCCGCGCGCCGCAACCCTGCAACAGCCGTGGACCGCAGGCGCGACACCACAGCGGATTACTATCTCGACTGGGCCTTCACCGAAGCCCGCAAACTGATGGACAGTGGCAAACTCGGATCAGAGCGCGTTGTCACCATCAAGACAGCGCTGGATATGAACCTGCAGCGGCGCTCGGAATCCGTGATTGAAACCATGCTGCGTCAGAACGGGCCGGACTACGAGGCTGAGCAGGGTGCTGCCGTTGTTA
>JBOFGV010000104.1:0-3580 GCA_051649305.1 Beijerinckiaceae bacterium
GGCGCATTTTATATGCTGGGCGCCTATTTCGCTTACTGGATATCCAGCTACACCGGCAGCTTCGCCGCAGCGCTGGTCGGAGCGACAATCATATCGTTCGTTCTTGGCCTTGTTCTGGAGGAGGTTTTCGTCAAGCGGCTCATCGGGCGGGATCATCTGGCGCAGGTGCTTCTGAGCTACGGACTTATCCTCGTGATCGATGAGGTGCGGCAAATCCTTTTTGGCAAGGATGTGCACTCGGTCCCGCCAACCTCATGGCTGACTGGCTCGATCCAGCTCACCGATGTGCTGTCCTATCCGGTTTATCGTCTGGCACTTTGCGGCATCTGCCTCGTGCTGGCGGGCATCGTCTTCTACGTTATCCAGAAGACGCGGCTCGGCATGATCATCCGCGCCGGTGCCGAAAACCGCGACATGACCCGCGCGCTGGGCATTCCGTTCGATCTCGTCAACCGTTACGTTTTCGCTGGCGGCATTGCCCTGGCGGCACTGGGCGGTATCCTTGTTTCACCCATATCCACCGTGTTCCCGGGTATGGGGGACAGCATGCTCATCCTGTCTTTTGTGGTTGTGGTTCTGGGGGGCATCGGATCAGTCGCAGGTGCTGCCATCGGCGCATTATTGATTGGCCTGACCGATACCTTTGGCAAGGTGTTCTTCCCACAGGTCTCATCGATCCTTGTCTATGTTCTGATGGCAGGCGTGCTGCTTTGGCGGCCCAACGGCCTGCTGGGCAAGAAGGACAACTGATATGTCTCTGTCCCTGACCAAAGGCACAAACGCCATCGTCCTTGTCGCCCTTGCCATTGGCCTTGTCCTGCCAATCGTTGCGCCAGGCTACTACGTCCAGTTTGCCTCCAAAGCGATGCTGATGGGCATGCTGGCACTTTCGCTCAATCTCGTGGTTGGATACGGCGGACTTGTCAGCATGTGTCATGCCGCTTTCTTTGGCCTTGCGGGATATATGCTGGCTTTCCAGTCGCCCGATAGTGGGGGCGCGTCCATTTGGCTGTCGCTTCCCATTGCTCTGTTGGTTGTCGGAGCGGTGGCCGCCGTTATCGGCGCACTGTCGCTGCGCACCCGTGGCATCTACTTCATTATGGTTACGCTGGCATTCGGCGAGATGCTTTTCTATTTCTTCCACGACACCAAGGTCGGTGGCGGTTCAGACGGGATGTATATCTACTTCAAGCCGGAGATTGTGCTTGGCGGCCTGACTCTGCTTGATCTTGAGAGCAACCGTGTCTTCTACTACGTCTCGCTTGCCTGCCTTGTCGGATCGGCGTTGCTGGTCCGCATGCTGGTGCAATCACCTTTCGGCCACGCATTGGCAGCAGCACGCGACAATGAACGGCGGGCGCTGTCTCTGGGCTACTCGGTGTTCCGTGTGCGTCTCACGGCTTTTGTAATTTCGGCCATGATTGCAGGACTGGCAGGCTATTTTTCCGCCGCGCAGTTCGGGTTTATTGCGCCCCAAATGCTTGGCTGGCACCTCTCTGCCACGGTGCTGGTCATGGTGGTGCTGGGTGGCATGAGTTCGGTCTTGGGACCGATCGTCGGAGCCTTTGCGCTGATCGGGTTGGAAGAGCTTCTCAAGTCAAACGTAGAACACTGGAAGCTCGTGAAAGGCGCGGTCATCATCGCGCTGGTTTTCCTGTTGCCCGGCGGGTTGCAACAGCTCGGTCAGGTGTTGCGAAGACAAGTTGATGACACGCCGGTTGCTCCGGCAGTCACGACCGCCAAGGAGGTCGCTCCCCATGCCTGAGATCATGCTGAAGGCCACCGCACTTACCAAGCGCTTTGGTGGGTTGAAAGCTGTGTCGGAGATTTCGCTCGATGTCTATCGTGACGAGGTTCACGCCGTGATCGGTCCGAACGGTGCTGGAAAATCAACGCTGATCAACTTGTTGTCGGGGGATATCCTGCCGACATCAGGCGCGGTGTTGCTCGGCACCCGCGACATCTCTGACTATCCACCAAACCGCCGCGCCATGACGGGAGTAGGGCGGTCCTACCAAAAGACAACGATCTTCCAGACCTCGACTGTGCATGAGAACGTGCGTCTCGCCGCGCAGGCACACAGCGGCCATGCGCTGCGCATGGCAGGGCATGTGAAGCACGATACAGCCGTGAACGCCCGCACAGAGCGGGCCCTTGCCGAGACAGGCTTGACTCATCGCGCCAACACTGTCGCAAAATTCATGAGCCACGGCGAGCAGCGCCAGCTCGAAATCGCCATGGTTCTGGCGACAGAGCCCAAGGTGATCCTGCTGGACGAGCCACTGGCCGGCATGGGACAGGCCGAAGCCCTCAATATGATTGCGCTGATCCGCAAGCTGAAGGAAGGCCGCGCTGTCCTGCTTGTCGAGCACGACATGGATGCTGTCTTCGCGCTCGCTGATCGGCTGACTGTGATGGCCG
This sequence comes from Beijerinckiaceae bacterium, assembly GCA_051649305.1. Taxonomy (GTDB): domain Bacteria; phylum Pseudomonadota; class Alphaproteobacteria; order Rhizobiales; family Beijerinckiaceae; genus JADCCX01. The sequence continues at coordinate 2,422 of JBOFGV010000104.1, forward strand.
ATGGCCAGATGATCGCGTCTGGCGATCCCGAACATGTTCGCAACCACCCTGCGGTCCGCGCAGCCTATCTTGGCAACCATGAGGAAGCCGCATGAGCCAGCTTCTCAACATCACAAACCTGAAAAGTTTCTATGGTGTCAGCCAGGCCTTGCACGGTATCAATCTGACTGTAGCCCGCGGTGAACAGATCGCGCTGATAGGTCGCAACGGCATGGGCAAGACTACGCTGCTCAAATCCATTGTCGGCCTGTTGGCAGACAGACGGGGAGATATCCAGTTTGCAGGAACAAGCACGCTGAAAGCCAAACCTGAACAGATCGCGAAAGCAGGCCTTGCTTATGTGCCTGAAGGGCGCGGTATCTTCGGTTCACTCTCCGTGGTGGAAAATCTCGTGATGGCTGCCCGCAGCGGCGTCTCCGGATCGCGCAGGTGGACGATTGAGCGCGTGTTCGACGTGTTTCCGCGCCTGCATCAACGCCGGATGAATGGCGGGCACCAGCTCTCGGGCGGCGAGCAGCAAATGCTATCCATCGGGCGGGCGTTGATGACCAATCCCGATCTCATTCTGCTCGACGAGGCTACCGAAGGGTTGGCGCCGCTGATAGCACAGGAAATCTGGAAAACGCTCGGCATCATCCGCAGCGAAGGCATTGCCACCATTGTTGTCGACAAGGATCACCGCAGTCTCGCCAGGGTCGCGGACCGCATGGTGATCATGGCAAAAGGGGAAATCGCTTTCGACGGCACGCCAGCCGAGATCGCGGCGCAGCCAGAGATTCTTGAAAAGCACTTGGGGATTTAAGCGAGAAAAACATGAGGATCAATCGTCGCACTTTTATAGCCTCGGCTTCTTCGCTCATGGCGCCTCCCGCAATTGCTCAATCCACTCCCGGAAGCATTGCATTTCCTAGCAAAGGACTTCAGCTCATTGTGCCATTCGCGCCCGGTGGTGCTGCTGATATCATTGGCCGTGTGGTGAGCGAGAGGCTCGCTTCTGCCTATGGCCAATCTGTTGTCGTAGAAAACCGCGCAGGTGCGGGATCAAACACAGGTTTGGCTGCACTCGCCAAGAGTGAGCCGACAGGACACGTTTTCGGGCTTGCCTCCATCGCACTCGCTGTGAACCCGTCTCTCTACAAAGCAATGCCCTTCGATCCTC
>JBOFGV010000105.1:0-1521 GCA_051649305.1 Beijerinckiaceae bacterium
CGGCACGATGGTGCGCGGCATACGCCTGACTGGCAATCCGGAAGAGGTGGATTGCAAGGTCGAGAAGGTGAAGGGGTTGGTGCTGCGGACGGAATTTCTGAAGAAGGCGTGATGACTCTTCTTGCTACGCCAGCCTGCAAAGAGGTGGCCCGGCAAATCTGAACACTGGGCATAAGTGGGCTTTCTGCCTGAAAGCAGCGTAGGATGCGCTGCGAACAGGAGCCGAGATGGCAAGACGAACACGCAGGAATCACACGCCCGCCTTTAAAGCAAAAGCTGCTTTGGCTGCGATCAAGGGCGAGAAGACGATGTCAGAGCTGGCCCAACAGTTCGACGTCCATTCCAATCAGATAAAGCAGTGGCGTGACCAGCTTCTGGACGGGGCTGTCGGGGTGTTTGGTTCGGAGGCCAAACACGATGCTCCCGAACCAACTGTCGATGTGAAAACGCTTCATGCCAAGATTGGTGAGCTGACCCTGGCCAACGATTTTTTAGGATCAGCGCTCACCAAGGCGGGATTGCTGAGCGCAAGAAAATGATCGACCGGACGCACACCTTTCCAATCAGCAAACAGGTCAAGGAACTCGGCATCAGCCGGGGCAGCGTCTACTATCTGCCGCGAGCGACCAACCCTGCCGATCTGGCCCTGATGCGCCGGATTGATGAGCTGCATCTCGACTATCCGTTTGCTGGCAGCCGGATGTTGCAGTGGCTGTTGCGGGCGGAAGGCCACACGGCAGGTCGTCTGCATGTCTCGACACTCATGAAGCGCATGGGAATCGAGGCGCTGTATCGTCGTCCCAACACCTCAAAACCGGAACCGGGACACAAGATCTATCCCTACCTGCTGCGCAAACTACCAGTGACGCATGCCAACCATGTATGGGCGATGGACATCACCTATATCCCCATGGCGCGAGGCTTTGTCTATCTCGCTGCTGTGGTGGACTGGTTCAGCCGCAAGGTGCTGTCATGGCGGTTGTCCATCACCTTGGATGCTGACTTTTGCATTGAGGCTGTCGAGGAGGCACTGGCGAGATATGGTAAGCCTGAGATCTTCAACACGGATCAAGGCAGTCAGTTTACCAGCATCGACTTCACAGGACTGCTGTTGAAACATGGCATCAGGATCAGCATGGATGGCAAGGGGGCATGGCGCGACAATGTCTTTGTCGAACGTGTCTGGAAGAGCGTCAAATACGAGGAGGTCTATCTGAAAGCCTACATAAATGTGCCCGAAGCCCGTGCTTCCATTGGAAAGTATCTGGACTTTTACAACGGCAGGAGGCCACATCAAAGCCTGGGACGGCAGACGCCAGATCAGGCCTACTTCAATGCGCTGCTACCAATCCCGGTCGCGGCATAACAAAGGGTAGAAAACACTTATAAAACCACCCCAGACTGTTCAAACAAACCGAGCCACCTCTGAAACGCCCTTGTCCAAGGAGAGCCTCGAGCTCTGCTGTTTGTTCATCAGTAAACATCTGAAACATCCTTCATTTGGTCAGTTTTTGACGTGGT
>JBOFGV010000106.1:0-46346 GCA_051649305.1 Beijerinckiaceae bacterium
TATCCCAGATGTACGTGGGCCCTTTTGCAGTTTTTATAGGCAAGAGTAGAAGTTCATCCGGCTTGGGCGCAGATTTTGAACTGGCGATACTTTGCCGGATGAGTATTTGCGCTCAAGTGGTCGGCCTGCTGCCATCCAGCGACCACGTCAGCGGATCCGAATATTCCAAATCCGGAAAGCCATCCCAGTCTTGAACTTGGAGGCTTGGCAATTTCGCTCGGCCATGACTTGTGACGGGGGATGATATGGCTTTTTATGGAACAGACGCAGGAGAAAATGGTCCAGGGGCAGGATTTAGTGAATACTACATGGGAAACGGCAACGATTGGGTGTATGCGGGGGATGGTGGTGCTGATTTTTACATGGGTGAAGGGAACGACCTCGCTCAGGGTGGGTTTCGTGCAGCAGGTACAACGATTGGGAATGGATTGGTCGGCAGTCCTTTTGACCTTACAACGTCGACAAGCAATGCTTCGACAGGCATAAACTATATGGAAGGCGGTCTGGGAACTGACCTCCTGGCAGGTTTTGATGGCGGCGATTTTCTTTATGGCGGCGACGACAGCGACGCCGGCGTAATCTTTATTGACAATAACTATTGGGTTGCCGGTCTCTATGGTGGCACAGGGAACGACTGGTTGGATGGCGGACGCGGCAATGACTCACTCAACGGCGGTGCTGACAACGACACGCTGATTGGCGGCTCGGGCAATGACACACTGCTCGGAGGTTCGGGAACTGATCTGATCTGGGCCGATCAGGGCGTCGACAACGCCTACGGCGGCACTGGCAATGACACGATCTATTCCGGTCTGGTCGATGGCCTTGCGGCCTTTGGTGAAGATGGCAATGACCAGATCGCCACCGGCAATGCGGCGGATTATATCGACGGTGGCAACAACGATGATATCCTCTTTTCTGGCATCGGCAATGACACAGTGCTCGGTGGTGCCGGCAACGATGCCATTGCTGGCTACTTCGGCAATGACTCTCTTACCGGCGGGGCAGGCACGGATTACTTCAACCTGACCTTTGATGTCCGTGCTGGCGAGTATGACAGCATCACGGATTGGTCGCTGACCGATGACTTCCTGTATCTGCCCGCCTACATGAGCGTCGCCACGGCCTTCGGTGAGTATGCGGGTGGCGCCTATGCCATCTGCTACATCGGGAACTCCTACTACGCTGTCTATGCCGCCGGAGCCACGGCAGCAGACCTGCAGGCCAGCACGTTCTTCGTGTGAGGGAGGATGACGGGATACAGCGCTGGCGGCCCTCCGGCCGTCAGTAAAAATGCGTGAGGGAAAGGGGGGCCTGACGCCAGCTCCGGGCAGATTGCGGTGGTGGTTGTTTCACGTATTTCTCATATCATACTGCCAAATCTCTGATTGCCTCCAGCAAGCAGAAGTGCTTGCTTAGCAGCATAACCCAGATGTACGTGGGCCCTTTTGCTGTTTTCATTGGCAAGAGTGGCAGTTCATCCGGCCTGGGCGCAGACTTTAAACTGGCGATGCTTTGCCGGATGAATATTTGCGCTCAAGTCACAAGCTTGCTGCCATGCCGCGAGCACCTCCATTGGCGCGATTATTCCAGATCCGGAAAACCATCCCAGTCTTGAACCTGAAGGCCCGGCAATTTCGCCCGGCCATGACTTATGACGGGGGATACTATGGCTACCTTTTATGGAACTGATATTGATGACAGCGTGACGGTGTCAGCCGCCTCAGATGATGGTTACGGCGGGGGCGGCGACGACTTTTTGCGCGGCAGGTCCGGCAACAACGACCTTTTCGGGGGCACAGGCAACGACGTCCTTTTGGGCATTCAACAGACGTCGTTCACCGGCAATGGAACACAAGGAGACCCATACACAAACCTTGTTTCAACCGATATCGATGCCAGCGATTATCTCGAAGGTGGCCTTGGCCAGGATGTCATCTACGGCATGAATGGCAATGACAGAATATATGGAGGCGACGGTTCTGAGTCTGGCGTGGTTTTATCAGGCACTAATTACTGGGTCGCCGGGCTCTTTGGCGGCGCGGGCAATGACTATATTGATGGTGACCAGGGCAATGACTCGCTCGATGGTGGCGACGACAATGACACATTGGTTGGCGGTCAGGGCAATGACACGATGCTCGGAGGGTCTGGAACCGACCTGATCTGGGCGGATCAGGGCATTGACAATGCCTATGGCGGCACCGGCAACGACACGATCTATTCCGGTCTTGTTGACGGCCTTGCTGCCTTTGGTGAAGACGGTGATGATGTGATCGCTACAGGCAATGCAGCAGATTACATTGATGGCGGTATTGGCAACGATACTCTTTTCTCCGGTGTCGGCAGTGACACAGTGATCGGTGGAGCCGGAAACGACGCGATCGCTGGCTACTTTGGCAATGACTCACTCACTGGCGGCGCAGGCACGGATTACTTTAACCTCACCTTTGATGTCCGTGCAGGCGAGTATGACAGCATCACGGATTGGTCGCTCACCGATGACTTCCTGTATCTGCCTGCCTACATGAGCGTCGCCACGGCCTTCGGTGAGTATGCGGGTGGCGCCTATGCCATCTGCTACATCGGGAACTCCTACTACGCTGTCTATGCCGCCGGAGCGACGGCAGCAGACCTGCAGGCCAGCACGTTCTTCGTGTGAGCGGCAGATTAAACAACAGCGCGATGGCGGCCATCGGGCCGCCGTCTACGTTTGAAAGACGTATCGTTTGAGCTAAAATCGATGAGCGGAGACTGAACATCGGGCCGAGGGGCTGATGCTGACAGGGGGAGGGACACGCAATGCCAACCATCGTACTTGACAACAACAATAACAACTTTGTTGCTGGTGTGAATGACAATGTTATCTATGGTTTAGATGGTAATGACTTGATACAAAGCAGTCTAATTTTTACAACTGTTTACGGAGGAAACGGAAATGATGAAGTAGTACTGGCAGGGTTTACTGGAAGTGGAGGTGTTGTCTATGGCGAAGAGGGCAACGACACAGTCACGGGATCAAATTCAAACGACACGATCGAGGGTGGATCGGGCGATGACTCGATCAACGGCATGTTCTCATTCGATGTGGTTTCCGGCGGAAGCGGCAATGACACCCTCCTTGGGAACAATGGGGACGATACGATCGATGGCGATGCTGGTGCGGACAGTATCGATGGAGGTAACGACAAGGATGTTCTGATTGGCGGCGCTGGTGCAGACACATTGCGTGGCGGTGAAGGCGCTGACCTGATATGGGCTGATCAGGGCGCTGACAACGCCTATGGCGGCGGCGGGAATGACACCATCTATTCCGGGCTGATCGATGGGGTTGCAGCCTTCGGCGATGCAGGCGAAGACCAGATCGCAACGGGCAATGGCGCGGACTATATCGATGGTGGAACCGAGAACGATGTCCTTTTCGCCGGTATCGGCAATGACACAGTCCTTGGGGGTGCTGGCAACGACGCCATTGCAGGCTATTTCGGCAATGACTCGCTCACAGGCGGGGCAGGCACGGATTACTTCAACCTCACCTTCGATGTTCGCGTTGGCGAGTATGACAGCATTACTGACTGGTCGCTGACCGATGACTTCCTCTATCTGCCGGCGGCTTTCAGCGGTGTTACAGCCTTCGGAAACTATGCAGGCGGAGCCTACGCCATCACCTATCTTGGAAACTCCTATTACGCTGTCTATGCAGTTGGAGCCACAGCAGCAGACCTTCAGGCCAGCACGTTTTTCGTGTGAGGTTGGAAAGCGGCAATACGGTTGCTGAAACCCCTGAAGCTCATGCTTCGGGGGTGTTTCTGCTGGCAAGGCGGATGGGCCATTGGTTGGCGCGCACCCACCCTCTTGCCCAGATTGTTAACGTGTGAACTACCATGTTTTGAGGTTTGCGTTGATGGCAAGCAATTCAACGGCAAATTTAACCGCATAAACACGAAAACAGCTGCATGAATGCCTCTTCAAACGAAGGCATCGTCATGTGCATTTTGTGCCAGATACAGCAGAACCAGGGCTTTTCACAGTTCACCGATCCGCAATTTGCAGCTGGTACAGGCACTGGTCGTGCGCAATATGGCGCCGGATCAGTGGGCACAGCCACGGCCAGCAATGTTGCCAACACGGATGCCCTGATTTCGGGATACAAATGGGCTGGATCGAATTTGACCTTTGCCCTGCCAGCAATTTCAGCTTTGTATTCTGGATATATGCCCTCAACCGATGAGACAGGCAGCTTTGCTGCCGTCACGGGACAGCTTGCTACCGGTATCAGGACAGCCATGGCGCACATCAGCGCCTACACTGGCCTCACCATCACGGAAACCAGGAACGCAGGCACAGCAAACATGTTGCTGGGGCGCACGGGTGATACTGGCACAGCGCACGCCTATTACCCTGATGGTTACTTCAAGGGCGGTGATGTGTGGTTCGGCCTGTCCGCTGATCTGAATGCGCCGGCTGTTGGCAATTATGCCTACATGACAGCATTGCACGAAATCGGGCATGCTCTCGGACTCAAGCATGCCCACACATTCATTGGCGGCGTCAATATCTATGAGGACGATTCCGGCGTCACCAATGCGCCGGTTGCCGCCAACCGGGACTCGCTTGAATTCACGGTCATGACCTATCGCTCGCATATCGGGCAGGATCTCGCGGTATTCGACTACTACACCAACGAAGACGCCAGCTTTCCGCAGACGTTGATGATGTATGATATTGCTGCCCTGCAGCAGATGTATGGTGCTGACTTCACAACAAACGCGACAGACAGCAATTACACGTTCAATATCGTTAATGGTGAAATGTCGATCAATGGCGTTTCCGAGGGCGCGCTCGCGGGAAATCGCGTTTTCCGGACAGTCTGGGATGGCGGCGGCGTCGATACCTATGATTTCTCCAATTACAGTGCGAACCAGAGCATTGACCTGACCCCTGGCAACTGGTCGTTGTTCTCAACGCTGCAAAGAGCCGATCTGGGATCGGGCAATTATGCCCGCGGCAATGTGTTCAATGCGCTTCAGTTCGGGGATGATCTGCGTTCCCTGATAGAGCATGCCAAGGGTGGTGCGGGCAATGACGCCATCATTGGCAATCAGACCGCTAACGCACTTTATGGAAATCAAGGTGATGACGCCATAGAAGGTCGTTCTGGCAATGACTATCTCGAAGGCGGTTTTGGCAATGACACGCTGGACGGCGGAGCTGACAACGACATCCTTTCAGGTGGTGCGGGGAACGACACCTTCTTCGTGGATAGCAATCTGGACCTGATTTACGAGATCGCTGGCGAAGGCACAGATACCGTCAACACCACCGCTGCCTTTACCCAGCTTGATGCTGCCAATACGCTCGAAAACATGACCTACACAGGTACTGCAAGTGGCACGCTTTATGGCAACGCGCTTGGCAACGTTCTGACTGGCGGGATCAACTCCGACAACCTCAATGGCTTCTTTGGGGTGGATATCCTCTACGGCGGCGACGGCAACGATTTCCTCTACATTGACGAGCAGGACTTCATGAATGGTGGCGCTGGCTATGACGCCGTCTACATTCAAACCATAGTAGGCACCGTGCTTAATGTCGGCCTGTCGCAGGTTGAATTTGTGGTCGGCTACACTGGCAACGATGTTCTCAATGGCTCCACCTCTACTGTCACCGTGGCACTGCTTGGCGGCGGTGGCGCAGACGTCCTGCGTGGCGGCTCTGCCAACGATTATCTCTACATCGACAGCCTGGACACTGTTGTGGATGCAGGCGGTGGCAACAACGATGTTATCGTTGTCTACAATGACAACAATGGTGTCACGCTTGATATCACTGCCGCCAATGCGGAGTATGTCATCGGCGGTAACGGTGGTGATATTCTGAACGCTGCTGGCAGCGCTATTGCTGTCTCCATTCAGGGTGGCGCGGGGGCAGATACAATCACAGGCGGCAACGCCAGTGACTATCTCTACGGCGATGCAGGTGCTGACATCTTCCGCGTCACCGTGAATGCACAGACCGATGCAGTCCTCGATTTTGTCGATGCCGGGGGTGCGGCGGACGACAGGATCAATGTCAGCGCGCTTGGCACAAACTTCGACACGATCGCCGAGATACTCGCAGCTACGACGGAAACCTCAGGAACATCCGTGATCGATTTTGGTGGCAGCAATCAGCTTTACCTCTTCCAGATTGCGAAGACGAGCCTGACAGTGGATGATTTTATCTTTGTGTGAGGTGTGACAAAGTCCGCTATCTCATGTGACCATCATTGATGCGAAGGTCACTTATCACGAAAGGGGAGAAGGATTTTTAAAGATGAAATCATCTTCTTGAAAATCCGAGGTTCTGAGCAATTCTGGTGCATCTGAGCGACAGGGGCGACCTGCAGCGGGTCTATCTAATATCCGTCGGGCGCAGGGAAAACTTCTTCTGAAAGCCGCGGTTGAATGTCGACAGATCGCTGAAGCCGCAGGCAAAGGCGATTTGTGTAACAGACATCTTGCGATGTTCAGCGCTTTCAAGCAATTGTCGGGCGCGCTCAAGACGCGCCGTGCTGATGGCACCGGACACGCTACCCCCTGCATCACTCAGGATAAGCTGGACGTAGCGCCGTGAGAGACCAACGGCTCTCGCCACGCTGTCTACATCAAAGGCAGGATCAGGAAAGCCTGCCGCAATGACATGGTTGATCCTTACGAGATGTGCAGCGCGGATGGCTTGATCCGCTGGCGGAATTGTTTCACCTGAAAGGGATGCCACTACACTCTGGGCAAGACTGTTCACATGCCCTGCAATTGTCTCAGCCAGTGCCGCATCAGGTTCCGCGCTGAAAACCAGATCGGCATAGGATCGCAGAAGCCGTAGTGACTGGTTTGTTGCGCCAATCTTGCGCAGAACAAGGTCTTCAGGTGTATTGCGCAAGGCCTTGATACTGGCCCGTGGCATGGCAACGGACAACACACTGCCACCCATGGGCGCGGTGGACAGACTTTCGTCATCCGAAGCAAGGAGTGCAGCCTCACCAAAACCAAGCTCAAGCGAACGGTCAAACTGGCTCAGCACAACCGGTGTTGATGCAACAGAAACAAGAAGCATGAAGTCATCGCATGGGGCTGACTTTACAAGGGCTCGCGTGCGCTGCAGCTGCACTGGCGAACCGCTTGTACGGGTCGTGGCAAAGCCTTTGGTGATTAATCCTGCAATGTCAGAATGAAATGGATTTCCTTGCTGAATGGTCGCTTTGGATTGGCTGATGACACCGGCCATCTCAAGACGCGCAGCCCACTCACGCACGCGGTCCTCAGCGGACGCCGCGCGTGGCATGCCTGATGTGGAATAGCGAAAGAAGCTATCCAAGCCGCCCCCCGTAACCAACTTCCTGCCATCGAAAATGGCACAAAGCATCCATGCAGTGACTGAAAAATGACACGTGCAACCAGAGATATATGCCACGCAATTGCGCAAAATGCATGAAGATTCTGTTTTTGAAAGCAGAAACTTGCGCAGGATGCCGAGACTGCAAAGCTCTTTCACTGTGTATTGCTGCTCTTACAGATCGATTTAACCCCCTGTTAATCCGTGGAATTTCCGATGGCAATGCACCAGACATTCACATCCAATCAGGCGCTGGCCACCCTCCTTGGCCCAATGGTGCTTGGTGGCTCGCCTCTTCCCGGTGAGGCAACATGGTCTGGCTCGGTTTCGCTCTGGAGCGGAGACGTCATTTCAGTCACGGCTACAAAAATTGTCGTTCGCTTCCCGCTCAATGGCCTTCCCAATGGCATCACAGGGGTCGATATTGAGGTTTTTGGCACAACGACCTATGAGGCAGACCCCATCAACGGGGGAATGCGCTGGAACGGCATGAATGTGACCAGCGCAGAGTGGACGCCAATCAACTCCACCGAACTGCTGGCGCGCTGGACGTTCGATGCCGCCCGATTCTTCGCCCGTGACATGTCGGTTTCCTCAGGTGGCATCAACCAGTTCTTTGATTTTCTGTCCTTTGGCCAAAACCAGAATGCTTTCTGGAACGACATTTTCGATGGCAATGACAGCCTCGTGGGAGCAGGTGCGCATGACTCCCTTCGCGGGGGCGTTGGCAACGACACGATCGACGGAAAAGCTGGTTCTGATACCCTTGAGGGAGACACCGGTGATGACACGTTCATTTATCGCAAAGACGATGCAACCAGTGGAGAGGAGCTCTTTGGCGGTGATGGTATTGACCGCATTTTTGCTTCTGGCGCGCAGGCGACTGGCAACCTTATGGATATCAATGCGGTCAATATCAGTGCGCTGAACTTCAACTCCATCGAACAGGTATGGACCAACGGGACGGAGCTTGTGACCAACGCCGGCCAGTTCAGCAACAACGGCGGCTTCAACACGGTTGTCGGCAAATCAGGCGTGATGGACACCCTGACAATCGTCAATGCGGTCAACTGGGATTTCAGTCAGCTGACATTCAACACCTGGGACTCGCAGGATCTCGTCGGCATCATTGGATCTGGTGCGAACGAAACCATCATTGGCAGCGTGCATAACGACGCCATCGTTGGTGGCGACGGTGCGGACTCTATGAGTGGTGGTCTTGGTGATGACCGCTTCATCCTTTTCGGAACAGGCGTACTGCCGTCAGATACAATCAACGGCGGCGATGGGCAGGACGTTCTTCAGGTTGGAGAGGCCGGGCAGGTATTGAATATACGCAATCTTTCACTCACCGGCATCGAGAAACTTGACCACACAGGCGGTCAAATTCTCATAAGCGCCAGTGATCTTAGCGGAAGTTTCGCGCCCGGAGCGACGGCACCTGCAACCGGCAAGATCAGTACAATTTCTGGCGGAAATGCACCTTCGATGCTGCAAATCGAGATGGGCAATACACTTGAAGGGCTTACCCTCTCGGATACTGTTTTCCAGAACTGGAACGACGACCCTGGCACCATCCACGTCATCAGCATCAATGCTGGCACCGCTACAACGGGCATCATTGGCGCAAAGAACGAGGCAACGCAGATCATCGGAACGGGCGCGTTGCAGTCGGTGACAATCATTGGCGGGCTCAACAGCGATAACATCAGGGGCTCAAACCTCGATGACTTCATCCTGAGCGACGGGCTTGAGGAAAGCGATGTTGGTTATGCCGGGGATTTTGTGAATGGCGAATACGGCAATGACCTTATCGGCGGTTCGAACGCCGACGATACGCTGATGGGCAGCTTTGGGAACGACACCATCAATGGCGACAAAGGCAATGACGCGTTGACGGGCGATGCCGGCAATGATGTTTTGGACGGTGGTGATGGGAACGACAGCGTTGATGGCGGTGCCGATTTTGACCGTGTTTTTGGTGGTGCGGGCAATGACACGCTGACTGGCGGGGCCGCGAATGACTGGTTTGGTTACACCACTGGCGCAGATGTGATCACAGATTTCGTGGCAGACGGCACTGAGGACTTCATCGATCTCAGGGCCCTTCCGACAGTCAACAGTCTCTCGGCTGTCCTGGCGCTTGGCACCCAGGTCGGTGCCAACACCGTCCTCACCTTCAGTGCCGGTAACACGCTCACCCTCAACAACGTGACGCTCGGCTCACTGACAGCCGCTGATTTTCTTCTCGCCGCCGGCAGCAATGCGATCAATGGAACAGCGGGTGCCGACAGTCTCGTCGGGACGGCAGGCAATGATACAATCAATGGTCTTGGCGGCAACGACACACTGAATGGTGCCGGGGGCAACGATATCTTCTTTGGTGGTACGGGGGATGATACCTTTGTCGTCGACAGCAATCTTGACAGCATCAATGAGGTTTCTGGCGAGGGAACAGATACCGTCAACTCGAGCGCTGCCTTTACACAGCTCGACGCTGGTAACACACTCGAAAACCTGACCTATACAGGCACGGCCAATGGCACGCTTTATGGCAACGGGCTTGGCAATGTGCTGACCGGCGGGAATAATTCCGACAACCTCAATGGTTTCTTTGGTGTTGATGTTATGTATGGCGGTGACGGCGACGATTATCTCTATATTGACGAGCAGGACTTCCTGAACGGTGGGGCTGGCTATGACGCTGTCTACATTCAAACCACGGTCGGCACAGTGCTGAATGTCGGCGTTTCGCAAGTGGAATATGTCGTCGGCTATACCGGCAACGATGTTCTGAACGGGTCCACCTCAACTGTCAGTGTGGCACTGCTTGGAGGCGCGGGCGTAGACATCCTGCGTGGCGGCTCTGCCAACGATTATATTTACTTCGACAGCCTGGATACGCTCATAGATGCAGGTGGCGGCAACAATGATGTTGTCAGTGTCTACAATGACAACAACGGCGTCACGCTGAATATCACTGCAGCCAATGCAGAATATGTCATCGGTGGCAACGGAGGCGATGTTCTGAACGCTGCTGGCAGCATCAACGTTGTGACCATTCAGGGTGGCGCGGGGGCAGATACAATCACAGGCGGCAATGCCAGTGACTATCTCTACGGCAATGCAGGCGCTGATGTCTTCCGTGTAACCGTCAATGCGCAGCTTGATGCAGTCCTCGATTTTGTTGATGCCGGTGGTGCTGAAGACGACAGGATCAATGTCAGCGCGCTTGGCGCAAACTTCGACACGATCGCCGAGATACTCGCAGCTACTACGGAAACCTCAGGCACATCCGTGATCGATTTTGGTGGCGGCAACCAGCTCTATCTCTTCCAGATTGCGAAGACGAGCCTGACTGCAGATGATTTTATCTTTTAGGTGTTCGATCCCGGATGATCAGGTTGTTCAAACGAACCCCTTCTGTTGAGGTTCATGCGTAGAGCACCCTTAACGTTCTGCGCCTGCGGTTTGCTCATTCACCCCAAATTAGACATTCGCTGATATTGTTCTGTTTTCCGGTAGGATTTGGTCAGCGCTTTCTCCGGATTGTTGTCAAGGCATATGTCTTGCCTTGGCAGGCACTAGGGGGTTTGAATGTGCACGATCTGCAATGAAGTACGCGCTTTGTTTGCGCCAAACGAATTCCAATTAAATCCGTTTCCAGCCGGCAACCAAGCTGGCCAGGGCCAACAGTCAGCCGCTCCACCGACACTGTCTCTTTCCGCAGGGATCGCCTCAGTTTTTACACAGGCCTACTGGGGCGCCACTACAATCACATACAGCATTGCACAGCCAGGAAGCCCCTGGGACGGATATGCTCAGGGCTCCGCTTTCAAAGAACCTTTCGAGGCAGAGTATACAACCTTTTCAGCGCAGCAGTCCGTACACGTCAGGACAGCCATCCAGCGCTTCGATGAACTGATTGCTGTCAGCTTCAGCGAAACAAACGGTGCCACCAACACCGGTGACATACGCTTCGGAATTACGAAGACCCCGCAAGCCGAAGCCTGGGCCTATATGCCGCCGACAGGTGGAGTGGTAGCCGAACCTTTTCAGGGTGATATCTGGTACAGCCATCTGAAAGCAGCGGCCACCTTTGTGCCTGGCACGCAGGAATTCCAGACAGTCCTGCACGAGATCGGCCATGCCATGGGACTGAAGCATGCCCATGAAGGCGCTACCGCCTTGCCATCGTCAGTGGATAACTGGCGCTATTCCGTGATGACCTATACGTCAGTCAAAGACAGCAGTGTGGTCATTTTCTCTGGCACAGCAGGGGCAGTCTCAGGTGTCTATGCCGCAACATCCATGAGCACACTTGGCCTCTATGACATTGCCGCGCTGCAACAGCGCTACGGTGCTGATACCACTACGCGCGCGGGAGCAAGCACTTATACTTTCTCGGCTTCTTCAACCGACATGCAGGTTATCTATGATGCAGGCGGTATGGACACCTTCGATCTGTCCTCGCAGACAAGGCATTCAGAGATAGACCTCAGGCAGGGAGCCTTCTCCAGCGTCAACTTCTTTAACCGTGCTGACCAGATAGCGGAGGCTGTGGCGCAGTACGGCGAAGATTCAAGAGGTTTCATCGAGACCTTCTTCACTTCAGCCGCTGCCGGCACCCTGTATGAGTGGCAAAACAATGTGGGTATTGCCTATGGTACTGTTATCGAAAGTGCCATCCTTGGATCTGGCAATGACAGCGCTGTTGGCAACGATGCAGCCAACACCCTCGAGGGCCGATCTGGCAATGATCACCTCTCTGGCGGAGCAGGCAATGACACACTGGACGGCGGAATGGGCAACGACACCCTCATTGGTGGTGCGGGCAACGACACCTTCGTCGTCGACAGCAATCTTGACAGCGTTAGCGAGCTTACTGGCGAGGGTACAGATACCGTCAACACAACCGCTGCTTTTACCCAGCTCGACGCTGGCAACACGCTTGAAAACCTGACCTACACAGGCACTGCCAATGGCACGCTTTATGGCAACTCGCTGGGCAACGTGCTGACGGGCGGAATCAATTCCGACAACCTCAATGGCTTCTTTGGTATCGATATCCTCTATGGTGGCGACGGAAATGATTTCCTCTATATCGATGAGCAGGATTTCCTGAACGGCGGCTCCGGCAATGACGCTGTCTACATCCAGACAGCTGTCGGCACGGTGCTCAATATCGGCCTGTCACAGGTCGAGTTTGTTGTCGGCTTCACCGGCAATGATACGCTCAATGGTTCCACCTCAACTGTCAGCATCGCTCTGATTGGAGGCGGCGGAGCAGACGCCCTGCGCAGTGGTTCCGCCAACGACTATCTCTACATCGATAGCCTGGACACAGTTGTGGATGCAGGTGGGGGTACAAACGACGTTGTTGTGGTCTACAATGACAACAACGGTGTCACGCTGAATATCACTGCTGCCAATGCAGAATACGTCATCGGGGGCAACGGAGGCGATGTTCTGAATGCTGCGGGCAGCGTCAATGCTGTCGCGATTCAGGGTGGAGCCGGGGCCGATACGATCACTGGTGGTAACGCCAGTGACTATCTCTACGGCAATGCAGGTGTTGACGTTTTCCGTGTAACCGTCAATGCACAGCTTGATGCGATCCTCGATTTCGTTGATGTCGATGGTGCGGAAGACGACAGGATCAATGTCAGTGCGCTTGGCGCAAACTTCGACACGATTGCCGAAATCCTCGCGGCTACGACAGACTACTCTGGCACATCCGTGATCGATTTTGGCGGTGGTAATCAGCTCTATCTCTTCCAGATTGCCAAGACGAGCCTGACTGCGGATGACTTTATTTTTGTTTGATAGGGCTCAAAACCAATCAGGTTGGTTTGTGCTTTGACAAATCCGGCTTTTGCCGGCGCAGCCCGTTCACACATGGGGCAGTCCAACTGTCTATTTTGAAATCTGGCATTTAAAAACTGGCAAAGGTAACAAGATTGCAGCCTTTGGTTGCTCTGTAGGCTGTGCCTTGTCCAACGCATATGCAGAAATCAAAAGCGTATTTTATGATTATAAAAACTCAATCTCTGCAAAAACAAGCTTCTTTACATAAGAAGACATTCCAGTCGAGTTTTTAATGTTTTCAATGAAATAAAAGCGAGGCTATTAGCTGGCAATATAGATGCGGCTATTTACCCTAACAACAGTCGTTGGATTGACAATTTCACTAACAAATCCTTAATACCCCTCATCAGCAGCATGAGGAGTACGACACATGTCAGCAACATTTTTGTTTCCCGGCGGTTTTCGTGAAGACATCATCCGTGCAGCGCAAACAGTCGTTTCGGTTACACCGACCCATGTCCGCTGGATCACAGCCAATGGCCTGACCATTGATGGTATCGGCACGCAGCTTTCCGCCACTGGATCACTCCAGGGCACTTTCTCCAGCCTCACAGCGCGCGATGCCCTGGGCAATCTCGTTTTCAACATTACAGGTATTCACCTGGGTTTTGCAGATGCTGCCGATGGCTTTACCATTTCGCAGTTGCGCGGTGGGGATGACATCCTCATTTCCAGCGAAGTGCTGCCGCCACAGGTCTATGACGTCTATATCGGCGGCAATGGCTTTGACTATGTGTCCTATGTCGACGCTTCAAAGGCTGTCACAGCAAATCTCGGCAACAATGCCCTGAACGACGGTGCTGCCCGCGGTGATATCTACGACAGCATCGAGGGGCTTCTCGGCTCACGTTTCGGCGATGCGCTCACAGGCGACAACAACAAGAACAACATCTTCAGCGGTGACGGAAACGATGCCATTTTCGCGCTCGACGGCAATGACTTTATCGATGGCGGGAATGGCAACGACACACTGAATGGTGGGGCAGGCGACGACACATTGACCGGTGGTGCCGGTGCTGATCATCTGAAAGGTGAAGGTGGCTTTGACTACGCTTCCTATGCAACAGCCGCAGGCTCGGTCACTGTCAACCTTGCTGACAGCAGCCACAACCTTGGAGATGCTGCAGGCGATACCTACAGCTCAATCGAAGGGCTTATTGGATCAAACTTTGGCGATGCGCTGATTGGCGATAACAACAACAACAATATCTTCAGCGGCAACGGTGACGACGCCATTTTTGCTCTTGGCGGCAACGATTTCATCGATGGCGGCAATGGCCACGATATTCTCAATGGCGGTGCGGGCAACGACACCCTAACAGGTGGCGCAAACGGCGATCGTCTTGAGGGTGAGGACGGTTTTGACTACGTTTCCTATCTGACAGCCACAGGCTCAGTGACAGTCAACCTTGGTAACAGCAGCTTCAACCACGGCGATGCAGCAGGCGATACCTATAGCTCAATCGAGGGTATCATCGGTTCCACTTTTGGTGATGCACTGACAGGTGACAACAACAGCAACAACATCTTCGGCGGCGAAGGCGACGATGCCATTTTCGCACTTGGTGGCAATGACTTTGTTCAAGGTGAGCACGGCAACGATACGCTCAATGGCGGTGCTGGCAACGACACACTGGATGGTGGCGCTGGCAACGATGTGCTCGCAGGTGGCGCGGGGGATGATACCTTCGTTGTCGATAGCAATCTGGACAGCATTTTTGAGCTCGCTGGCGAGGGAACAGATACAGTCATCTCGAGTGCAGCCTTTACGCAGCTTGATGCTGGCAACACCCTTGAGAACCTGACTTACGCAGGCACGACCGGCGGCACGCTTTTTGGCAATTCGCTCGCCAACGTTCTGATCGGCGACAACGGGTCTGACAATCTCAACGGTTTCTTTGGTGCTGACACCCTCTTGGGCGGCGCAGGCAACGACTTCCTCTACATTGATGAGAAGGACGTCGTGAACGGCGGCTCTGGTTTCGATGCCGTCTATATTCAAACCACTGTTGGAACGGTGCTTGATGTCGGCCATGCGCAGGTTGAGTTTGTTGTTGGCTTCACCGGCAACGATGTTCTCAATGGCTCCAGTTCAACCGTTAACCTGACTTTGATCGGAGGCGGTGGCGCGGATACGATCACCGGCGGCAGCGCCAGTGACTACTTCTACGGCAGTGCCGGTGCGGATGTCTTCCGCGTCACCGCAAATGCCCAGTTTGATGCGATCCTCGATTTTGTTGACGCTGGCGGCAAGGAAGACGACAGGATCGATGTCCGTGCGCTTGGTGCAAAGTTCGACACGATTGCCGAAATCCTCGCGGCTACAACAGACTACTCTGGCACATCAGTGATCGATTTTGGCGGCGGCAACCAACTTTACCTCTACCATATCGCAAAGACGAGCCTGACAGCGGATGATTTCATTTTCTAATGACCCGATCCGCACGGATTGAACTCAAAGCTCAGTTTGACTGGTCGCAGACAGCTACGCCAGCAACGCATGATCAACCTTTACCACAGTCTTTACAATAGACTGTGGTGTGCATGGCCCATACCGAAACAATGGATGGCGGCGGCATCTGACCAATGATGTTATAGAAAGGCCGATGCCGAAACCTATGTATAGAAAGCAGGATGTTCTTCTGGCTGCCGCACTCATCACCAATAACAGCGATGTTATGTTATTGCTTTGGAACCGAAGCGGGTGGGGTATCGGCAGTTTACGCGGCTGAGGCCTGATTCATGTTCGCTGAACTCCAGTCCTGACGATTTGCGAAAGAACCCACGGAGTGAAATTCGCGCTATCAGACCAGACTTGAGACTTATTGTTCCTACTTTGAAGAATCGATCTTTACAGGCGTACTTTTCCTGTAGTTCCGCCATTTTGATAGTATCTTTGTGATAGTTCCCACAATGTGTGTGTGGTACGGAATATTATTGTCGAAAATAGAGTCGGTTTATGAGCACTGTTACTGGAACTTCAGGCAACGACAGCATTGGGTCTGCAGGCAATTCAACAGGCGTAACCGGGGGGTTGCCAACAGAGGGCGCGGACACTCTCACTGGAAATGCCGGATCCGATAACCTTGATGGGGGTGGCGGAAACGATCTGCTCAACCCGGGGACGTTTTTTGGAGTGAGCGCCACAAGTTCGTTGCCTCAAGCAGACACTGTCGATGGAGGGGGCGGCATTGATACGGTTTTCCTCGACTACCGACCATCGGCCACGTCCATCAACATCGCGTTCCTGACGCACGCTTCACAATCCGGTCAGACACTGTCAGACGGCACAATTCTGCGAAATATCGAGATTATCAGCGTCCTGGGCAGCAACCTCAACGACACATTTGCAGGCGGAGCGGGAAACGACACATTGCAAGGCGGCCTTGGTTCCGATTTGCTCATGGGTGGTGATGGTGACGACAGTCTTGCGGCTTTTGCGCTTCCCCAGTTCGGCACAGCGGGCACGCTGATGAACGATACGCTGGATGGTGGTGACGGGTACGATACTGGTCGCATAGGAGCGCTGTTTACGGCAAGCCGCACCACCTTCAATCTTGACTTCTCGTTAGCCGCAACTTCTACCGGCCTGGCGATCGGTGGCGCATTGTTGCGGAATATCGAGGTGGTCGATTTTTCATCTGGCGAGGGCAACGACTCACTTGTAGCTGGCAGCGGGAATGACACGATACGCGGTGGAGGCGGGTACGACACCCTGATTGGTGGTGGTGGAGATGACTTCCTTGCGCTGGAGACAGGGTTGTACATCTCTCCTACGCGCAAGTTTGTCGTGGACGGTGGCATCGGAATCGACAAGCTTGATGTATCCCAACTTCCTGCCGGCACCTATGATTTTTCTGGTGCCGAGAGCGCAGCAGGTGCAGCAATTTCTGCAGTTTCTGGTGAAGTACGCAATATTGAGATAATAAATTTTCGATCAACCACTGGTAATGGTCAATACAATCTGACCCTCGGAACAGGACAAGACTATGCGTTCTTTGTAGGAAATTATACATTGCAGATCCGTGCAGGAGCAGGCGATGATTTGATCGAAGTGGAAACAAGCGCTCCCGGTAGTTTCTTCGGGGAAGACGGTGATGATGTTATCGGCACGGGAGAAGGCTCTGACCACATTGATGGGGGTGCCGGAAATGACAGCCTGAGTGGAGGTAGTGGCAGCGACGCACTCATTGGCGGCTCTGGTGCCGACACACTCTTCGGCAGTAGCGGCAACGATTTCCTCTACATTGACGAGCAAGATTCCCTGGACGGCGGCGCTGACTATGATGCAGTCTTTATTCAAACCACGGTCGGCACTATGCTTAATGTCGGCTTGTCGCAGGTGGAATATGTCGTAGGGTTCATCGGCAATGATACTCTTAACGGCTCCACCTCAACTGTCAGTGTGGCCCTGATTGGCGGAGATGGAGCGGATGTCCTGCGTGGCGGCTCTGACAATGATTATCTCTATATCGACGCTGCAGATGTGACCATTGATGCCGGTGCAGGACTCAACGATGTTATCGTGGTCTTCAACGAAACAAACGGCGTCAACCTCAATATCACCGCTGCCAATGCTGAGTATGTTATTGGGGGCAGCGGAAATGACATCCTGAACGCTGCAGGCAGTGTCAATGCCGTCGCCATTCAGGGAGGAAATGGGGCTGACACCATCACTGGCGGCAACGCCAGTGACTATCTCTACGGCAATGCGGGTGGTGATGTTTTCCGTGTCACCGCAAATGCGCAGTTTGATGCCATTCTGGACTTCACGCGCCCAGGTGGAGCGGACAATGACAGGATCAATGTCAGTGCGCTTGGCACCAATTTCGACTCGATTGGCAAGATACTGGTGGCGACCACTGATTACAGCGGCACATCAGTCATTGATTTTGGAAACGGCAATCAGCTTTACCTCCTCAACGTCGCGAAGAAGAGCTTGACAGCGGATGACTTTATTTTTTGATGAGGCCGTAACGTAAACGTCGCCGGAATTTCAGTCAGGCATGCAGCTCAAAATTGCTGCATGCCTGATCCTGTATTTACCTTGCGCTTTCTTGCAAATGGGCTGGCAGCGGCTTCATGCCGGGTGAATGGCGCTTTGTGCTGCGGCTATCTGCCCGCGCCTGCGCCATCTCGATGTTGGCCAGAAACTGGTCCGTTGCATGCTCCCATGTGAACGAGGTGGCGTGGGCACGGCAGAGCGTGCGATCAATCCGCAGGGCTGCCAAAGCGGCTGCCTTCAGATCCGTGTCGATGATGCCAGCGCCACTGTCCGCAATGACATCAACAGGCCCCGGTGCAGGAAACGCCGCGACAGGCAAACCGCAGGCGAGCGCCTCTATCAACACAAGACCGAATGTATCTGTCAGGCTTGGAAAGACAAAGACATCGGCATGGGCGTAGAGAGCTGGCAATTCAGCGTGTGTTTTGGCACCCAGAAAAACAGCTTCAGGATACTTGGCTTTCAGCTGGTCTGCCGCCGGGCCATCACCCACCACCAGCTTTGTTCCGGGCAGTTGCAGGCCAAGGAAAGCCTCAAGGTTTTTCTCAGCCGCCAATCTCCCGACAGACAGGAAAATGGGTCTCGGCCAGGAATCCGGCAGGCCCGCATCTGCCGCGGGATGAAAGCCCGATTGATCCACGCCGCGGCTCCAGCGCATGATATTTTTGAAGCCGCGCGAAACCAGATCGCGCTCGATAGACGGCGTCGCCACCATGATGCCGTCCCCCGCATTGTGGAAGCGGCGCAAGGCGCTGTAGCTGAGGCTTGTGGGAACGGGCAGGCGTGCCCGCAGATATTCAGGAAAGCGCGTGTGATAGCTTGTGGTGAACCCACGTCCGGCCTGCATACAGATGCGGCGTGTGGCCCAGCCTATAGGTCCCTCTGTCGCGATATGCACATGGTCCGGCGCAAAGTCCGCCATCACAGAACGGATGGTGGAAAGGCGCGGCCAAGCCAGACGAATTTCATTGTACCCGGGCATGGCAGCACTGGCAAAGAGGCCAGGATGGATTACCTCAACCTGCGCACCCCTGCGTGTCAATTCACGCATCGTGGCACCAAGGGTTTTCACAACACCGTTTATCTGCGGCGTCCAGGCATCAGTCGCGATCAGGATTTTCATGCTCATGTCAGGCAGCTTCACGCAAGGGCAAGGCAACGGGTTGGCCGGAAGCCGCCTTTTTTGAGGCTTTGGTTACTTTCTCAGGTTCGACAACACGGTCAGCCCAGCGGATGATTTCGAACCGACCATCATGGTGTTCAACGATCGCCGTCAGGCTTTCCACCCAGTCACCACTGTTGAGATAGTGGATGCCGTTGATATCGCGGGATTCGGCAAAATGGATGTGACCGCAGATAACACCGTCAGTTCCCGTGCGTTTGGCTTCCTTCACCAGCGCTTCCTCAAAATCTGAAATCACACTGACAGCATTCTTGACTTTGTTTTTGGCCCAGGCCGAGATCGACCAGTAGGGCAGGCCCATGCGGCGGCGGATGGCCGTTGCAATGCGGTTGCAGAACATGGCCACTTCATAGGCAACATCCCCCAGATGCGCGAGCCACTTGGCATGGCGGATCACGAAGTCAAAGGCGTCGCCATGCAGGACGAGATAACGCTTGCCGGTGGCGCTCGTGTGGATTGCGGTTTCCTGCACCTCGATACCGCCGAAATGGGTGCCGTAATAATCGCGCAAGAATTCGTCGTGGTTGCCGGGGAGGTAGATAATTCTGCTGCCCTTCCGGGCCTTGCGCAGGATTTTCTGCACCACATCGTTGTGGGCCTGCGGCCAGTACCAGCTGCCTTTCAGCGCCCAGCCATCGATAATGTCACCGACGAGATAGACGGTTTCTGCATCATGATCGCGCAAGAATGTCAGCAGCGCCTCGGCCTGCGTGGCCTTCGTTCCCAGATGCACATCGGAGATGAAAAGGGTGCGGAAAGCGGGTTTTTCGTCTGATTTATCACTCATGCGCGGCAAGCCCCGTTTTTTATCAGCCAGCCGCTGCATGATTTGCGTCACGGTTTCATGACAACCGCTGCAGCCGTCTGGTCAAAAGACACAAAGCGTCAAATCCAAAACGTCAAATCCAAAACGTCAAATCCAAAACGTCAAATCCAAAACGTCAAATCATTGTCATGCGAATGGTGTTCGCAGGGGAGACAAAGCAACCCTCCGGACAGACCAATGAAATCCACAGCTGTGAATGATTCTGCCCAAGCACTTCCGCGCGATCTTCCCAATGCGACAGTTGAGAAAGCCTACAGCTACTGGGTCTGGATTTATGACGGTGTTTGCGGCCCGATTTTCCGGTCCGCCCATGTCGCCATTACCGATGCAGCCAACCGGATTGGCGGACATGTGATGGAGGTAGGCATTGGCACAGGCCTGTTGCTGCCACGCTACCGTCGTGACATGCGCATCACAGGCGTCGATCTTTCGGAGAAGATGCTGGAGAAAGCCCGCGATGCAGTGCAATCAGGCACTGTGCAGGCGCAAGTCGCGCTTGAGGTAGGTGACATTCACACTCTTGAGCACCCGGAACAGACCTATGACGCGATTGTCTTCCCTTTCGTGCTCACCCTGGTGTCCAACCCAGAAACAGCTCTCGACAATTGCCGTCGCATGCTGAAGCCGGGCGGAGAAATTCTCGTGGTCAGCCACTTCCAGTCCCGCACCCCGTGGATTGCCCGCTTTGAACAGTGGCTCGCGCCCCGCATTGCGCACATCGGTCTGCGGCCTGATTTCCCGGTCAGCCGCGTGGAAAGCTGGGTTGACACCCATTCTGATATGGAATTGATGCCGGTTGTTCCCGTGGGGGCGCTGGGTGTCTATTCGCTGCTTCACATCCGCCGGTCAAAGCAGGCTGAGTAAGAGCAGCCTGCCGCGCACTACCAGAGCAAGTCACCCGCCACAAAGGCGCGTGCTTCTGCCGTTGTAGGCTGTGCAAAGAACGTGGCTGATGCAGCATCCTCGATCAAGCGTCCCTGATGCAGAAACAGCAAACGCTGTCCCAGCCTTCGCGCTTGTCCCAGATCATGTGTTGTCATCAGGATGGTCATGCCTTCCGCTGCAAGATCACGGATGATCTCCTCGATCTGACGGGTGGCACCCGGATCAAGATGCGAGCTTGGTTCATCGAGAAACAGAACCTCCGGCTCAAGCGCCCAGGCGCGCGCAATGGCAAGCCGCTGTTGCTCACCGCCGGACAGCAAGCGGGCAGGGCGGTCTGCCAGTCCGTCCAGTCCGAAGCGTTGCAGCGCAAGGCTGACTTGAGTCTCAGGATTGGCGAAACCGACTGCCTTCAGGGCATGCATGAGATTAGCCCGCACAGAACGGCGCAGCATGACAGGACGCTGGAAAACCATGGCGTGGCGTTTGCGATCCGCACTCTGGTTCTGCCAGACAATGTTGCCAGAGGAGGGGACAAGCAGCCCATGACACAGCCGCAGGGTAAGAGATTTTCCCGCACCGTTGGGGCCGATGATTGTGGTGATACCACCGGCTGGCAACGTGAAAGAAGCACGATCCAGCAGCGTCCTGCCATCAGCGACAAAGCTGAGATTGGAGACAACCAAAGGCAGGATGGAACGGGAAGCAGTCATCAGCATCACCCTGCAAACCGAGCACCGATGCGGCTGGCGCTGTAGGCTGCAGCATTGATCGCAAGGGTGAGAAACAAAAGCACGATGCCCAACCCCAGAGCCATAGGAAGATCGCCCTTGGACGTTTCCAGTGCGATGGATGTGGTCATCGTACGTGTATAGCCTGCTATGTTTCCACCAACGATCAGCACTGCTCCTACCTCCGCGCTGGCACGACCAAAGCCGGAGAGTATGCCTGTGACCAGTGCAAAACGTCCATCCCACAACAGTGTTGGAATTGCGCGCCGTCCGGTAAGATCAAGTGATGTCAGATGCTCGCGGTATTCCCCCCACAACTCCTCAACTGTGGCGCGTGTCAGCGCGATGATGATCGGCAGCACCAGAAGCGTCTGCGCAACGATCATCGCTGTGGGAGAGAAGAGCCAGCCGAGCCCGCCCAGAGGCCCTGTGCGCGACAGAAGCAGGAACACGCAAAGGCCAGCCACAACTGGCGGCAAACCCATCATGGTGTTGATCAGCACGATCACGCCGGAACGTCCGGGAAACTTTGCGAGCGCCAGCCATGCGCCAAGCGGCAGGCCGATGACAGCCGCGATCAGCACAGCGGTCAGCGTGACGCGCAGCGACAGGCCCACGACCTGCAGAAACTGCGGATCGAGGCTGAAGATGAGCTTAAAAGCCGCCACAAATGCGGATGAAACATCCATGACGCTGACAAAGCCGATTGTGACAGCAATGGCAATTCATTTCACACGGCGATGCGAAAGCCCATTATTTCCATGCCAAAAAGCATAGCCTTGGGCTATGACATATCCGCAATCAACCGGCTGATTTCAGGTCTGCAGGAGCCACAGTTTGTCCCGGCTTTCAGCTGCTCGCCAACAGTGCTGACATCAGATGCCCCGGCGCGAATGGCCTGCGCAATGGTCTCCCGCCGTACAGCAAAACACGAGCAGACAAGCGGTCCGAGATCCACGCGCCCGGCGGGAGGTCGCCCTGCCAGAATAGCCTTGCGATCGGCATGGTTGAGCTTGTCTTTGCCGAAGGATTCAATCAGCCAGTCCAGCGCAACGGGATCACGCTGGCGCCCAATGAACAGGGCCGTGTCAAGCTGCTCCCCGGCAAAGGTCACGGAGCGGTAGTCCTCAAAAGCGGCGTCCGACAGCATCATGCGCTGATCAGACGTTCCCAGAACATTGACCAGAACCGCCTGCAGTTGATGCGGAGCCTGTGTCGAGGCAAAGAGGATGGCTTCTCCACCGGGAACGGTAAGGCGTGTGTGCTGCAACCATGCAGGCACAGACAGGCGCTTGCGGCTCAGCAGCAGACCCTCGCTCAGCATGACTACGGGCGTCAGATTGACCGGTGTGGCCTTGGATTCCGGCTGGCCTGAAAACGGATCAGTTTCGGCATGCACCACAGCGTCCACTCGCGCGAGACCACTGGTCATGCTGTTCCAGTGAAACGGCGCAAACACAGAGCCGCGCGGCAAGCCGCTGTCCAGTGTCACGCGGAACGTCACGGCGGCGTGGCGGCTTTCAACCTTTACATAGTGACCGGCGCTTAATCCTTTGGCATCAGCATCATCAGGGTGAATTGCCAGCATGGGTTCGGCGATATGTTGCGAGAGCTGCGCCGCTTTCGCTGTGCGTGTCATGGTATGCCAATGATCCCGTACGCGGCCCGTGTTGAGGATGAAGGGATAGCGCTCATCGGTACGCACAGCCAGAGCCGGGTCCGCCACCGCAACAAAGCGTCCGCGCCTGTCGGGTGTATAAAAACCACCATCAGCAAAGAACCGCTCGCCCTGCGTTCCGTTCTGCGGCCATGGCCACTGGAACGGCTCCATGACCTCAAAAGCCTGCCTGCTCAAGTTGGCCACAGCACCGATATCGAAATCCCGTGTGCCGGTGTTTTCATAGGCTGAAAGTGCTGCGTGTTCGCGGAAAATGCTGGCCTCATCAGGATAGTCAAATCCGGTCTCGAAGCCCATGCGTTCTGCCACCAGAGCAATATGCTGCCAGTCCGGCTTGCACTCTCCAGGTGGGGCCAGAAAGCTGCGCTGGCGGGAAATGCGCCGCTCGGAATTGGTGACTGTGCCGTTCTTCTCGCCCCATGCGGTCGCGGGCAACATGACATGCGCGCCAGCCAGACTGGTGTCTGTCTCGGCCATGGCTTCCGAGACAACCAGCAGGTCCAGCTTCTTCATGGCGGCCTGCATGGCATCCGCCCTTGGCAAGGTGACGGCTGGGTTGGTGTGCATGACCCAGAGCGCCTTGATGCGTCCCTGTTCAATCGCCTCGAACATCTGCACGGCTTTCAGACCCTCCCTGCGGGCCATATTCGGGGCCTGCCAGAAGCGCTGGACACGGTCGATCTCGGGCGGGGAATAACCCATGTGGGCCGCCAGCATATTGGCCAATCCGCCAACTTCACGCCCGCCCATGGCATTGGGCTGGCCGGTAAGCGACAATGGCCCGCAACCGGGCTTGCCAATCCTGCCTGTAACAAGATGGCAATTGAGGATGGCGTTGACCTTGTCTGAGCCTTGCGCAGACTGGTTGACGCCCTGACTGTAGCAGGTGACAGTTTTTTCGTTTTCCAGAAACAGCGAGACAAAGCGCTCGATATCGGTTTTTGCAAGACCGGTTCGCGCCGCCACTGTCTCGACATCAGGCGCTATGGAGCGGGCAGAAACCATCGCAGCATCAAGGCCTGACGTGTGGTTTGAGACATAGGCTTGCGCCAGTGCACTATGCTGCTCCAGCGAAACCAGCAGCCATGAAAACAGCACGCTGTCCATGCCCGGCTTGACACTGAGCTGGAGGTCAGAGCCTTCGCTTGTCGCTGTACGTCGGGGATCAATGTTGATGATCTTTGCGCCACGTTTCTCGCGCGCCGCCTGCATGCGCTGGAACAGCACGGGATGACACCAGGCTGCATTGGAGCCGACGAGAATGATCAGGTCCGCCTCATCAAGATCGCTGTAGGTGTTGGGCACCGTGTCTGCCCCAAAGGCGCGGCGGTGGCCTGCGACCGAGGACGCCATACAGAGCCGGGAATTGGTGTCGACATGCGGCGTGCCCAGAAAGCCTTTGGCAAACTTGTTGGCCACATAATAATCCTCGGTCAGCAACTGCCCCGAGAGATAGAACGCCACTGCATCAGGCCCATGGCGATCCAGCGTGTCTTGCAGACCTTTGGCCACAAAGTTGATGGCCTGATTCCAGGTTGATCGCTGCCCGTGGATTGTCGGGTGCAGCAACCGGCCTTCCAGACCCAATGTTGAGCCAAGCGCAGAGCCTTTGACGCAGAGCTTGCCATGGTTGGCGGGATGATCGGCATCGCCTGCAATCAGCACGTCCTGCGATGCGGTTGGTGTGGCGACAACACCGCATCCCACGCCGCAATAGGGGCAGGTGGTGCGGACGGGAGAGGGCAAGGAATGCACGGTCATGCGGGTTGATCAGACATCACGCTGCTTTGGAGAGATCAGGCTGGGTGGCAAAGGCCTGCCCGTGGATCAGATCATTTCTGATTGCGGAGATATCAACGCCGCTGCGGATGAGATCGAGATACCATAACCCATCATCGCTATCGCCCACCATCACACAGCCAACCAGTTGATCCTTCCTGAAGACAAGCTTGCGGTAGATGCGGCCTACCGTATCATTCAGCACAACACTTGCTGTGTCAGTGCCATCCGTGAACTCACCCGCCGAGAAAACCGGCACACCGGAAACCTTGAGGTTGGTAGCCAGCACCATGCCCTGAAAAGCAAAGGTCGGTGAACGATCTTTCTGCACCAGCGCTGCGGCCAATGTTTCAGCCTGTGCATAGGCAGGCTCCACCAGACCGTAAGCAATGCCCCGATGCTCGGCGCATTCCCCCAGGGCGTAGAAGCCGGGATGATCCGTGGCCATGAAATCATCGACAACAATACCTCGGTTGACCGCGAGACCGGCAGCTGACGCCAGCGCCGCCCGTGGCTTGATGCCCACGGCGCAGATCACGCAATCCGCAGGCAGAACCTTGCCATCGTCGAATGCCAACCCTGTTGCTTTCGTATCGCCTGTGATTGCAACGGTCTTGCTTTCCAGCCGAACACCGATTCCCTTGGCGCCGAGCGTCTTTTTCAGCAAAGCGGCGGCAGGAGCATCAAGCTGGCGCTCCATCAACCGGTCCATGACATGCACGAGCGTTACATCTGCGCCGATCTTTGCCAGACCATAGGCGGCCTCGATGCCCAGAAGGCCACCGCCGATCACGGCGATTTTCTGACCGGCTCTCGCTGCCGTATCCATGGCCACCACATCATCGGTCGTCCGAAATGTCATCACGCCAGGTAGATCGATGCCTTTGATAGGCAGGCGGAAGGCCTCTGATCCCGTGGCAAACACGCAGCGATCGAAAGCGATTGTCTGGCCCGATCGGCACATCGCGGTTCTGGCCTCGCGATCAACCGACACAACCGGATCACCTGAAATCAAATCGATTCCATTCTGATCATACCAGTCCCGTTCGCGCAGGATAATGTCGGTCTGTGTAACATCCGTCGCCAGCAGTGCAGACAGGAGCACGCGATTGTAGGCAGGCCGCGCCTCCTCACCCACGACTGTGATCTCAAAGGCATCGGGCGAGCGCCGCAGCAGCGCCTCAAGCAAGCGCACGCTGGCCATGCCGTTGCCGATGATAAGCAAGCGCTCAGGCTTTTTAACAGGTTGCATGTTGTTTAACGGCATGGTTTTCACCCGGTGTTTCAACCCTGATCAACCAAGTTTCATGCCAATGAAGATTTTCCGTGAACAGACAGGGGGCCTGCAGCAGGCATAGCCGCCACAACGCCCTGCCTGATTGTTCCAGCTGTGTGCACTGCACAATTCTTGGGCAATGCACACAGTTTTTGCACGCTGACTGGATTATACGGCAGCGCGCTTGATTTTCAGGCTCTTGAGATAGGCCATCGGATCAGCGGCATTGAAAGTGACGCCATCAAAGAACGTTTCCGTGCCGCGGTTGTCACCGGTCGGGGCATTGGCCACACCCAGTGTTTTCGCGGCCTGAGACCAGAGGTCAGAGCGGTTTGTCTTGTCAATCAGTGCCTTGATATCCGTGTTCATCGGCAGTTTGCCCCAGCGCATGTTCTCGGTGATGAACCAGCTGTCGAGGCTCTTCCAGGGATAGGAGGCAGAGCCATTCTCACCCCAGAACTTCATGGCAAGTTTTGGGTCATTTACCTTGCGGCCATTGCCGTAATTGATATCGCCCTTCAGCCTGCCGATGATGTCGGCAACGGGCACGTTGAACCATTGGCGGCGGCCCACAATTTCCGCCATCTCCTGCTTGTTCTCGATCTTGTCGCACCACATTTGCGCTTCCATCACGGCCATCAGAATGGCCTGCGTTGTGCGCGGATTTTTGTCGACAAAGTCCGCCCTCATGCCCAACACTTTCTCAGGATGACGCGACCAGAGTTCGCCTGTTGTGACAGCCGTGTAACCGATGTTCTGGTTCACCAGTTGCTCGTTCCAGGGCTCGCCAACACAGAAGACATCCATGTTGCCCACCTTCATGTTGGCCACCATCTGGGGAGGAGGCACGGTGATGACCTTGATTTCGGTATCAGGATCAATGCCACCAGCTGCCAGCCAGTAGCGCAGCCAGAGATCATGGGTTCCACCGGGGAAGGTCATGGCGGCCGTCAGATCCTTGCCACTGGCTTTCTTGCGGGCAAAGGCTTCTTTCAGCGTGGCAGAATTCTTCTGGATGTTCAGGTCCTTGTACTCGTTGGAAACGGAAATCGCCTGGCAATCCTCGTTCAGATTGAGAAGATTGTAGATCGGCATGGGCTGGTTGTTCTGCATCACAGCGCCGGTGGAATAGAGATGCACCTTGGGCCGCAGGATATGACCGCCGTCAATGCCATTGCCCGCGACACCAAGGGCCATATTGTCCCGCGTGGCACCCCAGGAGGCCTGTTTGGAGATATCCATGTCCGGCACACCGTGCTTGGCGAACAATCCCTTTTCCTTGGCAATGACCAGCGGTGTAGCGTCTGTCAGGGCGATGTAGCCGAGCTTCGTGCCTTTCAACTCCGGACCTGCACCTTGCGCAAAGGCCCCGCCGGGAAACATCGCACGGGCTGCTGCAAGCAGGGATACGGTGCCGCCTGCTGCAAGCAGGGTGCGCCTTGAGGGAGTGTTCGATCCGGCTTTGCCCGAAAAGGCAGGTGAAGCAGCCGAAGGTTTTGAAGGCGAAGACATGAAATTTCCTTTCGCGGATAAACGGGAAGGAGGGGCTCCCGTTCAGTTGTGCAAAATGAAGATTACAAGTCGCGTGCCAAAGCTGATCCGTGCTGGTTTTTCAGCCCTCTTTGACTGTTCCTTGCTGCGTTTCTGAGCAGTTTGCCCGCTCCTTGGCATACAGCAGCACAATTCATAACACACACAGATATTGCCAAATGGCATGATTTGCATTATATCCTGCCAATAGGAGGCTGCGATGATTGCCTTGCAAGCCATAGACACCACTGCGCGGACTTTCAGTCCGGCACCCATCAGCGATGATGAGGCAGCGGCAAGCTTTCGCGCCATCATCAATCTCTTCCGCCTCTGGGACATCACTGATGAGCAGGCTGCTGTGCTGGTGGATATGCCGCTGCGCACTTACCGGCGCTGGAAAGCCGGTGAGCAGGGGCGCATCACCCGGGATGGCAAGGCGCGCTTGTCCAACATCCTCGGCATTCACAAGGCCCTGCGGTTGATCTTCCGTGAGCCGCCCCGCGCCTATGATTGGATCAAGGCACCCAACGCGGCCTTTGGCGGGGCTTCGGCTCTCGCCATAATGCTGGGTGGCGAATTGACCGACTTGATGCGGGTGCGCCGCTATCTTGATGCCGAGCGCGGCAGCTGGTGATTGATCCAAACTCCGTTCCGCTTCAACCCGTGCACTGGAATGGCGCGGTGCGAATCATCCGCAGCATCCATCCACCCATCGATCTCTTTGAGGACATCGCTGACCCTGCTGATTGGCCATTGCTTATCGCCGCCGAACAAAAGACCAACCCACGCCTGATGGAAAGCATCGGCAACCTTGATCTGGTGCCGCCAGCGCGGCGGGTCAGTGGTGCGGGCGCAAGCGTGCTGATGGCTCCCTTCACCCATGTCAGCCCGGACAGGCCAAGCCGCTTCAGCGATGGAAGCTACGGTGTGCTCTATGTCGGTGACCGGTTCGAAGTTGCCCTGTTTGAGACGATCCACCACCACGCGCGGTTCATGCAGCGCACGGCTGAACTGCCCGGCTGGACATCGCAGTTTCGCGAGATCGTGCTTGATGTCACGGCATTGTTGCATGACTTGACAGTCGCTAACTCTGCTTTTCAACCGGCACTTGATCCTGATAACTATCAGGCTGCCCAAACGCTTGGGCAGACGCTGCGCGCCGCAGGATCAGACGGGATCGTTTATCCCAGCGTGCGCTGCACGGCTGGCCTGTGCGCAGCGTTGTTCTATCCGGACCTCGCCAGCAAAACCGTGCAGGGCCGCCATCTGGATTATCACTGGAATGGTCACCGTGTAGACCTTGTGCGCAACGCCAGCACGGGCGAGGTTTTCCGAATCGGCAAGTCCCCTTGAATATCGTCGATAAAGTTCCATAACAAAGATTATGCGCAAAAAGACTGTAGCAGGGGTGCATTCTATCTTCAGATGAAGCTCTTGCATCATTTCAACGATCATATGGGATTGTGAGCCTGAAGCTCCCCAAAACAGAGTTTTCTGCCCTTGCTTGCCGATTGGCGCACCCCCTCTTATGTGACGACCAAGGCACCAAAAAACCAAACAGTGTATTTTCAACATTGCCCAATTCAGGTTTTCACTCTATCGATCCCGCAATAAAAACAAGAATGTTAAACAGCTTTCCTAGATATTCACCAAAAATAGATGGTAAATTGTCAAGTTATGGTCACATCCAATAACATAGACGCAGTGATATCAGAGGCTTTTGAACGGTTCTCGAACGGGGACATGGACGGCTGTTTTGCGTTGTACAGGAAAGCTGCAGCGGCAGGCTCCCCCGTTGGCAACTACTGGCTGGGTATTCTGTCGCTTGACTACAACCTTGGCGATCAAAAAGCGGGCCTGCGTTCGCTGGAAAAGGCTGCTGATGCAGGCTTGATGGATGCCAAAATGCGATTGGCTGTGCATCTTCTGTCGCTGAAAGGGGATCAGAAGGCCGCCAAACAGGCTGTTGGCTTTCTTGAGGAAGGTGCAGCTGTCGAAACACCAACAGCATTGTCTCTTCTTTCGACCTGTCGCCGCTTTGGTATGGGTTGCAAGGTTGATCTGGTGGCAGCAGAGGCCCTGCTGCGACGGGCCGTTGCCGCCAAGGCTCCAGGTGCAGCGGAGGCATTGGCGGAGTGGGAAGCCGCGCCACCGGTGGCATTGCCTGTATGGACGGCTGACCCGACAGAATCATTGATTTCTAGCGCCTTTGAGCGGTTTTCGAACGGGGATCTGGACGGCTGCCTTAAGCTACACCGGCAGGCTTCAAAGGCGGGCTCACCTGTTGGCGACTATTGGCTGGGCATTCTGGCGCTTGATTATAACCGAGGCGATAAAAAAGCTGGCCTGCGTTCGCTGGAAAAGGCTGCTGATGCTGGGGTGATGGATGCCAAAATGCGATTGGCTGTGCATCTTCTGTCGCTGAAAGGGGATCAGAAGGCCGCCAAACAGGCTGTTGGCCTTCTTGAAGAAGGTGCAGCTGTCGAAACACCAACAGCCTTGTCTCTTCTTTCGACCTGCCGACGCTTTGGCATAGGTTGCAAGGTTGATCTGGTGGCAGCAGAAGCCCTGTTGCGACGGGCAGTTGCTGCCAAGGCTCCAGGTGCAGCGGAAGCATTAGCCGCGTGGGAAACAGCGCCACCTGTAACAACTCCAGTCTGGACTGCAGACCCAACGGATACACTGATTGCAAGCGCCTTTGAGCGGTTCTCGAACGGTGATATGGATGGCTGCCTCAAGCTTTATCGGCAGGTTTCAAAAGCAGGGTCACCCGTTGGAGACTACTGGCTGGGCATTCTGGCGCTTGATTACAACACTGGCGATAAAGCAGCTGGCCTGTTGTCGCTGGACAAGGCGGCAAATGCAGGTCTGATCGACGCCAAAATGCGACTGGCCACCCATCTCCTGACAGTAAAAGATGATCCGCTGGCACCCGAACGGGCTGTTGCTCTGCTTGAAGAGGCGGCAGCGGGTGAAATGCCAGCAGCTTTGACCATGCTGTCCACCTGCCGTCGTTTTGGCATGGGTTGCAAAGTTGATCTGGTGGCAGCTGAAGCCTTGCTGCGACGGGCTGTTGCCGCCAAGGCTCCGGGTGCAGAAGAAGCACTGGCTGATTGGAAAGCTGCGCCGCCTGTGACAGCGCCTGTCTGGACAGCAGACCCGAAAGACACGCTGGTTGCAAGCGCCTTTGAG
This sequence comes from Beijerinckiaceae bacterium, assembly GCA_051649305.1. Lineage (GTDB taxonomy): Bacteria > Pseudomonadota > Alphaproteobacteria > Rhizobiales > Beijerinckiaceae > JADCCX01. Next base: position 31,325 of record JBOFGV010000106.1, read on the forward strand.
CGGTTCTCGCGTGGTGATCTGGAAAGTGCTCTGGAGCTCAACAAGCAGGCGTCAGAGGCAGGTTCGTCCGTTGGAGATTACTGGCTGGGCATTCTGGCGCTTGACTACAACCGCGGCGATCAAAAAGCTGGCCTGCGTTCGCTGGAAAAGGCGGCAGGTGCAGGATTGATGGACGCCAAAATGCGACTGGCTGTGCATCACCTGTCAGTAAAAGGTGATCCGGAAGCAGCGGAACGTGCTGTCGCCCTTCTTGAAGAAGGAGCCGCTGTTGAAATACCGGCAGCGTTATCCATGCTTTCCACCTGCCGCCGCTTTGGCATGGGATGCGAGGTTGATCTTGTGGCTGCGGAAGCCCTTCTGCGACGGGCCGTAGAAGCCAATTCTCCCGGTTCAGCAGAAGCATTGGCGGAATGGGAAGCTGCGCCGCCCGTGACACCACCCGCGCAGACCACAGACGGCACATTGTGGATGCGGCACGGCCCTGAAGCACCGGTTCAGCAAGGCCCGGCAACCATGACACTGGAGGTCACCACCCGGTGCAACCTCGCCTGTGTCATGTGTCCACATGGACTGGAAAAATCGTCGCTGATCAAGCGCGATGCGCCTGATCCATTGGTCGACAAGCTCATCAAGTCCTTTGACACGCTTTCCGAAGTTCACCCCACCGGTGTGGGAGAGCCAATGCTGGCCGACGGTTTCTGGCGCATTGTGGATGCTCTTCAGGACAGGGTTTCACCAAGGCTTGTATTCCATACAAACGGCATTTTGCTGACGGACCGCAACGTTGCAAAGCTTGCACGGGCCCCCCTGTCCAGGGTCAATGTCTCTATTGATGCAGCAGACCCCATGACATACCGGCGTATCCGTGGCGCAGAGATGCGCAAGACAACAGATGGTGTGAAACGGCTGGTGAATGCAGTTGCGAAGCGTGAGGATCGCGACCGGATCTCGATTGCCTTGTCCATGGTCTTGATGCGCGAGAATATCAGCGAGGCCAAGGAGTTCGTGCAGCTTGCCCATAGTCTTGGCGTGCGCAATGTCTATTTCGAGCATTTGACAGAGCCACATCTGGCAAAGAACGAATGGATCGTCAAACGCAACAATTTCCAGTTCGTCTATGCAGAACAGGAACTCTACGATTCGCCACAAATGGCGGATAACAATATCATAGAAGCGATGGATGAGGCTGACCGCTTGGGTGTGATCATCGAAGGCTATCAGGTGTTGCTTGGAGATCAGAAAAAGGTCCATGAAAACCGGCCTTGCCGCACCGGTGCTTTCCCGAAGCAGACTGAAGCAGCTGAGGTACGGCCATGAGTGACGAGATCAAGGATTGCCGCTGGCCCTGGAACCGCCTCTACATTCACGCCAATGGCGACATAAAGCCTTGCTGCTATGCCACCGCCCCTGTCGGCAATATTCTGAATGGGGATGACCCCGACAAGATCTGGCATGGCGAGCAGATGAATGAACTGCGCGACTACATCAAGGACAACCGCATCCATCGGGTTTGCGCCGGGTCTGGCTGCTCGTTCATCCGCTCGCAAATGCCAAAGGGCGAGGACTTTAACAAACAGGTCAAGTACAAGATGCTGCCAGCTGGTTTCGTTCCGGAGAACACTCTTGTGCTTGCAAAGCTGGGGCAACCGGAAGCGCTTTATACTTTCGGCACAACGATCCTGCATCAGTCTCTGAAGGGCAAGTCGGAAAAACCCGGTATTGTCAAACACGGCAGAAATATCCTCTCTGGACTTTTTGCTCTCCACAAAGCCAGCAAGGGTGGGCAAGCCGGAGCAGCATATTCACTCGCAATTGGGGCCTACAACAATACCAATCCTTTGGCGGAGCCAGCCGCAAAGCTTGCTGCGCGCTACTACGCGCACCGTTCTGCAGAATTGGGTTTTCCACTCGCCAACATGTTGCTCGGGATGATGTATCTCAATGGCAGAGGCGTCAGACGGGATGGCAAACGTGCTGAAGCGGAATTCAAAAAAGCCGCTGAGTCTGGTGAAAGCATGGGCTATCTGATGGCAGGCAAGGTGATTTCTTCCTACTCTGACTATACCGACCGCCGCGATGAGGCCTACCAGATGTTCAAGCTTGCCGAGCGCCGTGGATTGACAGAGGCGACTGAGCTGCTTGCCAAAATGAACTATACTCCGCGACCCATAGCAAAATAAACCGTGTTTTCGGTTTGGAGCTTATTGGTCAGTAACATTAATTTATCTCGTATATGTCCTCTTCCACTATCAGATGCTTGATTGCTTCCCCAAAGCATGATTGGTTACATACTGATAAACCGGGAAGATTACTGATCTATGGATAACAATAACGTTGGGTCATACCCGTTTGCCTGCAGCTGCGCCCTTTGCAGCGGCGAGCAGTCCAATGGTTTCTCTGCTGAGTATCTGGGTGTCAGCAATGCACCGACACCTGAAGCTATTGGTGGCACCAGCGCCTGGACCTCGCTGATTTACAGCGACAGTACACGCTGGAACAATCTGGCACCGATTGGCACGCCGACTTTCGTTACGTTTTCATTCATGGACGCCGTTCCAAGCTATGATTCCGGCGCCTCGCGCCCTGGCTTTGTAGCCATGACTGCAGTACAGCGTGACAATGTCCGCTCTGCGCTCCAGCAGTGGTCATCCGCTTCCGGTGTGGTGTTTCTTGAAACCAATGCGGGCAGCGGTGATATCCGGTTTGGCCAGCACAACTTTACCGGAACTGTAAACAGCAATGCCGGTGGTTACGCCTATTATGCAAACAGTTTCAGCTCATACTCATATGGCTATGGCGTCCAGGGTGATGTCTATGCAAACACCGCGAGCTATCCCGGTGACAGCTATGCTTACAGCTGGGGGCGCAATCTCATCCTGCACGAGATTGGCCATGCGATTGGCCTGAAGCATCCTTTTTCAGGTACGCCACTTCTCGACTCTAACCTTGATAACAGCGCCAACACAGTGATGTCATATACAGGTGGCCCTGCTCAAAGCCCGGGTTACCTGGATGTACTCGCCGTCAGATATCTCTATGGCACCTCCAATTCCCTTTATCATGTCTGGAACAAGGCAACATCACAGCTCTCGATCTATGGCACCTCAGCTGCGGAAGCCATATTGGGTATCGAGTTTGCCGATGTTCTCTCAGGAGGCGCAGGCGCTGACACGGTCTGGGGACAGTCTGGCGCAGACACAATTTATGGTGGCGATGGAAACGATGTCATTTACGGCATGGCAGCCAGCAACTTTGATGACAATGGAAGCAATTGGCTGCTTGGCGAAAACGGCAACGACTACATCTACGGTGGGTTGCAGGCTGATGTCATCAATGGCGGCAATTTTAACATGTGGTACTCAGGAGATGATTTCGTTGCTGGCTCCGGTGGCAATGACTCCATCTGGGGCGAGGACGGTGCTGATACGCTCTACGGGGAGAGCGGCCGCGATGTTTTGCTTGGAGGTTACGGTGCTGACTATCTGAATGGCGGATCTGGTGCTGATACGATTTACGGCGAAGATGGAACTGATGCCATTTTCGGAGATGTCATTGGTGACCGTTTCGGCTCGACTGGCGATTTGCTCGATGGTGGTGCTGGCAATGACTACATTCTGGCCGCAAAGGCTGGCGGCAGCACTGTTACCGGCGGGGATGGGGATGATGTCGTCTCTGGCGATATCTATGGAACATCAATTGCCGGTTCTGCCAGCCGCCTGAACGGGGACGGCGGCAATGACTATGTCATTGCGACGTCCTATGGAGACATCCTGAATGGCGGCAGCGGCATAGATGTGTTGTGGCGCTATACACCGGGAGGTGCCGCTCAGGACAGCTCTGCGAATGACACCATGATCGGCGGCCTGGGGGGAGACTATTTCTACCTGTGTGCCGCGCGCGAAACACTGCGATTCCAGGTGGGTGAGGTCGGTGCCGGTGATATGGACTATGTCGTTGGTGTGATGAACACCTACGACAGGGTTGAAATAGCGAGCACGTTGCGCACCAGCGTGACTGTTGTGGCATCCAGCGGCGGAGCACTGCTCTCAGGCAATGCGCCTGGCGGGGGAACCTGGTCGGTGTTCTTCCTGAATGAAACCGTGGCGAGCGTGAATTCTCATCTCTACACGCTGATTTGAACGGGCTGTTGGGAAGCTGACTTCAGTGATGTAGCTCACTGCCTTTGTTACGTCTCTTCCCTGATGTCTGCCGTCAGAAACGCAACCATCAGATCCCGCACCTTCTCAAACATGGCAAATCCATTGCTGGTAGCGAGGCCTATGGCGCGGGCCTCGGCGATCAGTCTTGGCACTTCCGGCTTTGTGACAACATCGCCGACAAACTGCCCTGCCCTCAGGCTGCCTTCCATAACCGGCAAAGGATCATCAGGCCGCATGCCCATGGGTGTGGCGTTGAGCACGATGTCCATGCCGGTTGCATCGTTGCTGCCCGCTGAGACATAAAAGCCTGCTGACTGAAGCCGCGAGACGAGATCATCGCGCCGCGCCGTATCGATATCCGCCTGTGTTAGATGAGCGACACCGGCGAGCGCCACCGCATGAGCAATGGCGGTGCCCGCCCCGCCTGTGCCCACAAGCAGCGCGCGCCTGCCCTCAAACACGCAGCCATTGGCACGGCAGGCTTCCACGAAGCCAAGGCCGTCGAACATATCACCATGCAGGCTGCCATCCGGCATCTTGCGGATGGTGTTCACCGTGCGCAAAAACTGGGCGCGCTCCGACACTGTGTCGCAGGATTCAAAGGCAGCAAACTTGTGCGGAATGGTGACGATGAAACCATCTACATTCTTCATCGCCCGCATGGTGGCGATGTATCCTTGCCATTCGGCAGGTGCGATCTGCATGGGGATACAGATGGCGTTGAGACCACGCTCCTGAAAAGCACGGGTCACGCCCGCCGGAGATTGCACCTGCGCGATAGGATCTCCCACCACGGGAAACAGACGGGTGGCTCCGTTGAGGTGATCAGGCATGGGCGGGCTAAACTTGGGCAGGCGCCATGCCGCCGCCCAGAAACAGCTGCGCCACGCGCGGATCATCGATCACGGCTTTCGCCGTGTCTTCAATGCGTGTCTGGCCCTGTTCAAGCACCAGACCGTAGTCACACATCTGCAACGCCTGTTTGGCGTTCTGCTCGATCAGCAGGATTGAAACGCCTGCATCGCGCAGGCCTTTCATGATGCTGAAAACCTCCTGCACCATCAGCGGTGACAGGCCGATCGATGGCTCGTCGATCAGCATTAATTTGGGTTGCAGCAGCAGGCCGCGTGCTATTTCCAGCAGTTTCTGCTGACCGCCCGAAAGCGTGGAAGCCTGTGCATTCGCCTTCTCTCGCAGCATAGGAAAGCGCGTCATCATGGCTTCAATGCGGGCAGGCAGCACGGATTGATCGGACAGCGCCACACCGCCGAGTTCCAGATTGTGCTTCACGGAAAGCTCCGGGAAAATGTTGCGGCCCTGCGGCACATAGGAGACGCCCGCATCCAGCATCTGGCGCGGCTTGAAGGCCGTGATGTCCTGTCCCTCAAAAATGATCTTGCCGCTGCGCGCAGGCAGCATGCCGAAGATCGTCTTGAACATCGTGGATTTGCCAGCCCCATTGGGGCCAATCACGGTGGTGATTGCGGCGCGCTGGACGGTGGCGGTTGTGCCGTTCAGGATCGTCATCTTGCCGTAGCCGGAGACGACATCTGTTAGCGTGAGGATGGGCGTTTTGTCCGTCATACTCAATGCCCCAGATAGGCTTCAATGACTTTGGGATCACGGCGGATGGTTTCGGGTGATCCTTCCGCGATGATCTCGCCCTCCGCCAGTACCAGAATGCGGGTGCACAAGCTCATCACGAATTCCATGTTGTGCTCGATGACAACAAAGGTAGCACCTGTCTCGGCGTTGATCGCCTGCAGGCGCTCTTTCAGGTTGGCGAGCATGGTCAGGTTCACGCCGCCTGCGGGTTCATCGAGCAGCACAAGCCTTGGACCGGCCATGAAGGCCATGGCGCAATCGAGCAGTTTCTGCTGTCCGTAAGAAAGGCCACCCGCCTTCTCATCCGCCAGATGGTTGAGCCGGAAGAAATCGATCATGCGGTTTGCGGCCGGTGTGAGGCCTGCGTCACGCTTGCCGAAGAGGCGCGACAGGCGCGTGCCTTCATGCTCCTGCCCTGCGAGGATGAGGTTTTCGCGCACTGTGAGCTCCGGGAAGATTTGCAGCAGCTGAAACGTGCGGCTCATGCCCAGCCGGTTGAGTTCGGATGGTCGCAGGCCTGTCACGCTTTTGCCATCCACCCGCACATCGCCACGGTTGGGCACAAGCTGGCCGAGGATGCAGTTGAACAGGGTGGATTTGCCTGAGCCATTGGGCCCGATAAGGCCCAGAATTTCGCCCTCGCGCACCTCGAAGGAAACGCCGCGCACGGCGTGCACGCCGCCAAAGGACTTCGCCACATCGCGCACTTCGAGAACGGTAGCAGGTGTTTTTTCCGGGCTCATGGTTTCGCCCCTGACAATGTCGCATCCTTGCTGTCGGCATGGGGGCGACGCTTTGGCTTGAGGAGTGAATCAATCGCGCCGGCAAAACCGCGCGGCATGAAGGCAATCATGACAATAACGAGCACGCCGTAGACGAGCAGGTATGACCCATGCTGCGCCCATTTGTATCCAGCGGAAACAAGACTGGACTGGAACGTCTCGATCCAGAGTGGCAGCAGCACTGCCACGCCAGCACCGATGAAGGGGCCGAAGAAATAGCCCATGCCGCCCACAACGATCATCAGCAGGAACAGCAGCGACTTTTCGAGCAGGAAGGGATTGGGATCGATGAACTCAACCAGCGGTGCAAACAACGAGCCAGCCAAGCCGCCATAGGCCGAGCCAATGGCAAAGGCGATGAGCGTGTAGCCGCGCACATCAACGCCAAGGCTTTCCGCCCGCACAGCGTTCTCACGCAAGGCCGTGAAGGCACGACCCCAGGGTGATTTTACCAGCCACCACATGGCGGCTGTCAGCACCAGCGTCGCGATGAGGATGAAGTAGGTGTAGCGGTGTGGCAGACGGCGCGAGGGTGACATCTCGATGCCGAGAATGGTGGGGCGTTTGATATCCTGAATGCCGAAGACGCCACCTGTCAGCCATTCCTCGTTGCGGAAAACCAGCCAGAGAAAAACCGAGAAGGCCAGCGTAACAAAGGCGAGATAATGCTTCTGCACCCTGAGAGCCGGAAAGCCGATCAGCAGGCCAAAGAGGAAGGCGAGAATGCCGGAGGCAGCCATGGCGGTGAGCATGGAGAACGGCTCCCATGCAAGTGCTATGGGTGTCGCCACAAACGGCAACGAAAGCGACAGCGTGCCGCCCTTGATCATCAGCGCGGTTGTGTACGCCCCGATGCCCATGAAGCCCGCCTGTGCCAGGGTCTCCTGCCCGGCATAACCCATGATGAGGTTGACACCGAGTGCTGCCACAGCCGTGACCAGCCAGAGGGACATCAGGTTGTTGCCATAGCGGCCAAGCCACATCGGCGCTGCGAAGGCAAGCAACAGCGCCACTGCCAGCAGCGTGAGAGAGAGCGTGCGGTTCATACGGCGCGCTCTTCCTTGCGGCCCAGCAGGCCCTGTGGACGGAACAGGATGATGATCACGAGCAGCGCCAGCGGCACAGCCAGACGGTAACGGCTGGAGACATAGGCCGCAGCCAGATTATCAAGCACACCCACCAGCAGGCCGCCGATAATGGCACCGCGGATCTGGTTGAAGCCGCCGACTATGGCGGCCACAAAGGCCGTGAGGCCCAGCACCTCGCCGTTGGTGAACTTGGCGAGATAGATCGGTGAGATCAGCAGCGAGGCGACAGCGGCAAGGCCTGCGTTGATCAGGAAGGTGTAGAGCACCATGCGCTCAACGTTCACGCCCAGCACGCGGGCGACCGTCGGGTTCTGCGCCGTCGCCTGCATCTGGCGGCCGGTGCGCGTGCCGCTCAAGTACCACTGCAGCAGCGCGATGGTGGAGAGCGCCACAACCAGCACGCCGATCTGCGCCAATGAGATTTTGACGCCGAGAAACGTATAGAGCTCATCGGGCAGGATGGTGGGAAAGCGCTGGCCTTCTGCGCTGTAGAATTCCTTGACGCCGTCCTTCAAAAGAATGGCCACGGCGATGGTTGATATGACCAGCGGCAATGTGCCTTTTTGGCCAATCAGCGGATCAACGATGATGTGCTTGAACGCAAAGCCCAGGACCGCAAGCGCGCAGGCAATGGAAAAGACGGCAGCCACACCAAAGGGCATGCCAAGCGCTGACATACCTGCCAGCGCAAAGAAGGCAGGCACCATCACGAACTCGCCCTGTGCGAAGTTGATCGTCTGCGAGGTTTGCCAGAGCAGCGTGAAGCCGATGGCGGCGAGCGCATAGATCGAGCCGGTGGCGATGCCTGAGACCAGAAGCTGGAAGAAGTCAGTCATGTCAGTCTCTGGCTGGTGCGGTTTTAGGCGGTTTGTCATTCCCGACCATGTCCGGCGCAGCCGGATCATGAGAGCGGGAATCCAGCGCAAAACGTCTTCTTCAAAAGATCTTTAGACGCCTTCGGCGAACCATTTCGCTGGATCCCGGATCTGCGGATGCAGCTGCGCTGCACCTTGTCCGGGATGACAGTGGACTCTGCTACTACCTTACTTCAGCTTGGGCAGCACCTTGGTAATGATCTGCTTGCCGTCCTTCACTTCCGCGAGGAAGGAAATCCGGTCGATCTCGCCTGTCTGGTCCCATGTGCCTTCAATCAGGATGCCAGGTTCCATGGCAGGCGTGATGGTCAGGCCGCGCAGTGCATCGGCGATCGCCTTTGGCTCCAGCTTACCAGCCTTTTCGGCAGCAGCCTTGATCATGTAGAGTGCGATATAGCCCTTGATGCCGTTGTGGTCAGGCTTCGAGTTGTAGCGCGCTTCAAAGCGCTTGCCGAATTCCTGCACAGCCGGAATGGCCGCATCCACCGTGAGGCCAACGTGGCCGCGCACGCCGTTCGCGGCATCCTTGGCGAGGTCAATCACCTTCTGGCCAAGCAGGGTTGTCTCGCCGATCAGCGGCTTGTCGATGCCCTGTTTCTTGGCTTCGATCAGGAAGCGCGCGCTTTCTTCTTCGTTCATGTAGACGAAGATCGCATCGGCATTGGCAGCCTTGACCTTGATGACGTCAGCGGCAAAATCCGCCTGCCCTACTTCGGTGGAAAGATCAGCACCAAGCTTGATGCCGGCCTTTTCCAGTTCTGGCACGATGGCGTTGCGGCCACCCTTGCCGAAGTCGTTGTTGACATAGATGACCGACACGGTCTTCGCCTTCACATCATCGCGCAGGTAGTTGGCGATCTTCGGCATCGAGACGTTCTGGCCGAAGGATGTGCGGAAGAGATACTTCGAACCCTGCGCTGTCAGGTTGGCGGCTTCACCACCAATAACCTGTGGAGTCTCGGCTTCCGCTGTCAGCTTCAGTGTGGCGTTGACCGAGCCTGAATAGATTGGGCCGAAAATCGCGACAGGCTTTGAATCCAGTGCGCGCTCGATGGCAGCGCGGGCTTTGCCGGGGTCAGAACCGGTGTCGATAAAATCGAGCTGGATCTTCTTGCCGAGGATGCCGCCCTTGGCGTTGATGTCATCCATCGCCATGGTGGAGGCATTGCGCCACATCGCGCCAACGGTGGCACCGCCGCCCGAAAGCTCGATGATGTTGGGGATGCGGACAACATCCTGCGCGCTGGCACCTGAGGCAGCAACGACAAGCGCTGCGGCTGTGAGAAGGAAACGACGGTTCATGGATATTCTCCCTGCATGGTTTGTTGTGTTTTTATAATGGACCGGATGATACAATTGGAGGGGCGGAAAGCAAGACAAAACTGTCCACCCGATATAGTAATGTCATTCCCGGCGAGCGAAGCGAGGGAAGGGAATCCAGCTTGAAATGCCCCTTTCAAAAGCGCTTTTGACGCCTCGGTGGCCCCTTGTGCTGGATCCCGGATCTCGCAATGCAGCTTTGCCGCATGCGGTCCGGGATGACATTGCTACTGGCTATCTTCCCGGCACGTATCCAAACAATTTTGGAACATAGAGGATGATTTCCGGGAAGGCGATCATGCAGGCAAGGCACGCCACCAGGACGCCGACCCAGGGCCAGATAGCACTGATGATGACGCGCAGCGGAATGCCCGTAGTTGCGTTGATGACAAACAGCAGGATGCCATAGGGCGGCGTTATCAGCCCGATCATGCAGTTGACCACTGCAACCACACCAAACCAGACGAGATCAATTCCCATCGCCTTGAGTGTGGGGATGAAGATCGGGATGATGACGAGGATGATGGTCGAGGCATCGAGCAGGCACCCCAGAATGAGGAACAGAATGTTCAGACCGATGATGAACATCATCGGTGTCATATCGAGGCCTTTCAGCGCCAGTGCGACCTGTGCGGGGATATTCTCGCTCGCGACGATGTAGTTGAACACGAGCGCCGCTCCAATCACCAGACCGACCGAGGCGGAGGACCGCGTGCTCTCGCGCATCACGCGGAAGATATCGGGCAGGCTCAGCGCGCGGTAGAAAAACGCCGCAACGATGAAGGCATAGGCGGCAGCAACCGCCGCTGCTTCCGTTGGTGTGGTGACACCGCTGTAGATTCCTCCAAGCAGAATGACAGGCATCATCAGCGCCGGGAAAGCCCGGAAAGTGACAGCTGGAAACTCCCGCAGTGGAATCGGCTCCTCCAGCGGCACATTGTTTTTGTGCGCATAGTACGAGTTGAAGGCCATCATGGCGGCAGCCATGAGGAAGCCGGGCACGATGCCGCCCAGAAACAGGTAGCCGATGGAGGTGTCCGAAACGAGTGCGTAGAGCACCATCGGAATCGATGGCGGGATGATTGGTCCGATGACCGCAGTCGCCGCCGTAATCGCTGCCGCATAGCCCGGCGTGTAGCGGTTGTCCTTCACCATCATGTCGATGGAGACCTTGCCAAGGCCTACGGCGTCGGCAACGGCCGAGCCGGACATGCCGGCAAAGATGACGCTGGTGACGACGTTGACGTGGCCCAATCCGCCTTTCAATCGTCCAACAAGTGCCAGACAAAATTGCGTGAGCCTGTCCGAAATCGTGCCTGCATTCATGAAGTTGGCGGCAACAATGAACAGCGGAACCGCCAGCAGGACGAAGCTGTCATAAAGCCCCTGAATGATCTGTTCGGAGGCAAGGCCCAGATCCTGCCCTTTCACGGCGAGATAGACGATGGCAGAGACAATCATGGCCAGCGAAATAGGCGCGCCGATGGTGGCGAGAAACACCATGGCAATGAGGCAGAGGGTAAGTGCCGTGCTCATGGTTTTGGTCCGGCTGTTTCAGCGGATTCCATAGGTGTTGCGTAGAACGATTGCGTTTCAAACGACTGGCCCGTGACCGTGCGCCAGCAGCGCTTGGCATATTGCCAGATCATCGCGAGGGCAAAGATGAGATAGACGCTGAAGACGATATCCAGCCGAATGCCGAGGGTCATGGATTTCTTGATCTTGTAGAATTCGACATAGGCATAGGTTGCTGGCAGCGAGACAACGAAGGCCACGAGAATGCAGGCGGAATAGATAAAGGTAAGGATGCGGCGGCCCTTCTCGGAGCGCGAGGCGTAGAAGATATCAAACCGCACATGGTCCTGATCTTCCATCACAAACGCCGTGCCCCAGAACACGGTCCAGAGCCAGAGGGTCAGACACAATTCCTGCGACCAGGCGAGCGGCAGGTTCAGCACATAACGGAAGATAATCTGCGCCAGGAACGTCAGAAACATCAATCCCAGGAAAAACGACGCAATATCCTTCGCGCGCTCTCCCAGCCATGAAACAATCCGTTGCATGCAATCCCCTCGCCGTCCCGCGTGATTGTCTGAAACAGAAGGGCTGACCGTTTGGCGATCAGCCCCCAGTTCAGACCATCACTTGCAAGCAATCACTTGATTGCGTTGATCTTGTCGACCATGCCCTTGGGCCAGTCAGCGGCGAATTTGGATCCCAGATATTCCTTCTGCACATGGGCACGGAAAGCAGCCACATCCGGCTCATAGACCTTCAGGCCCTTCTCCTTGAAGAAGGCGACCAGCTCGTCTTCCAGCTTCAGCTGTGCAGCGCGTGCATGGGCGCAGGCATCATCGGCCGCCTTCTGCACGGTGGCCTGCTGGGCGGGTGTAAACCTGTCCCAGACCTTCTTGGAGATGGTGAGGAAGTTCCAGTCAACGAGATGGCTTGTCAGCACGATCTGCTTGGTGACCTCAAAGAACTTGGAATCGCGGTTGGTTGGCAGCGGGTTGTCCTGTCCGTCAATCGCGCCACTCTGCAGGCCGGTGTAGACCTCGGTGAAGGCCATCGGCAGCGGGTTGGCACCCAGTGCCTTGCCGAGGAACAGCCAGGCTTCTGTGCCAGGCATGCGCAGCTTCAGGCCAGCGAGATCAGCCGGAACCTTGATTTCCTTGTCGGTGCGCAGGTTCACCTGACGGCGTCCGAGATACATGACAGAGAGCAGCTTGATGCCAAGCTTGTCTTCCACCATCTTCGACATTTCCTTGCCAACGTCGCTGGCAAAAACCTTCAGCTGGTGGTCCGCATCACGCAGCAGATATCCAGCCGTAAAGATCGACCAGGCTGGAATGATGGTGGCAAATTCCTGCGCTGAAGCGATGGACATCTCGAGGTTGCCACGGGCAATCGCCTCAACCTCGGTGCCCTGCTTGAACAGCGTGGCGTTCCAGTGTGGCTGGAACTCGGCAAAGCTGCTGACGGCGGGGCCGAATTTTTCAACAAGGCCAACGGCGCGCTGGTCAGTTGGCGTGGCAGGCGCAGAAAGGCGCAGCAGAATTTTGCTCTGCGCTGCGGCAGGCGCTACGCCATAGGACAGGGCAGCGGCACCAAGACCTGTTGCAGCAGTGTTGCGCAGCAGCGCGCGGCGGGTGATTGCGTTAGACATTGTTTCCTCCTGATGGGCGTTCTTTTGCCGGACTTCACGCCCGATACTTTTTTTGTTTTGGTGTGGCGATTGATCTTATTCACTCTCTCGAGACGTGTATCCGTAGCCTATAGTCTTGTCCCTGTCAGGCTGCTTCACATCTCTCCTGTGCAAACATATCTGCGGATTCGCAACCCGTCGATATCTGTAATGGACCAGATGATACATTTCAAAAGTCGAAAAGCAAGCCAAAACTGAGGCACCGGCATGTGGTCAGCTTCATGCGCTCAAAGGAGGCAGCAAACAGCCCACCCGCCAATGCAATGGCGAGATGGGCTTTCCCGGGCTGGCGAACCGGCGTCCGCAGCAGCTGGTATCACACGAAGAAAGTACTTGCCTGCAGGTCTGCGGCCGTCGCACCTGTGGCGTAGACAGCATAATAAGACGAACCGATGTAGCAGATGGCGTAGGCGCCGCCCGCGTAATCACCAAAAGCCGTCGCGACCTGCATATATGATGGCAGGAAGAGGTAGTCATCCGCAAGCGACCAGTCGAGGATGAGGTCATACTCTGTTGCGCGCACATCGAAGGTCATGTTGAAATAATCAATGCCAGCGCCGCCAGTCAGTTGATCGTTGCCAAAATAGCCGGCGAGCGCATCACTGCCCGCACCGCCAAGCAACGAGTCATCACCGATCCCTGAGAAGAGGATGTCGTCATCTGCACCACCGTCGATGTAGTCGACAGCATTTCCCGTTGCAATCTGATCGTTTCCGCCCTCGCCAAAAGCGGCAATGCCGTCAGACACGCCCGAGAAGATCGTGTCGTTGCCCGCGCCGCCGTAGGCGACATCGGGGCCTGCTTCCGCGTAGATCAGGTCAGTCCCACCCCCACCTGTGAGCGAGTCAGTGCCAGCACCGCCATACAGCGTGTCGTTGCCATCGTCACCCTCGAGAGTATCATTGCCCAGGCCGCCGAGGAGGATGTCATTGTCATTGCCGCCGCTGAGGAAGTCGTTGCCAATGCCGCCGTCGATGGTGTCATTGCCGGTCTCGCCGAACAGCCCGTAGGTCAGGCCCGTCGATATCCAGCCGGGGAAGTTCGCGCCGGCGCTGAACGTGCCCGAACCACCGTCACTGCCGTCGGACCCATAGATCACGTCATTTCCAGCGCCGCCTTCGATGCGATCGCGGTCTTCACCGCCATCAAAAAAGTCGTTGCTGCTGCCGCGACCTTCGAGGAAGTCGCTTCCCTCATCGCCATAAAGGTTTGCTGAGCCACTGGTCGCTTCGCTCAAAAGCCAGTCATTCCCTTCTCCGCCGTAGCCATCGAAGAAGAAGTTGCCCGACATGTACAAGGTGTCGGTGCCCTGACCGCCATAGGCATTGAGATCGCCATCGCCTTTTTGAATACGGTCATTGCCGTTGCCGCCGTACTGGTCCATATTTGCGTTGTTGAGGAAAAAATCGTCGATATCTGTGCCATAAAGTGCCATGATAGCCTCCTGTTCGCCACGCTGGAGTGGCATGATCGGATCTGTTGTTTGCGTAACGGTTTGGCGACTGATGCGCCCATAGAGCCGGATACAATTGAGTATGTTTGGATTACTGCACGACTGGCTATCGGTGAGGGTGAAGCTATTTCGACCGCTCACTCAGAATGAACAAAGCTGTTGACTGCGTCTTGGCGCGCTGACCCGAATGTACAAGGCGAGAAGGACCTTGGCTTATAAAATGACCAATCTGGGTTCTTGGTTTTTTAGTGTATTTAAAAATGGTTTTTGGTCAACATCAGGATGGGCAAGGTACCATGGGGATATAACAAATGGTGCGTTGAAAAGCGCCCGCCCTTGCTTTCTTGCCAATAGCGCGCCTTGTGCCGCGGTAACAACGCCTAAAACTGCAATGTCATCCTCACTTCGCTGCCACCCGCCTTGGCCACCAGACTGGCGGATTTTGTCATGGGCATGGGCACGGTCAGTGAGCCTGTCATGATGATCATGCCTGAGGTGTTTTGCCAGCCATGGCGTTTGGCAATCGCGGCAAAG
>JBOFGV010000107.1:0-4215 GCA_051649305.1 Beijerinckiaceae bacterium
TCATGCCTGAGGTGTTTTGCCAGCCATGGCGTTTGGCAATCGCGGCAAAGCTGGCAAAAGTCTTTTTCGGTTCAACCGCATCATCGCCAAGAGCCATGGAGCCCTGCACAACGCCATCAACAGTCAATGTGATGGCGGGAACAGTCAGGCCGTCAAAAGCCATCTCATCGCCCACCACCACAGCATGGCAGCCGGAATCATCGGCTATGAAAACCGGCCAACCCTGCACTGGGCCACCTGCCAGGCGGCTGCTGACAATCTCGAAAGAGATGTAAGCTTTGCCAGCTGACTTGCCGTCTTCCGCCAGCGCAAAAGCCATTTCCACCTCGACAACGGCGGTTGAACCAGCGGGCATGACAACGGTTGCGCCTGATGCATGCAGGCGGTTGTGGGCGATGCGGCCGACTACTGGCTCCCCTGCCCCGGTTTTGACGATACCCGCCGGGCTGCCCATTCCGATCTTGTAGCCAGCAGCCGGTTTGCTGCGCGCCGCATCCATGTACACCTGAACGGCATAAGCTTCTTCCAGCGAGCCAGGATGCAGGTGGGGCGGCACAGTCTCGATGAGGGACCCGCTGGATTGTGCCTGTGCAAGCAGGGCCATCAGCGCGGTTTGGTTGGGTGTTTGCATATGCCTCGTCCTGCTTGCTCGCGATTGCTTCACCCATGCTGCATTGTGCTGCAACGTGCAATCCGTTTGTCAGCCCTGCATTGCAAGCAGGCCTGGACGATGCCACAACTGCACGGACAAGATGATCCCAATTTATTTTCGTAAAACATTGAACCTCCTCGCCCCCTGCCGCAACCAACGGATGCAAGATGGTTACACAGACAGCTGACAGGCAAAGGACTGCACCATCGCAGTCCACCGAAGATGATGATCTGGTGATCCGAATTGCGGACGGCGATGAACTCGCCATGCGGGTGCTCTATGCGCGCCATCACGTGAAGATCTACCGTTTCGTGCTGCGTCTCGTGCGCGACGAAATGGCAGCGGAAGACACGATCAGCGAGGTGTTTCTCGATGTCTGGCGGCAAGCTGGACGGTTCGAGGGGCGCTCCAGTGTAACAACATGGCTGCTCGCCATGGCCCGCAACAAGGCCTGGTCTGCGCTGCGCAAGCGGCGTGAGACAGGGGTTGAGGAGGGCGTGGCCGAACAGATGGAGGATGAGGCCGATGATCCTGAGGTGGTGGCGCAAAAGGCGGACAAGGGTGCGGCTATGCGTGCGTGCATCAACCGGCTCACGCCGGACCACCGCGAGGTGATTGATCTTGTCTATTATCAGGAAACAACGCTGGAGGAGGTTGCGGTCATTCTGGACATTCCGGAAAACACCGTGAAGACCCGCCTTTTCCATGCCCGCAAGAAACTCTCCGAACTCCTCAAGGACGCCGGAATTGACAGAGGTTGGCCATGAACACGATCAAGCAAGCTAACAGGGAGCCTGATGACATCGAGGGTCTTCTGCCCTGGTATGCCACTGGCAAGATCAGCGCTGCTGACAAGGCGCGCATCGACAAGGCGCTGACAAGCGATCCTGAACTCGCCCGTCGATTGACCACTGTACGCGAGGAAATGGCTGAAGTGGCTGCTCTCAATGAGCACGTCTCTGGCCCCTCGCCTGCAGCGCTGGACCGTATCATGAAAGGTGTTGCGGCTGAGCCGCGGCAGGCCCCTGTTCTGAAGCGCGCAAAGCAGGGTCTGCTGGAATGGCTCGGCTCTGCGCTGCAGGCTTTCTCGCCCCGCACACTGGCGCTTGCTGCCTGTGGTGCAGTGGCCGTTGTCGCGGTGCAGACTGTCATGCTGAGCGGATTGGTCGGCGGTTCTGATGGCACAGCCCGCTATGGCACTGCCTCGGCGCCATCGGTGGCAGCAGGCAGCTTTGTTATGGTGGCTTTCGCCCCTTCCGCGACGGCTGCTGACATCACGGCATTTCTCAAACGCTTTGAGGCCAGCATTGTCGATGGTCCGCGTGCCAGCGGCCTGTTCCGCATCAAGGTGAGCGGCAAGGTTTTAAGCGTCGCTGAGCTCGACGCTGTGCTTGCGGCGATGCTGAAAGAGAAGGCTGTAGTCACCATGGCGGCGACGGCGAACTGAGGACTTATCTTTTTTCTTGTTCGGCAGATGATCAATGGCAAGGGGTATGACGATGAAACATTTCCCGGTTCTTTTGAAAACCCGAGGCTGCGAAACCTGTAGCCAGAGCGGCCGGTGGTTTATGGCTGCGCTTCTCGCAGGCTCCATCCTTGCGCCATGGACGGCCGCAGCTGCTATGCCGGTGACAGTTGATCTTCTGCCAGAAGAGATCATTGAAGCCATACAGTTCCGCAGCAACAATCAATCTGGCGGATTTGGCGGCGGCAGTATGTCCAGGTCGCAGATATCCAGGCCATCGGCAAGCCGGCCACCCATCAATGTTCCCGAAGGCAGACCACCGGTTCCAAGGCCCCCTCCTATTGGCAGGCCCCCGGGTGGTCGCCCGCCCATGGGAATGCCCCCACGTCGCCCTGGCGGCGGCTGGGGTGGCCCGGTGTTTGTACCAGAATACTATCCGCGTCCCCGTCCGCCTGTTGTGGTGGATGACGACTATGAGGAATATGTGCCGCGTCCGCAGCGTCGACCAAGGCCTGTGCGCAGGCCCGTGATCGTTGAGGTGGAGGACGACGAACCGGTTGCAAGGCAGGTTGCACCACGCCGTCAGCCAAGACGCCCTCCCGTTGCGGCAAGACAACCTGCACCAAAAGCGCCTGTTGTCAGGGCTCCAGTAACCCCGCCGCCAGTTCAGGCTGCAAGACGCCCTCCCCGCCTGCCACCGGTTCTGGTGCCGCTTGCCACGGAACGCCGTCTGGTGCGCGACGAGATATTGGTCGAGCTGAAGGATGGTGTAACCGCTGATGTCGTTTCACGCCGTCATGGCCTGACAGCTCTTTCGACAGAGCGGCTTACCCTCGCCAGTGTGACGATTGTTCGATACCGCATCGAGGGAAACCGCACGGCGAGACAGGCGCTGGCCGCCATGTCCGGGGATGTGCGCATTGCCTCGGCTCAGCCAAACTTCATTTACACGTTGCAGCAGGACAGGAAACCTGAGGATCAGCCGCCACTGACAACGGGCACAGAGACCGCACCTGCAGCACCTCAAATCGAGGTACAGCCTGTCGTCGCCCTGCCTGCGCCGGACGTAGTGCCAGCGCTTGCACCCATTCCTGCTCCAGCAGAGTTGTCCCTGCCGGCCGCTCCTCCTGTCGAGCGCAAGGCACAGTATATCCTCGGCAAAATGGGCATTGACGTGGCGCATCGTATTTCACGGGGCAACAGGGTTCGCGTGGCAGTGATTGATACTGGCGTGGATGATGCTCATCCGGAGCTGGAAGGCACGGTTACACAGCGCTTCGATGCCATCACGGATGTTCCTGTCGATGGCACTAACCACGGCACGGCCATGGCTGGGGCCATCATCGCCAAGGCTTCGCTGCAAGGGGTGTCACCTGCCGCCGAGCTTCTGGTGGCGCGGGCCTTCACCGGCACGGCTGTCACGCCGGGTTCGGGTGCAGAGGGCACCACAATGCATATCCTGAAGTCGCTGGACTGGGCCCATGCGCAAGGCGCGCGCGTGGTCAACCTCAGCTTCGCCGGACCGCAGGACCGGCTGATGTCCCGCGCTCTTCTGGGCGGCAGCACCAAGGGCATGATCGCAGTTGCGGCAGCGGGCAACGGCGGGCCAAAGGCGCAGCCTGCCTTTCCAGGGGCTGATCCCTCCGTCATTGCGGTCACGGCGACGGATGCTGATGACAGGATTTTCGCACAGGCCAACAACGGTGGCTATGTGGCGGTGGCCGCACCTGGCGTCGATGTGATCGCGGCGGAGCCGGGCAAGCGCTACGGATTCTCGTCTGGCACATCCATCGCTGCGGCCCATGTCTCCGGTCTGGTGGCGCTGATGCTGGAGCAGAAGGCTGATCTTGATCTGGCAGGTGTACGGGCCATTCTGAGTGAAACAGCGCTGGATCTTGGCAAAAAAGGCCATGACAGCGTGTTTGGTGCTGGCCGCATTGATGCACCTGCGGCGCTGGCAAGAACTATAAAAACAGGCGCCGTGCCCAAGCCGTGAAGCCGCTCTTCTCCCTCCCCCCATTTATGGTGGGGAGGGTCTGGGTGGGGGGAGCTCACTCCGAGAAAGAGCCCCCCACCCCGCCCTCCCCGCCGCAAGCGG
>JBOFGV010000108.1:0-2280 GCA_051649305.1 Beijerinckiaceae bacterium
GTGTGGACGGCACATCGGTGGAAGGCGCAGCAAAACTGCCCTACGCTATTCCGAACATGAAGGTTGATCTCACAACCACCACTGTCGGCGTGCCGGTTCTCTGGTGGCGCGCCGTGGGATCAAGCCACACGGCCCATGCAGTTGAAGGCTTCATTGACGAACTGGCCGAGGCGGCGGGCAAGGACCCGATCCAGTTCCGTCTTGCCATGATGAAGGATTCGCCGCGCCATGTGGGCGTGCTGCGTCTCGCCGCCGAAAAGGCGGGCTGGGGTCAGCCTTTGCCCGCCGGTCGTTTCCGCGGTGTGGCACTGGCAGAAAGCTTCAACTCCTACGTGGCCCAGATCGCGGAAGTCTCGATCGAGCAAGGGCAGCCAAAGGTGCATCGCGTGGTCTGCGCGGTGGATTGCGGCATCGTCATCAACCCGGACAACGTCAGGGCGCAGATCGAAGGCAGCATTGGTTTTGGCCTTGGCGCTGTTCTCAGGTCTCAACTGACGCTCGACGGTGGTCGTGTGGTTGAAGGCAACTTCGATACCTATGAGGTGCTGCGCTTCAACGAGATGCCGCAGGTCGAGGTCCACATCGTGCCGTCCACCGAAAAGCCGACAGGTGTTGGCGAGCCAGGGCTCCCGCCGCTGGGCCCGGCTGTTGCGAATGCGCTCTATCAGGCCAACAAGAAGCGCCTGCGTGTGCAGCCATTCAACCGGCCTGAAAACGCATAGGCGATTGCTGCATGCTCCCAGAAAACGGAGGCCCCTTCGGGCCGCCGTTCTCCATCGCCGCCAAGTGGGTGGATCCAGGTCTCGGGCCACACCGCATTGCGACTGAAAACACCTGCCACATCCTCCACAAGACGTGCCAATACCTCTAGATATACAGCTTTCAAGTATCCAAGCAGCAATTGCCTGACAACCTGCTGTTAGAGAGATGCGGATGGACCTTTCAACGCTCAAGCACCGTGTGGCGACGCGCGGCACCTACAGATCGCAGCGCTTGCCCGGCCTCAGGTTTTTCCGCCGCGAGAACCCGAGCAACATTGAAGCATCGATCTACGAGCCAGCGCTGTGCCTAATCCTGCAAGGGAGCAAAGTCACGACCATCGGCGACCAGAGCGTCAGCCTTTCGCCCGGGGATTCGTTGGTCATCAGCCACACGCTGCCTGTCATATCGCAGATCACGCAGGCGAGCGAAGAGGAGCCATACCTTTCCGTCGTCCTGTCGCTGAACCTGCAATTGATCCACGACCTGCATGACCAAGTGATGCCTTCGCTGAAAGGCGGCGCCAGGTCGCTGGCTGCGGGACCGGCAGAGCCGTCCTGGCTGGAGCCGCTGTTTCGCTACATCGCGCTGGAAGATACGCCCCATGATGCCGAGGTGCTCGGACCATCCATCTTGCGGGAAATCCACTACCGACTTCTGCTGTCAAGCTCCGGGCTTATGCTCAGCAGGCTCCTTCTGGAAGACAGTCGCGCCAGCCAGGTCGCCAAGGCCATCCGCCAGCTCAGATCCGACTATCGTAAACCACTCAGGGTGCCGTATCTGGCAAGGACCGCAGGCATGAGCGCGTCATCCTTCCATGAGCATTTCAAGACCGTAACGGGTACAACACCTTTGCAGTATCAGAAGGACCTTCGGCTCATTGAAGCGCATGCTTTGCTGACAACGGTGAACCACGCCGTCGCCGACGCGGCCTTTGCCGTTGGCTATGAAAGTCCCAATCAGTTCAGCCGTGACTACCGGAGGAAATTCGGCGTTGCCCCAAGCAAGGTCGCGCGGGTTGGTGGCGCTTCTGATCGAATCTAGGGCGTTCAGGCCTCGTGTTGCCGTTCTATTGATGACATGGAGCCATGACATCGGCGGCCCGGTTGATTTGGGTGGTCGGCGCCAAGGTCGGCAGTCGTAGTTTCCAACCTGAAGCCGGCACGTCGTGTCGTGAAACAACCATGCCTTTGACGCGCGCCCCTGGCAGGGTCGGGTCTCAACTATGTGCTGCTGTTTGGCATGTCCTCACAAGCTAGCTGCGCTCAATGAGCGTGTGCGGAAGAATCGTTTGCGTGCTCGCTTCCGACCCGGACAGTGCAGCAACGATCGCTTGCCCGAATGCTGCGTAAGGAATGCGGATCGAGCTGAGCTCCGGAGCAAGCCATTCATTCATTGGCGAATCATCAAACCCGATCATGCGTGGCACGCGCCCTGACGGTTGAGCTTCCCGCAAAGCCCTTGCCGCACCGAATGCGATCAGATCGCTTGTACAGATGACAAGACCGGGCGGCTCGTCCA
>JBOFGV010000109.1:0-9202 GCA_051649305.1 Beijerinckiaceae bacterium
CCTGACCCTCCCCCTTTCTGGGGGAGGGCAGTGCCGGAATTCCTTAGATAGCAACTGAAGGAAGCATCGTAATAAGCGTTCCCTCCCCCAGAAAGGGGGAGGGTCAGGGTGGGGGTTGACAGCACCAATGCTTGTAAAAGTCGACCAAGAAAACGGCAGGAATGACCTCAATCAAAGATGGACCACCTGATTGAAATCCATTTCATCCCAAAGCTGCCCATCACTCTCAGCCCAGATCTTCGCGGCTAACTCAGCCAGCGGCAGGGTCAATCCGTTCTCGCCAATCATCTCCCGCGCCAGACGCACGTCCTTGCGCATCAGGCCCATGGTGAAGCCCGAATCGAAGGTTCCAGATTGTATCCAGCGCGGGTAGTTCACTTCGGTCACAGCGCTGCGACCGGATGCAGCGTTGACCACTTTCAGCACGTCATCTACCGGCACACCGGCGGCTTCCGACAGGCGCATCGCTTCTGAAACAGTAAGCAGGTTAACCGCCACCAGCAGGTTGTTGACGAGCTTTGCGACATTGCCAGCGCCTGATGCGCCGACATGCAGCACCTTGGCCGCCATGGCATCCAGCACGGGACGTGCGGTTTCGACATGCGCCGCGTCGCCGCCGATCATCATGGTCATGGTGCCTGCTTTCGCTCCGGCGGGACCACCGGATACCGGCGCATCGAGAAAGCCGATGCCCTTGCTTGCGCAAAGGCTTGCCAGACGGCGCGACACTGAGGCTTCCGATGTAGATGTGTCGATGACGACAGCGCCGCGTTTGGCACTGGCCAGCACGCCGCTATCGCCTTCAACGGTTTCGGCCACGTGTTTGGCCAGCGGCAAGGAGAGGACAATGGCATCCTGTCCCGCAAGGGCTTCAGCGAGACCCGATGCTACCGCAATGCGCGCAGCGTTGGCTCGTTTGCAGGATGATTCCGCCACATCATACCCCGTGACTTCGAAGCCCTTGCTTGCAAGCGTCGTCGCCATTCCAAGGCCCATGGCACCAAGGCCGACAACTGCAACCTTCATGTGAGCCTGCCTCTGGCTGCCACGGCAACCTCGCCAATGATCTCGTCGCCGCGCACGGCAATCATGCGGTCCACCATATTGACCACAACGCAGACATGATTGGGGATGATGCGCACGATATCACCCACGCCGGGGCGATCGTTGCAGGCGCTGAGATCAAGGAAACCATGTTCCTCGGCAAAGCGCGCGATCTTCGCTTCCGGATGCTCTATAATATATCCATGACCATCAAGACCCCCGGTGTCAGAGGTGAGTGTCTTGGAACCCGCATCGAGAATGCCGCGATCCGCACCGCCGCGGCTGACCACGGTAGCATAGACCTTCAGCGCGCAGTCATCCATGGTGGCGACACCCGCCTTCACCTGCATGCGGTCGTTGAAAATGTATGTGCCCGCGCGGTGTTCGGTTGCGCCTTTTAGCTGCCCGACATTCGGCAGGTTTGGCGAGCCGCCGGTTGAGATCATCTCGACGGGAAGACCTGCCTCACGCAGGCCAATCAATGTTTCATCCAGAAATTTCTGTGTGCGTGCCCAGCCGTCTTCCGGCGGATAGAACATCAGGCCCCTGAACATCAGGCCGGGGCGGTGGGCGGCTTCCTTCGCCAGTGCAATCGCCTCTGCCGGTGTTTCCACGCCTGCGCGCTTGCGGCCTGTGTCGCATTCAATCACGACGCCAACCGGGCGATCCGCCATGTGGCCTGCACGGTCCAGACCATCAATCGTCACAGGGTTGTCAGCAGCAATCGTCAGTTCCACCGGCGTGCGGCGCATGAGGGCGGCCATGCGCGCTTCTTTCTCCGCCCCGAAGATGTTGTAGGTGATGAGGATATCGTCAAAGCCCGCATCGGCAAAAACCTCGGCTTCGCCCAGCTTCTGGCAGGTGATGCCTTTTGCGCCTACAGCCCGTTGGAGCTTGGCGAGTTCTGGCGATTTATGTGTCTTAATATGCGGGCGGTTCGCCATGCCAAGCTGGTTCAACTGCCATTGCAATCGCGTGATGTTACGCTCGACAACATCGAGATCAATGACAACGGCGGGTGTGCCGTAGAGGCGGGCGATTTCTGATTTGAGAGTCATAAATGCAGTTTGGGAGGTGCAGGGGTGCGAGTCAAATAGTGTGCAGTAACTCCCTCTCCCCGCAAGCGGGGAGAGGGCTGGGGTGAGGGGCTTGGTGATTGCGCTCAGAGCGAACTCACCTCGCCCCTCATTCGGCCTTCGGCCACCTTCTCCCCGTAAACGGGGAAAAGGGAATACCCCCTACTGAAACGCCACCTCGCTGAAACTTCTCAGCTTACGGGAATGCAGCTGTGCCGGTTTTAGCGCGCGCAGTTTTTCAAGCGTGCGCAGGCCAATCGCCAGATGCTGGTCCACCTGCTTTTTATAGAAGGCTGACGCCATGCCCGGCAGTTTCAATTCGCCGTGCAGCGGCTTGTCAGATACGCACAACAAGGTTCCGTAAGGCACGCGGAAACGATAGCCGTTGGCGGCAATGGTGGCGCTTTCCATATCCAGCGCAATGGCGCGGGACTGCGAGAATTTCTCCACCAGCTCGGCCTGATCGCGCAGTTCCCAGTTGCGGTTGTCGATTGTGACAATCGTGCCGGTGCGCATGACCGTTTTGACTTCATAGCCCGGCAGCTGCGTGATTTCCGCCACCGCTTCTTCCAGTGCCACCTGCACTTCGGCAAGGGCTGGAATGGGAACCCATACCGGCAGGTCAGCATCCAGCACATGGTCCTCGCGCACATAGGCATGGGCGAGCACATAGTCTCCCAGACGCTGTGATCCGCGCAGGCCAGCACAATGCCCCAGCATCAGCCAGGCATGTGGGCGCAGGACAGCGATATGGTCCGTGATGGTTTTGGCGTTGGAAGGACCAACGCCAATGTTCACCATCGTGATGCCCGCATGGTTGGGCGCTTTCAGGTGATAGGCGGACATCTGCGGCAGGCGCGGCAGCGGGTTGCCGGTGCCCTGCAACTGGCCGGACTGCGTGATGATGTTGCCCGGTTCCACAAAGGATTCGTAGCCCGGCGTCTTGTCCGCCATCGCCTTGCGCGCATGCTGGATGAAGGCATCGATGTAGAACTGGTAGTTGGTGAAGAGCACGAAGTTCTGAAAATGCTCAGGCTGCGTGCCTGTGTAATGGGCAAGCCTCTGCAGGGAATAATCCGTGCGGGGTGCCGAGAAGTAGGCGAGCGGCTCTTCTTTCTGCTGCGTGCGTGGCGTGCTGTTGACGATGGCGTCATCGACTACGGAAAGGTCGGGAACATCAAAACTGTCCTTGAGCCAGAGGTCGAAATCGGGTGCGACAGCGCCTTCCACATGCATGCCAACCGGGAAGGCGAAATGCACGGGGATGGGCGTGTCTGAATAGCCAACCTCAATCGCGATATCATGGTTGTCGCGGATCATGGCGAGCTGCGTTGTCAGGTAGCTGCGGAAGATATCGGGCCTTGTCACGGTGGTTGCGTAGCGACCGGGCTGGCCGAGAAAGCCATAGGAGAGGCGGCTATCCACCGCCGGGTGCGTGGGAATGGTGACAGCAACGTAGGGGTATGTTGCGCGCACACGGGATGTGGGGCGCTCGCCTTTTATGAAGCGCGTGAAGGATGTGGTAAGGTGGCGCACAGCATCGGCATAGAGCGCATCCAGCGCCAGCACGGCCTGATCAGGATCGGTGAAGAACTGCGGTTTGGCTGTGGGCGTGACGGGAAATTGTACAAGCTTTGTCATGGGTGGAAGATGCACCGGGCTGTGACTCGCGGCAAGGAAAATGGTTGATCCTGCGGGTTGATATCAAAGACCAGTGAATCTAGATTGGAATTGTTCTAAGGAGATGTCATGCGCGCACTGTCAGCCCTAACTGAACGTGAAGTTCTTGCTCTGGCTATTGCCAGCGAGGAAGAAGACTCCCGCATCTACGAGAGCTTTGCAGAAACCTGCCGCACGGACTTTCCGGCATCTGCCACCATCTTTCAGGAAATGGCCGAGGAGGAGCGCGGCCACCGTGCCAGCCTGTTTGCGCTGTATCGTGAGCGGTTTGGCGAGACGCTGCCGCCTATCCGGCGCGAGGACGTGCGCGGCTTTCACAAGCGCCGCACCATCTGGTGGGAAAAGGATGTTTCGGCTGAAAAGCTGCGGGCAGAAGCTGCGCTGATGGAACAACAGGCTGCCGGTTTCTACGACTCCGCTGCCAGCCAGACACTGGACACGCGGGTGCGGGAATTGTTCCTGCACCTTGCGGAAGTGGAACGTGGCCACGAGAAGAAGGCTGAGGCTCTGGCAGGCGAGCACCTGACCGATGAAGCAAAAGGCGTTGAGACCGCTGCCAACCACCGTCGCTTTGTGCTGACCTATGTGCAGCCCGGTCTGGCAGGTTTGATTGATGGTTCCGTCTCAACCCTTGCGCCGCTGTTTGCTGCGGCGTTTGCCACCAAGAACAACTACGAGACCTTTCTGATTGGTCTGGCTGCATCGATTGGTGCGGGCATTTCCATGGGCATAACGGAAGCGATGTCTGATGATGGCAAGATCTCGGGCCGTGGCAGCCCGTGGATCAGGGGTAGTGTCTGCGGATTGATGACCGCCGTCGGCGGCATTGGCCATACCTTGCCCTATCTCATTCCCAACAGCTGGCAGAACGCCTTCTGGCTGGCGACCAGCATTGCAGCTGTCATTGTGGCGATCGAGCTTGTGGTTATCGCCTGGGTGCGCACGCGCTATATGGATACGCCGTTCATGCGTTCCATTATGCAGGTGGTGGTGGGCGGTGCGCTTGTGCTGGCTGTCGGTATCCTGATAGGAAGCTCGTAGGAAGTATTGGCTTCCGCTTTTTACGTTCAGGGTTTTCATGTCTGATCATGCGTCCGAGTCCAGTGCCGTGAAGGCAAGCATTGTTTTGCTGGTTGCCACGCTTGCAGCACTTGTGGTTGCCAACAGCGGATTGGCCTCTCTTTACAAGGCGGCACTCTATACAAATGCCGGGTTCGATATCGGCCGGTTTGATTTCTCCTACACGATCAAAGACTGGATCAAGAATGCCCTGATGGCGATTTTCTTCGTGTTCGTCGGGCTTGAAATCAAGGCCGAGTTTCAGGAAGGTGCCCTTGCTGAGAAGTCGCAGGTCATGCTGCCATTTGCTGGTGCAGCCGGTGGCATGGCAGTTCCTGCCATCATCTACCTCTTGCTGACACCGGAATCACTGGATCGGGGCTGGGCCATTCCCACGGCAACAGACATCGCCTTTGCCATTGGTGTTGTCGGTCTGCTCGGCAGGCGTGTTTCCGCGCCTCTCAGGGCTTTTCTGCTGGCGCTCGCCATTATTGATGATCTCGGGGCCATCATGGTCATTGCGCTGTTCTATACCGGGGCACTGAAAGCCTGGGCCCTGCTGGGAATGGCCCTGTCCATCATGGCGCTGGCTGCCATCAGCACACGCAAAGTGCCCCGGCTTTGGCCGTATATGCTGGCGGGAACAGTGCTTTGGATGTTCACGCTGCAGTCGGGCATCAACGCGACTATCGCCGGTGTTATCACTGCGCTGTTCATTCCGTTGCATGCAGCAGGGGAAAGCCCGCTGCACCGTCTGGTGTCTGTCTTGAAGAATCCGGTCAACTTTTTCATCATGCCGCTCTTTGCATTTGCCAATGCGGGCGTGCCATTGACCAATCTTGGTCTTGCGGATCTGGCCCAACCGCTGACGCTTGCGATTGTTGCTGGCCTTGTGGTTGGCAAGCCGGTGGGCGTCACGGTTGTGGTCTTTCTGGCGGTCCGGCTTGGCTTGGCATCCCTTCCTGCAGGTGTGCGCTGGGCTGACATCATTGGTGTCGGCTTCCTTGCAGGGATCGGCTTCACCATGAGCTTGTTTGTCGGTGCACTGGCTTTTGACGAGGAGGCCATGCTCAATCAGGTCAGGGTTGGCGTGCTCGCAGGTTCACTTATCGCCACCATCTTCGGTGCAGGTTTGCTGACATCAATCCATCGTGAGAAACCAGTCGCTGTTACCTGACAGACATCTCAAATTTCTTTGCAAAATCGCAATTCGTGATTTGCAGGAAAACGCGTGCTCCCTTTTGCCAACGGCCCTATGTTACTGGCTGAACCGCCTTTTGGCTGGTGCAAAGGGAGAAAACTCATGTCCATGACTCGCCGTACTGCTCTTGCAACTGCTGCCGCAGCCTGCGTTGCGCCAGCGCTTTCCGTTTCACCTGCACAAGCTGCCGCGCCTAAGTCCGGCAAGCAGGTTGCAGGGTTCTATCGCTTCAATGTGGGTGATTTCGAAATCACGGCTTTGCATGATGGCGCGGTGCCGCGCGAAATCACAACCGCACTTGTTCCCAACGTGCCGCTGGATGATGTCATCAAGGCCATGCAGGCGCAGTTCATTCCCACCAAGCCGGGCAACTCGCAGTTTAACACCATGGTGGTGAACACGGGCAGCAAGCTGATCCTGATCGACTCAGGCTTCAACAACAACGGTGCAGCCACAACCGGGCAGATGGTGGCCAATATGGCAGCTGCCGGCATTGACCCCAAGGCGATTGATACGGTGTTGATCAGCCACTTCCACCCGGATCACATCAACGGTGTGCGTTCCAAGGAAGGCGCGCTGGTTTATCCCAATGCCGAGATCATCGTGCCTTCGCGCGATGTGACGCATTACATGGACGATGCCAAGATGAACGCCCTGCCGGAAGCAGCCCGAGGTGCGCATATGGTCGCCCGCCGCGTCTTCGGCCCCATCATGAAAGATGTGAAGCAGGGCGAGTGGTCAAAAGAATGGGCACCGGGCATCACAGCCATCCAGTCCGATGGTCATACGCCGGGCCACACATCATTCGTGGTGTCATCCGGCGGCAAGAGCCTGCTGGTTGTTGGTGATGCTTCCAACGATCCACGCCTGTTTGCCAAGAACCCTGAGTGGCACCTCGGTTTCGATCTCGACAAGGCGCAGGCTGTTACCAGCCGCAAGAAGCTGCTGGATATGGCATCGGCAGACAAGATGCAGGTATCGTTCTATCACGCCGCATTCCCGGCCACCGGATTCATTTCGAAGAACGGTCCGGGCTACGACTGGTTCCCCGCGTCGTTCTCTGCTGCGCTGTAAGAAACTTCTCCCTTTCCCCGCCTGCGGGGAGAGGGCTGGGGTGAGGGGCAAGGTGATTGGCCACTGAGCGAACTCACTACGCCCCTCATCCGCCCTTCGGGCACCTTCTCCCCGCAGGCGGGGAGAAGGATGGCACTTCAAGCCAACAAAAAAGCCGCCCTTGAGGCGGCTTTTCCGTATGAGATTGATCCTCGCTTATTGGGCCTTGGCAGCAGCTGCCTTCTCGGCTTTTGCGGCTTCTGTCTTGGCAACACGATCCTTGTCGGTGCGCTCGGCGATACGGGCCGATTTACCGCGACGGTCACGCAGGTAGTAAAGCTTGGCGCGGCGCACCTTGCCCTTGCGGACGACCTTGATGCTGTCGATCATGGGTGAGTAAAGCGGGAAAACGCGCTCGACGCCTTCGCCGTAGGAAATCTTGCGAACCGTGAAGCTCTCCTGGATGCCACCGCCATTGCGGGAGATGCAGACGCCTTCGTAGGCCTGAACGCGGCTGCGCTCGCCTTCGACGACCTTCACGTTGACGATGACAGTGTCACCGGGCTGAAATGCTGGGATGGTTTTGCCAAGTTTGACAATTTGCTCGGCTTCGAGCTGCTCGATGATGTTCATAACAGGACCTTTTTCCGGTTTCGGCTCTTTGGCCGGAGCGTTTCGGGACGCTTTTTGTGAGTTGAGCGGTGCGCTTACAGGAAAGGCACGCCAATGTCGATGGGTTTTGTCATCAAAGTGACGTCTTTTGCAGCATATCCGGGCGTCTTTCGCGCGTAATGCGCTCTGCTTCCGCCTTCCGCCATTTGGCGATCTTCGCGTGGTCGCCTGAAAGCAGGATATCGGGAATGGAAACACCCTCAAACTCCCGCGGGCGGGTGTAGTGCGGATATTCCAGCAGGCCGTTCTCGTGGCTCTCCTCTGAGCCGGATTCAAGCTTGCCCATGACGCCGGGTATCAACCGCACACAGGCATCGAGCAGCGTTTGTGCAGCCACTTCACCGCCTGAGAGCACATAGTCGCCGATGGAGACTTCCTGCAGGCCGCGTGCTGCAATCACGCGCTCGTCAACGCCCTCAAAGCGTCCGCAGACGATGACGACGCCTTCGCCCAAAGCCAGCTTCCGTGCCTCGCCTTGCGTGAACGGACGGCCACGCGGTGACATCAGCAGGCGGGGGCGTGGATCGTCCGTTGGAGAGGCCTCATCAATGGCGGCTGCCAGCACATCGGCTTTCAGCACCATGCCGACGCCACCGCCAGCGGGCGTGTCATCCACCACCCGGTGCTTGCCGTGGCCGTGATCGCGAATCTGTCTTGCTTCCAGTGACCACAGGCCATTGGCCAGCGCTTCGCCGGCAAGGCTGTGGCCGAGTGTGCCGGGAAACATCTCGGGATAAAGCGTGAGGATGGTGGCGCGAAAGGTCATAGTTGTCTTTATCGCCTGCGGTTGTTGCCTGTCGATACCGGCGTTAATTGTCGCCTTTGGCTTCCACCACGTTGGGCAGCACCACAATCAGGCGGCCAGCTGCGATATCCACTTCAGGCACGTTGGCCTTGGTGAAACCGAGGGTCATGTTGGGGCCGGTGGGGCGCTTGATATCGAGAATATCGCCTGCACCGAAATCATTGATGGCCATCAGCGTGCCTACGAGCACGCCTTCCGCTGTCTCGCAGCGCAGGCCGATGAGGTCAGCATGATAGAAGTCATCTTCTTCATCTGACGGCGGCAGTGCACTGCGTGGCACGGCCAGTGTCTGATGCTTCAGGGCTTCTGCTGCATTGCGGTCGTTGATGCCTTCGATGCGGACGATGACAACCTCGCCGCCCTGACGGACATTGAGCAGTTTCAGCACCCGACCATTGGGCAGAGTGACCGGGCCGTAATCGCCGATGGCGAGTGGATCAGCCGTGGCTGATTTGACGCGCAGTTCACCGCGCACGCCGTGGGGCGCGCCGATGACACCGAGGATGACGAGACGGTCTGTCATGAATGGCTCTGTCTCTTCCCTCTCCCCGTGGACGGGGAGAAGGTGCCCGAAGGGCGGATGAGGGGCCGGGTGGGTTAGCGCGGTGTTTT
>JBOFGV010000110.1:0-73005 GCA_051649305.1 Beijerinckiaceae bacterium
TCGCATGTCATTGTTGAAGGCTTGATCACGGAGCATCTTGCCGCTGGCGGCATGATGATTGCGGCAACGCATCTGCCGCTGAATGTTCCCTCCATGCGGGAACTGGCTTTCAAAGCTGATGGAACATTTGCACTTGAGGGGTCAAAACAATGACCGCCCTCCTCGCGCTCATCCGCCGTGATCTCACCATCGCCTCACGCATCGGTGGCGGGGCGGAACTCGGCATCGTGTTCTTCCTTTCGCTTGTGGCCATCGTGCCTTTTTCCATCGGGCCGGATCAGGCCTTGCTCGGCCGTCTGGCTCCCGCCATCCTCTGGATTGCGGCCTTGCTAGCCACGCTGTTTGGCCTCGACCGCCTGTTTCAGGCCGATGAGGAAGAAGGCGTGCTGGATCAGTTCATGCTGGCTGAAACGCCGATGGAACTGATCGTGCTGGCGAAGTGTCTGGCACACTGGCTGACCACCGGTCTGGTGCTCTCACTGATGGCACCCGTCTTTGGCCTGATGCTCAACCTGCCCGCCAGCGCCATGCTGCCGCTTGTCGCAACATTGTTGGTTGGCACGCCCGCGATCACCTTGATTGGTGCAGTAGGAGCCGCCATCACCGTCAGCCTCAGGCGCGGTGGGTTGCTGATGGCGGTGCTCGTTCTGCCGCTGTCCGTACCCACACTCATCTTTGGTGTGGGTGCGGCCAACACCGCGATAGTCGGACCGACGCCATTTGGCACGCCGTTCATGCTGTTGCTGGCGACATCGCTGGTGGCGCTGGTGGTTTGCCCGCTGGCCGCTGCAGCTGCGATCAGGCATGTGAGGGTGTAAGGATCAATCGCTCCCCAGATTCACAGGCTCCGCCGGAAAATCCCCGCGTGCCAGCCGCTCGGCCAGCGCCGCCAATCCCGGTGGATCAATGTGGTCCTTGAGCTGGCGCAACTCGGTCATTGACCACCAGCCCACTTCTTCCACATCATCGTCTTCGGTGTCGGCCAGAAACTGTGTGTTCACATAGGACGTCGCGGCCCTCACTACGAAATAGCGCTCCACCACGCAGACCTTCTTCTGGAAAAACGTTACGTCCTCCTCGCGCCAAGCCACCTCGGGCCCGATGGGGAGATCAAGCCCGGTTTCTTCCATGAGTTCGCGCGCTGCTGCCTCCCTCGCTGTCTCGCCTTTTTCCAATCCGCCACCGGGCGTGAACCACAGGCTTTTGACATGGCTGTAGGGCGGCGAAACCGGCGGCGTGGTACGATAGCGGATCAGGAGCAACCGGTTGGTCGGATCAAACACGAACAACCGTGCTGTCGGGCGCTTTCGCAACAACTGACTCATCTCAGCACAGCCTCAAGCAACAATCTCCGCGAGCTTCGCCAGATCCACATTGCCACCGCAGACCAGCACGCCCACCCGCTCGGATTTCGCAGGCTTGTATGCACCGGAAAGCAGCGCTGCGAGGGCACAGGCTCCTCCCGGTTCGCTTGCAATCCGCATGCCAGACCACAGCTTTTGCATGGCGAGACGGATGGCGTCATCCGGCACCAGAACAACCTTGTCTACATTGGCGGCACAGGAAGCATAAACCTTGTCGCCCACGCTTTTTGCGCCCAGCGAATCCGCCGCGATGCTGTCCACACTGACATCAACGGAGCGGCCTGCCTTCAGGGCAGCATAAAGTGCTGTGGAGCCTTCGGGCTCAACACCGATGACCTTCACACGTTTGCCGAACCAGATCGACATGCCCGCGATCAATCCACCGCCGCCTGAAGCGACAAGCACTGTATCCAGACCCTTGGCCTGCTTCTCCCATTCCAGCGCAACCGTGCCCTGCCCCTCGATGGTCGGCCAGGCATCAAAGGCGTGAATGCCATAGGCACCTGATTCTTTCTGGTAAGCCTCGCAGAGCTCCAGTGCATCATTGTAGCGCTGACCCTTGACCACGACATCCGCACCAAACTCGCGGATTTTGGCGACCTTGGCGGCAGCTGAAATTTCCGGCACGAAAATGCGGGCCTTGTGTTTCAAAGTGCGGGCAGCATAGGCCACCGCAGCCCCATGGTTGCCGCCGGAGGCCGCTGCCACGCCAGCCTTTGGCATCTTCATTGATGTCAATGTGTTGAAAGCCCCGCGCGGCTTGAACGAACCAGCGTGCTGAAACAGCTCCAGCTTGAGCGAGAGATGGCGCGCAATACCGAACGCTCCGCTTGGCAAATCCAGCACAGGTGTCTGGCGCACATAGGGCTGGATGCGGCTGTAGGCCGAGCGGATGGACGTGCGGTTCACAGGTATTTTCATTTTGTCTCTTTCAGTGCATTCAAAACAGATCAGGCCCAGATGCCCATGGGAATATCATAGGCATCCCGCTCCGGCTTTTCAGGAAAGCTGACCGCCGTACCCAGCGCCATTTTCTCG
The DNA here is from genome assembly GCA_051649305.1 of Beijerinckiaceae bacterium. GTDB lineage: Bacteria > Pseudomonadota > Alphaproteobacteria > Rhizobiales > Beijerinckiaceae > JADCCX01. The sequence continues at coordinate 2,403 of JBOFGV010000110.1, forward strand.
GCCACCCATGCGCAGGCACAGGCATCGAGAAAATCATCCACACCTACGCTCTTCGGAGGTTTCTGATCCAGAAACTCTTCTGCAAACCCGGCAACCTCGATCAGCAAGGATTTGCGCAAGGCAATGCCGGGCGCATGAATCGCTGACTTCATTTTCTTGGGTTCCGGCAAAGGCTTGCGGTCGTTCATCACCATGAAAGCGCCTTCGGGATGCGATTCCCGCATGATGGTGCAAAGGCCGGGATCATTGCGGATGAGTTCATCCAGCTCCCGGATTTTGGGAAACAGGTTATAGGCCTGAATGGAAATCTTGCGTGGCGGCTCTGATGTTGCCAGCGATTCATCGCAGGCTGCCGCAAAATCATGGGCATAGATGGCCCGGCGTGAGGGGATAGAAAACAGGCTTGCCTTGCGCTCTCCCAGCAGCGCGCGCAATTCGCTTTCCGGTGCACGACCACCCGGCCCCACATGCTCTGGCAGGCCAATCGGCATATCAACGGCAATCAAGGCAGGCACCTTGGGATGGCGCAGCAATTCAGCCATGGTCTTGAACACCATGAGTTCCGCAGGCTTGCGCCCTGAGACATCACGCAGAACAACCGCCCAACCCGGAGGGCAGCCGTCAGCCCCCGCCACCAATGTTGTCATCAGACACTCCCGCCAGCCAAAGAGGTGGATTTGACGCTTCCACCATGGTTTTTCAAATCCCCTTATGCCAGAAGCATTCGTGTCATGACCAGCCGCCTCTTGCGTTCTGCACTTTACATTCCTGCGACCAACCAGAAAGCGCTGGCGAAAGCGGGCAGCCTTGGTGCGGATGCTGTGATTGTGGACCTTGAGGATTCCGTTGCGCCTGATGCGAAGGCTACGGCGCGGGGAGGACTTCAACAGCTGAATGCCTTAAGCGGCACATTGCAGATCATCCGTGTCAATGCTGCGGGATCAGAATGGCACGAAGCCGATATTGCGGCTTGCGCCAACCTGCCTGTCAACGCTCTGCTTCTGCCAAAGGTCAACAGTGCTGATGATATCCTCGCCCTGAGGCAACGTATGGCAAACCACGGTCTCAACTCATCGATCACCATCTGGGCCATGATCGAGACGCCCCGTGGTGTTCTGAACGCTGCCGCCATTGCAGAAGCGCTTGGCTCTGATGGCGTCATGGTCATGGGCCTCAATGACCTGTCGAAGGAGACAGGCATGGCGCAAACCGCCGGTCGTCTGCCCATGGTGCATGCGCTTTCCGCCTGTGTGCTGGCCGCAAGGGCCTATGGTCTGGCCATTGTCGACGGTGTCTTTAATGCACTGGACGATGCAGAGGGTTATGAGACGGAATGCAGGCAGGGCCGCGACTTTGGCTTTGACGGCAAGACATTGATCCACCCAAAACAGATAGCCCCAGCCAATGCAGCCTTTGGTCCATCCGCAGATCAGATCGCGGAGGCAACCACAATCGTCACGGCTTTTGACGCGCCTCAAAACACGGGCAAAGGCGTCATTGCGCTCAACGGGAAGATGGTGGAAAGACTGCACCTTGAAATGGCGCGGACGGTGCTCGCCAGGGCAGCGGCAATCGAAACCAAAGGGCATTAAACTCCATGTTTCTGGTTTGCGGCGAAGCTGTGATCGATCTCTTCGGCAATCCAGCCGAACTGTCGTTTCGCGGCCAGCCAGCAGGCTCGCCTTTCAATGTGGCCGTCGGTCTGGCACGCATGGATTGCCAGACTTCGTTTGTGACAGGCCTTTCGCAGGATGCCTTTGGCAGGCAACTGATCGCCGCGCTGGAGGCCGAAGGCGTGGACTCGTCGCTGGCTCCACGCACCGAGCGCCCGACCATCCTCTCATTCATCATGGTCAAGCCTGATGGCAGCCCGGACTATGCCTTCTACGGTGACAATGGTGCTGACCTTCAGGTGACAGCGGAAGCCTTTTCCAAAGCCCTGCCGGAGAGCATAAAGGCTGTGCACGTCGGCGGATTTCCGATGGCCGTCAGCCCTTCCAAAGAAGCCTATGCAGCACTCATCAAGCGCGAAGCAAACCAGCGCTTTGTCTCGCTTGATCCCAATATCCGCACCAAGCTCATTGGCGACATCGATGTCTTCCGCGATCACTTTGAGGGGCTGTGCCAGCATGCAGCTCTGATCAAAGCAAGCAGCGAGGATGTGGAGCATCTCTATGCGGGCGTCGACACCATGACGATTGCCAAACGCTGGCGCACTCTTGGTGCAGGCACGGTGATCATGACGGACGGTGGGCGCGGCGCTTTTGCACTGAACCAGAATGGCGTCACACTGGAAAAATCAACGCCTGTCACGGTAAAAGACACCGTGGGCGCTGGTGACAGTTTCATGTCGGCCACTCTCGCAGCACTTCAGGATCATAACCTTTTGGATCGCGCCCGTCTGGCGTCTGCAACTGCTGAACAGCTGCGGAAAGTCCTGCAGTTTGCCAACCGTGCGGCTGGCATCACCTGCACAAGGCAAGGGGCCAATCCACCAACCCGCGCCGCGTTGCTGTCATGACGGAGCCGCGCCGCAAACTGCTGTTCGTTGCAACAGAAGACTGGTTCTTCTGTTCGCATTTCCTGCCCATGGCGCGGGCAGCCCTCGCTGCTGGTTTTGATGTGGCGGTCGCCTGCCGCGTGCGCGAGCATGGTCAGATTATTGAGAACCTGGGCTGCCGCGTCATCCCGCTGGAGGCCGACCGCAAGTCGCTCAACCCGCTGGCGATTGTGGGCACCTTTGCCCGCATGCGCCGTATGATGATGCAGGAAAAACCGGATATCGTGCATCTCATCGCACTGCGCTCCATCATCATTGGCGGCCTCGCAGCGCGCATCGCAGGCATTCGCCGCCGTGTGATTGCGCTCACGGGCATGGGATTGCTGGGGGTTGCAGACACAACGAAAGCGAAGGCTGCGCGTGCTGTCATACGACTGTTCATCCGCACTGTGTCCGATGGCAAGGCAGCGCGCTTCCTGTTTGAAAACCGCAGCGATCCCTTGCTGCTGGGACTGAAGCCCGATGATCAGACCAAGGTGACCATTGTGGGGGGTGCGGGCATTGATCCAGCCATCTTCAAACCACAACAGTTCCCGACAGGTCCCGGCATCCGCATCGCGCTCATTGCCCGCATGCTGTGGTCGAAGGGTGTGGACACAGCCGTGGAGGCCATCAAGCTTGCGCGCGCACAAGGCGCGGATGTCACGCTGTCTCTATACGGCGCGCCGGACCCCGCCAACCCCAAAGCCATCCCTGAAAGCACCTTGCAGGACTGGGCCAAAACACCGGGCATCCACTGGCGCGGAAAGATTGCGCAGAGTGATGTGCCCGCCGTCTGGGCTGCGCATCATCTGGCCACATTGCCTTCGCGCGGCGGCGAGGGCCTGCCCCGCACCTTGCTCGAAGCGGCGGCCTGCGGACGGGCCATCCTAACCACCGATGTGCCAGGCTGCCGCGATTTAGTCCGCAACGGGATAGAGGGTCTGGTTGTGCCTGCTGGCGACCCGCAGGCGCTTGCGCGCGCCATTATGCATATGAGCATCAATCTGGAAGACATTGCCCAGATGGGACAGGCCGCACGCCAGCGCGTGCTTGATGGCCACACAGAGGATGCTGTTGGCCAAAGCGTTGTAGCGCTTTATCAATCGATGCTTGCTGCAGCTCCCGTCTGACATGCCAGTCATCAGCGATCAGGCCCAGTTCATCCAGCAAAACACACGCCTTTTGCCCGTGCCCCACACGCCTGAAATCAGGCTCTATGTGGCGGATGAAGCAACGACACTCTGGCAGAAAACCGAGGACGAACTGGGAGAGATCGGCTTGCCGCCGCCGTTCTGGGCCTTCGCCTGGGCAGGTGGACAAGCGCTGGCGCGATACATTCTCGATAACCCGGGTATTGTGCGCGGAAAGCGCGTGCTGGATTTCGCCTCAGGCTCCGGCCTTGTGGCCATCGCTGCAGCCATGGCAGGAGCGAGCCATGTGGAAGCGGCTGACATCGATGCCTTTGCCATCGCAGCGATTGTACTCAATGCTGAAGTAAATGGCGTGGCCGACAGGATAAGCACCACGATCACCGATACCATCGGCAACCATGGACCATGGGATGTTATTCTGGCGGGTGATATCTGCTACCAGAAGGATATCGCAGCAAAGGTGACGGACTGGCTGCAGGATTTGCATGTTGCCGGAAAGACCGTCCTGATAGGCGATCCCGGCCGGAGCTATCTGCCTCGCACATCGCTTGTGTCTGTTGCCAGTTATCAGGTACCCACCACACGGGCGCTTGAGGACAATGATATCAAGAACAGCAGCGTCTGGCGTTTTGCCTGAAAGGACATGTTTTGAACAATACAGCCCAAGCCAAAACTGGTGCTATCCTGACCGAAGTCACCCTGCGGTATTCCGACATGGATGCACTGGGCCATCTTAACAACGCTGTCTATGCCACGCTCTATGAGGCTGGTCGCGTCGCCTATGTTACGGATATCCTGAATGATGTCACGCCAGCCGACACAGGCTATGTCATTGTCAAACTGACCATCGAGTTCAAGGCCGAGGCGCATTTCCCCGGTGTTGCTGCTGTCAGCACCCGCATCTCGCATATCGGCGGAAGTTCCATGACTTTTGATCAGTCGATCAGCATTGGGGGCAAACTCGTGTCCACAGCTGAAAGCATCTGCGCCCTGTTTGACTTGAAACGCCGCAAGGCCACGCGTTGTCCTGATGATTTGCGTGAGAAGGTCGCTGGCCTGAATGCCGCTATACAGGGCTGAAAACTTGCCTTAGCCTTGCACCGATGTGTGAGTTCCCGCTGTGACCAATACCCTGCTTTCCCTGCATGATCTGCGCGTGTCGTTCCGCACCGGCGATGGCTTGGTGGAAGCGGTCAAGGGCATAGACCTGACCCTTGGGCGCAATGAAATTCTCGCTGTTGTGGGCGAAAGCGGCTCCGGCAAAAGCCAGAGCATGATGGCGCTAATGGGCTTGCTGGCCACCAATGGCGAGACAACGGGAACCGTTGCCTTTGACGGCAATGCCGCCCTGCCACTGAAAGATCAGCCGCTGCAACCCCAGCGGGGCAACGCCATCACCATGATCTTTCAGGAGCCGATGACCTCGCTGGACCCGCTATACCGGATCGGTGACCAGATTAGTCTTGTCATCCGCCGCCACCAGAAAGTCTCGGCACGCGAGGCAGAGGCAAAAGCGCTGGAGCTGCTGCGTCTCGTGCGTATCCCAAATCCCGAACAGCGGTTGCGTTCCTATCCCCATGAAATGTCAGGCGGCCAGCGCCAGCGCATCATGATCGCCATGGCACTCGCCAACAAACCCAAACTGCTGATTGCGGACGAGCCGACGACAGCGCTTGATGTCACCATACAGGCTGAAATCCTCGCCCTGATGAAAGACCTCAAGGACAGGCTCGGCATGTCCATCGTCTTCATCAGCCATGATCTCAACGTTGTCAGGCGCTTTGCAGACCGGATCATGGTTATGCGCCACGGCGTGGTGGTGGAAACCGGCACAGTTGCGGATGTCTTTGCCAATCCGCAACATGATTACACCCGCATGCTGATTGCAGCTGAACCCACGGGCCGCAAAATGCCACCCGCTGAGGATGCTCCCCTGCTTCTCAAGGCGAGCAACATGGGCGTCACTTTCAAGATGCCCAAGCGCTTCTTTGGCAGGAAGGTGAATGATCTCAAGGCAGTTGACGATGTCAGCCTCACGCTCCCTCAGGGCGGAACCCTGGGTATTGTGGGAGAAAGCGGCTCAGGCAAATCAACCCTCGGGCGCGCGCTGCTGCGCCTGCTGCCATCAACCGGCACTGTGGTGTTTGACGGCAAGCCCCTTGATACCCTGCAAAGACAGGCGCTTCGCCCAATGCGACGCGATATGCAAGTGGTCTTTCAGGACCCCTTTGGCTCGCTGTCGCCGCGCATGACCGTTGGTGAAATCATCTCCGAAGGTTTGCTGGTGCACGAACCTGCCATCACCAGAACCGAGCGCGATAACCGCGCCGCCTCGGCGATGCAGGAGGTCCATCTCGATCCCGCCATGCGCAACCGCTATCCGCATGAGTTCTCGGGCGGCCAGCGCCAGCGCATCGCCATTGCGCGGGCCCTCATTCTGAAGCCTAAACTGATGCTGCTGGATGAGCCAACATCAGCGCTGGACCGCACTGTCCAGAAATCCGTGATCGAATTGCTGCGTGATCTGCAGCAGAGACACAAACTGACCTACCTCTTCATCAGCCATGATCTGGCGGTGGTGCGCGCCCTGTCAGACCATGTGCTGGTCATGAAGGACGGTCGCATTGTTGAGGAAGGCGCTGTGGAGCAGATTTTTGATGCTCCACAACAGACCTATACCAAAGCACTGATTGCAGCCGCTTTCCCGGATGCAATCAGCAAGACTGTGTAGCCCTTACTTCTTCAGCAGCTGCTTGTACTTCTCTACCTCGGCAGGAACCAGCTGACCCAGATGCGCCGGTGTCAACTCTGCTTCAGCAGGCGCAATGGTTGCGAGTTCATTGAAACGCTTCTGCACGATCTCGCTCTTCAAGGCAGCGCGCAGAGCTGCGTTCAGGCGGTCAACCACAGCCTGAGGTGTGCCCTTGGGCGCAAACAGCGCGTTCCATCCCTGAAGGGAGAAGGCAGGCAGACCAGCTTCAGCCGAGGTTGGCACGTTTGGCAAGGAAGCGATGCGGCTTGTTGTGGCCACCGCCATCGCCTTCACAGATCCTGCTGTCACATGGCTCTGGAGCGAGGTGGCTGCATCGCAGACACCGTCGATCTGGCCAGCCAGCACATCGTTCAGCGCAGGTGCCGCACCACGGTAGCCGATCAGTTGTGCCTCACCACCCACGGCCTGCATGAAGTTGAGGCAGATCAGATAGTTGGAAGAACCTGTACCAGCATGACCCAATGTCACCTTGCCGGGGTTCTTGCGAATGTAATCCACAAACTCGGCCATGGTGTTGGCGGTCGATTCTTTCTTGATCGCAATCATGGGCGAGGTTTTTGCGACAAGCCCGATCGGCACAAAATCAGCCGGTGTGTAGGTCAGGTTATCATAGATCGAATACCCGGCAGCATTGGTGCCGCTGTTGCCGATGGCAATGGTGTAGCCATCAGCCGTTGCCCGCGCGGTGCGGGACAGGGCCGCTGAACCACCGGCACCTGGCACGTTCTCATGGGTGATCCGCTGGCCAAGGTTCTGCCCCATCTGATCAGCTACAATGCGCGCAATCACATCCGATGTACCGCCAGCCGCGAAGGGCACAATCATCGTGATTGGCCGGTTGGGGAAGGTTTCCTGCGCCTGCGCCTGAACACCAAGGAGCATGAAAATTCCACATGCAACTTTACCTATTTGACGAACGTTCATGATCTTTCCAACTCCCTTGATCCAAAGAAACTTTGAATTCTTTTTGTTTTACAGGGGGATACCCCGATATTTATCCGGCAAAGCTAACCCAACGTTAAGAGAATTCCCGTACTTTTAACAGGAATTTACTCGAAACAGACTGAATATCAAATGCACTCTATCCGCCAAAAGATGATTGCCGTGATTGCCTGTCTTTCAGTCATCACAACCTTCGCTATTTTGACTTCTGTCTGGACCACACACAAGAGTGAGCAGGTGCTTCAGACCATCCTTGCAGACCGGGTCATTCCTCTGCGTGATCTCAAAACAATCTCCGATGCCTATGCCGTTGATATTGTTGATACATCCCATAAGGTTCGCGGTGGTAGCCTGAGCTTCAGGGAAGGTATCTCAAAAATCCAAGACTCTGAAAAGATCGTGGACGAGCGCTGGAAGGCCTACATCGCAACTTACCTGACGGAAGAAGAAAAGAAACTTGTTGCTATTGCTGAAAGCACCAAAAAACAGGCGCAGACAGCTGTTCTGGCATTGCTTGACATCATGCGCGATGAAAACCGCGGCGCTCTGGCAACATTTGTTGATAACAAGCTTTATCCGGCAATCGAACCGGCAACAGCCGCTATCGACAAACTGGTGAACCTTCAATTGTAGAGTCTGAACTTGAAGCCAAGAAAGCCACAGATGCAGCCAGCCTAAACCGTCTGGTCATGACGATTGCGGCGTTCATTTCAGCGCTCATGATTGCGGCATCACTGCTGATCGTCTTCAAGCTTGTGTTGGGACCACTGGGCCGCTTGACCAAATCTCTTGCCGTCATGGGGCAAGGCAATCTTGAGATCGAAATTTCCGACCAGTCACGCAAGGACGAAGTCGGTCAAATGGCCGTGGTGGTAAACCAGCTCCGCGCAAAAAGTCTGCAGATGCAGCAGATTGAACATGAAAAACATGAAGCCACTGTCGCAGAAGCGGCCCGCAAGACAAAATTGCTGCAAGCCATCAAAACAGTGGGAGACAGCGTCGCCTGTGCCTCTGCCATGGTGAGCAAAGGCGCTGAGGCCATGCAGTCGACGTCAAGTGTTTTGATTGAATCAGCCAACGATACAGCGTTCCGTTCCGTCAGCTCCAAAACCAGCCTTGAAGGCAACACAGAAGCCATCCAGTCCATGGCAGCGGCGACATCACAACTCTCCATGTCAATCCTCGAAGTCTCGGATCAGGGCCGCCGCATCCTGGATTCAGTCAATCAAATGTCAGATCGAGCTATTCTGGCGGGCAGAAAACTGGATGATCTCAACGGCATTGCAGACAAGGCAACAGCCTCAGTTGAGCTGATTGCCTCTGTGGCAGACCAAACAAATCTCCTTGCCCTCAACGCAACCATTGAGGCAGCCCGCGCCGGAGAGGCTGGCCGCGGGTTCGCGGTCGTGGCCAACGAAGTGAAGACGCTGGCTGCACAGGCTGCACGCGCCACAGCCGACATTCGCGATTTGATTTGCACCATGCACCAGACGGGCGGAGACCTGCGCTCTGCTATGGGAGGTGTGTTGGGTGGGATCGATGACCTGAAAGCAGTTGCCACCTTCGTCAGGGACGCGGTTGAAGAACAGTCTCGCTCGACCGAGGCCATCAGCCGGAGCATTGAGGAAACAGCGCAGGTTGCCTCAACTATTCTTGAGGATGTCAATGTCATGAGCATTTCTGCTGGTGAAACGGGAGAGGCCGCCGAAAGCATGCGCCATGTGGCCGATGACATGAACGAAGCCTCCGAAGCCCTGCGCAGGGAAATGGCTGCTTTTGAACTGCAAATGAAAGCAGCCTGAAAACGCGCTTCCCGTCTCTGTCTTGATCGGCTATTGCGAACGCCGAACGTTCGTTATTTTCAAGTCAAAGACGGAGAGCGGAGCACATGGCTCTGGATACACAGCCAAAAAGCAATTTGACCAGCAACATCATGGCGGGCAAACGCGGGCTTATCATGGGCCTCGCCAACAAGATGTCCATCGCCTGGGGCATAGCCAAGGCCTGCCACCAACATGGTGCGGAGCTGGCCTTCACCTATCAGGGTGATGCCCTGAAGAAGCGCGTGGAACCACTGGCAGCAGAGCTAGGCGGTATCGTGCTTGGGCATTGCGATGTCACTGACAATGCATCCATGGATGCTGTGTTTGCCGAACTGGAAAAGCAGTGGGGCCGGATCGACTTCGTCCTCCACGCCATTGCCTATGCGGACAAGGATGAACTGACAGGTCGCTATCTCGATACAACGGAAGCGAACTTTACGAAGTCCATGCTGGTTTCGTGCTATTCCTTCACAGCGATTGCCCAGCGCGCTGAAAAACTGATGCCCGAAAGTGGCGGCAGCATGCTCACCCTCACCTATTACGGTGCCGAAAAGTGGATGCCGCATTACAACGTTATGGGCGTGGCGAAAGCGGCCCTTGAGGCCTCTGTGCGCTATATGGCGGCTGATCTTGGTCCCAAGAACATCCGCGTCAACGCGATCTCGGCCGGCCCGATCAAGACACTCGCCGCCTCAGGCATTGGCGACTTCCGTTACATCCTGAAATGGAACGAGTATAACTCGCCGCTCCGCCGCACGGTCAGCATCGAGGAAGTGGGCGATGCAGGCATGTATATGCTGTCTGATCTCTCCCGTGGTGTAACCGGCGAAATCCACCATGTGGATTCAGGCTATCATGTCGTCGGCATGAAGAACCCGACTGCGCCGGATATGAGCATCGACAAGGACTGATTGGCCCCTCCGGTATGCTTGATCCCGCCATCACGCTCTACTTTATTCGCCACGGCGAAACGGACTGGAACGCCGAAGGCCGTTTGCAGGGCCAGCGGGATATCCCGCTCAATGATCTGGGCAAGGTGCAGGCGGTGGAAGCTGGTGGCATTCTCAAGGGCCTGAATGCACAGCCAGAGGATCTCGACTGGTGGGTGAGCCCGCTATTGCGGACCCGCGAGACAGCCGAGCGTGCAAGGCAGGCCATCGGTCTACACCCCACCTATTACAAAACCGATGATCGCCTGAAAGAACTGACCTTCGGGCGCTGGGAAGGCCTGACCTGGAAAGAGGTGCGCCAGTCTGACCCCAAAGGCGCGGCTGGCCGTGAGCGCGACAAATGGGGAGCTGTTCCGCCTGATGGCGAAAGCTACGCCATGCTCACGGAGCGCGTGAAGGAATTCCTGCCCCTGATCCGCCGGGACACTGTGCTGGTGTCCCATGGCGGTGTGGCGCGCGTGCTCATGGCCATGATGGGTGGCATTGCCGCCCGCAAGGCTGCTGGCGAAGATATCTGGCAGGGCCGCGTGCTTATGTTCAAGAGCGGCCGCTGCGAATGGTTCAAATCCTGATCAGAATCATTCAGCCGCGTGCCTGAGGCTCTCCTGCGTGTGCAGCCAACGCTCGGATTCAAGTGCTGCCATGCAGCCAAGACCAGCCGCCGTGACCGCCTGCCGGTAGACATCATCCGCCACATCGCCAGCCGCATAGACACCCTCTATGTTTGTGGCTGTGGAATTGGGCGCGGTCTCGATATAGCCGTTCGAGCGCATCGTGACCTGCCCCTTGAAGATATCGGAGGCTGGCACATGGCCGATGGCGACAAACAGGCCGTGCACCTTGAGATCGCTGATCGTACCGTTGACCACGTTCTTCACCTTGAGGTGGGTGACTCCCAGCGGATTGTCATCGCCGCAGATTTCCTCAACCGCGCTGTCCCAGACGATCTTCACCTTGGGATGCTTGAACAACCTGTCCTGCAGAATGCGCTCAGCCTTCAACTCCCGCCGACGGTGGATCAGCGTGACGCTTGACGCCAGATTGGCGAGATAAAGCGCTTCTTCCACAGCCGAGTTACCGCCGCCAACCACCGCCACATCCTTGTTGCGGTAGAAAAAGCCATCGCAGGTGGCGCAGGCAGAAACGCCAAAGCCCATAAACTTCGCTTCAGACGGGATGCCCAGCCACTTGGCTTTCGCTCCTGTGGCAATGATCAGCGCATCACAGCTGTAGACAGTGCCGCTGTCTCCGGTTAGCAGGAAAGGCCGCTGCTTCAGATCAACCGAAGTGATATGATCAGACACCATCTCGGTGCCAACATGCTCCGCCTGCAGCTTCATCTGCTCCATCAGCCAGGGCCCCTGAATGGCGGTGGCAAAGCCCGGATAGTTCTCGACATCCGTGGTGATCATCAATTGACCGCCCGGCTCAAAACCAGAGATCATCATGGGCTTCAGCATCGCACGGGCGGCATAAACAGCTGCGGTGTATCCGGCAGGCCCTGAGCCAACGATGATAACCTTGCGATGCGTCACAGCCATAGGAACTCCTGTCAGGGTCTACTGTCAGCGGCGGCGGGCAAAAGCCTCTGCCAGCGCAACAGCGATAATCGGTGTCGCATCTAGGGGTTCATAGGCCCATGTTTCAAGATGGTTCGACAAGGCACGCACAGCTCCGTGATCGATCAGGCCCTTCACAAACGATGATATCTTCGTGTGGCCGCCATCTGGCGTGAAAAGATGCACCGGCTTGCCCGTGCTCGCGGCCTCTCCCAGCATGTTAACGCTGTCCGCCGTCACCACGAGATGATCCGCATGGGCCAGAATGGAGAGATAAGGGTTATCACCCGATCCATCCCACCAGAAGCCGCCAGTCTCATGGCAGAGCTCGCGGATAGCCTCTGCAAGGGCAGCAGGTGTGCGGCGCGACGGCGTGACAATGAGATGCGCGCCAGCCCGCGCATGCTGGCCCAGAAGGTCCGTCAATTGCCGGATGTTGTCTGCCGTAAAGCGATGATGCTGGCTATCGCCACCCAGCATGACGCCAATCATCGTTCTCTCCGGTGCAAGCCAGGAAGGCTTTTGCGCGCGCGCCGCGTTCAGCCGTTCCCGCGAAATGCGGTGCGGTGAGGTGAGCGTTGCAAGCACATTGGCACCACGAAGTTTATCGTGCCGAGGTACCCAGATCATGTCTGCCGTATTAGCGCCGGTACTCGGGTCTTTCAGATAGACCGTCATGGCCCGGCCTTCCGATGCTTTCCTGATGGCCCGGAGATAGGCCACCGTCCGGCGTCCGGAGGCGATGACGATGTCAGGAAAAGGCGGCGCGATGGGGCTGACCGCTTTGTCAGGCGCTTCTGCCGGATCAACCGGCCCCCAGGGCATGATCCAGACCCAGGGCGCACGCGGCTTGATGCGGCGGATCTCCGCTTTCAGACCCAGGCGCTCCGTGACACCAAGACATTGCGCCTCGTCGCCCGCCTTGCCATCGCTCAGAATCCAGCAGGATGCTCCTGATATAAGCTGTTTAGCCTCATCAAGTTGCGCATCAGAAACAGAAAATGTCATTTCAGGAGTGTTCAACGCAGGAAAATTTCTTCAACGGGATTGTTTCTGTGCCGGGCTCGATTATGTGATGTTGCTCTATAGCACCGGAGAGCAGGCATGCGCCACCAGCTGGACACGATTGACAGGAAGATCCTCGCAGAATTGCAGGCGGATGGCAGCCTGACCAATGTGGAGCTCTCCCGCCGTGTCGGTATTTCAGCACCGCCCTGCCTGCGCCGCGTCAAGGCGCTGGAAGAAGCAGGCTTGATCAAAGGCTACCGCGCCATTCTGGATGGCCGCCAGCTGGGCATCGGTGTATCGTGCTTTGCCATGGTGCAGCTGAAAAGCACCACCAAGACCGATATTGACGCCTTTCAGGCGCAGATCAACGCCTGGAGCGCCGTGCGCGAAAGCTGGACACTGTCGGGCGATATCGACCTCATCCTGAAATGCGTCTTCCACAATCTGGAAGCCTTTCAGGCCTTTGTTTCTGAATTGACAGCGATGCCGAACATTGCCTCGGTCCGCACAGCCCTTGCGCTCGCAAAAGGCAAGGATGCACCTGCGGTTCCGATGGAACTGAATGATCTCATGCACTGAGCAACGAAAGTAAAATAGTAACACCCTTCTGGTAATCATGCAGACCTATCGAGAAGGTTGGGCATGTCTTTACCAAGCGCTATAAAACCAGTCCTTTTGGCTCAAAAAGATTGGTTGTCAGGCTATCTGCCTGTCTTTTTTTGCAGCTCCATTTTTCTGTCTGCCTTTCTGTTGTTTGGCGTCCAGCCAATGTTCACCAAAATGGTCCTTCCCTGGCTGGGTGGATCACCCGGTGTCTGGTCTGTTGCCATGGTCTTCTTCCAGGGCCTTCTTCTACTGGGCTATCTTTATGCCCATTTATCAACAACTTATCTAAATCAGCGTACAGCAGTTGCAGTGCATGCAGTGCTGGCCGTTGCTGCTTTTCTTACTCTTCCACTGACCGTCTCAAAAGCCTTCGGGATGCCTCCAGAAACGGGGCAAGAATTTTGGCTGCTGTTCGTCTTCGCAGCCTCTGTTGGGTTGCCGTTTTTTGTGCTGTCGGCAACTGCACCGCTCCTGCAGGCATGGTTTGCGCGCACGGATGATCCGCGCGCTGGTAACCCGTACTTTCTTTACATTGCGTCCAACAGCGGCAGCTTTGCCGCACTGATTGCCTATCCGCTCCTGATAGAGCCTCTTGCAACCCTGCACTCACAGCGCATGGGCTGGACTATCCTGTTTGCCTTGGCTTGCCTTGCCCTCATCATTTGCGGCCTTTTCGCCAGCACCCAGCAAGGAGTTGCAAACAGCAAGAGTTCTGAAGCAACAGCTGAAAAACCCTCAATAACCTGGCGTCAACGCGCAATATGGACAGGCCTCGCAAGCATTCCATCAGGGCTCATTGTTGCAGTCACTGCCCATATTTCTACCGACATTGCCTCAGCGCCTTTGCTCTGGGTAGTTCCTTTGGCCTTGTTTATGCTGACTTTCATTCTGGCCTTTCAGGAAAAAATGTTCATTTCCGAGAGCGCACTGACGAGGGTGTTTGTTTGCATTCTGCCCGCTGTTATTTTGTCCGTCGCAGGCTTTATGTTTCCTCTCTGGATTCAATTTATCCTTCATCTCGGCATTCTGTTCACAGCAGCCATGGTTTGCCATCGCCAACTTTATCTTCGCAGGCCTGATTCCTCCCAGCTCACAGAATTCTATCTCTGGATGTCATTTGGCGGAATGCTGGGTGGTATGTTCGCCGGATTGCTGGCCCCCCTGCTTTTCAATACGATTCTTGAATATCGCTTGCTGCTCATAGCCACGCTGCTTTGCGTTCCGGCCGCTGCTGTTGCGCCTGCCTTGCTAAGGCAGTTCATGTTCGCGGCCTTCTGCATAGTGATTGGCGTAGGTTTAATCCAGTTTAACCAAACATTGGCTTCTTTCGGAAACCATGTCCCGTTTGTGCTGGCCTATGCAACTTTATGCGCCTTTCTCATTATTGTCTGGCTCAACAAAAGTGGGCCATTGGCAAGTGCCGGAGCGGCCTGTGGAGCATTTCTGGCTCTTACAGTTATCGTTGGTTCAAAGCAGGGAATGTCCATCAGGTCATTTTACGGGGTCAACTATGTGAGGCTCATAGATGATGGACAGTTTCGTATTCTGCGCCACGGCTCGACGCTGCATGGCGCTGTTCGCATCAAAGATATGGAAGGCAATCCAATTGTCGGCCGCCCGCAATCAACCACATACTATCACGACAAAGGCGCACTGAATGTTGCCTTGATGGCTGCCCGCAACAATGCAGGGGGAACTCTCGGCAATGTTGCCATATTGGGATTGGGCACAGGCGCAATGGCCTGCCAGGCGAAACAGAATGAGAACTGGGTCTTCTTCGAGATTGATCAAGAAGTAGCCAAACTCGCGCGCAAACCTGAATTGTTCCCTTTCTTGAGCTCCTGCACACCTGATGCGCGGGTTGTCATAGGCGATGCCCGCCTGACACTGCAGAAAGAAACCAGAAAGTTTGATGTCATCATTCTGGATGCATTCAGCTCGGACACGGTTCCAACACATCTTCTGACCAGAGAAGCGCTTGAAATCTATGAAAAGCACTTAAATCAAGACGGCATGATCATTGCCCATGTTTCCAACCGATACATGGATATCCGGACAGTTGCAGAAGCAGCTGCCCTGACCACAGGCTTTGCAAGTGCCTCGATCCATATCCCTGTTGATGAGGAAAAAGCGGAAACAAAATTCCAGCTTGCGACACCAACTGTTGCCGTCGCAATGTCCCGTTCCGAGAAAAATCTTCAGGAGTTGCTTGGTCCCGGCAAGTGGAGATCACCATTGCCAGATGCCGGTAAAGCGCTTTGGACAGATGATTACGCCAACATCGTTGGCTCAATCATCCGGGAAAAACTCAGGCCTTCCAAAGATTGATCCAGTATCAAACTTTCCGCGCCAGCCAGTAGGCAAAGCTGTTGCACAACGCATCCATGCGCTGGCGGGCCACAGCCTCGGCAAAGGCGGGGCTGCTGGCCTGACTGGCTCCTGTGACCAGCAATGGTACGCGGACGTTGCCGATAATGGCTTCGCCTTCCATCATGTCTGATGCGCCGCCACCACCGCTTTCGTCATTGGTGTTGCTGTCAGCCAGCGTCAGCGTAAACGGACGCACAACCAGCAATTGCGCATTGCGTGCACCGGCGTTGATCCGGCCAGCCATGGCAGCAGGCACTGCGCGGGACAGGCAGGCCTGCATCTGGTTGCGGGCAAAGCCTGCACCGGGTGGCATGCCGGAGACATCGATGCGGATGCCTTTGAACACCGTTGGCGATTGCGCATGAGCACCAGTTGCACCGCCAACAGCCATGAGGACAGCGCCAGCAAAAGCGGCTTTGAAACGCAAGCCGCCCTTCAAAAACGCAGACTTATTTGAAAACAAGGCCTGTGATTTCATAGCTCTTTCCTCCGCCTGGAGTGTTGACCTGCACCGCATCGCCCACTTTCTTGCTGATCAGCGCGCGGGCGATGGGCGATGAAATAGAGACTTTACCGGATTTGACGTCGGCTTCCATGTCACCAACGATCTGATAGACCTTTTTCTGCTCGGTTTCATCATCAATCAAGGTAACAGTGGCACCGAACTTGACCGTGTTGCCGGACATTTTGGATGGATCGATGACATCCGCCCGGCCAAGCTTGTCCTCAAGCTCGGCAATGCGGCCCTCGTTCAAGGACTGGGCTTCCTTGGCGGCGGAATATTCCGCGTTTTCAGAAAGGTCGCCGTGGGCGCGCGCTTCCTGAATGGCCAGAATGATGCGCGGACGCTCCTCTGCCTGGCGAAACTTCAGTTCCTGTTCCAGCGCGGCAAAGCCGGTCACTGTGATTGGTATCTTGTCCATAGGGTGTCCCCCGCAAAAAATGGCCCCCGCTCCGAAGTTTTCTCCGGACCGCAAGCCTGAAACACGTCGATATGTGCGTTCTGGAGGCCTCCTCCGCACCGAGGGCGGGATACAGGCTTGCGCCTGCCCCCAAAGCCAATATCCGCTTGCATCCACACCGGAACGAAAGAGATATTTTTCCTTATCGTAGAAGTGTGGGGTATCGCGATAAAAACTGCAAGGGGTGGAAACAGGGTGGATAGCCCGGATTTGCAAGGCTTTTGGACAATGACCGTTGACATTTTCAAGGGCCTCCATCATAGACCCCGCAGTCTTTCATGCGAGATGTGGCTTTTACAGCGCCTGACGCGTTGAAGAAGTATTTTCGCGTTGTATGAATAAATATCTGGAGAATTCCCGTGAAGCGGACCTATCAACCCAGCAAACTCGTGCGCAAGCGTCGCCATGGTTTTCGTTCACGCATGGCAACTGTCGGCGGCATGAAGGTTATTGCTGCACGCCGTGCGCGTGGCCGCAAGCGTCTTTCAGCCTGAGAACGGCTTCGCCGTCATGGAACGGCTGAAGAAGCGACGCGACTTTCTGAATGCTCAAAAGGGCCGGCGTGCCAACTCCGGCCTTTTTTCTGTGCAGGCCATACAGCGTACCGATGAAGGCACTGCACGGTGCGGATTTACGGTCTCGAAGCGCGTCAGCCTGAAAGCCGTGGTGCGCAACCGCATCAGACGCCGCCTGAAGGAAGCCGTGCGCATCGGTGATGGCACGCAGGTCAATCAGGCCACAGACTATGTGGTTGTTGCCCGTCTCGATACACTGCATGCACCTTTTTCACGTATCAGGACTGAATTGACCAAGGCTTTCGCGAAACTTTCGCAAAAACCGGACAACACGTTAGAACGACCAGATACTCCTGCGACCCCAAAGCCCAATCAGAGCCGCGACCATGCTTAAAGAAGACAACAAGAACCTGATTGCAGCGATTGCGCTGTCGATTCTGGTGATCGTCGGATGGAACTACTTCTACGCCGGTCCGCAAATGGAAAAGCAGCGGCTTGAAAGACTGGCGCAGCAAACTGCTCCTTCCAGCCTGCCACAGCCCGGGGCTGGCACACCGACCGCCCCCGGCGCGCCTGCGCTTCCTGGTGCGCCTGCCGCAACACCGGTTCCTCCGGGCGTAGCTGCCCCTGCCTTGACCCGTGAGGCATCGCTGGCAACATCCCCGCGTGTTGCCATTGAAACCGCCCGTCTCAAGGGATCGATTGCTCTCAAAGGTGGCCGGATCGACGATCTCTCGCTCTCCACCTACCGCGAGACCATCGAACCATCGAGCCCCAACATCGTGCTCTTCTCGCCGGTCAATTCCAAGAACCCCTACTATGCCGAATTCGGCTGGGTGGCTGGACAGGGCGTGACAGCAGCTCTGCCTGGTGCTGAAACCGAGTGGACCGCGAGCGCCACCAAGCTGACAGAAGCTGCACCTGTAACGCTGAGCTGGAACAACGGTCAGGGCCTTGTCTTCAAGCGCCAGATTGCTGTTGACGCCAACTTCATGTTCACCGTGACGGATTCTGTCGAGAACACCACCGGACAGGCCGTTTCGCTGTTCCCCTACAGCTATCTGCGCCGCCTCGGCACGCCGGAAACAGCGGGCTTCTACATTCTGCATGAAGGCCTGATTGGTGTGCAGACCGACAAATTGCAGGAAATTGCCTACGCTGATCTCGTGAAAGCCAAGACCCGAGAGTTCAAGGCCAGCACCGGCGGCTTTATCGGTATCACAGACAAGTACTGGGCGGCCGCCATCGTGCCGGACCAGACCAAGCCGCATGATGGCCGGTTTGTCGCCAGCATGATCAACAACATTCAAAGCTACCAGACAGATGTCCTGCTGCCAGCCGAAACCGTGAATGCCGGTGGAAGCGCCAGCGTGACCACGCGCCTCTTTGCCGGAGCCAAGGAAACCAACCTGATTGACAGCTATCAGAAATCACTTGGCATCAAGCAGTTTGACCTGATGATCGACTGGGGTATGTTCTACTTTATCACCAAGCCGCTCTTCAAACTGATGGATTACATCTATCACATGTTCGGCAACTTCGGTGTGGCCATCCTCATCGTCACCGTGTTCATCAAGGCCGTCTTCTTCCCGCTGGCCAACAAGTCCTATGTCTCGATGGCCCGCATGAAAGCCGTGCAGCCCGCGATGGCCGAGATTCAGGTGAAGTACAAGGAAGACCGCGCCAAGCAGCAACAGGCGCTGATGGAGCTTTACAAGAAGGAAAAGATCAACCCGCTGGCTGGTTGCTGGCCGGTGCTGATCCAGATTCCGGTGTTCTTCGCGCTCTATAAGGTGCTGTTCGTCACCATCGAAATGCGCCATGCCCCGTTCTTCGGCTGGATCAAGGATCTGGCAGCACCAGACCCAACATCGATCTTCAACCTCTTTGGCCTGCTGCCCTTCTCGGTGCCGCAGTTCCTGCTGGTGGGTGTCTGGCCGATCATCATGGGCATCACCATGTGGCTGCAGATGAAGATGAACCCGGAGCCAACCGATCCGGTGCAGAAGGCGATCTTCGGCTGGATGCCGCTGGTCTTTACCTTCATGCTCGCCTCCTTCCCGGCTGGTCTCGTGATCTACTGGGCCTGGAACAACATTCTCTCGGTGTCACAGCAGTATTTCATCATGAAGCGCCAAGGCGTGAAGGTGGAGCTCTGGGACAACATCCGTAGCATGTTCAAGAAGGCCTGATTGGTCACTGTCATCCCCGGCGAGCGAAGCGAGGGAAGGGGATCCATACTTCGCTGGCGTTGCTAACCTTGGAAAGGGTGGATTCCCTTCCCAAAAGCCTTCGGCTTTCGCCGGGAATGACAAACCGCAGGTTTGATTGCCAATAAAGCCCCACCCCCTTTCTGGCACGCACATTGCTGCATTCTTTGCCTGTGGTTTTGTCACAACACGGCTTCCCGTCGGCGCAAACCATGGCATAGTGTGTGGCAGACAAGGGCAGACAGTATGGTGGGTTTCCATGAGTGGTGATGTGGTCATCGATATCAATGACCTCTCCCTCACTTTTCAGACAGATGACGGTCCGGTCTACGCGCTTTCAAATGCCGATCTTGTTGTGCGTGCAGGTGAGTTCATCTCCTTCATTGGGCCATCGGGCTGCGGCAAGACCACGCTTTTGCGCGTGATCGCAGATCTGGAAAAACCCACCTCCGGCAGCATCAAGGTCAACGGTCTGACGCCAGAGCAAGCGCGTTTGCAGCGCCAGTATGGCTATGTCTTCCAGGCTCCGGCTCTTTACCCATGGCGCACGATCGAGAAGAACGTGATGCTGCCGTTGGAGGTCTTTGGGCTGTCAGCAGATGAGCGGAAAGAACGCGCCGCGCGTTACCTTGCTCTCGTCAACCTCACCGGCTTTGAAAAGAAATACCCATGGCAACTTTCAGGCGGCATGCAGCAGCGCGTTTCCATCGCGCGCGCATTGTCGTTTGATCCACAATTGCTGTTGATGGACGAGCCCTTTGGCGCGCTCGATGAGATTGTACGCGACAAGCTTAACGAGCAGTTGCTGCAACTCTGGGCGCAGACGAAAAAGACCGTGATTTTCGTCACGCATTCCATTCCCGAAGCGGTGTTTCTCTCTACCCGCATCGTGGTGATGTCACCGCGCCCCGGTCGCATTATCGATATCATCAACTGTGATCTCGGCGATAACCGCACATTGGATATCCGCGAGTCGCCAGAGTTCCTGAAGATTGCCCACCGTGTGCGTGAGGGGCTTCGGGCTGGACACAGCTATGAGGATTGAGGGCACGAAATCACTCCCTCTCCCCGCAAGCGGGGAGAGGGCAAGGCACAACGAGCCAGTGAGGGGCTTGGTGATTAGCCACTATGCCCGGCGAAAACACACCCAGCCCCTCATCCGGCGCTGCGCGCCACCTTCTCCCCGCACGCGGGGAGAAGAAGGGTCAGCGCCATGAGCACACTCCGCAAGCCCGGCTCCACCCTCCCTGTCTTCGTCATCACGGCCATCATTCTCGCCGTCTGGTATCTCGCCTGTCTGCCGATGAACGCCGTTCTGCCACAGCTTGCCGATGTGAAGGGCCTTGCTAACCGCTATGCGATCGCATGGTCGCTGGAGCGGCCGGTGTTGCCAGCACCGCATCAGGTGCTAGTTGATCTCTATAATTCCACCATCGGCACAAGGCTCTTCCGCCAGACTGCCGATGGCATGGTGCTGAACCCGCGCAATCTGCTGTTCCACATGTACGTGACGCTGTCCGCCACCTTGCTGGGCTTTGCCATGGGTGTGGCACTTGGCGTGGGGCTTGCCATCGCGATAGTGCACAGCAAGGTGCTGCAAAAAAGCCTGATGCCCTGGATCATCGCCTCGCAAACTATTCCGATTCTTGCCATTGCCCCCATCATCATCGTTGTGCTGGGTTCCATGGGCATCACGGGCCTGCTGCCGAAATCCATCATCTCGATGTATCTCTGCTTCTTCCCCATCGCTATCGGCATGGTCAAGGGCTTCACCTCGCCGGATACCATGCAGCTTGACCTCATGCGCACCTACAATGCCAGCCGGTCTGAAACCTTCACGAAGCTGCGCTGGCCCGCCGCAATGCCATACCTTTTCGCGGGCCTGAAAGTCGCGATCACCATCAGCCTTGTGGGCGCTATCGTGGGCGAGTTGCCAACCGGCGCACAGGCAGGAATCGGCGCGCGATTGCTGTCCGGCAGTTACTACGGCCAGACGGTGCAGATTTGGTCAGCACTGGTGGCGGCGGCTCTCATGGCCTCGGCGCTGATCCTTGCTGTATCTGGCTTCGAACGCCTGACAAACAGGGCGATGGGGGCGCGGGCATGAGCGCGACTTTCCACAAAATGACACGCGTGACCAATGTCGTCATGGATGTAACCATGAGTTCAGCGCTGGCTGTCTTTGCCCTGGCGATGGTCGCCAATATATCGGCACTGGCGCGGTGGCCGTCGTTATTGCTGGCGCTGATCCTCATCGTCTGGATTGGACTATGGGTGTTCAACCACAAGGTTGCCGGCTTGCCCTACCGCAGCGCGGCTGCGCGCAGATTCCGGGATATCTTTGTGCCTTTCATCTTTGGCGCAACCCTCATCTGGCTTTGGGAGGTTGTTTGCCGGGGCTTCAATGTGCCTATGGTGCTGATGCCAGCACCTTCACAAATCATGGCGAGAATTTTCACCTCCCTCCCCACCCTCGGTGCAGACTTCGTGCAAACCGTCATCCGCGCCGTTATCCCCGGCTGGATCATGGGCTGTCTGGCGGGTTTTGGTGTGGCGCTCTTGTGTGATCGGTTTGATTTCCTGCGGCGCGGGTTGCTGCCAATCGGCAATTTCGTCTCGGCCCTGCCAGTCATCGGCATCGCGCCCATTCTGGTCATGTGGTTTGGCTTTGACTGGCAGTCCAAGGCCGCCGTGGTGGTGGTGATGACCTTCTTCCCCATGCTGGTGAACACCGTGGCGGGCCTTGGCTCAGCCGGACAACTGGAGCGCGACCTGATGCGCAGCTATGGGGCCAGCTGGTTCCAGACACTGGTGCAGCTGCGCCTGCCCGCCGCCATGCCGTTCATTTTCAATGCGCTCAAAATCAATGCAACCCTCGCGATGATCGGCGCTATTGTTGCTGAATTTTTCGGCACACCGGTCGTTGGCATGGGTTTCCGCATCTCGACAGAAGTAGGCCGCATGGCGCTCGATATGGTCTGGGCAACAATAGCAGTTGCAGCCATCGCCGGTTCGTCCTTTTATGGGCTTCTGGTGCTGGCGGAGCGGATGGTGACATTCTGGCATCCGTCAACAAGGGGGAGGTAGAAGATAAATGGACATGTTTTTCTCCGCTATCCTTGCTGGCATGGTCTATGTGCTTATTCCCGGCCCTGCCACCCTTGCTGTCCTTGGGCTGTCATCCACCAAAGGACGTTTTGCAGCGGCGCAATTTCTGGGGGCGCATCTTGTCGGAGATATCTTGTGGTCTCTTCTGGCTTTTCTAGCCATCATTGGCGTCTCAAGCCTTGGGCCAGAACTATTTCAAGTCCTCGGCATGCTTTGCGGCGCTTACCTCATCTGGCTTGGATGGAAGGCTCTGAACACAAAAACCAACAACCCAGCACCGATCGTCACTGACCCTGTGCGGGCTGGATTGCTTTTTGGATTAACCAATCCAAAGGCCTATCCATTTGCCGTAGCAATGTTCACGGCTCTTCTTGGCACATCAGGGACTGAACTGAGCTGGAACACTGCGCCGGTTCTTCTGGCTGGCTGCACCATCGGTTTTCTTTTGGCTGATACCATTGTTGTTTTCTGGACAGGCATGAACCCCATTCGGCGGCTTTTTGCCAAGCGTGCAGGGCTGATCACGCGATTGACCGGCTTCCTGTTCATTGCCTTCGGCACAAAATCAATCTTTGATGCAACAGCTTCGCTGCGGGCCAAAAGCCAGTAGATTTCAATTCGTGGAGTGCCGCATAGTGCGGTTTGAAAGAGGAGAGAGCGATGAAACTGAAACCACTCGTTTTGGGCGCAGCAATGGTGCTGGGCTCACTTTTGCCGGTAGCGGCACAGGACAAGGTGACGCTTCAGTTGAAGTGGGTCACGCAGGCACAGTTTGCTGGCTATTACGTCGCCAAAGACAAGGGCTTCTTCAAAGCGGAAGGCCTTGATGTCACCATCAAGCCGGGCGGACCTGATATCGCTCCCCCACAAGTCATTGCAGGCGGTGGCGCTGATGTGATTATCGAATGGATGCCAGCCGCTCTCGCTGCCCGCGAGAAGGGCGTACCGCTCGTCAACATCGCCCAGCCCTTCAAGCGTTCCGGCATGATGCTCACCTGCCGCAAGGATGCGGGCGTGGCCACACCGGCTGACTTCAAGGACAAGACACTGGGTGTCTGGTTCTTCGGCAACGAGTATCCCTTCATGGCATGGATGGCGAAACTTGGTCTCAAGACTGATGGTTCCGCCGGTGGCGTGAAGGTCATCAAGCAGGGCTTCAACGTGGACCCCATCATCCAGAAGCAGGCCGCCTGCGTCTCGACCATGACCTACAACGAGTATTGGCAGGTGATTGACGCTGGCCTGAAGCCGGATGATCTCGCTGTGTTCAACTACACGGATCAGGGCGTATCCACCATGGAAGACGGCCTCTATGCGCTGGAAAGCAAACTGGCTGATCCTGCCTTTGCCGCGCGCATGGCAAAGTTTGTCCGTGCCTCGATGAAGGGCTGGGAATACGCCCGTGCCAACGCTGATGAAGCCGCCAAGATCGTGCTCGATAACGATGCTTCGGGCGCACAGAAGGAAGCCCACCAGAAGCGTATGATGGGCGAGATCAACAAGCTGACAGCTGGCTCCAACGGCAAGCTGGACCCGGCTGATTTCGAGCGCACAGTCACCACCCTGATGGGTGCTGGCGGCGAAGCGCCCGTGATCTCGAAGAAGCCTGTGGGTGCCTGGACCCATGCGGTGATTGATGCTGCGTTGAAGTAAGCAGTGCAGTGTCTCCTTCTCCCCTTGCGGGAGAAGGTGGCATGCGAAGCATGACGGATGAGGGGTTCGGAGAATCTAACGCCAAGCTACCCCTCACCCGACCTTCGCTGACGCGAAGCCCACCCTCTCCCGCAGGGGGAGAGGGAAGAAAACTGCGAGGAACTAATGACCAAACCCATCCTCATCCGTGGTGGCACTGTCATCAACCACGATCACTCAGCCCGCGCTGATGTGCTAATTGACGGCGGCAAAATCATTGCCGTTGGCGAGAACCTTGCCCGCAGTGCCGGAGCCGAGGTTATTGATGCCGGTGGCTGCGATATCATGCCTGGCGGCATTGATCCGCACACCCATATGGAACTGATGTTCATGGGCACGGTGTCAGCCGATGATTTTGAATGGGGCACCAAGGCTGCGCTTTCGGGCGGCACAACGATGATCGTGGATTTCTGCATTCCGGCCCCCGGCGCATCCATGCTGGCCGCCTACAAGGACTGGCGGGCAAAAGCCACCAAGTCAGCCGCTGACTACAGCTTCCACATGGCGGTCACATCCTGGTCGAAACAGGTTTTCGACGAGATGGAAACCCTGGTAAAAACCTGCGGCATCAACAGCTTCAAGCACTTCATGGCCTACAAGGGCGCTTTGATGGTGAATGATGACGAGCTCTACAATTCCTTCTCGCGCTGTGCTGCCCTTGGTGCCCTCCCTATGGTGCATGCCGAGAACGGCGATGTGGTGTTTCGCCTGCAGGAGCAGTTGATGGCAAAAGGTGCCACCGGCCCTGAAAACCACGCTTATTCCCGCCCGCCGGAAGTGGAGGGTGAAGCTACCAACCGCGCCATCATGATTGCCGACATGGCGGGTTGCCCGCTTTATGTGGTGCACACCTCCTGCCGGGATTCGCATGAGGCCATTGCCCGCGCCCGTGCTGCCGGCAAGCGTGTCTACGGCGAACCGCTGATCCAGCATCTCGTGCTTGATGAAGACGAGTATCGCAACAAGGACTGGGATTATGCCGCGCGCCGCGTGATGTCGCCGCCTTTCCGCCCGAAGAAACATCAAGATTCACTCTGGGCCGGTTTGCAGGCAGGCTCCCTGCAGGTGGTGGCCACGGACCATTGCTCGTTCACGACAGAACAGAAGCGCTCTGGCCTGAACGATTTCCGCCTCATCCCCAACGGCACAGGCGGGCTTGAAGACCGCATGCCAGTGCTGTGGACATCGGGCGTCAACACCGGACGGCTCACCAAGGAAGAGTTTGTGGCGGTCACCTCCACCAACATCGCGCGCATCCTCAACATCTTCCCCCGCAAGGGTGCAGTTGTAGCTGGAGCCGACGCCGATATCGTGATCTGGGATCCAAAGGCCAGCAAGAAAATCACGGCAAAAAAGCAGGTCAGCCGCATCGACTATAACGTGTTTGAAGGCTTCAAGTGCACTGGCGCACCGTGGATCACGATCAGTGGCGGGCGCATCGCCTGGAAAGACGGTGATCTGCGTGCAGCTGCTGGCGATGGCCGGTTTGTTGAACGGCCAGCCTTCCCGGCTGTCCACACCGCCAATGCGACTTGGAAAGAGCTTTCAGCACCCAAGCCTGTGCAACGGACAATGGATTTCGTGCCTTGAGCCTGATCAGGCGGCGCGCTTCAAGGGTTCGATCTTCAGAAGATCGTCGCCAACAGCCTCTTTGGCAATCAACATTTCGTAGCGCTTCTGAAGATTTAGCCAGAAATCTGGGCTCATCGCAAAAAAGCGGGCCAGCCTGAGAGCTGTATCAGCCGAAATGCCCAGTTCGCCGCGCACGATCCTCTCAATGCGGGTTCGTGGCACACGGCAGGCCTTGGCCACCTGCCCTGCCGACAATCCAAGCGGTTCCATGAACTCCTCTTCCAGTATTTCCCCCGGATGAACGGGTGAAAATTTTCCGATGATCTCGACACCATCCTCAATGATGGGTGGATCATATTCAGTGATAATCCGTGATCTCGACATCGTCGACTCCATCATTGTTCCACCTGAAGCATATGCGGAACTGGTTATTGATCCTGATGCTGTTCTGTCCCTTGCGGTCACCTCCCAACAGTTCCAACTGGTTACCTGGCGGATCCATCAGTGACTCAAGGGTTGGAGCAGCATCCAACAGCTCTAGCTTTTTTCGCGCTCGGGCAAATATCTGGGGTGGAAACCCTTTGGGCTGCTTGCCGTCAAATACTGCCTTGGTCACTTTGTCCTTGAAGCTTCGGATCGTCCAGGTATTGTATCGGAAAGCGATACGCTTCACAAGTAATTTGTATCGCATTGCGATACATCAAGGGACACCCCCCATGACCACGCTCCCCAACCTCGTCATCAACCCGCAGCGCCTGTGGGATAGCCTGATGGAGACCGCCAAGTTCGGGGCCAATGAAAAAGGCGGCATCAAGCGCCTCACGTTGTCAGATGAAGACAAGCAGGTGCGTGACTGGTTCACCCGCGCCTGCGAGGCTGTGGGCTGCACCGTGGCGGTGGATGATTGCGGCAACATGTTTGCCCGCCGCCCCGGCAAGCGCAACGATCTTGATCCCATCTGCATGGGCTCGCATCTCGACACACAACCGACCGGTGGCAAGTTTGACGGTGTGCTGGGCGTGCTCGGCGCGCTGGAAGTCCTGCGCACCATGCATGATATGGGCTATGAGACAAATGCGCCCATCGAGGTTGTGAACTGGACCAATGAGGAAGGCGCACGCTACGCCCCCGCCATGCTGGCGTCGGGCGTTTTCGCAGGCGCGTTCAGCCGGGACTATTGCTATGCCCGCGAGGACCGCGACGGCAAACGCTTCGATACGGAACTGGAGCGTATCGGCTATAAAGGCGCTGAACCTGTGGGCCGCCGCAAGATTGGCGCGATGTTTGAACTGCACATCGAGCAAGGGCCTATTCTGGAAGCGGAGAACACCATGATCGGCGTCGTCACCGGCGTGCAGGGTGTGCGCTGGTATGAGGTGAATGTGTGCGGACAATCCGCCCATACCGGGGCCACACCCATGCACCTGCGCAAGAACGCGCTGCTGGGTGCTGCCCGCATGGTGGAGGCAATCAACGCCATTGCGCTCGCCCATGCGCCCCACGGTGTGGCAACCGTTGGCCTGATGGAAGTTCAGCCCAATTCGCGCAATGTTGTGCCCGGCGATGTCTTCTTCTGCATTGACCTGCGCCATCCTGATGAAGCTGTGCTCGACAGGATGGAAGCCGCCATGCGCGAAGCCCTGCCCAAGGTGATGGAGCCACTGGGCCTCAGCTTTGATGAGAAATGCATCTGGTCAAATGCCGCAGTGCGCTTTCACCCGGAGTTGATCGACTGCGTGCGCAAGGGTGCGGCGAAGTCCGGCTATGGCACGCGCGACATCGTGTCAGGTGCGGGCCACGACGCCGCTTACATCGCGCGGGTAGCACCCACGACGATGATCTTTGTGCCTTGTGCAGGCGGTGTCAGCCACAATGAGGCGGAATCCACTTCGTTTGATGAATGCGGTGCGGGCACACAGGTGCTGCTGGAAGCCGTGCTGGAGTATGACCAGCGCTTTGCGTGAGGGGTAGTGCGCGGTTTCAACAGTTTGGCTTGAAATCAGTTTGAACTGTTGAAACATGTAGACCTTGCCGCATATCGGTTTCAGTCTTCAAAGGAAGCAGACCGAGCAATGCAATTGCACTTTCTTGCACCCGGATGCATTCTATTGTACTGGCCATACAGAAAGGACGGTCGACATGCCTTCCGTTACGCTTCGCATTGAAAAGCCTGAATTGCTTGATCGCCTCGACCAGCTTGCGGCATCCACGGATCGCTCGCGCAACTGGCTGCTGAACCGCGCGTTTGAAGACTATCTTGCCTTGCAGGAATGGCAGATCGGCAAAATCGAAGCGGGCATCGCTGCGGCTGATGCAGGCGATTTTGCGTCCGATGATGAAGTCGAAGCAATTTTCGCTGCCCACGAGCGCCCTGCATGAGGTTGCGCTGGACGCGCCCGGCGCTTCGCGATCTCGATACCATCGGCAGATACCTCGCAAGCCATGATCCAAAAGCTGCGTCGCGGATTATCCTGAGGGTGCGCGATTCCTGTCAACAGCTGACGGCCCATCCCGAAAGCGGTAGGGCCGGTCGCGTCCCCGGCACCCGCGAACTGGTGGTCAATGGCACACCCTATATTGTTCCCTACCGCGTGCGGGAGAGTGATGTGGAATTGCTTGCGGTTTTCCATGGTGCCCGCCGCTGGCCGGAGGAGTTTTGAGGTTGGTGGGGCAGAGTGCGGATTTCTGCCACTTTGTTGAGTGACTTGCACAGGGTTTGTGCGTCCTTCGAGACGCGCTTTTAGCGCTCCTCAGGATGAGGAAATTGGGAACTGGCAGCAATCCTCCGTTGTTTGGAGCTTTAAGGCTGACTGCAACACCAATCTCCTCATGCCGAGGAGGCGCAAAGCGCCGTCTCGAAGCACGCAGGATGCCCATGCAAGTCAGGACGGGCAATGTGTGGAAAGAATGAGAATTGCCTATGGCGTTACTTTGCCTCAGCAACAGCCAACTTCTCTTTCTTCCGGCTCAGATAGCCAATGAACGCCGCACAGGCTGAAACAAAGAATATCGCTTCTTCCATATCGACATTTGGCTTCTCGCCAAAAAGCGATGAATGTCGAATGCCTTTTTCTGCACTCGTGTACCCGTAGAGTTTTGTGAACGCGTCAAAAAGTGGTTTTTGCGCAGCCGATCCGTTCGAGAGGATGTTCAGTGCTGCAGAAAGAGTAGCATCTGACTTTCCTGAGAATTCCTTCGTGGCAGACTCCACTGCAGTGATTGCCTCCCGGATTGTTCCAGCATGATCACCATTGTTTATACCATAAATGGCTTTTTGCATGTGGTCACGAGCACTTAGAAATGGCGACTGAAATACCCTATCAATATCAGATTTTAGAGTACTTGCTTGAGTCTCATCTAAGATCGGAATAATAGTTTGTGTATTCAAATCAACACGATATGTGAATAAGGCTGGTCAAGCGCCTCAGATATATTCAGAATAATATTATCGCCTATGACAATATGTCTGATATAAAATTGCAGTATATCAAATATATCAATATAGTTTGCTTTTTTTATTATTTCTAATAAATAATCAAGCCTACTATTGTTAATAAATAATTTTTGAATTTCACTCTTATACATAAATTTTGAATTCTCTAAATAGTAATCGATTATAAATTCAAGATCTGCCATTCGAGTAATAGCACTATATGCCGTGCGGTCATCATAAACATAGTTGTAAATTGTATTTGATAGCCGCGACCTAAGTCTTTTGTCAATTTCACCCCATCTTAGAAAATCGGGATATTCAACCCTACCTTCTGCCTCAGCAAAGCTAACCTTCGTGCGATCCATGGCCCAACTACTCACACATCCAGATTTGCCACACTCAGCGCGTTCTCCTGAATGAACGCCCTGCGCGGCTCCACCACATCGCCCATGAGTTTGACGAAGATATCGTCCGCTTCATCCACTTCCTTGATCTTGACCTGCAGCAATGAACGCGCATTGCGGTCCAGCGTGGTTTCCCAGAGCTGGCCGGGGTTCATCTCGCCAAGGCCTTTGTAGCGCTGCAAACGCACACCATCGGAACCTGACAGTTTGACTGCGTTGAACAAGGAGACGGGGCCATAAACCGCCGTGTCCTTGTTCTTGCGGTTGAAGATAGCGGGCTTGGCATAGGCTTCACCCAGAGAAGCCGCACGCTCGTTAAGCTTGCGGGCATCAACAGAATGCAGCAGCTGATGGTCGAGATGGATAACCTGCATAACACCGCGCACGGTACGCTTCAGCATGTACCCGCCGTCGGCCACCTCGCCGCTCCAGCCCTTTTCAAACTCGTCAGCCAATATATCAAGGCGCTTGGCTATGGCCGTCGCCATCTCGGGTGAGACGGCATCAGGCCTCAGCGCGCCGGCAACAGCCGCCTGCTCCACCGCCGTGCGGTCATAACGCGAATGCAACCCGTTGAGCACGGTGCGCACCAGATGCGCCTCGTCAATCAGCGCCTTCAGGTCAGCACCAGAACGATCACCCGAACCAACCCGCAGCACAGCGCCTTCAAGGCCACCGTCCAGGAGATATTCCTCATAGGCGCGCTCGTCTTTCAGGTAGACCTCCGTCTTTCCCTTGGCCGCCTTGTAGAGCGGCGGCTGTGCAATATAGACATAGCCGCGCTCGATCAGCTCCGGCATCTGGCGGAAGAAGAACGTCAGCAACAACGTGCGGATATGCGAACCGTCGACGTCAGCATCCGTCATGATGATGATCTTGTGATAGCGCGTCTTGTCGGCGTTGAATTCCTCGCGGCCAATGCCCGTGCCCAGTGCCGTGATCAACGTGCCGATTTCCTGAGAGGACAGCATCTTGTCAAAGCGCGCGCGCTCGACGTTGAGGATCTTGCCACGCAGCGGGAGGATGGCCTGAAACTCGCGGTTGCGACCCTGCTTGGCGGAACCACCGGCCGAATCTCCCTCAACCAGAAAGAGTTCGGATTTCGCGGGATCACGCTCCTGACAATCCGCCAATTTGCCGGGCAATGAGGCGATATCGAGCACACCCTTGCGGCGGGTCAGTTCGCGCGCCTTGCGGGCGGCTTCGCGCGCAGCAGCAGCTTCCACCACCTTGGTGACAATAAGCTTGGCTTCCGTCGGATGCTCTTCAAACCATGTGGCGAGGCGGTCGTTCAGCATGCTTTCGACCACGGGGCGCACTTCGGAGGAGACGAGCTTGTCCTTGGTCTGGCTGGAGAACTTCGGATCCGGAACCTTCACAGAAACAATGGCAGTGAGGCCCTCGCGGCAATCATCGCCGGTGAGCTCCACCTTTTCCTTTTTGGCAATGCCCGAACGCTCGGCATAGCCGTTGACCTGCCGGGTCAATGCCCCACGGAAACCGGCAAGGTGCGTGCCGCCATCGCGTTGGGGAATGTTGTTGGTGAAGCACAGAACGCTCTCATGGTAGCTGTCGTTCCACCACAGCGCCACCTCGATGCCGATACCGCTTTCTCCGCCTTCTTCCTGCGTGCGCATGACCATGACGGGTGTTTTCAGCAGGGGTGTCTTTGTTCTATCCAGAAAGCGAACGAAAGCTTCAAGGCCGCCTTCGTAGAAAAGCTCATCAACCTTGTTTTCGCCGTGACGGCGGTCGGTGAGTGTAATCCTGACACCAGAGTTGAGGAATGCCAGCTCACGCAAGCGGTGTTCCAGCGTTTTGTAGTCGAATTCCGTTACGCCGCTGAAGGTGGCTGCAATGCCATTTTCATCGAGCGTTTCCTTGCCAACCTTTTCGCCGATGGAGGGCAGAAAAGTGACCTCTGTGCCGCGCTTGCCATTGGATGGGGCAATAACGCGCAGCGGGTTCTGTGCCACGCCGTCACGAAACTCCATTTCATGCGTCTGGCCATTCTGGTGGATGCGCAAGGTCAGCACCCGCGACAGCGCGTTGACGACGGATACGCCCACGCCGTGCAGACCGCCGGAGACCTTGTACGAGTTCTGGTCGAACTTGCCACCGGCATGCAGCTCGGTCATCACGATCTCGGCAGCGGAGCGCTTTGGCTCCTGATCGTCATCCTGCTTGACGGCTGTGGGAATGCCGCGCCCGTTGTCCGTCACGGTGCAGGAACCATCCTCGTTCAGCGTGACGGTGACTTCGGTGGCGTGGCCTGCCAATGCCTCGTCGATGGCGTTGTCCACCACCTCATAAATCATGTGGTGAAGGCCCGAGCCGTCATCGGTATCACCGATATACATGCCCGGCCGCTTGCGCACGGCATCAAGCCCTTTCAGGACCTTGATGGAGTCTGCGCCATAGAGGTTTGGATCAGTGCCTTCAGGCGTCTGAGCTGCAGGTTCGGCCATATCGGAACTATGCTTTCGCTGATTGATTCGTCAGCGAAAACTTTAGCCGCTTAACCCTTCAAAAGCACGGGTTTAATGCCCGGTTTTCAGTGACATACACGGACATATCGGTGGGTCCAGGTGTACTGGTCCACCCAGACGCGCTGGCGCTGCATGGCGCAGGCGGGCACATACTCCACATCAGGATAGCGCTCAAAATGACGGTAGTGCACGCGCGGGCGTGTATAGACAGGCTCTGGCTCCACATAGACGGGAGCCGGACGGGCGGAATTGATGATGGCACCGGCTGCCAGACCGCCAATCACGCCGCCGATAACACCACCGGCGAGCGCCTCACCACCGTGGTGGCGACGCGGATAATACTGCGCATCGGCTGGCAACACAGCGGCTGCTGAGAAAAGCACTGCACCTGCAAGAGCCAGAGCGCTCTGGCGGAGTGATATGATCGTCATTTATGCCTCCAGATTCCCCAACCTGAAGGCATAAAATCGCAGGTAAATTTTAATACCTTGGTAAGGAACGTGGTTAACGCGCCGATGTTCCCGGAAAATTTCCAGTAAAAGGCCTTGGCGCGCGCCAGCCACGGATGGCGATGGTGGCCAGAATGAACGAGATCAGCGCATTCCAGCCTGCCAGTGAAAACCCCAGAATTCTGAAAGGGGCATCTGTGCAGCTGACAATCCGCGTCTTGTTCATGGCTGCCATGAGGTCACCCACATTGGCGGGTCCTTCCGCCAGCTTGCCGCCGCAATCAGCGGGCCCAAGCCACCAGCCCCATTCCACCCCGGCGTGGTGCACGCCAAGGGCCGTGCTGATCATGAAGATCATCGCCAGCATGGCAAAGGCCGGGCGCGCAGCTGTCCTGAACCGAAGTGGCCCCGAGATGAACAGCGCAAATGCCGCCAGCGGCACAGCGGCATAATAGGGCCAGCGCTGCAGCAGACAAAGCTTGCAGGGCACATAGCCCAGCACCAGCTCCGTGAACCATGCCCCTGCGATGGTGGCCGTGGCGATGACGAACAGCACACCGGCGCGCCTCTGGGGCGCAGAGGCGGCGTAGTCATAGAGCATACCCAGATGCGGCAGTTTCATGCGTTTGGTCTATGTCACAACAGGAATTTCAGGGCAACAAATCCACC
Source organism: Beijerinckiaceae bacterium (assembly GCA_051649305.1). Lineage (GTDB taxonomy): Bacteria > Pseudomonadota > Alphaproteobacteria > Rhizobiales > Beijerinckiaceae > JADCCX01. The sequence continues at coordinate 35,630 of JBOFGV010000110.1, forward strand.
GATGATGGCCACCAGCAACGCACCCACAATCAACCCGCCATGCTTGTCCATCATGGCTTTGATAGGGCCACCGAACTTTGTCAGCAGGCCTGCCACAAGGAAGAACCGTGCGCCGCGCGTGAGGATCGACAACACGATAAACCAGAAGAGATCATAGCCCGCGATGCCACTGGCGATGGTCACGAACTTGTAGGGGATCGGCGTCAATCCCTTGATGATAATCAGCAGCGCCCCGTACTCACGGTAGAGTGCCAGCAGGCTGTCGATCTTGGCAGCACCGCCATAGACACCAATCAGCCACTGGCCAATGGTCTGGAAAAAATAGGCCCCGATGGCATAGCCAAGCAGACCGCCCAGCACGGATGCAACGGTGCAGATGGCTGCATAGTGGTAGGCCCTGTGCGGCTTGGCCAGCGCCATAGGGGCCAGCACAACATCAGGCGGAATGGGAAAGAAGGAGCTTTCCGCAAAGGAAACGCCACCAAGGGCATAGGGAGCCGATGGTCGATTGGCGAGCGCCATGGTCCAGTCGTAGAGCTTCTTGAACATGAAAGGATGGATAACGGCTTTGCCTTAATTTTCCATGTTTCAGTTGCGTTTTTGTGGTGCGTGGGGAATGAGAACCACAATGAGCGACACATTCACAATTGATGCTGACACAGCAGGTGAGCGTCTGGACAAGACGCTGGCGAAACTCGCGCCGGATCTCTCCCGTACCCGCATTCAGGCCCTGGCGGATGAAGGCCACATAAGCCTCAATGGGAAGAGCGATATGGCGCTTTCACGCAAGCTTGCTGTGGGCGATGTGCTGGTGCTTGTCCGCCCCGAACCGGTTTCTCCGATCCCGCTGGGCGAGGATATTCCGCTAAACGTGGTCTATGAAGATGATCATCTCATCGTCATCAACAAGCCCGCCGGTCTGGTGGTGCATCCCGCGGGTGGGCATGAAACCGGCACATTGGTCAACGCGCTGATTGCCCATTGCGGTGAAACACTGTCTGGCATTGGCGGCGTCAAGCGACCGGGAATCGTGCACAGGCTCGACAAGGATACGTCGGGCCTGATGGTCGTTGCCAAGAACGATGCCACGCACAAGGCGCTGTCAGAGCAATTTGCCGACCATGGCCGCACCGGCCCATTGGAACGCTCCTACATTGCTTTTGTCTGGGGCAAGCCCGGCAGACAGGGCGGTGAAATCCGCACGCAGATCGACCGCAGCGTTTCCAACCGCGAGCGCATGGCGGTTGCGCCTGCCGACAAGGGACGTCTCGCCATCACGCATTTCGAGGTGGCTGAAACCTATGAGGGCATTGATGGCAGACCCTTGGTCAGTCAGGTGATCTGCCATCTCGAAACTGGCCGCACCCACCAGATCCGCGTGCACATGACGTCCATCGGCCATCCCCTGCTGGGAGATGATCTCTACGGTGGCGGATACAAAACCAAGGCGAACCATCTCGCACCCAAGGCGCAGGCTGCTCTGAATGCGCTGGGCCGTCAGGCGCTGCATGCCGAGGTGCTGGGCTTCGAGCATCCCGCCACCGGCGAAACCATGCGGTTTGAAAGTGAACTGCCCGATGACATGGCGGCCTTGCTGGCAGCGCTTGAAGACGCATAGACCGACCACAGGAGAGCACCATGGCAGACAACCGCCTTTCAGACCGCTTGATCGTCGCGCTGGATGTGCCCGCTATTGCCGAAGCAGAAGCCCTTGTAACCCAGCTGGGTAACACCGTTTCCTTCTACAAGATCGGCATGGAACTCGCCTATATAGGCGGCATTCCCTTTGGTGAACGCCTCATCGCCATGGGCAAGAAGGTGTTCTTTGATCTGAAACTGCACGATATTCCCAACACGGTTGAGCGCGCCACCGAGCAGATTGCACGGACCGGAGCCACCTTCATGACCGTGCATGCCTATCCGCAAACCCTTGCCGCTGCGGTTGCAGGAGCAAAAGGCAGCTCTCTTGGCGTACTGGGTGTCAGCATCCTCACCTCCATGGGCGATGATGATGCGGCAAGAGCGGGCTACGGTCTGGGCGTGACAGACCTCGTGCGCAGGCGCGCAAGACAGGCGCAGGAGGCCCATGCGACTGGTCTCATCTGTTCACCGCTTGAGATAGCAGCTGCGCGCGAAACCGTGGGGCAAGGCCTGACCATCATCACACCCGGCGTGCGTCCTGCCGGTGCCGACAAAGGCGACCAGAAGCGTGTGATGACTCCCGGTGAAGCCATCAGAGCAGGGGCGGATCATCTGGTTGTCGGCAGGCCCATCACGCAGGCCGCTGATCCTGTGTCAGCTGCGAAAGCTATCCTTGCAGAAATTGCAGAAAGCGTCTGATCAGCGCGGCTTGCTCTCAAGTGCTGCCATAACAGCTTCACGCTTTGGCAGGGGTGCCACAGCGCCGTAGCCAGTGGTTGAGAGGGCTGCAGCCACTACGGCATATGCTGCTGCCTGAAACGGATCCTGACAGCGCAACCATTCCGCCAGAAACGCTCCGTCGAAACAATCCCCGGCTCCTGTTGCATCCACAGCGTTGACCGTGATTGAGGGCACACGCCGCCGCTCCTTGGGTGTAGCGACCAGCGCGCCATCCTTGCCAAGGGTCATTGCGACCACCTTGCAGCCGCCTTCGAGATAGTAATCAACGATGGCATCAGGCTTGGTAAGGCCAGTCAATTGCTGCGCGTCATCAAGACCGGGCAGGGCAATGTCAGCCATGCGCATCGCGGCATTCGTGACGGCCTGCGCCCTCGCCAGCGGCCAAAGCCGAAGGCGCAGATTGGTGTCATAAGACACCGTAACCCCTGCCTTGCGTGCCTCGGCGATGGCAGCAAAAACCATGTCGCAGGCCGAGGCCGAAATGGCCTGGCTGATACCCGAGACATGGATGATCTTTGCCTTCCGGATCATCTCCAACGGCAGATCGGCTACAGTCATGCAGGAGGCGGCAGAGCCCGCCCTCAGATAGGAGAACGTATGACCATGCTCGCCGTGGTTGACAAAATAGACGCCGGTATGGACAGTTCCGTTTTGTTTGACGGCTGAGGTATCAATGCCCTCGGACTGCCAGAGTTTCAGAAATGACTGGCCAAACTCATCGGTGCCAACCGCGGACACATAGCCCACCGCAGCACCTGATCGCGCCGCAGCAATGGCAGCGTTGGACGTATCTCCGCCATAACCAAACAGATAGTTTGGATCATTGCGCTTCGTCTGGTTGAACTCGATCATCGGTTCGCCGATGCAGAGAAGGTCCGGTGTTGTGTGTGCTGACATGGCTATGGCTGTGAAAGATGATCAACTATCATTCATCATACCATTGAGCAAGGCAAGATGGGATCATCGTTTTGGCAGAAATAACTGGAAACACGCGCCCTTCGCGGAAGGCAACAGCGTCAATTCTCCGCCCTGTGCCCGGGCAAGCTCCGCTGCAATAGCCAATCCCAGGCCTGTGCCGCCAACGCGGGTTGAGCCATGGAAGGCGTCAAACAGTTTCTGTTTCAGCGCTTCGGGAATACCGGGGCCAGAATCCTGAAGCGCAATCAACCAGCCTGCATCAGTTGTCCGGGCCGTGACTGTGAAGCTGTGACTGGACCCTGCTTCTGGCGGATGGTTCTCCATTGCCTGCAGGGCATTGCGGGTGAGGTTGGTGATGATCCGGAAAAGATGCTCGGGATCAGCCTCGACGGCGAACCCGGCTGGCACCCGGTTGTTCCAGAAAACCGGATGATTGTCGAACATGCCGGAGACTTCGCGGGTTTCTTCGACCAGAGCGCTTAGCGCAACAGTCTCGATCTGCGGCGGGCGCTCCTCCGCCCGGCCATAGGCCAGCGACGACTGGCAGAAAGCAATAGCCCGGTCGAGCGTCTGCACCAGCTTGGGCGCAAAGCGCTGCACCGTCGGGTCCTGCACATCGCCCAAGCGATCAGAGATGAGCTGTGCCGATGAAAGCATGTTGCGCAAATCGTGGTTGATTTTGCTAACCGCCAGACCAAGGGCTGCCAAATGCTCTTTCTGCTTCAATTGCTGTGAAAGCGCTTGCTGCATGCCGGCTACCGCTGTTTCGGCCACACCGATTTCGTCGGTACGACCCGATGGTTTCATCATCCGTGTGAGATCATCCGGGCGCTGGGCAAACCGGCTGATGTTGCTCGTCAGCCGTTCAACAGGCCGCACGATGACGCGCTTCAGGGCAAAGAAAACCAGCGCCGCCGTCACACCTGAAATGAACAGGGACAGGCCCAGAATATTGCCAGCAAAACGCCACATCGCATCGCGCAGCGGCTTTTCCAGCACGACGATTTCGACAAACTCGCCTTCCATGGCCGCATTGCCGATGACGCCAAGCGCATCCTTGCCGCTGCGCAGCATGGTCTGGAAACTGTCCACAATGCTGCGAAAGGCGTTTGTCTGGCGCATATCGGTCATGGCGCTGACCATGGGCGGCATTTCATTGATGGCGAGAAGCCTGCGCGTGCCCTTGATGCGCAGGGCGATGGTTTCTGCGCCCACGCTCATGAGCAGATCTTTTACCAACTGCTCAGGCAAGGCATCATCGGGTGCGGCTTCGAGCACAAGGGCTGCCGTGCGGGCCGCAGCCAACCGGTCATTCAGCCAGCTGTTGCGGAAGTTGGCGATGGACGGCACAAAGATCAGCACTTCCGCCAGCATGACAAACAGGATTGTCAGTACCAGCAGGCGTGAAGAAAGGCCGAAGCCCTTGAAAAATCCGTTGTCTTTATTCGTGGCGGGCAAGGGTCACCCAAACATACGTATGAAACGCAGCACCCGTTGCAGCATGGGACTGCGCAACTGGGGCAGCAGGAAACTGGTTGCGGCGCGCTTTGAAACCTCGGACAAGGTGGGATAGGGAAACACGATTCCCGTCATGGCCGAGACTTTCAGTTTGTTGGCCATGGCCAACGTCCAGGGCGTGATCAACTCACCGGCATGCAGGCCGACGATGGTGACCCCCAGAATCCGGCCCTTGCGATCAACCATCACCTTGATGAAACCCTCCGTGCGTCTTTCCGCCTGTGCGCGGTCATTCTCCGCAAAAGGCCAGCGCAGGGCACGCACACCAGAACCTGTCTTGTGTGCTTCCACTTCTGACAGGCCGATTGTGGCGATTTCCGGGTCCGTGAACGTGACGCGCGGCATCAGGGTATCGCTGGCTTTCACAGGCAGGCGGAACAGCGCATTTCGCAGCACCAGCCCAGCGTGATAATTGGCACGGTGCGTGAACTGCGGAGCGCCTGCCACATCGCCAATCGCATAGACCTTGCGGTTTGATGTGCGCAGCCTCCCGTCAACCGTAATGCCCTTCGCGTCGTGAGCAATCTTTGCGGCCTCAAGGTTCAGTAAGCCCGTGGAAGGCTTACGCCCTGTAGCGACCAGAATATGGCTGCAGTCGATCAGCTCATCGCCTGCGGGATCAGCGATATGCACCTTCAGGCGCTCACCGCTACCGGAAATGCCCGCGACACCACGGCCAATGCGGAACACCACGCCATCCGCTTCCAGTGCCTTGCGCACCACCAGCGCAGCATCAGGGTCTTCACGTGTCAGCACACCGGCGGGATCGACGACAACCACTTCCGAACCAAGGCGCACATGGGCCTGCGCCATCTCCATACCGATAGGACCAGCACCGATGATGACAAGCTTTGCGGGCTTGCGGTTTAGGTCAAACAGGCTCTCGTTGGTGAGATAAGGCACCTTGTCGAGGCCCGGGATGGGCGGAACAGCAGGCGTCGAGCCTGTGGCGATGACAAAGCGGCGGGCCTTGATCAGTTGCTCACCAACAGCAACCGTGTTGCGGTCCACAAAGCGCGCCTCGCCTTTGATGACATTGGCCCCCAGCGCCCGAAACCGGTGCTCACTGTCATTGGGTGCAATCGCTTCAATCACCGAGCGAACATGGGCGTTGACCTTGTTGAAGGCAGGCTTGATCTCGACAGGTGCAAAGCCAAAAGCCTCTGCTTCCCGCATGCTTGCTGCATGACGTGCGGCTGCGATCAGCGCCTTGGAGGGCACGCAGCCTACATTCAGGCAATCCCCGCCCATGTGTCCGCGCTCGATGAGGACAACCGGGACCTTCATCATGGCGGTAGCAGCGGCCACCGAAAGCCCACCAGAGCCAGCGCCGATGACACACAGATCAGTCTTGATCACTTCAGACAAAACACATCCCCGAAATCACTTTTCATGTCTTGTCTGTAGTCCAAAAACGGCGCGCGACAACCGGGATTAATGCAACAAGACCCAGGGCGGCAAAAGCCATCAGCAATTTTGGGCTGACCAAGGTCGAGAGATCCAACGAGATCTGACAAAAATTATGATTCTGGGCGACACAGGCATCAAAGGCCGCACGCTTGTCATCAATCACACCGCCCAGACTGGTCGCGGCAAAGGTGAAGGCGAGCGTACCAGGCAGTATGCCGACCAGAGTCGTCCAGAAAAAGGTTTTGAGTGGCACGCCGACAATGGCCGGAGCGAGATTGACAAGTGCAAAGGGAAACACCGGCACAAGCCTAAGGAAGAGCATATAGGACGCAGCATCCTTGCGCAGGCCCTCCGCCATGCGCACAACTGTTTCGCCTCCCTTGTCACGCAAGGCTGATCCGATGGAGGATCTTGCTGCTAGGAACAACAGGGTTGCACCTGAAGTTGCCGCCAGAATATTGGCGACAGCACCAACTGAAAAGCCAAAAAGCACGCCACCAAGCAGCGTCATCAAAAGCGCGCCCGGCAGGGACATGGCAACGATGGCAATGTAGGCCATGATAAAGACCAGAATGGACAAGCTGTAATGCTTGGAAACAAGCTCCGCGAGCCATGCTTTTGACAGCACAAGCGACTCTGCCGAGAGCAACACGTGTAATCCGCTTTGGTATAGCGCCAATGCTGCGCCAACGATGATTAAAATGGGAAGCCAGCGCTTCATACCTTGTGCCTTGCTCTCGATACCGGCTGTGCACCAGCACATTACTCACTGGCCATACACTGTTTCGTGTGAACAGACACAACCGTGGATTGGCGTTAACCGCTTGTTAGCGAATTTTGGTTATTGTTCATTTACCCCATTTTCTGCGGGTCGAGTGGCTCCTGTCCACTTGTTTGACGCCTCCCTAATGACTTCAAGGACCGCTTCGGCGGTCCTTTTTTTGTGCCCCGTCAAAGGGCAAAGCCGCCATCGGCAAGGTGAATCTGCCCTGTGGTGTAGCTTGCTTCATCTGAGGCAAGATAAACTGCCAGCATGGCAATTTCTTCTGCCGTTCCCAGACGCCCCATGGGCTGCCGGTCGATGAAGGCCTGTCGCGCTGCTGCCTCCGTGATCTTGTTCATCGCAGCCATATCGCGGATGCGACCATCGAGTGACGGTGACTGGATCGTGCCGGGGCAGATGGCATTCGCCCTGATCCCGCGCTTGATGAAGTCTGCTGCAACCGCCTTGGTCAGACCAATCACGGCGGCCTTGGTGGCACCATAGACATAGCGGTTTGGAATGCCGCGCACCGAACCTGCACCTGAAGCGATGTTGACGATGGAGGCCGACTTGCCGGTGTTGCCTGCGCGCTCCAGCATCCCGGGCAGGAAGGCATGGATCATCCGGTGCATGGATTTCACATTGAGATCGAAGGAGAAATCCCAGTCCGCATCCGAGCATTCCAGCACAGTGCCGTGGTGCACAAAGCCTGCGGCATTCACCAGAATATCGATCTGACCAGTTTTGGCGGCAAAAATCTCAACTGCTTTGGTGGAGCGCACATCAAGCTTGCGCTTTTTGGCCTTGGCGAGTGTTTCCAGAAAATCTGTGTTCAGGTCTGTCGCGTGAACGGTTGCCCCTTCCTGCACAAAAGCCTCGGCAATGGCCCGGCCAATTCCCTGCCCAGCAGCGGTGATGACGGCAATCTTGCCCTGCAATCGTTTGGCCATGACTGGCTTCTCCCCAACCTGTTTTTTGTCTTTCGCAAATATCAGATGCGAACGGCGCACCGCATGCTATGCCGTGACTCTGTCTGTCAGCAAGCAGCAAGACTATTATCGCTGACAAAATGTGTTGTTTTCAATTGATGCCAATGAGCCCCTGCCATGTCTTCTGAAACACCCACCGACACAAAGCCGATGCCCTACAAGACAGCACTCATCGTCGCTGCCCTGCTGAACTTTGTCATGGTGTTCATCGAGGTGGGTGGCGCGCTTTACGCAAATTCCATCGCTTTGATGGCCGATGCCATCGATTTTCTCGAAGATTCCATCACCTATATCATCGCGGTAGCCCTGATCGGGCTGGGCCATCGCGCAAGGGCTGTATTTGGCGGGATAACCGTGTTTCTGATGCTGGTTCCTGGCCTATGGATTGGCTGGAAAACCATCGAACAATTGTTTTACGGCCTTCCGCCTGATCCCTTGCCGATGGGCGCCATCGGCCTGCTGGCGCTGGCCGTGAATGTCTACTGTGCCTTCATCCTGCTCCCGCACCGCAAGGGCGATTCTGCCCATCAGGGCGTCTGGCTCTCCACGCGCAACGACGCAATCGCCAATATCGCCATTGTGCTGGCTGCTGTGGTGACCGCATTCAGCCAGTCTGTCTGGCCCGATGTGGTGGTGGGTCTGGGCATTGCGGCCTTGAATCTCTACGCCGCTGCCCTGATCGCGCGGTTGGCCTGGCTTGAATGGCACGGCAAAATTCACGCGCGCAGTGGTGAATAACAGGTGTGCATAAATGCCGGGAACACTCTTTTAATCGTTTAGTACAATGCTGAAGCATGTTCAGATTGTTGCACTGCAACACGAATGCGCGTAATGGGAGCAATTCAAACTATCGACTGATGAGCTTTCAGCGAACAAACGGGAAGATGGTTGATGAATCGCAGCATGTATTTCTTCTATGAAGCCGCCCATACGATGATGGCACCAGCCCGTGCCCTCTCGGATGCAACGCGCCTGTTCTACCGCAACCCGGCCAACCCTCTTGCGATGACGCAGTTTGGCCGGACGATGGCGGCGACAGCTGAAATGTTCGAGCGTACAACCCGCCGCTACGGCAAGCCTGCTTTTGATCTTCCAACCACAGTGGTTGACGGCAAGGAAGTGGCCATTACCGAGCGGATCATCTGGAGAAAGCCGTTTTGCCAGCTGTTGCATTTTGACCGCGCGCTGCCACCAAAGACCGCTGCACAGCCAAAAGTGCTGATCGTGGCACCTATGTCTGGCCACTACGCCACCTTGCTGCGCGGTACGGTTGAAGCCTTTTTGCCAACTCACGAGGTCTACATCACGGACTGGATGGACGCGCGCAACGTGCCCTTGTCCGAAGGCCGCTTCGATCTTGATGATTACATCGACTATATGGTCGATATCTTTGAACTGATTGGCCCCGATGTGCACGTCATGGCGGTTTGCCAGCCATCCGTGCCCGTGGCCGCCGCTGTGGCGCTGATGGAAGCGGACAACAACCCTTCCGTGCCATTGTCGATGACGTTGATGGGCGGCCCGATTGACACGCGCAAGAGCCCGACGGCCGTCAACAAACTGGCTGAGGAGCGCGGCATCGAGTGGTTCAGCAAGAACTGCCTGATCAAGGTGCCTTTCCCCAACGCTGGTTTCTACCGCGATGTCTATCCCGGCTTCCTGCAGCTTTCGGGCTTCATGGCCATGAACATCGACAAGCATATGACCGCCCACATCGACATGTTCAACAATCTGGTGCGTGGTGACGGCGAACCGGCTGAAAAGCATCGTGATTTCTACGATGAATACATGGCCGTGATGGACCTGACTGCCGAATTCTATCTCCAGACTGTCGACACCGTTTTCGTCAAGCACTCCCTGCCAAAGGGCGAGATGAAGCACCGTGGCCGTCTGGTGGACCTCAAGGCCGTGACACGGTGCGCCCTGATGACGGTTGAAGGTGAGAACGACGATATTTCGGGCGTGGGCCAGACCAAGGCCACTCATGATCTTTGCATCAACCTGCCGAAATCCAAACAGCTCTATCACCTGCAAAAGGATGTTGGACACTACGGCGTGTTCAACGGTTCGCGCTTCCGCAAGGAAATCGCACCCGCCATCAAAGGTTTCATGGCGAATAACAGCTCTGCCGCTGATCTTAAGCTGCGCGGCAAGCCCAGGCTGTCCGTGGTGCCAACCAAGCACGCTGCGGAGTAAGGCTGGCTGAGTAGTGTACGCAGGCCCTCGCATCTGGCCTGCGACTCACCTACATTCGCCTGATGTTGCAACGCATCCTACGGCTGCTTGATCCACCCTCCAACGAGAGGATCGAGGTTCAGCACCTCGGCCTCACCTACCCGGTCGTCATCAAGCGGTCTGCCCAGGCGCGCCGCTATACCTTGCGTGTGAAGGCCGCCAGCCGCGAAGCGGTGCTGACCATGCCTGCCAGAGGCAGCATGGCGACCGCCAAGGATTTTGCTGCCCGCCACGGCGGCTGGCTGGCTGCGCGCTATGCCAAACTTCCGGAGTTCGTTGATTTCGTGGCCGGAGCCTTGGTTCCGCTGCGGGGCATTGACCATCGCATCGAGCATCGCCCGACGGCGCGCGGCACAGCATGGGCTGAGACAACGCCGGATGGTTTGCCTGTTCTGGCCGTGGCAGGCGACGCATCCTTTCTGGCGCGCCGCGTGCGGGATTTTCTCAAGCGCGAAGCCCGCAAGGATATCGAGCTGGCTGCCCGCCGCCATGCCGCGACACTGGATGTCAAAATCAAGCGCATCGCCATCAAGGATACAGTCAGCCGTTGGGGCTCCTGCGCCGCCGATGGCTCCCTGTCATTCTCATGGCGGATGATCCTCGCCCCGCCTTTTGTGCTGGATTATCTCGCGGCACACGAGGTGGCACACCGGGTGGAGATGAACCATTCAACGCGGTATTGGCGCGTGGTTGCCTCGATCTATCCGGATTATGAGCGGGCGGAAGCATGGTTGAAGCGTCATGGGGCAGAGCTTCACAGGTGGGGGTAGTTCAGGCCATGGCAGCTATAGCCCGCAGTGCTTCAGCTGCATCCAGCCTGCCATCATAAAGCGCGCGGCCTGTAATCGCCCCGGCGATCACGCGGTTTTCAGGCTCCAGCAGCGTCTTCACATCCTCAATCGAAGCCAGCCCGCCCGATGCGATGACCGGGATGCTGAGCGCTTGGGCCAAGGCACGCGTGCCGGTCATATCCAACCCCTGCAGCATGCCGTCGCGGGCGATATCCGTGTAGATGATGGCGGCAACGCCTGCGTCTTCAAAGCGCTGGCCGAGCGCGAGGGCTGACAGTGTGGACGTCTCGGCCCAGCCTTCCACCGCCACCATGCCATCGCGCGCATCGATGCCGACAGCGACCTTTCCTGGAAAGCGGCGTGCGGCTGCTTTCACAAACTCAGGATCACGCACCGCCGCCGTGCCAATGATAACGCGGGCGATGCCCTTGCTAAGCCAGCCTTCGACAGTCGCCATATCGCGAATGCCACCACCGAGCTGCACCGGAAACTTGACGCGCGCGAGGATCGCATCCACCGCAGCACCATTCATCGGCTTGCCGGCAAAGGCCCCTTCAAGATCAACCACATGCAGCCAGCTGAAGCCATCTGCCTCGAAGCTGGCGGCTTGCGCCGCCGGATCATTGTTGAAAACAGTGGCCTGCGCCATGTCGCCCTGACGCAGACGCACACAGCGGCCTTCCTTAAGGTCAATTGCGGGGTAGAGAATCACGGCTTCCACCTCAGAAAATTGGCCAGAAGCCTAAGCCCAAGCTTCTGGCTCTTTTCGGGATGGAACTGTGTTCCGGCGATGTTGCCGCGCGCCAGCACGGCCGTCACCGGCGCGCCGTAGTCAGCCTTGGCAATCACATCAGAGGCATTGTCAGCCTTCAGGTGATAGGCATGCAGGAAATAGGCGTGCAGGCCTGTTGGCCCCAGCGCAATGCCCTCCAGCAGCGCATGAGGTGCAAAGTCGTCAAGCGTGTTCCAGCCCATATGCGGCACCTTGAAAGAGGCATCCCGTGGCGCGATGCGATCCACTGATCCCGGCAGCCAGTTCAGGCCCTTTGTCACGCCGTGCTCCGTGCCCTGTGTTGCCAGCAGTTGCATGCCCACGCAAATGCCAAGGAACGGCACGCCATCTTTGCGAACGCGGGTTTCCAATGTCTCGATCATGCCGGGAGCGGCCTTGAGCTGCGTCATGCAATCAGCATAGGCCCCGTCTCCGGGCAGCACGATGCGGTCAGCTTTGGCAACGACGGCTGAATCATCGGTGATGGTGACCGCGCCGGATATCCCGGCTTCCAGCATCGCACGCTCCAGCGCCTTGGCAGCGGAATGCAGATTACCTGCACCGTAATCAATCAGGGCGACTTGCACGATCAGCTGCCCCTAGGTGTGGGGAAAACGCCCAGCACGGACGGAGCAGCAGGAACAGCAGCAGAGACTGTGGCTGGACGCGATGCCGCGACCGGCACAACTTCTTGTCCCGCAATCCAGTCCTTGAAAAAGCGGCGCTCGCATTCCTCAAGGCTTGGACCACTCACCGTGCCAGCATGGGTGAAACCCCGGCGGGTAAGCTTGCGGCGCAGCCATTCATGGCCTTCAATACCAATCAGGAATGCCAGCAAAGCCTGCACAAAGCCAAAAACGCCCATGGGCCAGCCAAAGAACATGAAGGCTCCAATGAGCAAGCCGATAATCAGCACATAACCAAGCGCGTAGAGCCAGAGCTGCTTGGTAAGCAACCAAAGCGCCGTGAAGATGAAGCCGGGAAAAGAGAAGCCCTCTTTCACGAACACAGCTTTCTCTGCCACGCCTTCGGCTGTGGTCGCATCAGACGGGATATGAACCGTGTAAATCGCCATTGTGCTTACTTCGAAAGAGTACCTTTGGTCGAAGGAACCATATCCTTCGCGCGGGGATCAACCGAGACTGCCTGACGCAGCACCCGTGCCAGACCTTTGTAGCAGCTTTCGGCAATATGATGGCTGTTGTCACCATAAAGCGTTTCCACATGCAGGGTGACGCCCGCATTGATGGCAAAGGCCTGAAACCACTCGCGCACCAGTTCCGTGTCAAACTCACCAATCTTTGGCGTGGGGAAAGAGCTGCGGAACACCAGAAAAGGCCTGCCCGAAATGTCGAGCGCCACACGCGTCAGGGTTTCGTCCATCGGCATCAGGCAATCGGCATAGCGCACGATGCCCTTCTTGTCGCCAAGCGCTTCCCTAAAGGCCTGCCCCAGCGCAATGCCCACATCTTCCGCCGTATGGTGAAAATCCACATGCAGGTCACCCACAGCCTTGATGGTCATATCAATGAGCGAATGGCGACCCAGCAGCGTCAGCATATGATCGAGAAAACCGATGCCAGTGTTGATGTCGGTTTTGCCGGTTCCATCAAGATTCAGCGAGAGCGTGATCTGCGTCTCGGCTGTCTCGCGGTTTACCTCTGCGCGGCGCATGGGGAACTCCTGTCCAGTCCCGCCAGCCTCTAGCAGGCGAAGCGGTCTTGATGCAATTGTTTAGAGGCTTTTGCGTTCGATCCAGAATACCTCGCCAGAGCTTTCGGCACTGTCGAGCCAGAGAAAAGGCCTGTCAGGATAATGGGCATCAATAATCGCGCGGTCTTCGCCTATTTCGCAGAGCAAGCCGCCGTTGCGGGTGAGATGCGCTGCGGCCCCGTCTATGATCGTACGGACGAGATCAAGCCCGTCCTCTCCGCCGAGATGCGCCATCGTGGGTTCAGCCGCATATTCTGCCGGGAAAGCCTCCACCACCTCGCGCGCCACATAGGGCGGGTTGGCGATGATCAGATCGTACTTCTGGCCCTTCAGCGGCGCGAAAAGGTCGCCCTGAAGCAGACGGATGCGGTCCTGCAAGCCATGCTCTTCCACATTGCGGCGGGCGACAGCCAGCGCATCGGCTGACAGTTCCACGGCATCCACCGTGGCATTGGGAAATTGCATGGCAGCCAGAATGGCAAGACAGCCAGACCCGGTGCAGAGGTCCAGCACGCGCTTCACAGAGCCAATATCCTCGATAAGGCCCATCTCCTCATCGTTGAAGAGATCACCAGCAAGCATTTCGCCAATATAGGAGCGCGGCACGATCACGCGCTCGTCCACATAGAACGGCACGCCCTGAATATAGGCCTTGTTGACGAGATAAACCGAGGGTTTGCGCGTGCTGATCCGCTGCTCAATCAAGGCGGCGAGTGTCTGGCGCTCGGACATCAGCAACCGCGCATCAAGCCATGGCTCAAGCTGATCCACCGGCAAATGCAGCGCTTCCAGAATGAGAAACGCCGCATCATCAAAGGCCGTTGTTGTGCCATGGCCATAGACAAGTTCGGCTTTGGTAAAGCGGCTGACAGCATAGCGGAGATAATCCCGCACTGTGACCAGATCGGCCAGGACAGACATTAATGACGGGGCAGATTTTGCGTTCATGCCCTCTCATAGGCGGCCTTGATAAAATCTGCCAGAGGCTGTCGCTCCCCTTGTCAGCAATCCGTCATGGCTGCATTGTAGCCAAAACCATTCCAAGGAGTCCGACATGAGCGACCAATCACGCACGGATATGACCCGCCGTCAGGCCTTCACCATTGCCGCTGCGGCTGGTCTGGCTGCCACCACCATCATGGCGGCTTCCCCTGAGGAAGCGCTGGCGCAGGCTGCCAATCAAGGCACAAACCCGACATTCATACTGTTGCTGGTCAACGACATCTACAAGATGAGCGAAGTGCGCGGGCGTGGCGGCTTTGCCCGTCTGGCCGCCATTGCGAGGGCAGAGCGCGCCAAGGGCATTCCCATGCTTTATGCCCACGCCGGTGATATGTTCTCGCCTTCGCTGATGTCTGGCTTTGATCAGGGCCAGCACACAGTGGAGCTTTTGAACGTAGTACCGCCCGATATTTTCGTGCCCGGAAACCATGAGTTTGATGCCGGCAAGGACAACTATTTCAAGCTGACGAAACTGGCGAAATACCCCACCTTTGCCGCCAATATGCGCGCTGCCGATGGCTCCGTGCTGCCAGACCATCAAGACCGCAAGGTCATTGATCTCGGCCCGGTGAAGGTCGGCATCTTTGGCGTGGTTCTGGCGTCGACACCGCTGATGTCCTCCTCCGGCGATATCAAGTTTCTGGATGAAATGGCCTGCGTGCGCGAGCAATCAAAGGCGCTTAAAGATGCGGGTGCAGACATGGTTGTGGCCGTGACCCACACCGATTTCACCCGCGATCTCGAGATTGCCCGCTCCCGCCTTGTGGACGTGCTGCTCACCGGCCATGACCACGATCTGCGCGTGGTTTATGACAACCGCACTGTCATGGTCGAATCCGGCGAAGAGGGCGAATACGTCACCGCTGTTGATATCTATGCCACCATTGCCGAGCGGGATGGCAAACGCACCGTGACATGGCTGCCGCGCTTCCGCGTGATTGATTCAGGCACCGTGACGCCGGACCCTGAGGCGCTCGCCATCGTCAAGAAGTACGAAGGTGAGTTGTCGCGCGAACTCGATGTGGACCTTGGCACCACAGCGGTTGATCTGGACAGCCGCTCGGCCTCGGTCCGTTCGCAGGAAACAGCCATTGGCAACTTGATCGCTGATGCCATGCGCGCTTCCACCAACGCAGATGTCGCCATCACCAACGGCGGGGGCATCCGCGGCAACAAGCAGTACCCTGCCGGATCGAAAATCACCCGCCGTGATATCCTGACGGAACTGCCCTTCGGCAACGCCACATCCATGGTGGAGGTGACTGGCAAGGACATCAAGGATGCGCTTGAAAACGGTGTTTCGCAGATTGACAACCGGGCCGGGCGCTTCCCGCAGGTCTCGGGCATGGTTGTGACGGTTGACACCAAAGCGGCGGTTGGCAGCCGCATTGCCTCCATTACAATTGCCGGAAAACCCATTGATCCCGCCGCATGGTACAAGGTGGCGACCAATGACTTCATGGTTGGCGGTGGCGATGGCTACGGTGCTCTGGCGCGTGGGCGCGTCATCATCGGCAAGACGGACGGCAAGTTGATGGCCAGCGTCGTGATGAGTCACATCCGTCAGGCGGGCAATGTGCAGGCCAAGATTGATGGCCGGATAATCCTGAAGTGATCAGCAGTTACAGCGGGGCGGTTGCCGCCCTGCAGCAGAACAGCTGGTCTGATCTCGCCTTTTTCACGGACGGATCAGCGGCACGCCTCGCGCAACGGTTGGATCAGCTTGCAGGCGCAGGGCAGGTAATCCTGCCAGCGCCTGCGGATGTCTTTGCTGCGTTGACAATGTGCCCTTTGCCCAAGGTCAAGGTCGTGATTCTGGGGCAGGATCCCTATCCTACAGCGGGAGACGCGCACGGCCTGTCTTTTTCGGTCAACACGCATCGCGCCATTCCCCGCTCGCTGACCAATATCTTCAAGGAGCTGGAGAGCGATCTGGGTGTTGCCCGCCCGCAAACAGGCCATCTCGGCGACTGGGCAGAACAAGGCGTGTTGCTGCTGAACACTTGCCTCACCGTGGAAGCAGGCAAGGCTGGCAGCCACCGGGGCATGGGCTGGGAAGTGCTGACAACCCAGATCATTGAAGCTGTATCAGCTTCTGAAACGGGCAAGGTTTTCATTCTCTGGGGTTCTGATGCGCAGGCGAAGCGCCAGCTGATCAAACTGCATCACTGCGTTCTGGCCTCGGCGCATCCCTCGCCGCTGTCGGCATACCGGGGGTTCTTTGGGTCGCGGCCCTTCAGCAGAACCAATGACTGGCTTGCTGCTTCGGGGCAGAGCAGGATTGAGTGGTCGCTGAGTTAGCCCCGCTCACGACTTGTTGAAAATCGGCTCAACAGATGCGGCGTGGCGGAAGAATTTATAGACCGCGTAAACACCACCCACCAGAAACAGGCCGATCATGATCTGACGCCAGAGGTCCGGCAGTTCAAACACGCCGCCCAGCGCCCAGCCGATGGCGAGGGCCGCACCCAGGATTTCTGTTCCAACCAGAATGGACACCGAAACAATCGTGGTGAGATTGCGCTTGTTGATGCTGCGGGCCATGAAGGGTATTCCTGTGAACTTCGTATTCTGTCTCTGCTGAAAGGCAGATATAGCATTAAACGAGCGATCACAACCATGTCGCCAAACAACAAGACCAAAAGGCTTTTTTCCATGGATACGCCGGGTTTTTCTTCCGCCGCTGTTGCCGCTCCCCACAAGGCTGCCTGTGCGGCTGGTCAGGCCATCCTGAAAGAAGGCGGCAATGCGCTGGAAGCCATGATTGCGGTCGCGGCCACACTGGCGGTTGTCTATCCCCATATGAACGGTATCGGCGGTGACAGCTTCTGGATCATCCGGGAGCCTTCAGGCCGTGTCCGCTACATTGAGGCTTGTGGCTTTGCTGGCAAGCACGCCACGATAGACCGCTATAAGGCGCTGGGCCTTGATGCGATTCCCGTGCGCGGACCACAGGCGGCACTCACGGTGCCCGGCACCATTGGCGGCTGGCAGATTGCGCAGGAGATTTCCCGCGAGAACAGCGGAAAACTGCCGCTGGATGTGTTGCTGCACCACGGCATCTTAGCCGCCCGCGATGGCCACGCCATTGGCGCATCTGAAGCGCGCTACATCATCAAGGAAGAGCAGTCGGTTCTGGATCTGCCGTTCTTCAAGGAGACATTCTTCATTGATGGCAAGAAACCTGAGGAAGGTGCCATCCGCACCATGCCTGCGCTGGGCACCACGTTGCAGCACCTCGCCGATGCAGGCCTTGATGATTTCTATCGTGGAGACATTGGCCGCGAACTCGCCGTCGATCTTGAAAGGGCGGGTACATCTGTCACGCGCGATGATCTCGTGCGCTACCGGGCCATCGAGCGTAAACCTCTGGCGGCACGCCTCAAGGATTCCACCATCTATATGCCGCAACCACCAAGCCAGGGCTTTGCAGCCCAGTTGATGCTCGGCATCTTTGATGAGCTGGATGTGACGCGCGCCGACAGCCTGCAGCATCTCCATGGCTTCATCGAGAGCGTCAAACGCGCCAACGCCATCCGTGACCGCGTGGTCACCGAGTTTGACCGCATGACCGAGGTGCCAGAGGATTATCTGACCCGCGAACGCTTCCAAAAGGAAGCGGCACGGGTCAATATGGGCCGCGTAGCACCATGGCCGCCGCCGCCGCCGGAAGACGGCGATACGGTGTGGGCCGGTGCGATTGACAGCAACGGCATGGCTGTTTCGCTCATCCAATCCGTCTTCTGGGAATATGGTTCCGGCGTTGTGCTGCCCAAGACAGGCGTGCTGATGCAAAACCGCGGGCTTGGACTTTCGCTTGATCCAAGATCAATCAATGCGCTGGCACCGGGTCGTCGCCCGTTCCATACCTTGCATGCCCCCATGGCCATTTTTGATGATGGGCGCATCATGTCCTATGGCTCGATGGGCGGCGAGGTGCAGCCGCAGATCACCAGCAATCTCTTCCTGCGCTATGCCCGCTTTGGGGCTGCGCCAACCGATGCGCTGCATGCCCCACGGTTCACCTTTGGCAAGGCCTGGGGGGCAGCACGCGCCACAGTGAAAGCAGAAAGCCGGATTGATCCTGACCTCGTTTCAGCCATGCAGAAGCTCGGCCATGAGGTGGAGGTGAACCCAAAACCCTATGCCGACAGCTTTGGCCATGCCGGCATGCTGATCAAGCACAGCGATGGACATGTGTTGGCAGACCATGATCCCCGCGCAGATGGCGGGGCCATGGGGATTTAAAGTTCGAATTTAGGTGCTGACTTAGGCGGCAGCTTCTGCGCTGACAGCATTGCGCTGTGATACCATGCGCATCACATCGCCTTCCAGGATCATGCTGACAGACATGTCAGAAGCGCGCGCAATCATACCGGCGTAGAATGGCTGGATGCCATGAGCATCCACGGTTCCATTCTCGGGTGTTCCGGCAAGGGAAGCCTCAACGCCGTGCGGAATGCGCGCATTCTTGCCTTCTGCCGTGATGCGGAAAACAGGATTGTCGCCGTCGCCTTCCAGCGTGAAATCGAGTGTGCCGCCTCTTGGCACGCAGGAAGCTGCAATCACCAGCAGGTTCAGCAGCAGCTTGACGCGATTCTTTGGCATCAGCAGGCGGGGGCCTGTCCAGACAAGGCGCAATTTGTCATCGCTGAAAAAGCCCTTGGCCACCTGCTCGGCGTCGCCTGTATCAATGGCCGAACCGGCGGAACCCGCTGCACCAAAGGCAATGCGGGCAAACTGCAGGCGGGCGGAGGCTGATTTGGCGCTTCTGTTGATCAGATCCAGCGCAAAATCGCGCATACCAGCATCTTTTTCTTCGGCCAGCACCTCAAGACCATTCACAATGGCACCGACAGGGCTGATCACATCATGACAGACGCGGCTGCACAGCAGCGCTGCAAGATCGAGAGAATCAAGATTAAGCAAGGTCATGGTCCGGAACCCTTGTTGATACGAATTGGCGCGAAAACGTTCTCAAACACGTAAAATACGGGATAAAGAACCATTCCGCTGGCTATTGAACTGCGATGCGGCCATTTTACACGATATGGTTTCTCAAATCATAACATCGGCCAGACAAAATGCACTGGCAGCCATGACAGCGCATTTTTCTGCTGCAGCCATTGCAGGAGGCCGCGCCTTGCTGGCATCGCCCCGCACCCTGCTGGAAACCAAGCAGGATGGCAGCCCGGTTACGCCTGCTGATATGGCCAGCGACAGAGCAATACGCGGAGTGTTAGCCTCTCTCCTGCCTGATATTCCGGTTGTTTCAGAGGAAATGACAGCGGAGGAAGTGCTCTCCACCTCGCGGCAGGCCTTCATCCTTGTTGATCCGCTGGATGGAACCAAGGAATTTCTGGCCAGCCGTGATGATTTCGCCATCTGTATCGCTCTGGTGGAAAGCGGACGCCCCCGCGCAGGCGTTATTCTCGCACCTGCGCTTCGTAAACTTTGGATCGCCAATGCTGAGGCCAGCGAAGTAGACCTCGATAGCCAGCTTGAACCCAAGCCTGAAACACGGAAAATCCTGCGTCTGGAAGACCATAGCTCAGATCCAGAGACCATCATCATGAGCCGGTCCCATGCTGATCAGCGCAGCATTGCCCTGCACAATCATTTCCCGGCGGCCCGCCAGATAAGCATGGGAGCAGCGTTGAAGTTTGCAGCCCTCGCGACTGGTGAGGCCTGCCTTTATCCACGCGGTGCAGGCTCGATGGAATGGGACACTGCCGCAGGAGAAGCCCTGTTGCTGGCAGCAGGTGGCGCAATGCTGGCCGAAGACGGCCAACCGATGATCTATGGCAAGAACAAGCTCAACTATAGAAACAGGCCTTTTATAGCAGGACGCAGCAAGCGCCTTGTTCAATCAGCTATGCTTCAGTGGGCAGCCTGCTGACGCACCACTTCTGGCCAGCTTTGCTCAGCCTTTTGACGCAACGCAGCGTCCTCGGCAAATTTCAGGCGGTTCTGCGCATTGCGAAAGAAAACCACCTCTCCATTGACCATCAAAAACAATTCCGGATCACCGAACGCCAGTATGCCTGATCCGACACGCTCGCCGTCATGTCCGCCAAAGCGGGGGATGTAAACTTCAGGGTTGGCATCAAAAACCGCGCGGTTCGCATCAGTGGAAAAGCGCCACAGCAAGCCATTTTTCATCAACTCGAAAGCCTGCTTGCCGACCAAGGCGCGGCCTTCGGCGTGATATCCCACGGGATCATAGCCAAAAAGCGCCAGACCGCTGCGTGGATCAGCAATAACATGCTTGCGATGATCGGGCGAAAAACGCTCGGCAAATGCAGGCGCTGTCAACATTACGCCAGCCAGAATGACCGCAAAAAAGCCCTTTTGTGTCCAGCTTGTCATCATGATTCTGACCTGAATTCCACGACAGACAGGCGCTGTCCCATGAAGACAATGTCAGAATGTGTTGAGGGATGCGTTGAGAAGTTTGGTAAATATTTAAGTTTTTGCCCCAAGGTGAGGCTGAACACCTTGAGCTGGGCGGGCAAGATGGAGCTAGCGAAGATGAAAAAGACCCCTATGTTGCATCGCCTGCGCAAGCCGCTCGCGGCCATTGCCATGACAATGGCGATGATGAGCGCAGTGCCTTCAGATGCCGTTGCCCAACAGCGTCAGGCGTCACGCGGCTCGGAACGTCCTGAAACATTTTCGGGCACAGAGCTTGTGTCCAACGGACACCGCTTTTTCGGCAGCCTTTCGCGCGGTCTTGCCCTCACTATTGAGGAAGCAACCCGCCGCTGGGGGGAACCCAATGGCTATATTCTGGGACAGGAAGGTTCCGGCGCGTTCGTTGCTGGCCTGCGCTACGGTGAAGGCACGCTCTTCACGCGCAATGCTGGCGAACGTAAAGTCTACTGGCAAGGCCCATCTCTCGGCTTCGACTGGGGTGGCGATGGTGCCAGAACCATGATCCTTGTCTATAATCTCCCGAATGTACGATCAATCTACCAGCGCTTCGGTGGTGTTGATGGCTCCGCCTATCTGATTGCCGGATTCGGCATGACAGCGCTGACAGCAGGCGACGGCGTGACCATGGTTCCGATCCGGACAGGCATTGGCGCGCGTCTGGGCGTCAATCTGGGCTATCTCAAATTTACTGAGGCCAGCACCTGGAATCCGTTTTAACTCTAGACTCCGTTCATCCTGAACAAAGTGTTGTCAGACTGGCGTCGATCTTCAAGTCGTGCCAAAGACAGTTTTGTCAAAACGTCTGAAAAACCGTGATTGAACAAAGTCTCTACTTCTCGCTCGGATTTCTGGTCGCTGCCCTGCTTGCGATGGCCATTCTGCCTGCGTTCTGGCGAAGAGCCTATCGCCTGACACGCCGCGAAATCGAGACAACGCTGCCACTTTCGCCCCAGGAAATTGCAGCCGAGCGCGATCAGCTCCGCGCAAAGTTCGCGGTTGAGCGGCGTCAGCTGGAGCAAAAGGTCGAGGCAACACTCGCATCAAGACAGCTTGAGATGAAGGCCACGGGCAACAAAACAATCGCTATTGCTGATCTTGAAAATACGCTTGTGCTTAGACAAAACGACATCACGCATCTCAACAGCCAGATGACGGATCTTGGTCAGCAGCTTGCCAACAGCCAAGATGTGCTTGCGAAGACAGCTGAGACGCTGACAACAACCGGCAGCAATCTCGACCATTTGTCGCGCGAACACGAGCAGTTGCTGCTCAACCACCGGGACCTCCAGGCGCTTTCCGATCAGCGGCGGGTGGAAATTGCCGCACACCAAACGAACCTTGAAGCCCAGCGCGCCCGGATCGACGAGCTGGATACAAGAGTGAAGAAGACGCAAGCTGAGTTGAAAACAACCACTGAAGCCTTGCGCGCAGCAGAGCGCTCCTTACGGGAATCCACCAAGGACAACGCGATTCTTTCGCGAAAGATTGAATCAGCCGATGACATATCAGAGCGCCGTGCGGCCATCATTGCCGAACGCGACAGCGCTATTGATGCCCTGAAACAGGAGGGCAGCGCGCTTTACAAGGCTGGCAAGGATATGGAAGGCGTTGTGAGGGATGAAGCGCGCAAACTGGCAACAGCTGAAAAACAGCTCAAGGAGCGTGATGTTACTATCGCCAAGATGCGCGATGAATCTCGCCAGATTGCAACCGATCTCTCGGGTTCCATTGACAAGTTGAGAGCCGACCGTCTCAAACTGACAACGGAACTGAGCGAGATGCGTTCAAAAGCCAGCCTTCTGCAGAGAGAGCTCAATGCCATCAAGCGCGGCTCGGGTGTGACTGACCTGAGAGCCAAGGCAGGGGAAATGACGACCTTGAAATAAATCCTCGATCAGCCGGATTTCATTCATATTTCTTCTGTCATGAACAGGTTGATAGAGACGGACTGGTAAAGACAGCGCAAGTGTATCAGCCATTCAAGGCTGCTACAGGTTCGAAACTGGAATTGTACAAACAGCCGGACATGTCCTGCTGACGGGAGTTTGGAAGCGATGATCAATATTGCAATTGTTGGCGGTGGCCCCGGTGGCCTGATGACCTCCTGGCATTTGAGCAACAAGCTGGAGCATGAATCGAGCGTAACGATCTTTGAAGCCAGCAACCGTCTTGGCGGCAAGATTGTCACCAGAAGCTTCGATAAAATGGACGCGCTCTATGAAGCTGGCGTCGCCGAGATTTATGGCTACTGGTCTCTGGGTCCGGATCCTTTGCGCGAAATGATTGACGGCTTTGGCCTGAAGACTGTTCCCATGGACAGCGATACTGTCGTGATGGATGGTCAGGTCATGGTTGGTCTTGAAGGCCTGAAGCAGGCTTATGGCGCAAAAACAGCAGCAGCCGTCAAATCCTTCCGCAAGACCTGTGGTCAGATGATGAGCCCGGGTCAGTATTATGAAGGTGTGGGCAAGGACGACAATTCGCATCCCTGGAACAACATCAACTGCCAGGACCTGCTCGAAAAGGAAGTGGCTGACGAAACCGCCCGCAAGTATTTCAAGATTGCCGCGCGCAGCGACATCGCCTCCGAACCACACCTGACCAGCGGTCTCAACGGCCTCAAGAACTTTCTGATGGATCTCGATGGCTATATTGACCTCTATTCCATCGTCGGCGGCAACCAGCAGCTGATCAACAAACTGGCCGAGCACAACAATAACAAGGTTGAGCTGGAAAGCCGCGTCCTGCGCTGTGGCCGTGGCGAAAACGGCAAGTACTACCTGCATGTCCAACATGGCGGCAAAACCAGCATCCGTGAATTTGACATGGTTGTTTTCTGCCTGCCGCACAACTGGCTCTGCACAGTCGAGTTTGACGGCGAGAAACTACAAAAGGCTATGGTACGCCATGTCGCGCATTTTGATCGGCCTGCGCATTACCTGCGTGTGACACTGCTCTTCGACAAGAAGATATGGGAGCCGCATGTCAAGGAAAGCTGGTGGATGTCAGATACCTTTGGCGGGTGCTGCGTCTATATCGAAAACACACGACACGAGTACAAGAAGGGTGCAGGCGCACTCGGTTGGCTGATCTCTGGCTCGGACGCACTGGCCTACTGCAACCTCTCGGAAGAGGACCTGATCAGCGCAGCACTGGCCTCACTTCCACCCATCTTTGGCGATGCGCGCAAGCATCTGATTGAGGGCAAGGTGCACCGCTGGATTTCATCTGTGAACGCCATTCCGGGTGGCGTACCTGTCAGGGGCGCGCGCGAGAACCACCTGCCGGAGCCGGATGAAAACCCCGGTATCTTCGTGACCGGCGACTATCTCTACGATTCCACCCTCAATGGCCTGCTCGACTCTTGCGACATCGCCAGCGATCTCGTTGTCTCGGAACTCACCCAGCTGCGCTATCACCGCCAACTGGAAGCGGCCTCACGCAACGGCAAGGTTCCCAAGAACCAGATCGACAAGGCCTATTTCGAGAACTACCGCAATCTTGGCCCCTACACCGAAGCCTGGAGAACCTTCTTCGATCCTGCTTTCGTGGACGATATGTTCCGCTCTGTATGGAAGCCCAAGAAGAAGTATCGCCTGCTGATCACAGGCTCTGCCAGCGGTCAGGTGGTGGAAGCTATGCGCAAACGCGGTGTGGATGCCTGGGGACTGGAAAACAACATCCACATCCACAGCCAGACACCCGAAGCCGTGCAGGAATACAACATTCTCGGCTCTGTAACGGATATGCCTTTTGAGGACGGCGAGTTCGACTTCATCTACGACACAGCCCTTTGCCATGTCACCCACAAGCGGGTGGAATGGGCGATTGAGGAAATTCACCGTGTTGCCAAACACGGCATCTTCTTCGCTTCGATGACATCAGACCTGCCGTCAGAAATCATCGACCGTTGGGACCTGATGCGCGGCGTCAAGCGGCTTGGCACCTACTGGGAATGGTCAGATCTCTTCTTCGACAATGACTTCGAGATGGCCATCGATAACGATGACGTGCTTGAGAAGATGTGGCAGCGCACACTTGAGTCGGGCAAAGGCCCCGGCTTCTGGTATGATGATGCAGAGGCACTCAGGTATTCGTTCTACAAGCGTCTGGATACGGATGAAGACGAGGACTGATCAACCCCTCGTTTCCTCCCGCTGACAGCGATGGATTTCGATTCAATCCTGCCGATTGACGATGCCCTGCCTTCTCTCATGCAAGCTTTGGAGCATGGGACAAAGGCCGTGCTTGTGGCCCCTCCCGGTGCCGGCAAGACCACCCGCGTGCCATTGGCCCTGCTGGACGCTCCATGGCGGAAGGACCAGCGGATCATCATGCTGGAACCGCGACGTCTCGCAGCACGTGGTGCTGCGGACCGCATGGCAAAAACCTTGAAGGAAGCCGTTGGCGCAACCGTGGGCCTGCGCGCACGGCTCAACGTAAAGGTATCGGCACGCACCCGCATTGAGGTTGTTACCGAGGGCGTCTATGCACGCATGATCCTTGATGATCCTGCCCTCACAGGCATCGCTGCTGTCATCTTCGATGAGTTTCACGAACGCTCGCTTGATGCAGATCTCGGCCTTGCGCTGACCCTTGATGCGCAGGAAGGCCTGCGCGACGACCTGCGCATTCTCGTGATGTCCGCTACGCTTGACGGTGCGCGTGTGGCGTCCTTGCTGGAGGACGGGACGCCTGTCATCCACAGCGAGGGGCGCATGTTTCCGGTTGAAACCCGCCACATCAGCCGGGATGTGCGCGAGCGGCTTGAGCCGCAAATGGCCAAAGCCATTGAGCGCGCTGTGTCAGCCGAAACCGGCTCGATCCTCGCCTTTCTGCCCGGACAGGGCGAAATTCGCCGCACCGAAACCATGTTGCGTGAACGCATCAATGATCCTGCTATCGATATTGCACCGCTCTACGGAGCCATGGACCAGAAGGCGCAGGATCTTGCAGTACAGCCTGCTGCATCCGGCCGCCGCAAGATTGTGCTGGCCACCTCCATTGCCGAAACCTCGCTCACCATCGAGGGTGTGCGCGTCGTGGTGGATTCAGGCCTTGCCCGTGTGCCGGTGCATGCGCCGGGCTCCGGCATGACCACGCTCGAAACCGTGCGTGTATCGCGGGCCTCCGCTGATCAGCGCAGAGGTCGTGCGGGGCGCACAGAACCGGGTGTTTGCTACCGCCTTTGGGATGAACCACAGACCCTGGGCCTTGCTCCGTTTTCCACGCCGGAAATCAAGGCCGCCGATCTCTCGGGCCTCGTCCTTGATATCGCAAGCTGGGGCGTAACTGATCCCGCCTCCCTGCGCTGGCTGGATGCGCCGCCTGCTGCTGCCGTCAAGGAAGCGAAGTCCATGCTCGTCGCCCTCGAGGCACTGGATGACAGCGGTCGCATAACCCAGACCGGACAACGTATCCGTTCCCTGCCCCTGCCGCCGCGTCTGGCGCGTATGCTTCTCAATGCAAGTGCCATATCAACCTCAGCACTTAGAGATGCCGCCGATATCGCAGCCATTCTCGTGGAGCGCGGTATGGGTGGCGCATCCGCTGATCTGACAACACGACTCGAACAGTTTCGCCGCGACCGTGGCGGACGGGCTGAAGAGATGCGCCGTCTGGCAGCTGGCTGGGCTGATACGGTTGCAAAAGCGGCATCCGAAAAAGGCAGTGGCAAGACCCACTCCATCGCCTCGCTGCTGGCATTGGCCTATCCGGACCGCATCGCCAAAGCGCGTGGTGCCAAGGGGCAGTTTCTGCTCGCCAACGGCAGTGCAGCCAGCGTGGATGCGGCAGATGCGCTGGCAAAGGCGGACTATCTGGTTGTGGCTGACCTCACCGGTACAGCCACAAACGCGCGCATTCTTTTGGCCTCTGTGCTTGATGAAACAGAGCTTGACGACATTGCAGGTTCCCGCCTGCAAACGGCAGAAGAACTGACCTTCGATGCAACCAGCATGTCGTTGAAGGCGCGGCGCACCCGCCGCCTTGATGCCATCGTGCTGGCTTCCGAAACCATGCCTGTGCCCGCCAGCGAGACAAGCGCACAGACGTTGGCTGATGGCATCGGCAACATGGGTATTCACCACCTGAACTGGAGCAAGGCCACTTTGCAATGGCGCGATAGAGTGATGTTCCTGAGACAGGCGCATGGTGACAGTGCTGACAATCCATGGCCTGATCTTTCCGACCAGACATTGAACACCACCACGCGAGACTGGCTGGCACCTTTCCTGACAGGCAAAACAGCTGTTGCAGGCATTGGCGCTGATACCTTGCGTGAAGCGCTTGAAACGCTGCTGTCCTGGACACTGCAGCGCAGATTGGAGCAGGAAGCTCCCACCCATTTTGAAGCACCCACAGGATCAACCGTCGCTGTCGATTACGAAGCCGAAGGCGGGCCCGTGCTGGCCATCCGCGTGCAGGAGCTGTTCGGCTTGAAAATCCACCCGGCACTGGCTGAAGGCCGCGTGCCGCTGGTGCTGCATCTGCTTTCTCCTGCGCACCGTCCCATCCAGATCACAAAAGACCTTCCGGGCTTCTGGAAAGGTTCATGGGCTGCTGTGAAAACAGAGATGAAGGGGCGCTACCCGCGGCATGTCTGGCCGGATGACCCAGCCAATACAGCGCCGACGACACGGGCCAAGCCAAGGGGGACTTGAGGCTGCGATGTCAGGAACTTACCCTCCCCGTAAACGAGGAGGGGAGAAGATTCAGTGCAAACACGGCCAACTCACCGCGCAGCGGCCAAGGCCTCCAGCTCACGCACAAAAGCCTGAATCCGGCGCGCATTGACACCAAAATCATGGCGTCCGACCCGCGACACAGAGCGGACATCTACCCGCGTATCGTTCGCCCCGGGCCTGATGCGGATGGTGATGTCGTCAGGAAAGCGGAAGAGAAACGACGTCGCCACAGCCTCGATGCGGCCAGTGCCTGTGCGGCCTGAAGGGTTGGCACTGTCGATGATCTGCCAGCCCTGCATGGTCGCGGCCCGGCGTACCAGCGCCATCACTTCCTCCGCCCCCTGCTCGATGACAACACTGCGCAGATCACCGTAGGCTTCCTGCTGATCCGCCCCTTGTTGACGGTCATACTCGCCCGGAACATGCCCGCCGCGCGCATCCATGGCCGTTCTTGACCGTCCAAAAGAAGGGGGATCAGCAACATCCGTACTGATGTCATTCATTACCGGCAGGCGTGCTGCCGTGACCGCCATGAAGCCGGGCCAGACCAGCAGCAGCAGCGCCAGAAACAAGCCCTTGCTGGCAACGCCCGTGCCTTCTGCACCCGTGCTCCAGATGCGTGCCAGCGCACCGCATGCCGCGATGATGGCGATAACCGCAGCAACAATGCCTGCCCCCAGCAGCACCATGCCATTGAGAACCGGCACACCGCCCAGACGCACAGCAACGATACTGAGAGCTGCCAGACCCCAACCTGCCATCGCCAGCCACTGGCTGGCAGCAGCGAGACGGGGAGCGGGTTCAGGTGAAAGACGGCGCATGCGGCGTGTTTAGGACAAGTCAGCTCTCAGGAACAGATCAGGCTTTGCAGATTGTCTTCAGCGCCTGCCATTCAGCCGGAGAAAGAATAGGCCTTGTCTCGCCACGCGGTGCCTGACGCTCAATCTCGGCCACACGGTCATCGGTCACGGGATGGCTAAGCAGCAATTCCATCTGGCGCTCGCCGGGGGTTTTGGCCACGCGCTGCAGGAAACGCCCCAAGGCTTTCACATCGCCTCCGGCTTTGGTCATAACCTCGATGGCGAAGGCATCAGCCTGCGATTCATTCTCGCGGGAGTAGCGGTTTCCCAGCAGAAACTTGGAGGCAATGACGATGGCACCGGCACCCGTGAAATCTCCCAGAAGTGTTCCGACAAGGAACGAGATTCCACCGGCATGGATGACACCGCGCATGGAATCGCGGTTGGCAACGTGGCCCAGTTCGTGGGCGAGAACACCGGCCACCTCGTCAACACTTTCCGCCTTCTCAATCAACCCGCGCAGCAGGAAAATGGTGCCGCCGGGCAGCGCAAAAGCGTTCTGCACGCCGGTGTCAATCACGCGGACATTCACGGCTCCGGGCAGGACAGCGTGTGAAGTGAGTGTGTTGACCATCTTGGCAAGCGCATCTTTGCCAGGACCATCAGCCGCACAGATTTTGGCTGATCCTCCCGTAAGGGAGCGCAGCACCTCTCCCTCAACAGCGCGGCCAAGAGCAACCTCGGTGCGCCATGGAACGACAGGCGCCAGACGGGTCGCCAGCGCAGGCACGCCGTAGAAGACAATCACCAGCAACGAGATAATGGCTGCAGCGGCCCAGCCAAAGACCTTACGGCGGGTGCGGCTGATTTCGATATGGCTGCCTCCCAGCGCCTTGCATCGCGCCTTGAGCGCAACAGCAAAGTCGTCCGCCGGAAGCTCCAGCAGCTCACCAGTGCGCGCACCGCTTTGCTCTCGGTGAAAGCGCAGCGGAGAGACATTGTCTTCGGCAAGACGGATGTTCTCATAGCGCCAGAGGAAGGGCGATCCGCCTGCAACAGTCACAAGCAGACCATCGTTGGCGAGAGATAGGGAGACCTCCTGTGCGACAGGACGAAGACCATCAAAATAGGCTGCGGTCGTTTGCATCACACGCCTCCAAAATCAAAGGCATCGGCAAGCCCTTCGCCTGTTGCGGATTCATCCGCGATAGACTGCGCGAGGATATTGTCTGCCGTTTGAAGATTCAGGATTGTAAGAGTTACCGCAGCATGACGCCAGAAGCGCTGATTGAGGAAGGTTTCCTTGGCATAACTGAACATCAGGAAAACACTGAGATACGCCAGTATAGCGCAGCCTGTGATAATGATTGAATTTGCATTTGCAATTCGTGATGACAAATCAACAGAACCCACAGTGAGCCATATCAAAGTTGCAAAGGCTGCGAGCGCACCCATAGCAACAAAAAACAGGCAAATGAGCAGCAGGATGAAAACAACAATCGTTTTCAGGAATACAAAGTAATACGCACGCGTGCTCAATTTCGACTCAAAACGAACTGCACCTAGCCGGGTGGCATTCGTAAAAGCACGAAATTCTGCTGCGCGATAAAATGGCCAAAGCAAGAACGGCAGAAAAACGGCCAGGACCAAGATAAGGAATGGCAAAACAGCCATTTCTCGCGTGCCTCCCATTGCGACAGGGGTCCATACGCCGGGTATTGATGTGAAACTATAGCCAAACATGACAAGGCAAAGAAACCAAACAACAAGCCATCTTTTCATAACAGGCCATAGCGGCGCATCAAACGATCCCTGCTCCGATCCAAACCAGGTCGTGTTGATCCGGTATCTTTCCAGCGCCCTGCGAAACAACGGAAACATCAGGCCAAGGCTGATGACAGTCAGCGCAAACCAGAAAATGGATATCGCCGCATAGCGCCATCCTGATCCTCTTTGATCAAAACTCACACCACGCCAGAATGTACGCGTCAGCCGATAACGGCGCGAGCGGTAGGCCCCGTATTGCACCAGCACAAGGAAGATAAGACCAGACAGGGCCGACACGACATTGCCAAGGTTCTCACTTGCAAACAGCGCTATCAAAGAGCCGCTGAAATAGAGCGGCAGCACAACTGCCAGCGCGATCAAAAATCCGATGAACAACTCCCGCGCTGTGCCGCGGTATTCAAGCGCATGATTGCCAACAATGGTGTTGCGCCAGTACCAGCGGCGGAGATCCGTCCGGTACCAGAAACGGTAGAAGCCGAGAGAAACAATGGTCAGGATCAAACCGCGCCAGACAAGCGGGGAAAGATCATCCCCTTTTGTCTTCACATTGTGGCCAGCAGGCTCTGCGATGGATGGCTGCACAACGAAAGGGGCGGCGTTATCGTTCTGGACTACAGTGTCAGACATACAGAATCCTGTTTTGAACAGGATGATAGTGGCTCAGCGCGCTGTTCCTGTCATGCGTGAATATCCTCTTCTTCTAAAAAATCCCAAGCCGGATCACTCATCTCTGGCGAGCGTGACCGAGAACTCGCAGCCTTCGCCTGCCGTGCTTTTGATGTCAAAGCGCCCACGGTGACGCGCCACAATATGCTTGACGATAGCGAGACCCAAACCCGTGCCGCCCGCCTCACGCGAGGCCACGACGTTCACGCGGTAAAAGCGCTCCGTCAGGCGCGGCAGATGTTCTGCGGGAACACCCGGACCGTAGTCACGCACCTGCACGCAGATGCTGCGCTCCTCATGCACGCTCAGGGTGATATCGATTCGCTTGCCCGATGCACCGTACTTGATCGCGTTCTCGATGAGGTTTTCAAAGACGCGGAGCAGCTCATCCCGGTCGCCCAGCACGGTGGCATCAGATGTTCGGTTGTCGATGTGGATCGTGACATCCCGCTCCCGCGCGATGGGCTTGAGCGCATCAATGATTTGCAGCACCACACTGGTCAGTTCAACCCTGTCATGGGGACGAATATTGGCATTCATTTCAATGCGCGACAGAGAGAGCAGGTCATCCACCAGACGCGCCATGCGTTGGCCTTGCTGTTCCATGATGGTCAGAAACTTGCCCTGTGCAACCAGATCATTGCGGGCGGGTCCACGGATGGTTTCAATGAAGCCCAGCAGGGAAGCGAGCGGCGTGCGCAATTCGTGGCTGGCATTGGCCACGAAATCCACGCGCATGCGCTCCAGTCTGCGGTCCGCTGTCTGGTCATCAAAGACCACGAGAATGCCTGATGCACCGGTCTGTTTCAGGCTGACCTTGAAAGCCCGCTCGATAGGAACCCTTTCGACAATCTCCAGAACCTGTGAGCCACTTGAGACACGCTCGATCTTGTCGAGCAATTCGGGAAAGCGCACCGCAAAGCTGAGTGGCTGGTTGATCTGCAACAGTGGAAAGAGATCAAGCGAGGATTTGTTGAAGGCCAGAACAGTGGCATCAAGATCGACCAGAACAGCCGCATGCGGATAGGCAGCAACAATATCAATGGCGAGGATTTCAGCGCGGCCCGTTGTCGGCATTGTTGTCCCTGCTTGTTGGATCGTGGCGTTGGAAATCGACCTGTTTCATATCGTATTGAAGAATACGTGACCGCATCAGAATTTCACGCCCAGCCAGCAGCACAAGCGCCACAACAAACGGCACGAGATAATACCAGAAGCGAAAGAGCAGCAGCGAGCCAAGCAACTGCTCGGTTGGCACGCCGGGCAAAGCCAGCAGGATGGTTGCCTCAAAGACACCGATGCCGCCAGGCGCATGGCTGATGATGCCCAGAATACAGGCAAACACATAGGCCGCTATGAAGGTACCATAGGGAATGCCATAGCCCTGTGGCAGCAGGAAATAGAGGGCAGCACCCGCTGCACAGACATCCAGCGCGCCAAGCGCCATCTGCGCAAGGCTGACCTTGAGGTTGGGCAGCACAAGCGACCAACCCTGAAACGACAGGAAGCGCGACTTGCGCGACACCCAGACGAGATAACCAACGACAACGCCGAAAATGCCGATGCCAATCACCCGGTTGGTCCAGACAGGCAGGCGGCTGAGTTCAGCTATCTCGGCAGGCTTCCACAACAGGCAAAAACCCAGCACAGCGCCCATGCCAAGCCAGAAGGTGACACCTGCAATCAACGTTAGGCTGGCAATGGTTTTGGCGCCAATGCCGATGGTTGAATAAATCCAGTAGCGGACTGTACCAGCCGTAATGAGGGGAAAACCGAGGGTGAAACTGACAGCATAGCTGGTGAAAGAGCCAAGAGCCGTGATTCGGTATTTGACCTTGTCACCCAACTGGCGAAAGCCAAGCGCGTCATACCCCGTCAGCAGGAGATAGCTTGCTACCGTGCAGAGAATTGCCAGCATGATCTGACGACCGCTTGCGGCGGCGAAGGCAGCCTTGATCTCGTTTGCATCCAACTCACGGATGATATAGACCAGAACGCCGATCGAGATGGCGAACAATCCGAAACTCGCTACTGTTCCGAGGATTTTGAGCCGCCGCTTTTGCGGAGCTGAAGAGGTTGGTTGAACCAACGGTATGCTCCGTTACTGGTGTACGTATTTGTATTTTTGCATGGCTTCAAAGAGCGACATAGTGCGTGAAAACGACTGTTGCAAGATCAGCATTTAAGATCAGTACTTAAGCATCGTGCTCTTCACGCAGCATTTCAAGACGCAGCCACTCTTCCTCACTCTCGGCCAGTTTGCTTTGCAGGCCGGTGAGCATGGCCGCCGCCTTGTCGTGCCGGGCACGATCCCGAGCGTATAACCCCGGCTCGGCAAGCAGGGTTTCAAGCTTGGCGATATCCCGCTGTATGGCTTCCATGAGCTCAGGCAAGGTATCGAGCGCATGCCTGTCCTTGAAGGACATGCGGCGATTGGCCTGTGGCTCATCTGCTTTTGCATCAGTGTCAGCCTCTGGCTTGCGACTGGAGTCCTGACGCGCCTGCACCTGACGTGCCGCCAGCGCAGAGCCGCGCTGTTGCAGCATGTCGGTGTAACCACCGGCATATTCCACCCAGCGACCGTCGCCTTCGGCCATCAGAACCGAGGAGCAGATACGATCCAGAAAGTCACGGTCGTGGCTAACGACTATTACTGTACCGGCGTAATCCGTCAGCATTTCCTGCAGCAGATCAAGCGTCTCCAAATCGAGATCGTTGGTGGGTTCATCCAGCACCAGAAGGTTGGAGGGCTTTGCCAGTGCCCGCGCCAGCATCATGCGTCCGCGCTCTCCGCCCGACAGCACACTAATGGGCGTGTTGGCCTGCTGGGGCGTGAACAGAAAATCCTTGAGGTAACCCATGATGTGGCGCGGCTGGCCGCCGACCTCAATGATATCACCCCGGTTGTCGGTCATCGCTTCTTTCAGCGTGAAGCGCGGATTCACATTCTCGCGCTTCTGGTCCAGCGTCGCCATGGCGACACTGATGCCAACCTTCACAGACCCTTCATCCGGCTCCAACTGGCCTGTCAGCATGTTGATGAGTGTGGTCTTGCCAGCACCATTGGCTCCAATCACGCCGAGCCGATCACCCTGCGCAATGCGCATGGAAAACGGGCGGATGATGGTGCGGCCTTCGTAGGTTTTGCTGATACCCTTGGCCTCGACGATGAGCTTGCCGCCCTCTTCGGCTTCGGAGACGGTCAGTTTGACGTTGCCCTGTGGACCACCACGGTTCTTCCACTGTACGCGCAGGTCTTTGAGGAGCCCCAGACGGCGCACGTTGCGCTTGCGCCGTGCCGTCACGCCATAGCGCAGCCAGTGCTCTTCCTGCACAATCTTGCGGGCGAGCTTCTGGTTATCACGCTCTTCCTGTTCGAGCACATCGTCACGCCAGCCCTCAAAAGCCTCAAAGCCCTGATCAAGCCTGCGCACCCGGCCACGGTCCACCCAGAGCGTGGCGCGGGAAAGCGCTGTCAGAAACCGCCTGTCGTGGCTGATGACCACCAGACCGGATTTCAGGCCCATCAGGGCTTTTTCCAGCCACTCGATGGCTGGCAGATCAAGATGGTTGGTCGGCTCATCGAGCAACAGGATATCAGGCTCCGGTGCCATGACATGTGCGAGAGCTGCACGCCGTGCCTCACCGCCAGACAACTGCTTTGTTGTTTCTTCGCCCGTGAGACCAAGCGCTTCCAGCATCATCTCGGCGCGATAGGGATCATCGCCCTCTGCGAGACCAGACAGCACATAATCCCGTGTCGTAGCAAAGCCGGTCAGATCCGGCTCCTGCTGCAGATAACGTATGGTAGCACTGGGATGAATGAAGCGCTCGCCGCCATCGGGCTCAATCAACCCGGCTGCAATGCGCAGCAACGTTGATTTGCCCGAGCCATTGCGGCCCACAAGGCACAGCCTGTCCCCCTGCTCTACAGCGAGCTCAGCGCCGTCCAGCGTCAACTGTCCGCCAAAGCCATGGCGAATTTCCTTGAGGTGAATGAGCGGTGGTGACATGGAGAACGCGTCGTCAGTGAGGTGATGCGGAACGCGGCGAAGCAAAGCCAGCCGTCCGTTGTGTCGCCAATCGCAGGAAGCCCCCGTTTTGGCAACGCCCATCCGCATTGAAAACCCGCAAGATCCGCGAATAGAAGCTTATTGCGACATTCAGGAGCGGGACCTTGTCGGGCGACAGGGCCGTTTCATCGTCGAAGGCGAGGTGGCGCTGTCGCTGATGCTGAAGCGCAGCCGCTTTCCGCTGGAGTCGGTCCTGATGTCAGACAAGCGCGCGGTGGGCTCAGCTGACTTGGTGGCACGCATCCCACATGAAAAGCCGTTTTATGTCGTCTCCGATCGCACCATGGAGAAGATCGTCGGTTTTCACCTTCATCGCGGCATTCTGGCCGTTGGGAAAACACTTGCCGCGAGCAGCGCTGGTATCATCGATCAGCTGCCGGCAAAGGCGCTGGTGGTGGTCTGCGTCGGCATCGCCAACCACGACAATATGGGCGGCATATTCCGGAACGCCGCTGCCTTTGGTGTTGATGCTGTGCTGCTGGATGAAACCTGCTGCGATCCGCTATATCGCAAGGCCATCCGCGTTTCGGTGGGCTCAACACTTATGGTGCCGTTTGCGCGCGGGGGAACCGCTGAGGGATTGGTGGCAGCCTTGCAAAAGGCGGGCTTTCAAAGCCTTGCGCTCAGTCCCGCTGGATCAACCGATATCGCGGACATTGTCCCGCAACAACGCACCGCGCTGTTCCTGGGAACTGAGGGTGAAGGCCTGCCGCAGCACCTGCTTTGCACCATGCAAACGACACGTATTCCCATGGCTGCAAACTTTGACTCCCTCAACGTTGCAACCACCAGCGGCATTGTTTTGAGCCATTTCTTCAGAAAATAGAGCTGTTTTCCGGTTGCGCACCCTGATTTCTCTGAGTTGTTTCAAGGCGCTGGATCAGCTTTTATTGAACCCGAGCTTCTTTGAACTTTGTTGATGATGCACTGACGTTGCGTCAGGCGCTCCTGAAGACATGAAGCCAGAAAGCGTGTTCTTGTGTTGCGGCAATGAATGTCTGGAAAACACCATCATTGCGAACCTTCAGTATCTGCCTGGCAGCAAGCGTTGTGCTGTCCGCGGCACCCGCCAAAGCCGGAGCATGGCTTGTCGAGACAGGCCGTGGCCAGATCATCTTTTCATCCAGCCTGACAGACTCAACGCAGCGGTTTGACCGCAAAGGCAAGCCACGCCGCACCGATCGCTTTTCCAAACAGGAAGGCCTGACCTTGATCGAGTACGGCCTTCATGAGCGCATCACAGTGATTGGTGCGCTGGGCACACAGAGATCGATGTTCCTGGTGGATGACTCTGTTGCGCAGGTCAATCTCTACGCGGGCACGGCGGGTTTGCGCACATTGCTGTGGCAAGGTTCCGGCGCTGTTCTGTCAGCGCAAGGCACATTCACAGCGCGCGCCGAACGGGCGACACCCTCCGACATTCGAAAGATGGAGCCCCGCACAGAGGCAGACCTTCGTCTGCTGGCGGGCTATGGCTTTGCCTTTGGCGAGATGACGGGCTTTGCCGAAGTGCAGAGCGGCTACCGTTGGCACAGCAGTGGACGGGCGAGCGAGTTTCGCCTTGATGCAACCCTTGGCTTCCGCCCCTTCCCTACTGTGTTGTTGCTGGCGCAGTCGTTCAATACCATCGCCCTGACACGGGATTCGCGCTTCGCCATGCCAGCCCCGCGCCAGCACAAGATACAACTCGCGGGTGTGGTGGACATAACCCAGCGCATGTCTGTGCAGCTTGGCGTTTTCACAAGCATACGCGGGCGCGAAAGCCTGAAGGAGCGCGGAGCGATGATGGCTGTGTGGCGGAAGTTTTAGAGGGGGGACTATCTAGGCATCAAATGCGCATCAACATCCATCGCGCTGTGCAGCACCCGCAAAACAGTGATTTGACTTTCCCGTACATGGTAGAAAATCAGATAGTTCCCGTGAACAACACGGCGAATGCCTGTTTTGCTGTACCGGGGAAGAACGGCATAAGCCAAAGGGGCAATCTTCAATGCTGCACATCTTTGCTCCAGTTCACCTACAAAACTGATTGCCCTTTCAGGGTTTTCTTTCGCAATGCTGACAACGATCTGACGCAGATCATTCCGTGCCTTGCCTGTAAATGCCAGAATCAAGCAGCGGCCCCGGTCGCAAGCGCCTTCAGTTCTTTGAACACATCATCAGCCGGAACAAGACGTCCGGCCTCGGCATCAGCCAAACCAGCAGCCAGCGCTTCATCCAGCAGTGCAAGGCGCTTCTCGCGCTCTTCAACCAGCCGGATGCCTTCACGGATCACTTCGCTTTTCGAGTTGTAACGACCCGATTCAACGAGCTTCACGACGACAGTTTCAAGATTTCCGAGGGCGACGCTGCTGGGCATGATATGACCTCTTGCGAGAAATATGATAATTATTATCATCAAAGGAAGGGTTCGTCTATAACTTCGAGGTGCATAG